>DATNLE010000101.1:0-55131 GCA_035603035.1 Candidatus Acidiferrales bacterium | reverse complement strand
CCACACACGCGCTGCTCAGGGCAGCCTTGGAGGCGCGCCCACGCGGATAGCATGGCACGCATAGTTCCAATATCGAGCCAAGCGGTTGGTTGTGGGACGAGTGCTTCGGGTTTCGTGACGAACCGTGGGTAAATCACACCCGGTTCACCATAATCTTCCAATTTGAGGAAAGAATGCCGCCACCAGCTCTCCACACTTCTACCGAAATCCGTAGAGAGCGCACAGTCGCCCACATACTTCCACAGTTTCGGACGGGTGCTTCTCAGCGGTTGCATTTTGCATCTCCGCACTGGGCACGGTTGATACTCACGTCAAACGGGTCCGCACTCATCGGGAAAGGGGATGATCGTCGATCACCTTACCCTGCAGGAGAGGTCCAATCCATAACCAGGTTCGAGCGTTTCTTTCATCGACGTTGTCATACACCTCGCCGTAATCGACCAGACGTCTCAGCACAACCGTCACTGAAACCCTGGGCTCCTTTTGTCGCGCCAATATTTCGGGATGTGTTTCCTCGATCCTGCGACACAGCTCCTGAGTTGTAAGTGGTGTCGAAGACGCCATCAACGTCCGACGACATGCTTCTGTAAGTCCTCGACGGGAATCAGCCGTGCGCCGAACCGGGAGCGTAGGAGGCAGAGCGCGCAGCTCTTCATCAGTTAGAGTGGATCCAAAAACATCGGCGAGGCCCACGATGGTACTCCTGATAACTCTGACTCGCATGGCAATCGCAGCGCGCTTTAGCGAGAGCGCATCGAGCTCTGCCTGAGCCCATCCGACGACTCTCTCAATGTCCTCACGGGAATTGTATTCTGCCATACTGTGCTCCTGCGGTAACGCAGTTCTCAACCTATTAAGCGGTAGTCCCATGGATCGAATCCAAGGCGCGATTATGTTCCACATTGCCTGAAGTGCGCACAACATTGGGATGAACAGTTTTACATTTGGAACTAATGCAGGATTATTTGGGATGAAATACTCTGATTCTGTCTCCCTCGCGCACGTGCAGCACGCTTCCGGTACACGGTGCGTTGATCCAAGGACGCTGTCCGGTCGTCCGCGATTTCTGACCGTTTATCCCATTGTTATCGAAAAACCCTTAAGAATTAGCCCATAATCATTGCTCAGGACTCGCTCGATGATACCTATGGGCTCCTTGCCAAGTGAATCCGCTCCCAGCTCTGTGGCTTCGCTAACCAAGCTCTTGCGTAGCGAACTCGGTCGACTATCTGAGCAGGATGCAGCGCTGAGACAACTTAGGCGCAGCTTTCAGCTTCTGTTACACGAGTTGAAACAGGGAGGCCGGCACGCGACAAAGGATCTCGGTGCAGAACCGCCTAGGAGTGCTCGGCGACAACCGGTGCAGGAGGTGGTCAACCAGAATGATCGCATGACGAAAACGGCGCTCCGTGGGAGAGCAAGTATCTCAGGTGAAAGGTTGCGCCGTGCCTGCCGTATTGCGGTCATGGAGACAGACGAAGCCGTGTCCCCAGAAGACATTCGTTCACGCATTCTACGCAGAGGGTCGTTCCCATTCACAAATCTCGAGTATGCCGACGTCGCAATCGCTCGAACGTTGGATATGATGGCCGAAGCCGGAGAAGTGTTCAGTCTGAATAATGGTCCGGACCGGCGCTGGAAACGGATCAGCAGCGAAGAAAGACCTGCAACGCACTAGACAAAAGATCCACCAAACAAATCCGCGCAACTCCCTCTCTCCGGAGTCGGGCAGCGACCGAATCAAAAAGGTCGACGTGCGATAGCGATATCGACGCAGTCACTCCACGTTGACTACACTGGCAGGTGATGCCCGGTGGACATTTACGCTGTCGGCATGTTCGGAGCTGGGGTTTGAGAATCGCACATTGCTCCACTCGAGATCCCCGCCGTTCACGATTGGCAGGATCCTATACCGACCAGATGACACATCGGGCACTGTAAAACTACCGTCGCTGTCGCTTGATCACGCCGGAAGAGTGGCAGATTGTTTTCTGGATTCTCCGGCAGGCAAAGGGTCAACACGCCTGCGAATGGCTCCCCATTGCGGAGAGCTTTTCCATTAATCCTAGATTAGATAAAGTTCGCGGCCGTTCGATGTTCCGCTGGATGGGCTGTAGAGATTTGAATACTCTAGCCAATGTTCTTTGCGCCGGTCGTCGATAGTTTGCCGATGATGGAATACCGCCCGTTCATCACAAAAACAGAATGTTTCCAGGCGCCACAAACTTAGGTTCAAAACTGAGCTCCCATTCTGGGCAACTTGCGTATCCCCCAGAAAGTCGGCCACTATTCGCTGCGATCCCTCAAGTCCGTGGCGTATAGATATCTGATCTGTCGCAATCAAGAACCAAGACACCAACAATCAAGAGCCCAGACACCAAAATCAACAGAAGAGTTGTTTTCCAGAGTGCAGAACGCTGAGATTTGTAAGCTTAATGAAATTCATGGTATCGCTCCTCTGCTCCCCTACGGTCAATCGGTTGACGTCAGGTTATCTGTTGATTTCGGTGTTTGCGATTTCCGACTGGTTCGTGGCGGTCCCGAGCCGGCATTCAGTATGTTTCTCAGGGTCCCGCACCCCGTCGTCACTGTGGATGAGTCCGAGGATTGAGTCTGTTAAGGCCCAGCTACGCGTCAGACAGCGCAATCCCAGCAGTTCTCAGGCTGCTCCCTCTGGGATTAAATCTTGCATTTCGATCGCATCGAGAACGATAGCAAACAAATCCCGCGCCTCGATCGGGTCCACAAAACCACACACTCGGACCGCGCTGCAAACGATTTCACCGAGTTCGGGTTCTGGCAATGCTCCCCGCCCTTCCGCGGATTCGTAGAGCTGTTGCAGCAGCACCAGCAACCGGGCCACCCACGAATCGTGGATTTGCAAGTCGAAATCGGAACAGGTTTTTGCGAACACACGGTTGGGGCACATATGTTTCAACGGAGGAATGAAGAAAGCGCGTATCTACTTTGTCCATCGTTGCCTCTCTGATTTTTGTGTCTTGGCGATTCCGATCTCTTGCATACCGGATCTGCCATTCGTCGCCTGTTTACCACCCGGCACGCCCCTGTCGTTTCAACTTTCAGCAGTGAGAGTAGAAGGAACGATGACGGATGGCTATCCCAACGGGAGCGTATTTTGAGGCTTAAATTTAGCTATGCCGTGATGTTTCACAGGCGTGCGATCGACAAAACGGGCAATCGGGCAATTTGCGGCGGAGGGCGGTTGCATCTGCGCGCTTGCAACGAGGGGGGGCGGTGGGTTGGAACCGGGGACAACTGCACCGCTAGTGATCTGGCCGGCATCCAGCTTCGCGTGCTCGAAATGCCCGGGACTATTTCCAAATCCAACCTTTGGAAGCTGAGCCTCTACTCGCCTGGAGGCTTCTGCTGTTCCTGCTTCCGCCGTTCCTCTTCATGCTTTTTCTCCGCGGGCGTCTCTGCTTGCGGCTGCTGGCGCTGAGTCGGAGGCGCCAACTTGGTCGCTACAGGGGCAGGAGTGCGCTGTTGCTGGCGCTCCGTCGGCAGAGGCGTTTGCGCCTGGGATACCGAAACATTTGTCATCATTCCGGGTGCTGGCTCTTGCTCTGACGGCTACCTGTATTCCAGCACGTCGCACGACATCGATCGATCCCAAGTAGACTTTGCGCATGAAGTGAAGACACTAGGCCTCGGCCATCGAGCGAGGCAAGCAACTACTTTGCGAAGGGGTGTCAGACTATAGACGCGGCAGCTCTTGAGAATGCAAATATCGGCTCGGGTGCAACCCGCTGAGTATTTCTCAGCAGAATAATTGGCACGGAGAATCAGCGAAGGTCAACAGAACGAAGTTGATCTTAACGGTAAGGCCGCGGCCGCCCTCAACTCTGGATAACTTGGGTAGTACTCGTTGCATGACTGGCGCCGTAATGCTACCGTTCTTCGTTACAATCAAATGGCGATGTCAAGCATCAAGACGCTCACGGGACTTCGCATCGCAGTTGGCACCCTTTTTCTCATCTTTGGTGAGTACAAAGTTGTCGGCACACAGTTTACGCTTGGCGGCGGATTTCGGTACTGGATCAACCGCTTTCTTCAAGACGGGGCGTATCCGTTCATGGTTCCCGTCCTGAAAAACTTCGTTCTTGCCCATGCCACGCCGATCGCGTTCCTGGTGGCCTACGGTGAGCTAGCGATCGGAATCGCGCTCGTGCTTGGGATTCTGGTACGTCCCGCAAGCATTTGCGGCGTAGTTTACATGTCCACTTTATTGTTTTCGGCCAATTATCCAGGCCCGCATGCCGCTTTTTGGCAGTACTTCGGCGCCTCTTTGGAACACCTGGTTCTGGCCTTCTGCTTCGCCGCATTTGCCTTGATCAGGCCGGAGGAGACTCTGTCGATACGTACGTACATGCGCGGTCGACATCAAGTGTGAAGCGCTCTCATGCCGACCTTCCGCGGCGTCATCAAAACGACGACTGACCCGCACCCACTACTGTCCGGCCAAATATCGAAGAGAATCAGTTGGTTAACGTTTTCGCTGAATTCTGCGTCTGCGACGGGAGCCTGAAGAGCGCATAGAATGGGTGTTTTCTCGAAAAGTGTGACGCTCAGAATTTGTCGCGTTTGGTATAGGCTGGCCGCCAGGCCCAGCCGCTTCCGAACGATGGCAACCAGCACATAAATTGATACCGCGATCCAGATCCGGGTCTTCACCGCATTCTCGCTGGTGCCATAGAAGGCCTTAGTGCATAGATGCTGCTTGATCCACTTACTGCCGATTGTTCAATACCTCGGCCGACGAGAGAGGATACATCAGATACACATCGGCAACATTCGTGGCAGTTTGAACGACTTCTATGAGGTTTTTTCCCGGACGAAGGGGAGGTGGACTCTTCAAACGACACGCGAATCCTGCGAGGCACGCTCATTCCGAGGCTCGATTTGTCCGGATCACATTCCCGGTCATCCGGACGATCCAGGCGGCTTCCAGGATTTCGCGTTCGGTTACGGATACATCAAGGCCCTCGTTCAAGCGGTCAACAGGGAGGTCTTATTGATTTTCATGCAACCTACTCCTGAGTGGTCGGCCAACAGTTATGTCGGCCGGAAATCGGGTTCTCCTAATTTGGTGCATGCCACCTTACGCCCTAACAACTCAACAGATCTCGACGCCGGAAGACCATGACTGGCTGAGGAAGGACGGGCTGCGGGGGTGCTCGCACACTGGCTTTCCCGAGAGGAAGTTACACCGCGTACAATCGCTTCGGTATGAGGCAGTTTCAGATTTGGGCGCAACCTTGGTGGGTCAATGTGCTGATCCTCATTCCATTGGCCGCCGCCTTCATTATTCGGCGCGCAGGATCTCTCCCTAGCCGACGGCATCTGGTTGTGATCACTATGTTTGCCACCGCATTTGGCTTTGTTGAAGCTTCTGTAGTGGTGTACTTGCGGGCTGCGACAGGTTTGCTGCCCGGCTACACGGAAAGCCTGGCGGACGTCCGACGATCCCAACAGCTCTATCAGCCGGACAAATCCGTAACCCAGATTCCCCAATCTCTGGTGACGATTGAGGTCTGCCGCGAGGCTGCCACAATGATCATGCTGTCGGCGGTCGCACTGCTTGCTGCGGCCACGATACGAGCACGATGGACGGCCTTCCTGTGGGCATTCGCCTTTTGGGACCTTTCCTACTATGCGGGGCTGTGGGCGACAATCCGATGGCCGACGTCGTTCATGGATCTTGACGTGCTTTTTCTCATCCCTGTTCCCTGGATCGCGGAAGTCTGGTTCCCTCTGTTGGTGAGTTCTTTGACTATTCTGGTTATTGCGGTTTCGTGTCTCGGAGAACATTCTCGCTAATCCTACGGCAACGCCCTGCTCCATTCTGAGTTACTTTCATCTCTTCCAGATCAAGCTGCGGACTGTTTTCTTGCCGGTGGCCAGGTTCGGTCGAGGGCTCCGTCGTTAGCGTCAAGTGGTTGCCTTCCAATTTGTAACTTCGAACTTGGTCCGTGCCCGTACGAGATTTGTCCCAAGATATCTCTATGTGGTGGGTGGTGGGTCGTGGGTGGTGGGTCGTGGGTGGTGGGTCGTGGGTGGTGGGTCGTGGGTGACGGCTTTGGCTTCGCTGTCGATCTTATATGTTCCAGCATACGCGACCATGCTCTTGATCAGAGCTTCTGCTTCGTATCCATACCGGTTTTGAAGATTTCGGCCCGCTTCATAAGGAGATCGATGCGAACCTCCGGAGCGATTTTATCGGACGCATTGGAATGGAAATCGAAGGCCGCCTTGTCGTCAGCAACGGAAATCGGACTTTTAAGTGAAGTGCTCTGAGCAGGCACGATGAAAGGCACACAGGGGTTCAAAAAAACAAAAACAAAGACGGTCACCGATTCCTTTAGACGAGCTGACGGAAAGAGCACTCCTTCATGGCCTCGCCGCTGAGCGCAGCCATGACGACGTTCCTCACGAGCTGTTTGTCAGCCTCGCCGGAGCTATTGTTGCCAACCGCCGCCCAGAGCTTGGTAGAGCTGGACCAGAGCAATAAGTTCGTTCGCCTGGGCTTGCGCCACCCCTAGTTCAGCGGAGAAGGAATTCGTCTCATTGGTCAGCACTTCCAGGTAGTCGGTAGTCCCGGCCTTGAACCGCACTTCGGAAAGACGCGCCGCATCTTGAGCCGATTCGAGCAGGTGTTCTTCCTGAATTCTGAACTCGCGATTCTTGCGATAGGCAATCAGCCCATTCGAGACGTCTCGAAACGCGCCTTGAATCGTCTGTTGGTAGGTCAGGAGCATCTGATCGTGCTGTGCTTCAGCCAGATGGACGTTCGACTTGAGCCTCCCTCCTTCGAATATCGGCTGAGTTATAGACGCGGCTAAGCTCCATAAGCCAGCCGGGCCGGTGAAGAGATTCGTAAGTGCCGGACTCTCGTAGCCTGCAGTTCCCGTAAGTGAGATCTGAGGAAAGTAAGCCGCCCGTGCGACGCCGATCTGCGCGTTAGCGGCGATCAGGTTCTCTTCGGCCTCCCGAACGTCCGGCCGTCGCTCCAACAGAGAGGAAGGAAGTCCAGCTGGAACTTCGGGAGCATGCGGCTGCTCAGTCAATTTCAGTCCGCGAGGAACATCGTCTGGGTTCTTGCCCAGAAGTATACTGATGGCATTCTCCTCCTGGGCAATCTGCCTTTCAAAATCAGGAATCTCTGTGGCAGCGGTGTACACCAATTGCTCTGACTGGCGAACGTCCAATAGCGAGTCGATCCCGTGCCGCTCCAGGGTCCGCGTCAATTTCAGAGAGTCGCTGCGCGAGTTAAAGGTCCGTTTCGAAATTTCCAGCTCGAGATCCAGCTCCCGGAGCTCGAAATAATCGGTCGCGAGGTTCGCTACGAGCGTGGCCGTCACTTCTTTTTGAGCCCAATCATCGGCGAGAAGAGTTGCTCGGGCCGCTTCCGTGGCGCGGCGATACTTTCCCCAAAAATCGAAGTTATAGGCGGCGGACGCCGTCAATTGTCCCTGTGTGACTTCGTAAGCGGGGATCGGACCGATTTGCGGGTTCTGCTGGCTAGCGATGTTTCCGCCCGCGCTGAGCGTTGGAAGCTGATCGGCGCGAGTGATTCCGAGTTGTGCCTGAGCTTGCAAAACTCGCGCCGCTGCAATGCGAACATCATAGTTATTCTTAAGTGCGGTGCGAATGAGGCTCTGAAGCTGAGGATCCTGGAAGACTTCCCACCACTTCGCATCTCCTAAAGACTGCGAAGGCCGTTCAGCTTCAACTTGCTTTGAATTGACCTGCTGGTCCTTCGCATCTGCGGAGGCCGGTGCGGCAGGGGTTGATTCTCGATATGTACCTGGCACATCCACGGTCGGCCGTTTGTAATGTGGGCCAACCGCGCAGCCGGTAAGCCCCGCGATACTTAGCACCAGGGCAAACGAGAAATAAGTGCGCCACAGGGTTTGAATCATATGATTAATCTCCAGCTGCTTCCTGCAGCGCATAAGCTGGGCTCGTCTCTGGCGCCGCTTTGCGCGTCGAGCGGAAGAAAGAAACCCGGTCCAGCACTTTCTCCTGGAATTCCTCAAGATAGAGGTAGATGGCAGGAGTGACGAATAATGTTATGAACTGGGAGACGATAAGACCGCCAACCACCACCAAGCCTAGCGGCCGGCGGGAAGCTCCGTCGGCGCCGTATCCCAGGGCAATCGGAAGCGCGCCCAGCAGGGCCGCCATCGTCGTCATCATGATGGGGCGGAAACGCTCCATGCTGGCATCGTGAATCGCCTGAGTATCGGCAATTCCCTGACGCACTCGCTGCTCGGCGAAATCGACAATCATAATTCCGTTTTTCTTCACGATGCCCATCAACATGAACATTCCAATGTAGGCATACAACGAGGCTTCGGCGCCGAACAGCCATAGCGTCAGCAGTCCGCCCAGCAGCGCTACGGGCAAGGAGGAGAGCACCGTAATTGGGTGCAGATAACTCTCGTAAAGAATTGCCAGGATCACATACATTACGAACACAGCGACCAGCATCAGCACGGCGAGGTCCGAAACCGTGTTGCGAAAGGTGAGCGCCTCGCCCTGGAGCGCTCCCACGATGCCCGGCGGCAGAATCTGCTTCGCCGCGTCTTCCACAAATTGCGTTGCCGGTCCAATGGCGTAGCCGGGTTTCAGATTGAAAAACATGGTCACACTAGTGAATTGGTTAATGTGATTGACGGCTTGCGGGCCGATGACCGGGTGCCAGCGGGTCACCGCGTTGAGAGGGACCATGCGCAGCCCGTCATCGCTCTTGATGTAGAGCTTGCCCAGGTCTTCAGGCGCGGAACGTTTGTCATCGGCAACCTCGAGGATCACCTGATACTGATCGGTTGGTTTCTTGATCAGATAGCTGTAATTCTGCGAGTAGGCATCGTGCAGAAGCGTGAGAATCCGGCTCTCCGATACGCCGTAAAGCTTCGCTTGCTCCCGCAGGATGTCGACTTGCAGGTTCGGCGTGTGATTGTAGAGGTCGGAATTCGCGAACAGGAAACCGGGGTATTCGTGCATCTTCGCCATCATCTTGGCGGCAGTGGCGTAAACCTCGTTGGGGTCGGTGCCGGAAAACGCGTAAGCGAATTGGCCCTGCGTATTGGCGGTGGCACCAGTGCTGATTTCGAGCGCGGGATTTGGCTGAAGAAATGCCACCGTCCCAGGAATTGCGTTCCCGACGTCGGCCATCAACTGTCCTGCCACTTCAGCGATCGGAGGACGCTGGGATGGGTCTTTCAGAAATGCAATCAGGAACGCCTGATTCGATCCCATGAATTGCGCATTCCCGCTCATGGTGAAAGTGCTGCGCACCGCGGGATTCGCCTTCATGATCTTTTCCGCCTGTGTTTGATAAGCGTGCATCTGATCGGGGGAGGATCCTTCCTGTGCAACTAATATGCCGCGGATAAACGAGCTGTCACCCACCGGCAGGAATGATTTCGGGACAACATAAAAGAGATACCCCGTGCCAGCCAGGCAGACCACCCAGGTCACGGCCGAAACCCAGCGATGGCGAAGAAAAAACCACAGGGAACGTCCGTATACATCCAGCACCCGGTGTTCGAATGCGCCGAAGACTCGTTCCATCCACGTCTTCTTCGCGCCCGCCCCGCGATCACTCAGCAGCCTGGAAGTCATCAAGGGAGTGAGCGTGAGTGAAACAATTCCGCTGGCCAGAATGGAGATGACAATGGTGAGCGAGAACTCGCGGAAGATGCGGCCCATGAGCCCGCTCATGAACACCAGCGGGATGAAGACGGCGGCTAGCGACAACGTCATAGCCAAAATGGTGAAGCTGATTTCCTTGGCCGAGTTCAGCGATGCCTCGAATGCGTTCTGTCCTTCCTCCATCAACCGCACGGTGTTTTCGAGAAACACGATGGCATCATCCACCAGGAACCCGATGGCCAGAGTTAAAGCCATCAGCGAGAGGTTGTCCAGGCTGTAGCCAAGGACGTCCATGGCTATAAATGTCAGCAGCAGTGACAACGGAAGCGCCACGGCAGGAATCAGAGTGTCGGTAACCCGGCCGAGGAAAACAAAAATTACCATGACCACGAGCACGAATGCGATGTAGAGCGTCGCCTGCACATCCTTTATGCTGCCCACGATGGTCAGCGAGCGATCATAGGCCGGCACCAGCAGCACCGATGTTGGAAGCTGCGACTGAATGGTAGGAAGCAGATCCCGCACCGCCCTGGCTACTTCAACCGCGTTCACGCCTGCCCGGCGAAACACAGCGACTACCACGGTCGCTCCCGGCTGCGGATATCCACGCACCCAGAAGCGCATATCAATCCGCTCGTCCTGAACGCTTTGCTTGGCGCTGGCGACATCTTTCAGGTACACAGGTGCGCCGCTGCTTTGGCCAACGATGAGCCCGTTGTATTCGTCAGCGGTGCTTAGTTGTCCTTGCGGCTGGAGCAGAAAGCTGCGCTGAGGCCCGTCGAACTGGCCTGCCCCGGTGTAGGCGGTTCCATTCTTGATAGCGCCGGTGAGATCTTCCAGTGTGATGTTGCGAATCGCCATCGCCGACGGATCGGCTTTTATCCGGACTGCCGATTGCGTACCGTACACCGCGACCTGGCTTACGCCGGGTAGAATGCTGATGCGCTCTCCAACTTGCGTATTGGCGTAGTCATAGAGTTGGCCTTCGGTTACTGTATCGCTGACCAGCGCGATGTATTGGATCGGCTGGTCGTTGGGATTCGTCTTGGTGAACGTGGGAGGGCTCGGCAAATCGACAGGAAGCTGTCCTTGGGCACGCGTGATGGCCGCTTGCACATCGGTCGCCGCTCCATCCAGACTTTTGGAAAGATCAAATTGCAGGACAAAACTGGAATGTCCCTGGCCGTTGTTTGAAGTTACCAGCTCCAGTCCCGGAATTTGCATGAACTGGCGCTCCAGCGGCGTGGCCACATTGTTGGCCATCGTATCCGGCGTCGCTCCCGGGTAGTTGACTTGTACCTGGATGACTGGATAATCAACGGCCGGCAGATCGCTGACGGGCAACCGGAAATAAGCCAACGTCCCGAACAGGATGACCGAGACGGTGAGTGCGATCGTCATCACCGGACGGCGAATGAAGACTTCCGAGAGATTCATGAGTGACCTCCCTTCGGACCGCCGGCTTGGGTACCCGCGTTTGAAGGCGGGGCAGAAGAAGCGGCGGAATCGATACGCACTTTGCCTCCGGGTCGAACCAGCATTTGGCCGGCGAGCACGACGCGTTCATTCGCAGCGACTCCTTCCGTGATCACCACGTCATCGCCCTCGCGCTGCCCCACCTTCACCGGCCGGAGTTCCGCCGTATCGTCCGATTTCACCACGTAGACGAATGGCCCCTGCTGACTGATCTGAGCCGCTTGATTTGGAATCAGCACTGCTGCCTTTTCCGTGTTCAGAACAAGTTTTACGTCTACGAATTGGCCGGGCCAAAAGTGGTGATCCGGGTTGCTCAGGGTGGCGCGCAAATTGACCGTGCCACTGCCGTTCTGCACCGAGTTGTCGAGAAACTCGACGCGGCCGGCCCGGGCCGCACTCTCCAAGTCCGAGGGGATCCGGACTGAGGCTTTCAGCAGGCCGCGCGACATTTGTCGTTGAACTTCGGGAAGATCACTCTCGGTGACCGTAAAATTCGCATAGATCGGGTCCAGTCGCTGGACCGAGAGGAGCGATGTGGCATTGGCTTGCACCACGTTTCCCACATCCACCAAGCGCGCCCCGGCCCTACCGTCGATCGGAGAATGGATGTAGCAGTATTCGAAGTTAAGCTTGGCGGTTTCGAGGGCTGCCTGCGCGGCTTCGACGAGGGCCTGGTCCACGTCGACAGTATTCTTCTTCGTGTCGTAGTCCTGCTTTGAAATAGCTCTTTCTCCTATGACTTCCTCATCGCGGGTGAATTGAATCTTGGCGAGATCAAGAGCCGCCTTGGCTTGCGCGAGGCTCGCTTGAGCCGAGTCGAGTTGCGCCTTGAAGGGACGAGGGTCAACGACAAACAGCAACTGCCCTTTCTTCAGGTTCTCGCCGTCTTGAAAATGCCGTTCGACGATGCGTCCACCCACCTGCGGCGTCACCGTAACCGACTCGAAGGCCGCGTTTCTGCCGATTTCATCCAGATACTTCGGGACGTCCTGCGCGGTGGCCTTGACCACAGTCACCAGCGGCGCAGGCATAGCCGGCGCCGCTTGAACATTGCTTCGGCTGCAACCCGCTGTCGCCAGCAGTGCCGCAGGAACAGCGAGCCATCCATGTCGAAGATTCAAAGTAGTCCTCACCTTCTGGTTCATATACTTCCTCATCTGAAAGGGTGTTCAATTTGGGCCGAGGTCACCAAATGCGGAGCAACCGGCAACTCAAATACAGAACTGGAGCGCTCCCGCAGTACAGAACCTTGTGACTTGGCATTTGGCAATAGCTTGTAACTAAATTCCATCGCGCTGCCAAGTTGCTGCAAGGCGCGAGTCCGCGCGGCGAGCACCTCGCGCCGCGCGCAGCTCAACAGAAGAGAACACTCATGATCGGAGTACCGTTCCAGAACCGTCATCACGTAGACAAACCGATCAAAGGGTTCGAGTTCAAGAACTCCGGCAATCTCCTCCTGCTGGTGGGGTGGTAGCGCTTTGTCATGGTTGTCGACTGAAGTGGACCGCCAACTGCCACCGCGCTCTACCGGCCGCGGGTTGATTGCCCTGACGGCATTTTGGATGATCGCCCGCCGAGCCCATGAGCGCGCCCATTCCTTGAAAACCGGATTGCCTTCCACTGCGTCCTCCAGGCCGGAGACAAAGCACTGCTCCGCCTTCTCACGATCGGCGGTTAGCAGAAACGAGAGCAGGTAGAGGTCGTTCATGTCTTCGTCAAAGATTCGGCAGAAATCGGCGCTGCTTGCGTACGGTGCGGGTCTTGCGATGGGCTTTGCTTCTGGCATATTCGCCTCCACTTTTCACTTAATAGTCGTTTTAGCTTCGTGGAATTCGACAAGCAAAACTATTTTCTGATGTTTTCAGCGATTTTTTTTGAATGCGGTCGCGGCTCGCATCGGCAACTCCGGGCAAGTCGCTTCAGAACGTGTCGATTCAGAATGCCGGCGCAGCAAAACTTTGCGCCTTGTTTCATCAGATCGAAAATTGCGACTTCCCCCTCACGGCTAATGACGGTAAGGCTGCTCAAATCGATCACCAGTCTGCGTCCATCTAGGTCGCGGCGCGCATTTCTCCAGCTGGTGGGAAGCTCACCGACCCAGGGTTCGCTGAGCCTGCCTTCCACCACTAGCTTGCGTTGAGATGGGGTATCGACGACTGAAATCTTGAACATATTCGTTCTCGAGACCACTTGTATGAGCGCAACGCGCATGCCAAAGCCGCGAGCCCGCAAAGTGCTGAAAAGATTAATGGGAGCGGAATTGTTGGAGCATTGTGTCAAAGAATGTCAAAATCACCGTTGACACTTGTGGAGTCGGGGAAAAACATCGAGCGCCTAGCCATAGCGGGCGAAACACGAGAGAAGTAGCGGAAACAGGGGGGATCGTGCACTGGTCGGTATAGCAATTGCGGTTGACGTGAGTCTGCCGAATCGAACTGGATTGGTTTCAGAGTAGGCGCGATTACGCTGCCCGGTCTAACTGCCTGGAATCATGCTCCCTCTTAACCGGAGTGGCACTGATTCTCTCGCGTCGTTCGCTCAAGCGAGTACGAGGACTTATCGCCTCTCTCAGAAGAGCGCGAAGAAATACCAGCATAAAGAAAACTGCCGCGCCGCAGACGCTCGCGAATGCGAATAATTTGATCACACCAAGACCTCAGCAAGACAAGGGCCAAGAACGGGGAAGGCTTAACTCACAAAACTCAGTGAAACGTAAGGGGGTGCACGCGCCTCGTCCCTGCTGAGGCTGGAACTTTTGACATTTGTCGAACTTCATAACACTCTTCGCGCGTCGATGCCCAGCTTCTTCATGCGCGCGATCAGGGTCGTGCGCTTGAGGCCCATACGCTCCGCAGCCCCTTCAGGGCCTGCCACTCGTCCGTTGGTCATTTTCAAAATGCGGACGATCTCGCTGCGTTCATTGGCTTCGCGCGTGCCCACCATCGGAACGTTCCTGCTATTGTTACCCAGCTCGGCGATCGGAGCCTGCAGCGCTGTGCCGTGTGTAAGGATCACCGAACGCTCGATGAAGTTTTCCAGCTCGCGAATATTTCCCGGCCAATGCCAACTCGAGAGCTTCCTCATGGCCGCAGCGGGAACGGATTCGATCTGCTTGTCCAATAGCAGGCCATACTTCTGGGTGAAGTAGCGGACCAGCAGCGGAATATCCTCGGGGCGTTCGCGCAAAGGCGGGATGCGAATCGGAAAAACGTTCAGGCGATAGTATAAGTCGCTACGGAACTCGCGATTCTCCATCATTTTTTCGAGGTCGCGGTTGGTCGCTGCTACCAGCCGCACATCGACCTTCTTGGTTCTGTTGCTGCCCAGCCTTTCGAACTCACGTTCCTGCAGAGCTCGCAGCAATTTGGGCTGGATTTCGACGGGAATGTCCCCAACTTCGTCCAGGAAGAGCGAGCCCTGGTCGGCCAGTTCGAGGCGACCAATCTTCTGCGCAATCGCGCCTGTGAAGGCTCCTCGTTCATGGCCAAAAAGCTCACTTTCGAGCAGTCCGGTCGGAATCGCGGCGCAGTTGAGCTTTACGAAGGTCCGCTCCTTCCGCCGGCTGCGTTCATGGATAGCGCGCGCAATCAACTCCTTGCCCGTGCCGGTTTCGCCCAGAAGCAAGACGGTTGAGTCGCTCGGAGCCACGGTTTCCACCAGATTCAAAACATGGCGCAAAGCTGAGCTCTGTCCTACGATTCCCTCAAAGTCCATGTCACCACGGATTTCGTCTTCCAAGTACAGTTTTTGCTGCGCCAGCTTGTCTTTGAGATCGGCGATTTCACCGTACGCTAGAGCGTTCTCCAGACCGATCGCGACCTGCTGTGCGACCTGAGACAGAAATGCCGCCTCCTCCCCATCGAACGCATTCTCCTCTCGGCTCGCCAGGGCGAGCACGCCAAGCGAGCGATCCCGGCTGATGAGAGCCACGTCGCAAAATGAATTCATACCCTCCCCAGCCGCTTTGGCATACATCTCCGGGGAAACTTTGGCGGGGTCAAGCCGGTTCACGATCCAGGGCTTGCCGCTGCGGAACGTTTCGCCGGGCATCGAGTCCTCGATGGGAATCAAAATGTCTTCTGTAAAAAATCCCTTGCGATCCGGGAAGTCGAGAGCATGCACTCGCAAATGCACGCCGTCTGGCTCTGGTAGCATGATGGCCGCGGCGTCACACCGCATGACCCGGCGAACACTCGCTGAAATCGTTCGCAGCAGATCCTGAAAATTCAGGTTCGCGACGACCTGGTTCGTTAGATCAAGGATCAATTTCAGCCGATCCTGCGCCTGCCGCGACAAGTAGAAGTTCACGGCGGCATCGATGGCCAGCGCAATCTGGTCGGCCATCAGAGAGAGGAAGCCGACTTCGTCCTCGGGATAAGCATCCGGCCGCGAACTGCCTATGCTCAGTACACCGAGTCGGCGTGGTCCCCTGGCTAACGGGAGCATGCAGGTGGACGCAATACCGAGTCCGGTTAGATATTCCCCGTGCTTGGCAAACCGCGTTTCCTCACTCCAGTCCGCGGTGACCAGAGCTCGCTGAGAGTCGCGTACCCACTCAATTGGCGTACCCTCGACGACCACATCTGCCAGAGGCGCACTCTGCCTTGCGCCATTTGAGTAAAGCAGATGCCACGCGACTGTCCCGGTGTCATTCTCAAAGGCGATAAGCTCGAGGTAGTCAAAGGAAACAATTTCGAGCAGCGCTTTCACCAGCACGTCGGCGGCAGTGTCACAATCACTGCACGTGCCAATAGCATTGGCCGCTCGCAGTAGCGCTTCATAGCGTTGAGTGTTCGCCTCTGAAATGGTTACCGATAAAGTGCTCATAGACTTCTTACCAGTTGTCACAGGGTGATTATGTACACGTCAGGCAATGTCATCGTCCCGACACTGACCATGACACCCAACCCCCAAGTCGGGGGATATGCTTGATCTGATGTGGTGAACCGGCAGAAAGCTTCGAAAACAAATCTTGTAGAGACGAATATCGCTCGGTTCACGCGGCACCTGGCTGGCGAGAAACCGGTTGAGGGTTGACGGGCTCCTCGACTGCCCGAGTCCTCTACGACACACGTTTGCGGCAGGCGCCGCAGAAAACGAGAAATCCTATGTAAGATACGCTGACGAACCATCTGGCGTTTCACCGACACCGCATCGGGGCCAGAAGATGCAATTCCATTGTTTTGTGCTGTGGCGCTTCGAGGAAGGGAAGATCGCCGAACGTTGGGCCACAGCCACTTCGCCCCTTAACGAACCGCACCAGACATAGATCCACCAGACATAGATCCACCAAACAAATCCGCGCAATTCCTTCGCTTAGGAGGAGAGTTAAATGAGCGCAGTTGCTCAAGATTGATAATTATTGATATTGACTGAGATTACTTATGTAGTTCACCCAAATCGCTCCTGTGAGGTGGGACTGCCGCTGGTTTTCTCGAAGCTGCTTTTCGCGCGGGACGCGCGGCGGCCAGCTCTTTGCGCACGATAGGCGCGACGCCCGTGCCTAGGATTTCAATGGCGCGCAGCATCTTCTGATGTGGAAGCGTAGAGACACCCATTTGGAACGTGATACGCGAGAGGCCGCCGAGGACCTCATTGTCATACAATATTTTCTCCGCTACCGTTTCGGCGTCGCCGATGAGCAGCGCACCGGTAGGCCCGCGCACCGCGTCGAACTGCGCCCGAGTGGTCGGCGGCCAGCCGCGTTCCTTGCCGATCTCGGTGAATGTGTGCGCGTACCCAGGGTAAAAGTCGTCAGCAGCCTGCTGGGTGGTGTCGGCCAGAAAGCCGATGGCGTGAAGTCCCACGGATAGCCTCTCGGAGGGGTGACCGGCGCGGCGGCCGGCCTCGCGGTAGGCGTCGACGAGAGGACGGAATCGCTTAGGTTCGCCACCGATGATGGCGACCATGAGCGGCAGCCCGAGCATGCCCGCGCGGACGAACGAGGTGGGAGTGCCACCGACCCCAACCCATATGGGCAGCGGATCCTGCAGCGGACGCGGGTAGACGGCTTGGCCCGTGAGCGGCGCCCGGTGCTTGCCGGACCATTTGACGTGCGTGTTCTCGCGGATGGCAAGGAGCAGATCGAGCTTTTCGGCGAAAAGTTCGTCGTAGTCTTCAAGGCGAAGGCCGAAGAGCGGGTAGGACTCCACAAATGAGCCGCGGCCAGCCACAATCTCAGCGCGCCCATGGGAAATCAGATCGAGCGTCGCGAATTCCTGGAAGACGCGGACAGGATCAGCGGCACTGAGAACGGTGACGGCGCTGGTGAGGCGGATATTCCTGGTACGCGCGGCAGCCGCGGCCAGGATCACTGCCGGGGCGGAGTCGAGGAATTCGGCGCGGTGATGTTCGCCGATACCGAAACGTCGAGGCCGACTTGGTCGGCGAGTTCGATCTCTTCCAGCAGATGCTGCATCCGCTCGACGGGGCTAAGCGTGAGGCCTGTGGCCGGATCGGAGATAGCTGCGGCGAAGCTGTCGATGCCGATCTGCATCATTCGGGCTCCTGAGATATCGGTTTCCCTATTGGATGACGCGCCTGCGTTTTTGTTGCAGGCTTATCACTGATCGTCTGAATGGAGGACTCCTTTACAGAGATCTTACTGGCCTAGGACAACATTTCCGCTCGAGGCGGATTCCGTTCGCGCCCTACAGATCGGATTACCACTCGCTACATCGCCCGTTGCCAAAACGTTATCTGCAAACGATAAGAACGGAACCCAGCGGGAATGGCTGGTGCAATGTGAAATACACCCGGAACACCACCGCTAAGCAGACGTCCATAGACAACGGCCTCCCGCCACTTTGACGAAACCACGTGCCTAGCGTGCTGACTCCCGCCTCTGACGCTGCATTCTGAAACACCCGTCAGACTCAAGGGTCAAGAACACGGCAGCCTGCCTGGAGAAGAAAAAATCCAGTCCTGTGGTACGGGATACTGAGTCGTGTGCTTCCATAAGTTTCAGCGCCGCGTGGGAGTGTCGATGTATGGAGAACCGGGACAAGGTATCACCACGATCGGCTTGGATCAGCAGAAGTCCCGCAGTTCTCAGCGGATTCCTTCCACCGATCCACCATCTCGCTTTCACGTTTTTTCGGCGTCCAAGAACCTATCGCAACGTCACGGTAATGGGCGGCGCAGACGCACTGCCGTAGACCGCAACCGGAGGTCCCGACACAGGACAGCATGGCGCGATCGAATTCCCCGAGTACACTGCGGTCAGCGTGTTGGCGCCCGGCGCGAGCTGTGACGCACTGAGCGGCAGACTTGCTGCAGACTCCGTTGCGCTGGTCGGCAGCAGCGTTCGCTTTTTCAGCAAGGTTGACCCTAGCATGAAGTTCACCGTACCGCTCGGTACACCGCCGCCACCGGGATTGGCGGACACTGTGACCGTCAGCGTGGTCGCCTGACCGTAATCGAGAGTGTGCTTCCCCGAGGTCAGATTCACTGTCAATGAGTTGGCGACGGCCGCTCCAGTGTTTTCGTAGGCGCCGATGTCAATGTTCGAGCCGTTCGTCCGAGGATTGCCGAGGAAGTCGGTGCTGCCATAGAGGGAATGGGGGGAACTGCCATTGGGATCACACCAGCCAACGCTGCACGTGAGGCTAGTGCTGCCAGCTCCCACGGTCGGAGAGGAAGGGATCGTATCAAAGTCTGGAGGTGCGGCTCCCAGATCGACGAAGAGTGGATCCGTATTGAGGGAGTTTGCATCTTCCCGGCTGCTGGTCTGCCAGTCTGAAAAACTCGCGTAAGAACTTACGTTACCCCACGAGATAGACGTGCCTTCTACGTAACCCGCGGCGGAGTTGTACAGGTTCCAATTGAGCGTCGCCGGCGGAGCAGGGTACATCCGCGAGAAAGGGGCGTAGCTGAAGATCCAGGTATTGTATGCGCCAGCGTAGACAACATTGTTTTCGTAGATGTCCCCTTGAGCGCTGCCTACCTGGTTCTGAACCTGGAACTCGGCGGTTGAGCCGCCATCCAGTTGGGTGGCGTTGTTGTACAGAGTATTGTTAACGAAGACGTCGTGGAAGCTGCTGCCTCCTCCGTTGCCATGGCCGCCATTCTTGGATGCGGTCGCGTATCCGCCGATGGAGTTACCACAGGCATTGGAGTTGTAGAAGATGTTGTTACGCACCGTGGCATATCTGCCATAACACGGGAACCTACCTTTAGCGGCGGTTCCGGTATTGTTTGGGCCAGACCACTCGGTGCCATTACTTTGGCAAACCTGATTCTCGCTGGTCGCCTCGATGCCGTAGTCGGTCTGGATGATCACGTTCCGCTCGAACGTGACATAGGCGCACCCGTCACAGTAGAGTCCGTCGGCGTCGTATTCACGGCCCTCAGCGGGATTTGTGATCCCGCTGATGTTATAGACCGTGTTACCGCTGATTTCTCCATACATCGCCTCGTCGTAGCCGATGGGACCGACGCCTTCGTATCCAATCGCGTCAATGCCGATGTTGTCATTGTCGTGAACCAGGTTATTGGTGACTTTAAAATGGGTCACGTTTCCATCCAGTGTCAGCGTTTCGCTGTTCCCTGTCCGGTTGTCGTAGACCTCGTTACCACTGATGATCAAGTGCGTGACGGGAGATTTCGACGTGCCATAAACAGCGATGCCGAAGGCGTTGCCGTTCTTTTCCGACTTGGTCGTGATGTGGTGCACCAGATTGTTCAGAATCTGGATTCCAGCGCCTGAGCCCGTGATCCAGACGCCAGCCGGAGTGTCTGCGGCTTTGCTGGTGGTGTAGTTGCGGATCTCAAATCCCCTAATGGTGATGTGACTCATGTTTCCCATTATGTTGATCAGACCTTGTGTGGCGGATGAACCGCAGCAACTCACGCCCGTTCCATCGATCACCGCCGTCTGTCCGGGATAGCTTTGGAATGTAATCGGCGCCAATTCCCTTCCAGACGTCGGAAAGTTCACGGACTCGTGGTAAATTCCGCCGGAAACGTACACTGTGGCGCCTGGCTTGACCGTATTCGCCGCATGCTGGATGGTGAGCCAAGGCGCCCTGATTGTGCCAGAATTGCTGTCGTTGCCGCTGGTCGACACGTAGTAAGTGGTTCCGGCTTGTCCGGCGAGTGTCTGCGTCAGCGCTAGGACGATCACGACAAGAGTGGCATATATGACATCTGCATCCCGCATTCATTCCTCCTCAAGCACCGCGAACTTCTTCGTGCGCAAGATGAATCAGGTCAGGAATCCGCGTGGGATCATTCTCTTAGACCGTGCATCACTTGTCGGCTGGCTGCTCAAAACGCCGGTTCGCGCGGAGGGCGGAAATCGGCTTCAATTCGCCCCTTACTCCAACCGAGAAGGTCTGTTCATAGGGCGCGTTGTCCGGTCCTTCCACCATGAGCCGAACTGTGAAATCGGCTGCTCTTGTGTAGCAATGAAAAATCTTGGGTCCTTGCGAGATCGTCCCGTCGCCGAAGTCCCAGTGATAGCTGAGTGCCGGTACCCCGTCAGGGTCAGCCCGAGCCGAGAAGGCCATCGTCTCCCCAACCTTCGATTGCGAAGGGACTCGCGCCGTGACCGTTGGGGCAGCCTTGGCCACAGCGTCGTCCACCAGCTTGATTACTACTGCCGATTGTGGCGTCTGATTCTCCAGCCGGATCGCGTCGCCTGCGAGTGTAAACTTGGAACTTGAATCCATGATCCCGGCCGCCACCATCGTAGAGCTGGCAGGAACCCCGAGGTCTTTGAGGCTCAACGAGCGCGAGCGTGGCTGGTCAGTCCAGTTGAAAACCGTCAACACGCTCTGCCGCGGGCTCTGCCGGAGCAAGAAAACACTCGGTTGTCCATCTTCCGGCGCATAAGTCATCAGATCTACGGGCGTAGAAGCTCGGCCAGCCCTGGCCATGTTGAGCAAGTCTCGGTTTTCCACCAACGCAAGTCGATCCTTCTCACTGTTAAGCACCAGTAGGTCATCGCCAATTTCGTACATACCCCCGGCGACCGCGGAAAGTGCGATCGAAGTCTGCGCAGTCGCCAGTGAATGGGAAGAACGCTCGCTCGAATGCTCCACCAGATATGTATCGGTGACGTTGAAAGCGTCCGGATCATTGATGAAGAAGTTACCGTTCATGTAGAAGCGTGCTGCGATGCCGGGGGCGGCGGTCTTCGACCTAAGAAAACTGTGTCCCGTGTCCGCGGAGACGCGGCCCGTGTCCACGATCCCCACCGGATTGAGCATGGGACTTCCGTCCTTGTCCAGAATCACGTCGTCGCCGACGGTGTCGCGGATCACCTGCAAACCGATACGCTGGGCCTCGAGTGCAGTGGTACTCGGGCGGTAGTAATAGCCTTCGATTGCCGTCGTGTCCATGAAGTCCAACTTAATGAAGCGAATTCCCCATTCCCGAACCAACGTCTTGTAGGTCTGGCGCAAGTATTCCTGCGCTCCAGGATGTGTCGTATCCAGCGCGTAAAGCGTATCAACGTTCTGCTTCCATACATCCTCTAGGGGAATCGGCTGCCCCAAAGCATTGTGGACCAACCAATCCTTGTGATGTTCATAAACCCACGCGCGGCTGCTCACCTCGAACGGTGCCGTCCACAGGCCAAAGGTGAGGCCATCTCCCAAAATGCGATGGGCCACAACCCGCATGCCGTCCGGGAATTGCGTCGCGTTGGCGGTGACGTACTCTCCGCGAGCGTATTGATAGCCTTCATCGATCTGGAAAAAGTTGTAACCGATCGAACTCAAATGCTGCGACAACCAATCGGCATTGGCCAGCGTTTCCCCCTCGTTGATCGCCGCATAAAAAGCGGTCCAGCTCCACCATCCCATTGGAATCTCACTCGCAACACGTGCCCGATGGAGACGCCGAATCGCGGAGCCATAGGCGCGAAGTTGCCCCAGATAGTCCAGCCCTGCAGCAAACATCACGCGTTCGGAGTTCATCTCTTCGCCTGCATCAAGTGGAAGACTTAGTTCGATCCGGTCGCTTTCGAGAGACTTTACTTTCAGAGACTCTGCCTGACTGTAATCCTTCTGAATCTCAGTGGTCCCGGTAGACTCGACGGTGTACGACGCGATTTTAGCTTCGGCGCCCTGGCCATCGGTCTTCAGCCGCAAAACGGTCAAGAAGCGATCCGATGTAAGCGCGCCAAGAAACAAGCTCTGCTTGGTTTGCCGGTTATAAATAAGCTGGCTTCCGACCCCGCGATGCATTCCGCCGGGAGCGTCCCCGAGATCGTAGATCACCAAGTCCGGCCAATCTTCGCTAAAACTATCAGAGAGAATGCGTTCGTCCGATGGACGCCCGCCCAAGTTCAAGTTAACGATCGACTCTCCCCTTGCATCAACACTGCGGATTGCCTGCACCGACGTAGCTTTGGGCGTTCCGTTCCTGACTCGCACTTGAACGGTGCCGTAGGGATTTTGGGTGTAGAGCTGCAGCACATAAATAAGATCAGGACTGTCGCGTAGTCCGCTGTAGGTGACCGTCAACTGTTTACCGGAGCCAAGCGCGTCGCTGAATGGCGATTCGGAAACCGAATGCGAGGGGTAGCTCCCGGGACGCAGCCACGTGTGATTGACCAACGCACCGATGCCTGCCTGGAGTACAGATTGACTGCCAATCAGCCCCAATTGATACCATCCATTCTGACCATCGACCGTCACCGACAGAGTGCCGTTCGTCAGTTGTTGGGCCGAACATTGCACTGCGCCGAGCAGCAAGGCGGCAAGAGTCCCGCCCATCATTGCGGACAGCAATACTACGAGCACGTTTCGCGCGCTTTCGATCGCATGCCGCGCAATTGTTAGCTTTCGGATCAGACATCGTGTGTCATTCATGATTGACTCCACCCGGGGGAAAGTCTTTCTTCAAAGTACGGGACGCTGGCGGATTAGACGGTCTCGTCGTCCGGGAAATTTTCACCTGGCGTCAATAATCAATTGCTTGCCGGCTCCAAGGGGTCGACAGCCGATGGGCCGAACAACGCGGCTAGCGCGCGATTTGCTCCGCTTGATCGAGTGCGGAGAATCCCGAAGCGTTGATCACGTGGCAATCAGGCATCTGGCCGCCGTCTGTTCGGAGGTGCCAGCTCTATTGTGTAATTTTACGAAGTATTACTTTTACTTCCGTTTTATAGCTTCTGTCAACCGGAATCTCATGGCTCCGAGCGCGAAGGGAGTTTGCGCTATCCTTTCACGGGCAGAGCACCTCTGCCCGTGGCGTTCCACTGCTGGCGCATGAAATTGGTGAGAGCACTGCGATCGCGAAATGCCTCGGTGCCGCCTTCCTTGGTCGTAGAGTAGGCTCCCGATAGATTGGCAAATGCCAAGCAATCCTCGAGGTTTGCCCCTTGCATTTGCTGGTGAATGAATCCGGCATCAAAACTGTCGCCCGCTCCGATGTCATCAACAAACTTCAGGGTCGGAGGCGGCAGACTACACTGTTCCTGGCCGGATCGGCAGATGGCAGCCGCTGGGCCCCGCTTCACTACCACAACCTTGGCCAGTCCAGCGAGCAGGTTAATCGCTTGCGAAAGGTCGTCGGTGTGCGCGATTTTCTTCGCTTCACGATCATTCGGAAGAAAAATGTCGACATAATTAAGAACTGCCAACAGATCCCGATCCCACTTGTTCTCAGGGTCGTCATTCGTATCGAGTGACGTGGACAGACCCGCAGCTTTCGCCTCGCGAAACAGATCCAGGATTCGCGGGCGCAACGCACGGTGCAAGAAAAACGACGAGACGTGCAAGTGGCGGGCCGACCGGACGTATTCCATGTCGATGTCGGAGTACTGCATCTCAAACATGGTGCCGGGAAACGTGAGGATGTAACGTTGCTGCAAGTAGGGTAAAACAACCGTTAGCCCCGTCGGTGTCTGCCCCGCCGTCTGGTTAACCCGGCTTACGTCAACCCCCGCGGCGGCTAACCGTTCCACGGCTATCTTCCCCAGCGGGTCTCCGCCGGTTTTCGAGATGAACCCGACCTTGCTTCCTAGCATCGCCAGGTTATGGGCAAAAATCGCGGATGAACTCCCTAGAGTAACCGCCAGACCGCTGGCCATCAGCTCGCGGTCCAGTACTAGTTCTTTCGGCAAACCATAGAGGATCAGGTCCAGATTGATTTCACCAACCACGCATACGTCCAACTTCGGCATTTTTCTCCCCGTTCTAAGCGTTGTTGGAACTGTTATGAGCTAGAAAAAAAGAAAGGGCCTTTGCTTCCAGCAGCGCTGGCGGCATATTGTAGGGTGAAGCGGCTACCGGCGCTGCGAGACGCAGGAGCCATTCCCTTCCCTTAGTTTCTTGCCCCCGAAAGATATCACCGCGCCTCGCTCCAGCGGCGGCAGGGTAAATTCAATCAGTTCTCCGCGCTTTACTCCATGCACCATTTGCACTTCGCCGAGGAATGGAAGATACGACAGTGAATCTCCCATTACCGCTGGAACTTTCACCTGGATACTGTTCACCGGCGTCGGAACCGCAATACTTCCGGGGACCAGTCCGCCAAAATTCGCCAGGTACACACCTGGCGCGCCGTTCACAATTGCGAAATTTGCCGCCACGGTAGGCGGAGCATCAAGTTGGATATCCTCATTGCCGCCCAGGGCATTCAAGAGTTGTCTAGGCGGATTCGCCGAACCGACCGCGAACCCACTCTGCAACGCGTTGTAGTACTCTCGCGCCGGATCGCCTGGCAGCACAATCTTTTGCGCTGAATGCGGAATGCCGGAAACATCTTCTCCTAAAACAACCAGACGTCCACCATGGTCAACGAATGCCTTTAGCTCCCGCCGTTCGGTTTCATCCAGCACACTTACGCTCGGCAGGACCAGCCTCTCACCGTGAAACTCCGCAAGAGTTCTCGGCGTGACTACCTGTATCGAGCGGTGCTGTTGGATGAGCAGCACCAACGCGCCCCGATAAGAAGGAAGAAATTCTTTCGCGGCATAGTCGCGGCTTTTCGGAGAGAAATACACACCCACGGGATGGATCGGGGTTCGTGGCCAATACAAAGCCTGTTCGTTTTTTTCGATCCACGCGAAAATCTGTTTTCTTGTGGCTTCATCATTCGTACCGGCCATTGAATGTCCGGGCGCATCCCAGAAGTTTGCCCCAGCCATTACGATGGAGTTGGCGAGGTTCTTCATCGGCTCCGGTGCGGTGACACCCTTTTGCCCATCCCAGGAGTAATTGAGAATCCAGGTGGCCTTGCCCTGGGCAAAGGCGCGAAACGTCAGCATCCCAGCCTGATACAGGAACCAGTCCACCTGGGAACGCACCGCCGCCATGTGTTCGCCATTGCCAAACTCGTACTCGTGCGCAATCACGTCCACCGCGTCATACATTTGGTAGACATCGGCACCGACTCGCGTCGCTTCTTCTTCGATTCCTGGATAGATCTCAGGAATCACCATGATGTCAGGATTTACGGAGCGGGCGTTTTCGCGGATTTCCCGGACAAAATCGGTCATCGTCTCAATGCGAAAATCAATCCATTTACGGAAGTTGATGTCTTGGAAATCGCCTAGTTTAAGGTCTTTCTTTGCGTCTAGCCCGGTCTTTTCCCGGAAGGCGGCAACCGTGTAGTCGTCGAAACTCGCCCAGCTCTGCTCCCAACCATCGAAATGCGTCATCCAGTAAGGGATGTCCACATAAATTCCGTCAATGCCGGTAGCGGCGATTTCGCGCACCCGTTCCATATATTGCTTCCGCCACAGTTTCGCGTAGGGGCTGATCCACACATCTTCATCGCCCTGTCTGATCCAGAACGCCGCGCCGCCGGTAAACATCGCGGGTTCCCCCGTGAGCTTCCGCTGCAGCCAGTCGGGATGATCTTTCATCACCGTATGTGCGGACTTGTCAGCATTCGCCGTAATGCATTCGGTGCCGGCTATATATACAAAGGCCTTATTGTCGGCCTGGTGCGCCTGCCCCGCTACTTTGCGAATGACTTCGAGTTTGGCTGCGGGATCGCGGAAACTTTCGTAGCGTCCTGGAATATCGTTGTCCACTTCAATGCCGTAAACATGATCCGCCATGGCCGCGCGCACGATTTCTTCTGGATTTTTGCGATCCAGTCCGTACGCGGCAATGCGCACATTGTGGGTCCAGTTTTGCTTGGGCTGCTCCTGGCAAGCCGCAGGGATCGACGGCCCACTCACCAGCATCAGGAAACCGAACAAGGTTAAGAGCTTCATACCCGCGCCATCCGGTTTCATCTTTATCGAAGTTGCCTGGGAAATATAAGCGGCGGCGGCCCCAGCATCCTTAATTTGATTTAAAAAATGGAACCGCAATTCGAACTGCATGGGCAGAAACAGCGCTCGGCGACAGAATGAAATTAAGCGTCTGCCACAACCTATCAAAGCAGTAGAAATGCGTGACAGGTTGATATATACCGACTTTGACTGACTGTCAATCGCAATATTTCACAGTGTTTCGAAATGATACATACGTTGCTATTCGATAAAATCAT
This sequence comes from Candidatus Acidiferrales bacterium, assembly GCA_035603035.1. Lineage (GTDB taxonomy): Bacteria > Acidobacteriota > Terriglobia > Terriglobales > Acidobacteriaceae > Sulfotelmatobacter. Next base: position 28,521 of record DATNLE010000101.1, on the reverse strand, counting down.
GCGCCGGTGGTTCCCTTTGCCTCAGGACCGTGCCGCCTAAACCTGCTGATGGAGGTTGGGACGCAGCGTGAGCGAGCCGTCGTCGTTCAACTTCTGATGACAGGCCCACCGTACCGGATAGCGCATTCCCTTGACCTCAATTTCTGCTCTGAGTTTCAATCCTTTCCAATCTGTCACCTGCGGCAGCACAAACTGTGCCTGCCGAATCTTGCCCGGCAACGGGTAGCCGGCGTCCAGGCAACCGCTCTTGAGCGCCTTTCCGTCCTCGCTCTCCACGGTTACCCTCAATACTCCGGGTACACCCGCGGCGCCGTCATTTGCGAAGCCGACGATCAGCCCCAGACAAGCGCTGTCTTGATAGCTCCAGATGAAAGATGGTCTCACCCGATAGCCAGTTCGACGATTGATCCGATCGAACCACGACGGAGAAGCCTGGTAGTAGCTCAACAGGTTCTCTGCGCTGATCTGGTGAAAGTTCCACAGCGACCAGTAATTGACGCCGAGGTCGATCACGTGAGAGATCATGTTCTCTGCCGGAGATATCCCTTCAATCGCGGCCACTGAATCGGGAGGCTTGCCGGGAAGTCCCTGCTCGAGCAGCGCGGCTACCCAAGGCGGTCGGTTGCTGAGGGCTTCGATCTGCTCGTTCTCGATGAAGATGGTATCGCTGCGAATCCAATTGTTGCTACGGATCGTGCGGTCCAACAATTCTGAATTGCCAACCCGGCTGTAGTCCGGTTGCGTATTGGTCAGTAGAGGAGTCTTGGAAAAGTGCTCGATCTGGACTTCAAGCATATTGAGCCAGGTGCGCTCTGCCGTCTGGTAATCCGGGAAAGGATTGTTGGCGAATGGCCAAGTATGGCCTTCGCCCCAGAAGCCGTACATAAAGGTGTCGATGAACTCAATCAGCGGGCTGCCATTGAATTCCGCCGCCAGGAGCCCAACCAGTTCCCGGAACGCCTGCTGAAAAAAAGGATGGTCATACCGAGGTTGATAACGCGAATGCGGGTTCTGTAAGTATCTTTCGCCCGAAGCGCTGCTTTCCTGATCGTTAAGGATCAAATCGACCTTCGGCACTTTGTCGAGAACAAAATCCGGCAGCGCCGGTTCGCGCGTATAGTCGGGAGCGCACATCTGAACTCGCATTCCGACTCGCTTGTTGTTCTTCTTCGCCAATTCAAAAACGAGCTTCAGATATTCAGGCATCTCCAGGCGTCCGGGCCGCGGCTGAACTTCCCTCCAAGTCGGCCGGATGTAAAGTTGCTGGCCCAAGGGAAATCGAACCAGATCCTCGATCGCCCGCGGAATATTGTCTGACTTGATTTCCTCCGGGCCCATATCCGCTGTGATGTAGGTGATCAGTCCCTTGCCATAGTTCGGCACGACTTCATCTGACGAAGTTGTGCTCATCACGACGTCGTCAGTGGGGATCACGGCATTGGGTGGGTATTGCGGGAACGGCCCTTGATTGAGCCGATCAGTCACCTTGGGGCCACCGCCGAAGTCATAGCTTCCCCAGTTGTGGGCGGGAACCATACCTTGGGCTTTGCCCATTCCAAGTTCTCCAGCTACTGCAATCGCGACACTGCTTTTCAGGAAATCTCTACGCTGCATCGGAGTTATGTCCTTCTACGTCGATTAGATTTCGGCCAAGCTGCCTAAAACCCCATTTCCGGGCAAAGGGGAGGTCAGACGCTAGGACACTGTCGGACATTTACTATTTGTATCGATTCGTTGTGTTCCTGGGAATAAAGATTAACAATTTTTTGATAACTTGGATAAATATATTGCCGGGCGCCTCCACCACGGAACGAATTGTTGTGCCCTGAAGCCCCCATGAAATGGCTTGACTTTGCAAAAATTTCCGTCTATTACGAATATCTGCTTTTGATTCCATTTAAACCATCGGGACGACGAGCTACCGGCAGCTCTCGAGCCAGGTTGCCAGCATCACATTCGGCTAATTCTAGGCGAGCAGCGATGAGTGCGCAGGAAGACGCCCCTTGGAAGGTGTCCCCGATAGGTGCCGAGTGGAGATCAAGAAGAAGGTGTTCAATGTTGTCAACCGGGAAAGAGATTCTGCAATCGCACAGCAACCAGCTTCGAAAGCCGAAAGCCACGACTGCGAGCAGGCTTTGGATCGCTCTCACCATTGTGTTCGCGTCTTGTGTGTTCGCGTCTTGCGCGTCCGCTGCGGCTGCGGACGCCCCAACCGGCCAGCCTCAGATTCAAGGCGGCAATCTGCGAATTGAATTTGATAACCACTTGCGCAGCCGCGTGGTTGCCCGTTTCGACAACCAGGAAACGGTGATGGGGCCGTTCAGTGCCTCTGAGACGGTGACAACCGCAGACAAGGCTTGGGACGGATTTGTCCTGACCTCGAAAAAACGTGAGCCTACAAAGGACGCTTTCGGAGAGGGTGAGCGGCTCACCCTGGAAGGAAAGACGGGAACACTCACAAAGATAGTTACCGTCACCGTATATGACGATTTTCCAGCGATGGCGTTCTTCGAGGTTCAGTACACCAATACCGGAACGACGAAGTTCGCGATCAAGAGTTGGACCAACAACGCGTACACAGTGAACGCCCTAAATAATGTGGGCTCGCCAGCTTTCTGGTCCTACCAGACCGGCTCTTACGAGAAACGCCCCAACTGGGTCGTACCGCTGCGCGCTAATTTTCGGCAGGAGAATTATCAAGGTATGAACGCCAGCGATTATGGAGGCGGCACGCCCATTCTTGATGTCTGGCGGCGCGACGTTGGCATGGCGGTGGGGCATGTCGAGCCGCGGCCCAAGCTGGTTTCCCTACCCGTATCCATGCCCGATCCTGCGCACGCCAAAATTGCGGTTCGCTTCAACAAAGCTATCACTGTTGCCCCCGGGCAAAGTTTCCATACGTTTCGCACCTTCGTCTCCGTTCACCAGGGAGACTACTTCCGGACGCTCGCCGACTACCGGCGCTTCATGATGAAACAAGGCTTCCATGCAGCCACAGCTCCCGATGACGCTTTCGGTGCCATTTGGTGCGCGTGGGGATATGGCCGATCAGTGCAGCCTCAGCAGGTATATGACACACTTCCAACGGCAAAGCGTCTGGGATTTGTGTGGGTCACACTCGACGACGGCTGGCAGAGTAATGTGGGCGATTGGGCGCTCGACCCCAAGAAATTCCCCCACGGCGACGCTGACATCAAGGCTCTGGTAGACCGCATTCATCAGGAAGGATTCAAAGCTCAGCTCTGGTGGTCACCGCTCAGCGCTGTACCAGATTCGGAACTACTCCGCGATCATCCCGACTACGAATTACTGAACCGCGATGGCTCGAAGAGAAAGGTTTCATGGTGGAATTCCTATTATTTGTGCCCGGCGGACCGCCGCGTCGTGGAATACCACAAAACGTTAGTGCGAAAGATTTTGGTGGATTGGGGATTTGATGGACTAAAGCTCGATGGTCAGCACATGAATGGAGTTCCAGCCTGCTACAACCCGGCGCACCATCACGCACAACCGGAGGAATCGGTCGAAGCTCTGCCGGATTTCTTCAAAGCAATTTACGATACCGCGCAGGCGGTAAAGCCCGGAACCCTGGTTGAGTTTTGCCCTTGCGGCACGTCGTTCTCCTTTTTCACCATGCCAAACTTTAATATGTCGGTAGCTTCCGATCCGACTAGTTCCTTTCAAGTCCGTTCCAAGGCGAAAACCCTAAAGGCTCTGATCGGAGACACAGTTCCCTTCTTCGGCGATCACGTTGAACTGAGCGATGGCGGCAACGATTTTGCGTCCACTTTGGGCGTCGGAGGCGTCGTGGGAACACAGTTCGTCATTCCCTCCCTTGTCACAAAAAGAAGTAAGTCCGATCTGACGCCAGCGCGGGAGAAGGAATTTGAAAAGTGGCTTCGCCTTTATCGCGAAAAGATGTTGTCCAAGGGAGAATATCTTGGGCAGCTCTATGACATCGGCTTCGATGTGCCGGAGGCGCATGCCATCCGTAAGGACCAGACCATGTACTACGCCTTCTTTGCCAAGCGGTGGAAAGGGCCAGTCGAACTGCGCGGCCTCGGAGACCGCAACTACAGCGTAGTGGACTATGTCAGAGGAAAAAGCCTCGGGTCAGTCCCAGGACATAGCGCACATCTGTCGGTTGAGTTCGACGGAGATCTACTGTTGGAAGTGAAACCCCAATAAGACGATTTAGTGCAGCGCGATTCACTGTAGCAACGAGAAACTGAACACATCGCTCCCAGCGGACACCGCCACATACTGCGCACCATCCACGGAGTAGCTCATCGGCGATGCGCGTATCGTCTGGCCGGTATTGAAGTGCCACAACTTCCGGCCCGTACTCGCGTCGATCGCTTCGAAGGATTCGCTATCGTCCCCAAAGAACAGCATCCCCCCCGCCGTCGTCAACGTCCCGCCCCAGGATTTTCCCGAGCCTACTTGAGGGTAGCTCCACACCGCTCTTCCATCTGACGGGGAAAGTGCCAGCAAGATCTTCTGGGACTTTTCCGTTGGTGGAGGAGTGGTACCGGTGTTATAAAACGTCTCGCCGGGTACGAACTTGCCGGTTTTTGCGAAAAAAAGATCACAGCTCTCCAGTGCAATCACGTAGAAGAGACCAGTATCCGGATTGTAAGAAGGCGAAAACCAGTTCGTAGCCCCGTTGATTCCCGGGCAGATATACGTGCCCGCAGGCTTCGGAATTCGTCCGGTGAGAATAGGCCGCCCCGACGCGTCCACGCCTTTGGCCCAATTCAATTTGTGGACAAACGGCGTGGCGCGAAGAAAGTTGCCATTCGTGCGGTCGAGGACATAAAGATAGCCATTCCGGTTGGCCTGCACCAAAAGGTGCCGTACCGTTCCGTCCTCGATGGTATCGATCAGAACCGGGGTTTCCGTCGCATCATAGTCATACAAGTCGTGGGGTGTGAATTGAAAGTGCCACTTCAGTTGACCGGTTTCCGGATCAAGGGCCAGGATGCAGGCAGTATAAAGGTCGTCGCCGGGGCGCGAATCGCCCACAAAATCGGGCGATGCGTTGCTGGTTGTCCAATACAGAGTGTTGAGTGCCGGATCATACGTACCGGGCATCCAGGTGGTGCCCCCGCCATGCAGATAGGAGTCGCCCGGCCAACTCGAGGAGCCGAATTCTCCCGGTCCGGGAATGGTCCAGCGCTGCCACTTTCTGGTTCCGGTGGCGGCATCGTAGGCCGCCACAAATCCTCTAACGCCCGAGTCTCCGCCGGAAGTTCCCACAATAACCTGGTTCATCACCACCAGTGGCGCGCTCGTCGCTCCATAGCCCTTGGTCTTGTCAGCATATTCCACGTCCCACAGCAGGCCACCCGAGCGCGCATCGAGAGACAGCAGATGCGCGTCATCCGTTTCGACAAAAACAGAATTCTGCCATACCGCTACCCCGCGATTCTTGTGCGCCGCGGCATCATCCAGCAGCCCGGAACTCACGGGCCGAGGATAATGCCACAACTGGCGTCCAGTCCGGGCATCCAGAGCAAACACATCGTTAGCCGATGTCACAAACATCACGCCTAGAATTACCAGCGGTGTTGCTTCCAGGTTCTGGGAGTTGCCGGGATGGAAGACCCATGCCGCTCGGAGTTGGTGGACATTTGCAGTATTGATTTCCCGCAATGCGCTGTAGCGGCGCCCAGTGTAATCCCCGTTGTATGAGGTCCAATTTGCTCCCACTGGGCTCGCCAGCAAGTCTTCTGCTCGCACTGTACTGGCGGAGATCGCCGAACGTTCCTGTCCCGTCAATGCCTGTTCTGTCAATGATCCGCTCACCAGTGCGGCGTGAAGTAGGAGCAACACTGCATTTTGCACTTTCATTTCAGCGAACTTCCCCCGTCCTGATTGGAACTTCCTGGAGCGGGCCTCGGTCCAATCCGTCCTGATCTTCCAAGTGCAGAGAGACCCGGGTTGGCTTTCCTCGGGGAGCGATCTCGGTGTCCAATACAACGAGATTCGTTGGAGTCGCTGCCCCCAGCGGCATGGTTTCAGTCATCGAGCCGTGCTGGTTATAGAAGTGCGCCACAAGCCTACCGGGAAAAAATACTCCAAAAGAACCTGCCAGTCTCACCTTGCCGTTCTCGAGAAGCACTCCCAACAGCGGTTTGGTCACGATTCCAGCGTCCGTCACTCCATGGAATTCGCTATCGGCCCGCGTCGGGAACCAATCCGTTTCCAGTTGGCAGGCCTCTCCCGGACGCAAATGGCACATCGGGCTATTAATCTCCGCCTCCATGTAGAACGGTGAAACGCCCTCGGAACCGTCTGTCACCGTCGCCACACCGTCGCTGCTCAACCTGAGTTCAGGACCATTGGTCCAGAAAATGACGGAAGCATTCCCGGGATAGGGCTTGCCCTTTTCGTATTGAAAACGCTCGACCATGGCATAGCGGCTGCTTCCGTCGACGACGGCGAGCCAACCATCGGTCGTATCCACCCACAGCTCGGCCGCCAAGTGCGCATAATGCACCGAAAATAAGCCATCCTCTCGCACTGCGGCGGCCGGGTTCTCAGCCGGACCGAAGCGAACGTGATAACGATTTAAGTAGCCGCTGGATCGATTGGTCGGAGTAAATCCCCAAAATTCGCGATTGCTGCGTGAGGGATCCGTTCCGTCGCCTGTGTCGTACTGCGAGACCGACTGCATCGACCACTCGACAATGTGGCCGCTTATGTTCCTCATGGAGGCGCGAAAAGCTATATGAGGCGAGTCTGGGTCCAGGCGAATGGTGCGTGAAAATTGGATTCCAGTGTGGGCGTCAAGCGGTCCGGTGAGTTCGATCCCACACCCTGGTCCGTCCGAAAGTTTTCGAAAGTTGTATGGTCCGTCATCGAGCAAGTCAGAGTTGCCACGCCAATGTTGTTCGTCGTCGTCGCCCTCCGGCAACAACCAGAGTTTGTCCCCGCCGTAGTTGAACCACTCGTCCTGAGATGGTGGGATGTACTTTCCCGCGAGCTTTGGATTGACGAAAAGATAAGCATGCCCGTCGAAGCTAACCTGCAACAGGCGTCCACCATTTTGAGGCAGAATGATGAGTTGAATCCATCGGTTGGAAATCCGTTGCGCCTGCCATCCTTGATAGTCAACACTCTCTACTCGACACTCCGCGTTCACTACCGAGTTGGCTTGCGGGGCCGTCTGCGCCGCGGCTAATGGCGTTTGGGATGCACCCAGCAAGACCACCATCACAAAGACTGCACCAGCGATTTGCCCGGACGCGCCCCCACTCGGTCCCGCCCCCCTGTCTTCTAACGAACCCGGGCTGCCCAGCGAGGCTCGCGAGAGCCTGCCAAAAACACCACGAAATCTCCAATGGCTGAATGGATGATTCGCATGGCTCGCACCAATCCTTCGAGCAATCAAGGATGAACCTTGCCGCTTTTTTGATCTATCCTTCATACCCCTCCAGCCACGGCGGACACCGCTGCCTCGACCTACGGAATATATTCCGCCAACGAATAAAATGAAATGATTCAATATAAAACAAAAGAAAAAGATTGGCGTCAGCAAAGTTCTGTGTTAAACCAAGAACCTTAGTTCATATCAGTTCTTATCTTGGCGGCTTTCCCTCCCTGGATTCGGACTCGCTCGCTAGAAAACGGCTCGCGTTTGAACGTGCAGTTGAGCAGACCATCTTGGGCAGACCATCAGGAGAAATCATTATGGCTGGAAATGGTTCTAGTCGGCGTTCTTTCGTCAAATTCTTGGCTGCGACACCGTTGCTGAGTCAAATTGCAGCCCACGAGCTTTACGCACAAGCCACCACGGCGATGGGAATCAAATCCCAGCAGAACGTCTATTCCCGGCTGGGCGTGAAGACGGTCATCAATTGCCGCGGCACCTGGACCTATCTCAGCGGATCCCTTGAGTTTCCAGAGGTCCGCCAAGCCCAGCTGGAAGCCAGCGAATATTTCGTAAACATGCTCGAGCTCCAGCGCGCTGTGGGACGCCGCTTGGCAGAGTTGACGGGCGCGGAGTCAGGCATCGTAACCTCCGGTTCGGCTGGAGCCATGGCCGCGGCAACGGCCGCCTGCATGGCCGGTACAGACGACAAACTGATCTGGCAGCTTCCCGATACTACCGGGATGAAACATGAAGTTGTCATGGCGGGAGGCCGCAGCGCTTTTGACAGTGCCATTCGACTTACCGGAGCGAAACTTGTTCTAGCGCGTTCCCCGGAAGAAATCGCCAATGCTATCAGCGAAAATACGGCGATGATCTACACCACCGACCTCGGCGAAAAGCTGCAACAGGAAGTTGCGATCTCCAAAGAGCGCAAAGTACCCCTGCTGCTCGATGACGCCGCCGGTATTCCTCCCGTCGAAAACGCAAAACTCTACGCCCGGATGGGAATTGACATGTATTGCTTTTCCGGAGGCAAAGGACTTCGCGGGCCCCAGTGCAGCGGCTTGCTCCTGGGCCGCAAGGATCTTGTCGAAGCCGCTCTGCTAAACAGCAGCCCGCGCGAAGGTGCCGTTTGCCGCCCCATGAAGGTCGGCAAGGAAGAAGTCATCGGCTGTCTGACTGCGCTTGAAACATGGTTGAAGATCGACGAAAGGAAACTCTATGCGGAATGGAATACTCGCATCGACCGCATCCGCAAGTTGGTCGAAACAGTGCCTGGTGTCACGACCAGCACCTATGTCCCAGATGATGGAAATCGTTACCCGACCCTAACAGTGAAATGGGACCAGCAAGTCTGGGGCTTTTCCATTTCCGATTGTGTACGCGAACTTCGCGCCAGCGATCCCGTCATTGAAGTATTGGGCGCAGACAATCCCAGCTTGGTGACTGCGGTGCGTGAAGGCAATCCCAACGCCAAGGAACGCAAGGGACCCGATCATATCGAACTGGTTTCGATGACGATAAAGCCGGGAGAGGAAATTATTGTCGGGCAAAGATTGCGCGCCGTCCTCGGTGCCGCCCAGAAGAGGGCGGCGTAGAAAGGGCGTAGAAAGAAAGAGAGGAAATCTGTGCACCTGTCAACCATCGCTCGGCACTTGGGTATTTCCCTGCTGCTGGCTACTGTTCTCACCGCGCAGGAGAGAGTGCGCGCTGTGACGCCCGCCCACTCTGCTTCGAGTGGCAACCGCTTTCTCTCGCCAGGTGTGGATGCCGGCGATTATCTCTACGTTTCGGGCCAAGGACCACGCCGCGCTGATGGCACGATACCCTCCGCGCCAAACGCGCAATTCCACCAAGCTCTCGACAACATAAAGGTTGTAGTGGAGTCGGCGGGATTGACTCTGGACAACGTTGTGTATGTGCAGGTTTATCTGACGGACATCGGTTCATATTCGGAGATGAATCGAGTGTTCGCCGAGTACTTCCCCAAGACTCCTCCAGCTCGAGCAGTACTCGGAGTCTATGGCCTTCCTGATCCGCTGGTTCAAATCAACGCGGTTGCTGTCCGCAATCTGGACGGACGGAAGGCAGTTTATCCTGCAAATTTTTCTAAAGACGAAAGCGCATCGCCGGGAATTCTCACCCATGACCGTCTTTTCATTTCCGGCACGGCTGGGATTGATCCCGTAACTGGCAAGGTTCCCGATGATCCAGCCGCTCAGGTCGATCTGGCACTCGACGGTATGCAGGCTGTCGTAAAAGCCGCCGGTCTGGAGATGAGTCATGTAGTTTTCGTCAATCCCTATCTGACGTCGCACATCCCTTCGCGCGTCATGAATGAGCGCTATGCCAAGCGGTTCGAATTCGGTAACACACCGGGACGCGCCACAATCGAGGTGTCCAGTCTTCCGGGAGGCGCTCGCATCGAGTACACCGGTGTGGCTGTTCGTGACCTTCAGCAACGCAAAGCGGTGCGGCCAAAGAATATGCCTCCAAGTCCCACTGCCAGCCCCTGCGTCTTTGCCAGCGACACCTTATACTGCTCGGCCAAGAGCGGCTTCATCCCTGGGCCACACGGTGGTGTTTATGCCAGCACCACCCAGCATCAACTCCGGCAGACCATGCGCAATCTCCTCGACAACCTCGAAGAAGCTGGGATGGAGTTCAGCCAAGTTGTGGCGGTCAATGTCTATTTAGACGATCTGGCTGATTTGCCAGCCTTTGACGCCGTTTTCGGTCAATATTTCGGCCCGATCATGCCGGCGAACACCACGGTTCAACAGATTGCTCCCGCGGAACGTAAAGCGGATGAGAATGACAACTATCCCGACCTGGAGCAAGTTTCACTGATCGCCGTCCGCGGTAGATCCGCGCATTAAGAATGCCGTTGCGTTGGATTGAACGGGCCTGGGGGTCAAGATCAATCGAGGTTTAATCCGCCTAGCGGCGTAAAACTCCGCCCTTCAGAGCGGAGATATAGGCCGTATATAGTTGTCCTCTTGGTATGCTACGGCTAGACAACTTCCCAGCAAATTTGCTATTCGTAATTTAACTGGACCTGAAGCCTAAGCATATAAAGGGCTGCTGTGATGGGGTTAGTCCCCGTCTAAGAACCAGACGCGTGGGGTCGGTGCGACCCTTCAGGCGCTAACCTAAGGGTTGTAATCCTAAGCGTAGCCTCAAAATCTTCGCCCTTTAGGGCGGAGAGGTTCAACAGGTGAAAGTAAGTGCCTGCCCGAGAAGCGAACGAGTATTCAGAGTCTGCGCGATTCATCCAGTCGCTCGCAGCAAGGTATGCGGTTGTGCTTATTTTTGCTCTTGCTGCGAGCCAGGCTCAAACAACGGCGCATAAGGCCGGACGGCAGACGTTTGAATCGAGTTGTGCGCCGTGTCATGGATTGAATGGAAAGGGAGGTGAACGCGCCCCGGACATCGTGACAAGGCCCGACATCGTGAGGCTATCGGACAGCCAAACTCTTAAGGTGCTGCGGGAGGGTAAGCCCCAAGCGGGAATGCCCCCGTTTGCCGGGCTGGGTCCGGCGAAACTGTCCGACATACTGAATTATTTGCGATTCCTGCAAGGCCAGCGTAGAACGCCTACGGTGGTGGTAAACGCCGAGAAAGGCAAAGAAATTTTCTCAGGCAAGGCGGGCTGTTCGGAGTGTCACATGGTCCACGGCTTGGGGGGATTTCTCGGCCCGGATCTCTCATATTACGGAGCAAGCCACTCCGCCGACGACATCCGCAGCGCCATAGTGAGCGCAGAGAAAAGACCGGGTAGTCGCAAAGGATTGGCCAGGGCAACAACCAGGGATGGCCGACAGATTTCTGGCTTGGTCAGGAATGAGGACAATCTCTCCGTGCAATTGCAAGGGCAGGATGGGGCGTTCTACTCCCTGGAGAAATCCGACCTGTCTGAACTTATATTCGATTCCGAACCCCTGATGTCAGACAACTATGGCGCCAAGCTCAGTAAATCAGAACTGGACCAACTCGTGGGCTACCTGCTGAGCGTTGTGGACGCGAAACGGGATGGACAGGTTGTGACGAGTAAATGAAGGAAGGAAAACCAAACAAGGAGTAGCTTGGGCGCTACTTGCCGCCTTCCGAGGTTCTGATTTTGTGAACATGGTGAGAAGCGCTCACCGCGTCGCTAACACCCGTGATCGCACAACGCTACGGTTGGACATCTTCTTTTCTGGTAGCCGAGATCTTCAGTGGCGTTGCAGGCCTTGCCGGGTTGTTGGTCGAGCCGGATCGTCGTCTGATGCAGAAAAGAAACTCGTCGCAGCAACAGTGAGAAGTGCGGGAATCACCGTCGTCACAACTCAACTCTGCTCACTACTTATGGTTGGTGATGTCGAACACCAGCCCAGTGTTGCTCAAACTAAGCGGCAAGACGTAGCTGTCATCGATGGGATGACCGGCGGCGTCCAAGGCACGGATCTGAAAATTGAGAGCCTGCGTGGCGCCCAGGCCTGTCGTGTCAAAGCTTGCATTCTGAACGCTTGGATCGAGGGCTTCGAGATCGGCATTCGCAGCGACTTCCGTCCAGTTCCAGTCGGTGCCTGTGCCCGCGTACCGCAACAGATGGGCTGTGCCACCATCGGTTTCGAACAGGTATTCCGCGCCAACCGCAATGCCGCCGCCGGTGTAACCGGTCCTCGGATTCTGATCGGTGTCGATAAATATCTGCCACTTCGCCGCAGTTCCGCCCCAACGAATCGAGGTACGCCCCCGCGCCCGAGCGCCCTGGGCGTCGAAGGAGCTCGGCCATGCGCTAGCAAACGGGGCCTGCACGGCCTGCTCTTTCATCGCCTTCGACTCCACGCCCCAGTATTGAGGAGGGCTTGCATAGGGATTGCCGGTCTCCTGCGTCAGGTAAACCCACCCGGCGTTACGCCGCTTCGCCAGTTCGAGCGCCGCCTGGAGTTGATCCGCCCTCATGCCATAGACGATGTGCCAGAAGCGGTCGGGCGGGTATTTATGCACCCATGCATAGTCGACATAGTTGTTTTGATAGTTCGCCAGACCCTGGTCTTCCCAGTTCATCAGGATGTTGGTGATCCCCATCCAGCAGTCGCTCGGACTGTAGGTTCCCGGATTGAGTACTGTGATCCGCGCACCTGCCTTCTCGCGCACGTAGTTCGCCAGCGCTTCGTAATACAGAAACTGAGTGGGAAGAAACGGATTGCTGGCGTTGCAATCGGTGGGCGCCTCGTCGAAGAACATGCCATCGACCAGGTAGTTACGGTATACCGCATCGATTTTCTGCCGGAGGATTTTCGGATCGCGCGCACCGTAACCCGTGTAGGTATATCCGAGCACGAAAATGCCCTGCTTGCGAGTAGCGCGGATCGCCCGGTCTACGCTCGGATAGTAAGTTTCATCATCTCCGTTGTTAAGATTGACGATCATCACGCCCACCGCCTTCGCCCCAGGCGCCCCCCAGGCCGTCCATTGCGGCGATCCGGGGTCCTGATACGACGGCACACCCAGCCGTGCTTGGCCCACGGCCGTCGCGGCTGTGAAAAGAATACTGAGCCAAAGGATGATGAACCATCCGCAAAACCTCACGCCGCGGAGCGCGCTTGTCATCATCATGATCATGGCTGGACCTCTATTATTTCTGCGATCGAGAGGCTTAGAACTCGAACCTCAATCCGAACTGGAAGTAGCGGGGCAACTCACCGGGCGCGTCACTGGTAATTGTTCCGAAAAGAGGATCTCCAACTCCTGAATTCGGCTGCCCAAAGCGAGGGTGATTGGCGAAGTTGAACATGTCCGCCCGCACTTCTATCCTCGTGCCTTCCTTGGGCACGAACGATTTGTAAAGACTCAGATCCACGTTATGGATGCCGTCGACGCGCAAGCCAGAAAAATAGCGTGGAGCATTGCCGGGATTCTGGTCGCCCGGGTCGCCAAAGCAGTTAGAGTTCAAGAACGGAAGCGGTGTCGCGCTTTGCCAGGTCAGGGCTGCGGCATTTACGCTCACCCCGGTCTTGAGTTGCGGGCACACGACGTTGGGACGCTGGCTACCATTCGCCAGCCGTGGGTTGGCCATGGTGAGCGCCATGGGTTGACCTGATTGTTCCGTGATCAATGTCGAGATCGACCAGCCTCCGACGACTGCGTCGAGAACACGGTTCATATCGCCGCCAATCCACTGCTTCCGGCCGACGGGCAAGTCAACGATGACGGCCACCGCCAGGCGCTGCGGCGTGTCGTTAGCGCCAATGCTGTGCTCCAAATTGAGGCGGTCCAGTTGTTGCACCGTTCCGTTAGCGAGCGACCCGACGAAATTGTTCCTGCCTGCCGAAGAATCGTCGGTCGACTTCGATATCGTGTAGCTGCCATCGAAACTGATGTGGTGGGTGGTGCGCTTCTGGAAGCGAATCTGCATCGCGTTGTACCAGGAATTGGCCTCCTCCAGTATCAGGCCTTCAAAGTCTCCGGCGAATTGCGGATAGGGATTGATCAGATTTCCCAGAGGGAGGGTGGGCTGGCCGTAGTTCGAATCGGGCTCGTTGAAGCATGGGGTGGAAGGTGTTGGAGTGCAAGGCGAGTTGAACATGGCGGCAAATGGATTGGTCACCTGCGTCTGAAGAAAGTTACTCACGCAGCTGTCTGCCTGGCAGGTCGGATCAGTGGGCGTTACCGCAGCTGCGATCTTCGCCAACAGAGGCGACGGAATGAAATCCCGATTATTCGTGCCGGACCAGGGCAGATGTGTGCTCCGGTTTGCGGAGTAGTCCACACCCAGCACAATCTGGCTGGGCAATTCCCGCTGAATACCGACATTCCACTGATAAATGTTGGCGTCTCGCGCGGCGGTTGTGCCCAGATCGTTATTGTTGACGTATCCCCAATTCGCTAGCTTGCCATACGCCATATTCTGCGGGCCAGTGAATCCGCTCGAAAACGGATTTTCCAGGGTAGAGGATTGAGTCGCAAAATTGTTGTTTGTAAAAAACATGGTTGCGGTCTTGCGGAAGGCGGTGCCGGTATATTGATAATTTGTGGCGGGGCTCATCCCGAAATATATGCCGGCCCCGCCGCGCACAACCGTCTTCGAATCGATCTGATAGGCGAAACCTAGCCTCGGTCCAAGATCTTTGCGGTACACCGGAACATTCCGGTTGCTGGAAGTGGCAAATGCCGTAGTGCCTAGCAACTGCTCAGAGGAAGGGAAATTCACGCCGACCCCCTGTAGAGTTGCCTGAGCGCCACTAGCTCCGCTCAGATCGATATTGACGCCAGTGTTTCCGGTGAAATCGCTGAATTCGATCCGGTTGTGGCGCTCGTTGTATGGCGTGCTCCACTGATAACGCAAGCCCAGGTTGAGAGTGAGTTTCGAACTAACCTTCCAGTCGTCCTGGAAATAGAATCCCGTCTCCGCCGATCGGTTAGCCACCGAGGGATATAAATTAAGGTAAGTAGAAGCGTTTACGTTGTCAGCGTAACCAAAAAGAAGGCTCGCGAACGGATTACCAGTCGCATTGCCAGACGCATCCGTGTCGCTGTTCGGAGTGGGCGATGTGACAAAATCTGTGAAGCTAAACAGACCTGTCGGATTCGGTGGCTGAAAGAAATTGTTGTAAAAAAGTCTCTGCTCTCCACCGAATTTGAGCAGGTGCGAGCCTTTGGAAATCACAAACTGGGACGAATAACTGTAGAGGGTGTGGGCGAAGGTGGTGTCGACGCAGCACTGGTCGAAAAGATCGGTCCAGGGCGACGATCCCACCATCATAAACGTTGGCATCCTGGGCAACCCGTTGGCTTGCAAAACGGAGGGCAATCCCTGCGCTCCGGCCGGCAAGGAAGCGTTGAAGCTGGAGATCGAAGGCCCGCCGGATGTCGACAATTCGTGCACTCGATCTATCGACGCGTGGTTTGTCCAGATAATCCGCGGGTTGATGGTCCAGGAATGTTCGAACGAGCCATTTTGCGCCGTGGTTGGACTGGCTGCGATTCCGTCCCCTGAAGGACTATCAAAGCTGTCTCCCAGAATCTCCGGACTGATGAAATTACTATGGCTCCGGCTGTAGCGGGCGTTAATGCGCTGCTTATCGTTAATCTGGTGGTCGACCTTGATATCGAACTGGTAGTCCGGCCCATTCGCTATGGTGCTGAAATTGAAGTTGTTGAATTCTCCGGGGAGGTTGGGTTCCGGATAGAGATTGACCACGGCCTGCCCGATGGGATCGATTTCTGCTTGAGGAATTACGTTGAGAACTCCATGACTCACCACCTGCCTCCGCTCACAGGGTGGCGGGTTCGGTCCTGTGGTACACGCAGCAAGATTTCTAATTTTGAAGGGATCGTAAATGTTATTCGCCGTCGCCGAGAAGTCCCCCATTCTCTCGGCCAGCGTCGGCACGGACGCGAGCGCACTGGTCGAGGTGACACTGCGGACTTTTTCAAAATCGCCGAAGAAAAAAGTCTTGTTTTTCTTGATTGGCCCGCCGACGGAAAAACCGCCCTGGTCGCGCTTGACGTCTGGCTTAGGGTTGGGCTCGGGATTGAAGAAATCGCGGGCGTCCATCTGCGGACGCTGCAAGAAATACCAGCCGCTGCCGTGGAAAGAGTTTGTCCCACTCTTCATGACCATGTTTACGACTGTGCCGCCGTTGTTGCCGAACTCCGCCGAGAAGCTGTTGTTCTGGACTTTCACTTCCTGCATGCTCTCGACCAGCGGCTCGTAGTAAACGTTGGAGTTTCCTCCCTCGCCCTGTTCGGGTGCGCTGATCAATGCACCATCCAACCGCACCTCGGCGGTCGCGTTGCGCTGCCCGTTGGAGACGAAATTCGTGCCCGAAGGATAATTATCTTGCGTGCCGGACCCTGCTACCTCGGTCACGCCCGCCGACAAGAACATTAAGCCGAAAAAGCTGCGGTTGATCAGAGGAAGTTCCTTCACGTATTCGCTGGTGATGTCCGTGCCCAGCGTAGCGTTGTCCGTGTCAAGCAGCGGCTGCGTGGCTGTGACCAGCATCGTGGCCAAGGTGCCTGCGACTTCCAGTCTGAAGTTCAGTGACGACTCCTGATCGACCGCCAGAACCACACCGGTTCGCTCATCCGAACGAAAGCCGCTGGCCTCGGCCTTTACGTCATAGGTGGTGGGGAGCAAACCCGTAAAATAATACGACCCCTTGTCGTCGGTATGCGCAGCGCTGGAAATATTCGTGCCGATATTCCGGATGGTCACCGTCGCATTGGGGACTACCGCGCCCGAGGCATCGGAGACCACGCCGCGTAACTGCGCCCGATAACTTCCCTGAGCCCAAACAGAGAGACCGGAAACCAGGATTACGAGGATAGAAAGCAGCACGATGGGTAGGAGACGATGACAAACCGGCAGCCACCCCGATCTTCGAGCCTGCATGGACGACCTCCAGCAATGATCAAGCAGACACAATTCGCAATACTTGTGTTTTGTAACGTTTACTTTCGCTTACACTATTACTTTCCACTCCACCGTTTTGTCAAGCGTAAAACGCGAATCCGTGCCATCGGCCCCGACGCTGGGAGGCCGAATATCGGGGGGTGCCCCCGTGGTCATCACGGTTCCAAAGCACACTGGCGAGAGTCCATGGTTTCTGGCGGCGAGGGTGCCCGGAACCCCACCACCGCGCAAGCCCCCCTTGACCATGGCGACAATAAAAGTAAAACGAATCTATTCGTAATACATCAGAATAAATACATTAGGATATTTGGATTGGCGAAGATTATCCGATCGGACCGGTGGCAACATGAAAAACCCAGCGGATCGGGGCATGGGATCCCCAACCGGAGGAACGACCGATGGTCCTTTCGTATTTAGAGGCTGAGGCGCGGGCGGACTGGGGTTTGTCGATTGCGTAAACCGAAGATTTGGGTAGGGTGCAGGGGCCGAAGGCCACGCTTTCTGCGGAGTTCGATAGACATCTGCTGGTCGGCGCTCGACCCGAATGACATGGCCCTAGTTGGAGCCTCGTTTCACAGTGGCAGGAGCGATGGCGCGGTTCTGCATCCTGCCAATCAGACGAACCAGACTGGAACTTTTCTCCTAGACAAGCGAACGCCATACGGGATAAAAGAGAAGTGCCGAGGGTATCTTCTAGGGCAGATCTGCCGTAGGTCGGCGCAACAAAATTCTGAATGCTAAATGAAGAGCGGCAAAGAGCGATCCTGGAGTTGCTGCGTCGGGACGGCCGCGTCGTGGTCGTGGACTTGGCCGAACAGTACGACACTTCCCAAGTCACCATCCGCAAGGACTTGGATGCGCTGCACCTAAAAGGCCTGATTCACCGCACCCATGGTGGTGCACTTCCAGCGCGCGACGGCGCCCTGGAAGACCCGACTTTGCGAGAAAAGGAAAAACTGCATCGCAAGGAGAAGCTGCAGATTGCCGCGGCTGCCGTGAGCATGGTGTCAGAAGGGCAAGTGGTCATTCTTGATTCCGGCACTACAACTACCGCCATTGCCCGCGCGCTGCGAAACTTCCGGAACCTGACAATTATCACCAACTCGGTGAATATCGCCGCCGAACTCTCCGGATCGGCGGTGGAAGTGATTCTGAGCGGGGGCAATCTACGGAAGAACTCGTTTTCTCTGGTAGGGCCCATCGCGGAAGAGACGCTCCACAAATTGCACGCGGACATCCTTTTTCTCGGGGTCGACGGATTCGACGTTCATTATGGAATCAGCACACCGAATCTCTTGGAATCGAAAGTGAACCGCGCCATGATCGAGATCTCCAAGGTAGCGGTGGCGGTTTGCGACTCCAGCAAATTCGGGAAGCGCAGCCTCTCGCTGATTGCTCCCCCCTCTTCTCTTCAACACGTCATCACCGACTCTGGCATCCCCAAGGCAGACCTGAGCGCACTGAAGAAAGCCGGAGTCGAAGTGACCATTGTCTGATTCCCTGCTCCGTGGGAAGGTGGGCGAGATCAGAGTGGGCGCTTCAGGATCCGGCTCGCATTGTCCCGATACACACGGTGCAAAACCTCATCGGGAAGAAAGAGTCCATAAATATTCCACCGGCCCTGACGAGACGCATGGGACGGATATTCAAAGTACTGATCATCGGTCTCCAGAAAGCGAAAGTGCAACCGGTACATCTCGGATTCAGGGACTAGGTCGGTGCCAAAAAGAATGCGATCGGAATACTTGAGGAAGAAATTGCGGGCGGTGTAGGGTTGACGTCCTAATTCAGCGCAACGGGCACCGATATCGACTAATACATTCGGATAGGTCTCCAGCAGATGGCCAACGTATTCCAGATTTTCCGGACGCTCGGCAACGTGTGCCGCTACGAATGTGGTTTTGAGGTGCCGGGCGAAAACGCGGTCGCGTTGTGCCAAGAGCTCTTGCTTACTAAAATGTGAACCGTGGAAGCTCCATTCGGGATGTGCGGCTAATTCTTCGTAACGCTCATTTTCTGGATCGATGGGCAAGAAGAATGCGTCTGGATCCGATGTGTGGAACATGATGGGAACCCCCAGTTCCGCCGCTTTCTCGAACAGTGGAGCGAGTCTTTCATCATCCACTCGCAGAAGCTCGCCGTGCGCATCGGAGATGCTGGTTCCGAGGTCTTTCCACAACTTCAGCCCGCAGGCGCCGTGCTCCACTAAATCTTCGAACCGATCGACGGTTCTTGGAAAAAAACCCGGAGACTGCAAGTCGGACCAGTCCATCCAGCCATAGGTTGCAAATCGGCCGGGCGCGGCCATCTGGTACTTGAAGATCATATCGAGAGCTTCTCGGCCAACTCGCATGGTGATGTTGACAATGAGTTCAACGCCGCATTCATCCATGACTCGCAAGACGCTGCGCGGATCTTGCGCGTCGAGATGGTTGTGATAGTCAATGACCGGAAACTTGGGGCGACGCACCCCGTGCTCCGGAACAACCAGCATGGAGCGGGGATGATAATCGCTGAGCCGCAAGTCGACTGACGCTTTGGCGGTCACCATCTGGATGAAAGCGTCTTTGCGCGGCGTATCTTCGCTCATGGTTGTGTCTACAGCTTACATTTTTCGCTGCCGAGATACGCGGCGAACGGCCGCATGACTCTAATCACGGTCGAGCAGCACTGTGGGCTGAGTGCTCATTTCGTTTCATTGCTACAATGGTTGTTAAATATTACTATATATTTCGCAGAGGCTGAGCATATAGTGCAATTTGGATACAGTGAGTAAGGAGGGACCCTTGATTCAGGGGCATGAAACGGAAGGTCTGCTTGCATTGGTCGGTGCAAGCGAGAAAGAGAAGGAGACCCGCGGCATCCGCTATACGCCGCACGAAATCCTGCGTCAGCCCTCAACTTGGCAGCAGACTTACAAAACCTGCGCGGAGCGTCGCCCTGAGTTGAGCGAGTTTTTGAGGGCGGCGGGCATCGGGCGAGATCAAGCATACCGACCTACTGTGTTGCTTGTCGGCGCCGGCACTTCCGATTATGTCGGCCGAGCTCTGGCACCTTTATTGCGCCGGCTGTGGGGATGTGAGGTGTGGGCAGCTCCCAGTACCGACCTATTGACGAACGTGGAGGATCTGGTATTCGCCGATCGGCCTTACTTGTGGGTGTCATTCTCGCGATCCGGCGATAGTTCTGAAGGGTTGGCGGTACTGGAGTCCGCAATCGAAAAATATCCCAGGGTGCGGCACATGGTAATTACTTGTAACAAACTAGGCCGGATGGCCGCAGTTTGCAAGGAGCAGCCCGATCGCACCTTCCTGCTTGCTTTGGATGATTCAGCAAACGACCGCGGACTGGCTATGACTAGTTCTTTCACGAACATGGTGGTTGCCGGGCATTGCCTTGCCCACGCGTTTTCTCCCGATGATTATGAGGATACGTTCTCCATGTTGCTGCCAGCGGGAGAATGTTTCTTGGAGCGTGCGCAGGAGGTTGCGGCTACGATCGCCCAGGAGGAGTTTTCTAAGGCCTGTTTTGTCGGTTCGGGAGTGCTGCGAGCCGTAGGGATGGAATCTGCGTTGAAGCTGCTGGAGTTGACCGCGGGCAAAATAAACACCCTGTCAGAGTCGACGCTGGGGCTACGCCATGGCCCGATGTCGGCGCTGGACGAAAACACCGTATTCGTCAGTTTTCTTTCCCGCGATCAGCGCCGGCGAAGTTACGAGTTAGACCTAATTGAGGAAGTCCGCAGTAAGAGGCTTGTAAAACTGCAACTCGTGGTAACCCCCGACTCCACAAATCAGCTTGGCCGAGTGGCGGATCACGTGCTTTTCTTGGATGCGCCCGATCTCCGCGACGAATACCGCGCACCTGTGGACGTAATACTGGCACAGCTGCTAGGACTGTTCTGCTCATTACGGCTTGGGCTCCAACCAGATTGTCCCAGCCCGAACGGCGCCATCAGCCGGGTTGTGTCCCATGTGAACATCTATTGACAATAATAATATTGACCGGCAAAATGCCATCCATCTCTGCCACCGCGACCAGTCTGAGAGTGCTGTTTTTCGCGGGTTTTTTCCTGGCCCTGTCCCTCGCGGCCGGGCAGACTTCCCTGCTCTATGGAGCGTCTACGGGCACAGCCAAGGCGGAGATCCGGGGCGCAGTCCTTACCTTGTCGAATCAGACGATGCAAGCTCAATGGTCGGTTGCCGAACGCAAACTGACTGGTCTGACGTTGGCAGTCCGAACAACCGGGGCGAACGTGTCTCTTCCGCGTGATCCCTTCAGCTTTATCTTCAGTGATGGGACCCGAGTCCGCGCTTCCGATATGACCATCGTCGACGGTCCGCAGATCGAGGAGCTGCCTTCGAACTCTGGAGCCTCGCGTGCGGCTGAACACTATACTGGCAAAGCCATTCGCCTCCGGCTGGAATATCAGAGCAAAAAGAATCCGGAGAAACAAGACTCGCAGAAGAGCTTTTCCATCGTCTGGCGCGCAGTGTTGCGCGACGATTCCAACTATGTGCGGGAAGAGATCTCGCTCTCCGCGCCGGATAGCGATCAGTCGATTTCCGAAGTGTATTTGTTCAATGGAAGTCTGCGCGGCGGGAAGGTGATCGGCACAGTCAAGGGATCTCCGGTGACCGCTGGAGATCTGTTTCTCGGTTTCGAAGACCCCTTGGCCCAATGCCAGACAACAGAAATAGTCACCTGCGCGATGAAGCGGGAACTGCCGTTGAGAAAAGGACAAACGGTCAATTATTCGCTGGTCATCGGTGTGTCCCCTCCCGGCCAAATGCGCCGCGGATTCCTAAACTACGTGGAGCGGGAGCGTGCTCATCCCTACCGCACATTTCTCCACTACAACTCCTGGTATGACATTGGCTTTGGCGAGCCCTATGACGTGGCTGCCGTGCTCGATGTGGTCGATGCCTTTGGAACCGAACTGGTTCGCCAGCGCAACGTGAAGCTGGATTCCTTTCTGCTCGATGACGGATGGGACAATCCCCGTTCGCTTTGGCATATGAACGCAGGGTTCCCCGGGGGCCTTACTCCTTTGAACCACGCCGCGCAAGAATATGGCGCGGCGGTAGGGATATGGCTATCTCCATGGGGTGGCTATGAAGAGGCCAAAAAGCAGCGACTCGAGTTTGGTCAAAAGTACGGTTTTGAGACCAATGCAGGAGGATTTGCGCTTTCCGGCCCAAAGTACTATGCCAGGTTCCGAGAAGTTTCCCTCGATTTCATCAAAAAGGATGGAATCAACCAGTTCAAGATTGACGGCACTGGCAACGTCGATCGAGTTTTCCCCGGCAGCAGTTTCGACAGCGATTTTGCAGCTGCCATGCGTTTGATTGAGGACTGGCGCGAACAGAAACCTGACCTATTCGTCAATCTCACTACTGGAACCTATCCGTCGCCATTTTGGTTGCGCTACGCGGATTCGATCTGGCGCGGCGGAGATGACCACAGCTTTGCCGGCATAGGAAGTTGGCGCGAGCGGTGGATCACGTACCGCGACGCCCAGACGTATCGGAATGTCGTACAAGCTGGACCGCTCTTCCCTTTGAATTCCCTAATGCTGCACGGGCTGATCTACGCCAAACATGCCGAACATTTAGACAGCGATCCGGAAGATGACTTCAAGAACGAAGTCCACTCTTACTTTGGCAATGGCACCCAGCTCCAGGAGTTATATATCTCGCACGCACTTCTTTCGAAGGGAAATTGGGACACACTTGCGGAAGCAGCGAACTGGTCGCGGCGTAACGCTGAGGTCCTCCGAGACACACATTGGGTAGGCGGCGACCCGGGCAAGCTGGAAGTCTACGGCTGGGCTGCTTGGTCGCCGGCAAAAGCCATACTCGTGCTCCGCAACCCGAGCAACAAGCGCCAAAGCATAACGATCGACGTGGGTGAGGCATTTGCTCTGCCAGCGGAATCGCCGCATCGATTTCTCGCTAGCAGCCCTTGGCAGCAGGACGGCGTCGCGACTTCGGTGTCACTGGCCGCGGGGCAAAAACACACCTTCCCGCTCGAGCCCTTCGAGGTCCTGACGCTTGAAGCTGTGCCGACACAGTAAGTAGGACGACAAAGCGGAGAAGCCAGCATGGTGCCAAAGGTGGCGAGAGATTCCATTACAGCACCTGTGAAATAAGTGCTTACCCACTAGCGGATGCATTTCTTGGGAGTGACCAGCATGAGATTTTTGTCCCCTTTCATATTATTTGCGTGCTTATCCGGCGCGTTTGCCCAGGCCAACTCCTCCTTCTATGTGTCAACGACCGGGAATGATTCGAATCCCGGCACTCAAACAGCGCCTTGGCGCACCATTCAACATGCCGCCGATACCGTGCGTGCGGGCGGTACCGTGAATGTACAGGGCGGAGTCTATGAAGAACTGGTGAGCATCAACAAATCCGGCAACGCGGCCGATGGATTCATTACTTTTAGAAGCTATCCAGGCGAAACGGCGGTTCTCGACGCAGAGCATTTCACTCCCTCAGGAAGGAGCGCCGTTCTTACGATTCAGAGCAAAAGCTACGTAAGGATCGAGGGCTTTGAAATTCGCAATTTCCGCACCGCTGAACATCGCCTCAGTCCACTGGGGATAAACGTCATTGGATCCGGCTCCCATATCGAGCTGCTAAAGAACAATGTCCATCATATTGAGCAGACTTTTGAGGGTCGCGATGCTCCAGGACGCGGTGGCAATGGGTTTGGCATTGCCGTCTACGGTACCGACGCCAAGACCCCCATCACCGACTTGATCATTGACGGCAATGAAGTGCATCACCTCAAAACCGGGTCCAGCGAGTCGCTAGTAGTGAACGGGAATGTCACGAACTTCCGCATTACTCACAATGTTGTACACGACAACAACAACATTGGAATCGATGTCATCGGTTTTGAGCGCACGGCACCCGACCCTGCCGTCGACCAGGCTCGCGACGGAGTAGTAGGCAGCAATTTGGTTTACGACATTACTTCGCGCGGCAATCCGGCATACCGCAACGATGAATCTTCCGATGGTATTTACGTAGACGGCGGCGCCAGAATCCTGATCGAACAGAACGTCATTCACGATGTGGACTTTGGAATCGAGTTGGCCAGTGAGCACAAGGACCGCGCCACCAGTTACATCACTGCGAGAAACAACCTTATCTACCACTGTCATACCGCAGGGGTTTCCATCGGAGGTTACGCGCCTGAGCGGGGACACACCGATCACAGCACGGTGGTCAACAACACGCTCTACGACAACGATACGTCGCGAACAGGCTCTGGTGAGTTCCAGATGCAGTGGAACATGGCGGACAATATCTTTGCGAACAACATCGTCTATGCGGGAGCGCGCTGCCTAATCACGCTTACCAAATCTCAGGTCGATAAAAATCACCCTTCCGTCACTATCGATCACAACCTTTATTACTGTGCGTCGGGAGCGAAGGCAAGCACGTGGGCAGGAGCCTTCTCTACTGTGACTGGATTCGACAAGTATGTTGAGTACACGGGCAACGACCGTCACTCCCGTTTTCTGGATCCACATTTTGTTGACACTGCTACCAAGGATTTTCACCTGCAATCAGATTCTCCCGCGATCGCTGCTGGCACGACTGACGGAGTTCCGGTGGGAAGACTGGATCTTGAAGGCTTACCGCGCGTCAATTCCAAAAACATAGACATTGGCTGCTACCAAACAAAATGAGTTCCAGTTGGGACCTGTTTCCCCTCAAAAATGGCACATTTAACCCTGCGGACTTTGCCAGAAATGGTAGCCGCCTCATGCCACGCTCAGCGGGTTCCTTTCGGACGCCGACCATCAACACGCTTTATCACCAATTGACAGGTAGTTGCCGGATTTTTCCGACTATTCTCTCAGTAAGGACCCATCCGAACAGGCTGCGGATTGCTAGCTTCAGACTAGCCTGGGATCGTTCTTCGAATCCACGGTTCTCCGACCTTACTGCGTTCGGCGTACCAATCTAAAGGAAGGTCGGCCAATTCAGCCAAGCTGGGGTCGCGGTCGATCGGGTGGTGGAAGCAAGAGAGTGCGCCAACTCCGTGTTCAATCACCGCGCGACTAGTGCACTGTCTGGACAATCGAAGCTGAACTCTTGGCGATGTTTGAGTCTCCGTTGTACGTCACCGTGACCTTGGTCGAACCCACGGCAAGCGTCGCGATAGTCAACCTTGCCTTGCCGCCGCTGAGTTGAGCCGTCCCCAACACAGTCTTTCCCGAAGTGAAGGTAACCGGTCCCGTCGGCGTCACTGTCGGTGAGGTTATCTTCGCGGTGAAGGTTACCGCTTGACCTTGCGTGGACGGGTTCGGCGACGAAGTGAGAGTGGCGGCGCTCGTAGTCTCCAATACCACCTGGTTCAGCACGGCGGAGGTGCTGGCGAGATGATCGGCGTCACCTAAGTACACTGCGGTCAGTTGATAGTCGTCGGCGTTGAGGTTTGACCTGGTTAGAGTCGCCACGCCGCTGCTGTTGAGTGTTGCCGAACCAATCGTGTTGCCGCTCCACGTGAATCGCACTTTCCCTGTCGGTGTAATTGAACCGGAGGAGGTAACCGTCGCCGTCCAAGTTACCTTCTGTCCGTAGGTGGAGGGATTCAGGCTGGAAGTGAGCGAAGTCGAAGTCGGATTGTGAATGCCGGTGTTGTTCAGCAGCACGCCGATACTATTGTTACCGTTATTGACCACCACCAAATCGGGCTTCCCGTCCCCGTTTACATCTGCGATCGCCACAGAAAGGGGTAAGTTCCCGCCGGAACTGTAAATCAGAGGTGCCTGAAAGGTTCCGTCCCCCTTTCCCAGGAGGACCCCCACATTGTTGCTGCTGGAGTTAGACACCAGCACATCGGGCTTGCCATCTCCGTTCAGATCTGCGACGGCTACCGATTGGGGAGCAAACCCACCCGAGGCGTAGTTCACGATGCTCGCGAAGGTCCCGTCACCGTTACCTAGCAGCACGCCCACGGATCCGTTACCGTTACCTTGATTGTTCGTAATGACCAGGTCAGGCTTACCGTCGCCGTTCAGATCCGCAACGGCCACCGAAATGGGGGAAAAGCCGGCTGGATAGGTCACTGCCTTCTTAAACGTTCCATCCCCGTTGCCCTGCAGAATGCCCACCGTGTTGGAGCCGGAGTTGGCCACGACTAGGTCAGGCTGGCCGTCGCCATTCACATCCGCGACCGCAAGCGAGGCAGTCTGAAACCCGCCCGGGTTATAGGTTTTCACCAGGGTGAAGATGCCGTCATGGCCCAGCAGCACACCCACTGAACCGGGCGTGTTTAAACCGCAATTCGCAGGATTTGTAGTGGCGCAAAGGTGCGCGACCAGTAAATCGGGAATGCCGTCGTTGTTTACATCCGCAATCTTTACCGACTGTACGACACTCCCGCCCGACCTATAGGTCGCCGCCGGGGGGTAGAAGAAGCCAAAGAGCACGCCCACGCCACTTTCACCCGAACCGGAACAAGCGCTGTTGTCGGCGCAGCCATTCGCTACGACCACCTGTAGCCCCCCTTGGAGAAGACTCCCAACTGCGACGGAAACGGGGATTTGCCCGCCGGAGTCGTAGGTTACCGCCGTCTGGAAGGTACCGTTGCCGTTGCCCTGCAGAATGCCCACTGTATTGGAGCCGGAGTTGGCCACGACTAGGTCGGGCTTGCCGTCGCCGTTCATATCCGCGACTGCTACTGAAGATGGGGCGAACCCGCCAGAGGCGTAGGTCACCGCGGGCAGGAACAGAGGCGAACTTGGTTGCGACGATCCGCTGACCGATCCTTCCGTCTGCAAGCGACTCCCGGGATGAGGGGACTGCCCGGAGGGCTGCCCTGCGCCAGTGAGTGGGGCGAACGCGACCAGGGCGATCAGAATAGTGAGGGTGACGATGAATAGAGCGACACCGCGGTGAGCTTGGGTCCTCGGTGCGTGCTTGCGGGTCATGAGATACCTCATTCGTTGAAGGTGAGTTGGCATGACGATCTCCTTCTGCGTCCACGAGGATCGGGCACGAGCGAGGTTCGCGGACTGCGCGAATAACAGGAAGGGCCGACTCAGTCAGAATCGTCCAGGAAAGACTCTGGTGAGGTGTGTCGCGAGAAACACGAGGATAGTGCGCGTTGCCGGAGGGGCTGTCAATGGAAAAGTATCCACTTTTGCAAGGGTCTGCGCCTTCCGGCAGCGTATGGATTTGCGGTGAAAAAATTAGGAGGCGCCAATGGCACATCACGCCTCTAGGAACCTCCAAAACAAACAACTCCACTCAATGGACGCTTAGTGGACGCTGATTTTCCCAGGCGCACGTGGGCACGTTTTTGTCCCTTTTGCGAGCTAAGGGATCGGGAGATCTCTGACCCTCATTCCTGACCGTTGGCAAGCGCACTCGCAGACTGAAGAAGACCGCCTTCGGGCGTCGAGTGCAGGCCTTGGGCAGTGCGGGCTGACTCGAGGCCGGTCCGCCCATCGCCCGATCGCAGCGCCTGCCGAGCCGCTTGGCGCAAAACATATGCGTGTGCCGCCAGCAGCATCGGCGCCGTAAGATCGGCACCGCAGCGCGAACATTGTTGAGCGCCGCGAAACCGGGCCTTGCAGACCGGACAACAAAGTGCGCTTTCGCCACTCATGCGCGGCCCTCCACGAAGAACAACAACTCCCGCAAATCGCTTGCCGCCTGCTTGAGTGCAGTGGCGTCGTTGGTGGCGATTGCGGATTCGATCTGCGCGTTCAAGTCGATCGCTTCTTCCCGATCCTCTTCGTGCAACTGCTCGAGCAATTGGCGGGAGCGTTCGATCAATTGCTTTCCCTCGCCGGCAACCGAACTCCAGTCGTCGTTCGCCGCGAAATTTTCTCCTGCCGCGGGCTGGACTCGAAGCGAATCCTCGTTGCCCATCTGATCCGGGCCTTCGGCATCTTCGAGTTCGGCGTCCTCCTGCTCGCTCTGGCCCGGGGAATAGAGAGCCTCCAGACGTTTCCGGGCCTCGGCAATTTCGGCTTCGCTCTTGCTCTCCAGGGCGCGGGCAATCGTGATGTGCTTGGACAGGCCAGAGCGCTTTTCGATAGCCGTAACGTGCAGAATTCCGTCCAAGTCCACGCTCATGCGGCAGAGCACTTCGTTCTCGTCTCGCACCGGAGTGAGTCCCTTCACCTGGAACTCGCCGACCAGGATATCGCGCAGTGCATCCTCGTCCTCGCCCTCGTACACGCAAATTTCCACTTCTTCCTGGTACGGATGGCTGGTATAGAAGCGTTCGGTGCGGGTGATCGGCAAAGGGCTGTTGCGCCGCAGGATCGGTTTGTAGCAATGCGGATAAGGAACGCCGCCGCGTTCTCCGAGAAAGGAGACTCCGAACGAATACGGCGATACGTCGACCAGCACCCGCTCCACATCGTGGCCCCCCAGTCGCGAGGCGAGCACGCCGGCGCCGAGAGCGACGCACAGGTCGGGATGAATTTCTTCCCGTGGGGTTATGCCGGTGCGCTCCTTCAGCATCTCGGCAATCAGCGGGGTACGCGTGGAGCCGCCAACCAAGAGAATGGCATCGAGGGCGGAAGGGCCCTTGCGAGCATCCGCCAACGCTTTCGATACGCTTTCGAGCGTCTGCTCAAGCAGCGGACGAATCATGCTTTCGTAGCGTTCGCGGGTGATCTCCAGTTCGAGATGCAGCGGCTTGCCGTCGACTATGGCCAAGGCTTCTTCACGCACTGTCGTCTCGGGCTCGAAACTCAACC
>DATNLE010000321.1:0-1724 GCA_035603035.1 Candidatus Acidiferrales bacterium | reverse complement strand
CTAACGACCAACGAACCCGGCTCGACGTTTGGCCGGGGCGCAATTCTCAGTTAGTGCAATCGCCTGTGGGTGTTGAAAAAGTCACGTCGATTAGCGGGATGAGATTCAGCAGAAGCGTGTTAGAAGAAAGCATCTGCCCATGCTCTGTTCGATTCTCATCATCGGAGGACTGCTGATCATGATGGGGCAACACGACCGCTCCGAAGCGCTGTTTTATTACTTCCGACTGGACGATCAGGTTCCAGAGATGCACCTGCTGCGACTCATCGATAAGCACATCAGCTTTGCCTTCGTGCGGGAAACGCTGAAACAGAGTTACAGCGAGATGGGCCGACCGTCCATCGATCCCGAACTTCTGCTGCGCATCCTGCTGATTGGCTATTTGTATGGCATCACCAGCGAACGCAAACTGGTGGAGGAACTGCGCATGCATCTGGCGTGGCGCTGGTTCACGGGCTTGGGTTTCGATGAGGAAATCCCGCATCACTCCACGTTCTCGAAAAACCGGCACGGGCGGTTTCAGGAATCGAAGCTGTTTGAGCAGCTGTTCGAACAGATCGTGCGGCAGTGTGTGGAAGTGGGACTGGTGCAAGGGACGCATTTATCAGTGGACGGCAGCTTCATCGAAGCGAATGCAGCGAAAGAGAGCCGGATTCCACGCGAGCAGTTAGCGGAAGCGGCCCAGGTCCATCACACCGTGCGGCAGTATCTGCGGGAAGTGGAAGAGCAGAATCCGGTGGAGGAGCCGGTGCATGAGCAGGACCAGGTTTCCACCACCGATCCCGATTCTACCTACGCCACCAAGGGCGGCACACCGGCGCGGCTGGGATATTACGACAACTATCTGGTGGACAATCACAGTTGTGTGATCGTGGGAGTGCAAGCAACGGCAGCGCGCATGAGTCAGGAGACGGTAGCCGCGCAGGACATGCTCACCCGTTTCACGCAATGGCCAGGACGAGAGCCGGAATCGGTGGCGGCCGACACGACCTACGGGAACGGCGAGTTCTTGCAATGGCTAGCCGATCGGAGCATCACTCCCTACATGCGGACCCGTGACAGTATCCACCGCAAGAGGAGCCCATTCTTTGGCCCCGAGCGTTTCATATACGAACCGGAAAACAATCGCTATATCTGTCCCGCCGGTCAGGCCCTGAACTACGGCGGTTGGGTTCATCGGAACCGCGCTTATAACTACATCGGGACGCGCAAAAAGTGTGGCCCGTGCTCGCTCCGACCACAATGCACCCGTGCTGCCTTCCGGGGCCTCGTCATCCACCAAAACGAACCCGCTCGACAACGTGCGCGGGAGTTGGTCAACACGGAAGAGTTCGCCAAAGCACAGCGGCAAAGAAAGAAGGTGGAAGCCTTGTTCGCGGAACTGAAGAATCAGATCGGAATGCGGCGCTTGCGTCTGCGGAGACTCAGGTTCGTGCGCGAGCAGTTCTTCTTGGCAGCGGTAGCTCAGAACATCAAGCGACTGGTGCGCTTCCTCAGCCAGCCGACAACACCGGTTCTGCCGGCCACCACTTAGTCGAACGGAGACAAGAAAACCCGCGACGTCATCTCGCAGATGAAAAGCCGTTCTGTTGAGGGACTTTTTCAACACCCACTGCTGTTCACGAGCACTAGATAGCGGGTGATCTTGCCGCAGGGACGTCCGTTGTACCGGAAGAACGCCGAGACAAACATCGGCCTGTCATCGGGCGCCTTCAGCACTTTCA
>DATNLE010000099.1:0-9302 GCA_035603035.1 Candidatus Acidiferrales bacterium | reverse complement strand
GGATCGGCGCGCCAGGCTTCTTGGCGCCGATCAAGGGGCGCAGCACCGCGGTATCAAGTGCCTTCCAGGCTGGTGCATCTCGAAAGAACTCGGTCACGCCGATGAGCAAATCTTTGCGCAGCGCGGTGACTTCGCCGGCGTCGCGACGCAGGCGCCTGGTGTATTCCTCGATGTTTTTTAAATTGAGAAGCCCCATGCGTCGCTCGATGCGACGCGAGAGCATTGGCTCCTTGTAACCGCGAAAACTTTGGCCGTGCTCGGATTCCAAAATTCCAAGTATTTTCCCCACCGGATCGCCTGGCGGTCGGCGCGATGAAATCTTACTGGGCATACGCACATAGGCATGGCGCGCGTAGCTCACCAAGATGCGGGGCATTTTGGCGATGGGTAACACATGGGCGATAAGGCCTGTCGCCATCGCGCTTCTGGGCATGCCGTCAAATTGAGCAGTCTCGGGGGCCTGTACGAGCACAATGCCGCCATTGGCGACGATGTCTCTCAAGCCCAACGCGCCATCACTTCCGGTACCGGAGAGAATGATGCCAATCGCACGCTCGCGCCGATCCTCCCCCAACGAACGAAATAACTGATCCACCGGTAGGCGGTGCCCGCGGGCTTCGGTGGGCTTTGCGAGGCGGATGTGCCCCCCTTGAACTCGGATGTCTCGATCCGCGGGTGTCGTGTAAACGCAGTTAGGTTCCAAGAGCATGCCATCCTCGGCCGCGCGCACGCTCATGGCTGTGTGGCGCGAGAATAGCTCAGCGGACAGGCTGCGCGGAGAAGGGCTCAGGTGCTGAAGAATAATGAAGCTCAAACCGCTGTTGGCCGGTACAACGTGCAGAAATTCAATGAGTGCGTCGAAGCCCCCGGCGGACGCTCCGATAGCCACGACGCACGGGGACGCATCGACTTTGCCGCCCGGGCCGGCGGTGCGCGCGACGCTGCGCGGACGTTTGGATTTTATCGGCCGCCGCGGCTTGCGCGCGGCGCTCGTGGCTCTTCTCTTGTTGCCCATGGTGCCACAGTCTACGGCACCTCATACCCTACGGGGGGCCCGCTCTAGTCACTCACCCCTCCTTCCGCACTTATATGCATGCACCCCCGTGCTGCGAACCAGTTCCTTAAGGATCCGGAGAACCGCATATTCAAGAGGCCGAACTTTCCTTGCAGCGCGAGGCTCATCGCGCCCTCCGGGGAATTCGCGGTGTTAATGTGGTGGTCAAGCTCTTTTATCAAGGCGTTACAATCGGACGGGTTAGCCGGCATCAGAACCGCAAATTGATTGTTCCCAAGTCTGCCGATAACCGAATTTCCTCGAAACACGTGACGCAGAATGTCGGCGGTGCGGGTCAGCAAAAGATCCCCGGCTTCAGACCCCAATGCATGTTTGATGAACTGCAAATGAGCAAGCTCGACCAACAGCCACATTGCCGAAGGCAAGTCCTGGCCTGAAACTCTCAGATTTTCGGCGGCCCGCAAGAAGCCCCGAGCATTGTAAAGCTGAGTCACTGGATCGCGGAACGACATAGAAATTTATGCCTTGGCGTCGACTCTTGGCGGAGTAAGCGCTTTCGTCAACAAGTTACTTTTCATCATGCGGAGGGAGACGCGCATTAGTGGCGAACTTTAAGAAGCCGCCTTGTACAAAGTGGGAAAGATCCGGACTACTCGTTCGCTCTGCATCGCGCGAGCGGGCAGATCCGAAAGCGGCGCGATGATCGAACGCGGTCGCGAGATCAAAGGATCGCATCGAGCCCGCGGAGTCATTCCAGATAGATCCCGGCGCCTGAAGGCACTGCAGTCGATCGGGGTGCTTTTGCAGCACATCGCGAGCGAAGTCGAGCGGGGAATGCCGTGCATAGAGGGAGGCAAGTTTCGCGTAAGGGAATGAGTCCGGCCAGTCCTCGAGGATCACTTTTAAATCCAACACGAGCCCAGGCGCCACCCGCGAATACAGATCGACAAGCCGCGAAACGCGCCCAGCGAAGATTCCGCTGCTCCACAGGCTGCCGGCGCGAATCAATTCAGCGGCCAACGCCTCGTCGGGCTTCTCAGTAAACTTAAGCACTGGTCGCATCCCGAAACCGGAATCGGGGGCTGGGGACAAATAGCCGAAACCGGAATCGGGTGCGATCGGTGACATGCCGAGCAGGGTGATTTTGTCGCTGCTTAAAACTCCCGGTGAGGTGGCCTGACGCATGACTTCCGCCAGCACCTCTTCATGCTCGACATAGTGATCGGAGGGAATACAGATGACTCCGGCCTCGGGGTCGGACTTGGCAATGACCAACAACGGTAATAAGACGCCGAGCCCGGTGCCGCGATCGCAGGGTTGGACCACAACATTGGTACGCTGCAATGCGACGAGTTCGGGTTCCCACCAGGACCGGTGGGCTTCAGTGACCACGGCGACAATCCGCTCGCGCGAACTGACTGCGAATACGCGTTGTAGCGATAGCTGTAGCAGCGAGGGGCCACCATTGAGCGAACCAGACTGCGTTGGCGTCGAGGCGCCATGTGCGCTGGTCTTTAGGCGCGGTCCGTCGCCGCCCCCGAGCAGCACGG
The DNA here is from genome assembly GCA_035603035.1 of Candidatus Acidiferrales bacterium. Taxonomy (GTDB): domain Bacteria; phylum Acidobacteriota; class Terriglobia; order Terriglobales; family Acidobacteriaceae; genus Sulfotelmatobacter. The sequence continues at coordinate 6,737 of DATNLE010000099.1, read as the reverse complement.
CCCAAACACTCCCCTGTTGGGTCCTCAAGGGACACCCTTCAAGGCCTGGCAACGTTTCGGCCGCGTCATAGGGGGAGAGCGAGCGTATACGCGCGAAAGGGGTTGCGATATTCGGCGTTCGCAGTACTGAAATTACCTGGTTCTGTGTAATTTCAATTCCAGGAGCAAATTTTTCTCACCTAAATCGCACGCAGACATTGTCGGCATTTCAAATGTCGGCCCTTCCCTACCCATGTTACGCACGCTGCCTGACAGAAGGTCAAGTGCTGGCGGAATAGCCTCTACTTCCAACAAAAAAGCTACGCCGTCCCCGCAAAGAGCCGGTCAAGGAATAGCCCATGTCGACTATCTTGAATTTCTCCCCATCCCACTTGAGCCGACCTCGGAAAACAATCGAAGCGCTTCTCGAGGGCTGCGGCGTTCGCATCAATGGCAGCAACCCATGGGACATCCGCATATTCGATGAGGATTTCTATGCGCGGGTTCTGCGGCAGGGATCTCTAGGCTTTGGTGAATCGTACATGGAGCGGTGGTGGGATGTAGAGGATCTCGAGGAACTCATCTACCGGCTACTGAACGCGCATGTTGATGAACGGGTGCGCACCTGGGGTGATGCGCTCGCCTATATCAGCGCTGCGCTCTTTAACCGCCAGCGCCGTGCGCGCGCCTTCGCGGTGGGCGAGCGTCATTACGACCTCGGCAATGACTTGTACGAGGGCATGCTGGATTCTCGCATGATCTACAGTTGCGGCTATTGGCAGAACGCGCGCACGCTCGAAGAGGCGCAGCGCGCGAAACTCGATCTGGTCTTTCGGAAGCTTGACCTGAAACGCGGCCAACGCGTCCTGGATGTGGGATGCGGCTGGGGCGGCGCCCTCGAATACGCCGCGCGGGAATACGGCGTCGAGGGTGTCGGCATCACCATTTCCCGTGAGCAGGCTGACTATGCCCGCAACAAATGTGCCGGCCTGCCCATCGAGATACGGTTGCAAGACTATCGCGAGACGCACGGTGACTTCGATCACATTTATTCCATTGGGATGTTCGAGCACGTCGGACCGAAGAACTATCGCCGCTATTTTCAAACCCTGCGCCGCTGTCTGCGGTCCGGTGGACGCTTCTTGCTGCACACCATTGGCGCCAACAGTGCGAGCAAACGGCGGACCAACGATCCTTGGATTGAAAAATACATTTTTCCAAATTCAAAATTGCCGACGGAGCCGCAGATTGCTGCCGCCATCGAAGGAGTGTTCAGTATCGCCGGACGGCAGGCGATCGGCACTCACTACGTTCCCACCCTGCGGACCTGGAGGGCGAATTTCGAGCGGCATTGGCCGACGCTCAGAAAAACACGCGACGATGCCTTTTTTCGGATGTGGGAGTTTTACCTCAATTCGAGCGCCGCCACCTTCCGCGCTGCCAAGAACGATGTGTGGCAGTTCTTGCTGACCCCTGCCTGAGCCGCCGGCTGGCGGCTACGCCTTTGATTCGCCGGAGCCGGGCGAGTGCAGGATGCACGAACAGCCCGGCCACGCGAACAAGCTCTAAATGCGAACCAATTTGATGATTGATTTCAGAGCGTCAAAATCGGCGGGGTTTCGCGCGTAGAGGGGTGGGTGGCGGCGAGAGAACGCTCACCGCCACCCCTTGCCGAAAACGGAACGTCTTAGGTCAGGCCCGCCGCGGCCGCACAGGCGGGCGCCGGCTCATCGGTACGAAGCGCTGCACCCTGCGCGGTGATGAAGAACGCGGTCAGGTGTATGGCAGACGTTCCCAGCACGCGGAAATAATGGACTTTGCTGCCTTCCGTCCATGAATCACCCGCGCTGTAGGTCGTCTCCTTGCAATCCTCGTTGAACCATTGAATCGAACCAGAAACCAAGGTGACGGCGACCAGACCGGGATGTGAATGCCATCCGTTGACTCCACCAACACCGTAGGCGGCATCCTGATTCGACATCGTGGAAGGGCCTTCGCTGTTCAGATTGACCTCGAACCATTCGCCGCCGGGCGTTTTCCCAACACCATGCGTATGAATGTTGGATGGGTGCTGCCCTACGGAAAATAACGGGGAGGCGAGATTCACAATCGGGGTGGCAAAGGCAATGCTGACGATTGCGACAGCAACAGCCGCGGCGATGATCACTTTGTTTCTGGTCTTCATTTTCAATTCCTTCTGGCTAGGATATCGAGCAGTTTGCAGCACTCATTGGACAGCGGTGGCAACGAAGCCGTGACCGGTGCCGTTCGAGTCGATGAATAATCCGACGAATTGGTTGAGGGCATTGCCAATGTATGCAAATGTCGCCAAATTTCCTTGCCCAGGTGCTTGAAATGAATCGAGCGTGCCATTCGCAAATCGCACGAAGCCCGTCGGGTTGCCGTTGGGGTCAGCGGAGAACCCGGTAACCAATCCCCAAATGTTCACGGAAAATGGATACGTACCATTTGCATTGTCGGTACCGCCACCCGGTACCGTGAATTCGACAAATCTCCCCGCCGCATTTCGCACATAGCCGTGATAGCCATTGTTGGGGTCAGCGAATTCGCCGGTCATTTGACCTAAATCGTTCACCGCCTGCAAGAAGCCGGTGAAGGTTCCCAAGTCACCGCCGCCGGCTCCCGCGCCCGGCGCATCGACCGTCACCAACGTTCCGCCCGGGTAGCGCAGCAACGCGTGCCACGTCCCGGCAGTATCCAAATACTGACACCCTGCCTCACCCTCAATGTTGATGCTGGCGCACTGGGTGGCGAGAACCGTGCCTTCCGATATCCCCGGAGCGTCTATCGTAATGAAGGACCCGTTGGGTTCGCGGAGAAATCCGTGGTTGCCTCCGTTCGCATCCGCATAGACCCCCACGATGGCGCCCAGATCGTTGATGCCGTTCGGCTGCGTGGCGGAAAACGAAGAGGTCCCCGCCTTGGGGTCATCGATGATCATGAAATTGCCGTTGCGAGCACGGATAAACCCATGCTCGCTGCCGGCCGCGTCGAAGAAGTACCCCACGATCGTGCCTCCGTTATTGATCACCTGGGGCACTGTCAACTGACTGCCAGCGGGGTCGAAGCTCACAATGGCGCCATCGGCGGTTCGCAGGAATCCATGCTGCAGCTGCTCAGGACTCGCGTCGTTATAGTTACCGATGATTTCACCGAAATCGTTGATAGCCTGGGGGAAGGTCCCAAGAGGCCCGGCGGCCGGTACGTCAATGGTCACCCAGTGCGTGATGTGATTGTCGACTCGGACCGACTGCGCAACGCCGGGCGTTCGTGCATCGCTTAAGGTCGCTGCGGCCGGATGCGCACCTTCGCCGTGAGGCACACGCAGCATTTTGTCTCCTTCCAGCCGCAAAGCGTCGAATGGAGGCGCGGCAAGGGCGCTTAAGCAAAAACAGGCAGCCAGAGTGCCTGCGGTCAGCAGAAGTTTGGTGTTCACGTCACATCCCTCTTTTTTATTACAACGCCTACGAATTTCACCGCGGCACGACGGGTCCGCTTAACATATCCATTAAATTCAGCACCGGTGGGCGCTTGGGCACTTCCCCAAGCAAAGGGTGGCGGCTTTGGTCTGCAAGGGTTATATAGATACGCGGTGATTGGCGCATGCCCCAAATAGGGTATTGGTGAGTGCGCCTAGGGAAAATTGGCCGCAACAAAATACTTAAAAGCCTAAGCGCGTTGCTTACGGAGGCCGGCACTCATGGACGAACAGGCTACAGTCGATAGAATCGTCGAGAAACTCTATGCCGGGACGCTTGATGGCGCCGCATGGAATGAGGCGATGGTCGGCATGGCCGATTTTCTGGGCTGTTCCGGCGGCATCTTGTTTGCTGCGAATCCAATCACACACTACATATTAAGGGATGAAATCTCTCGGGGCGACCCTGCGCAATTTCGGGAATATCGTCAGCACTGGGTCGCTACGGATATGCGTATTGCCGCGGGAATAAATGCTCCCGTTGGCGTGCCCCAATATGAGCGGCAGTTGATCGCCAAGAATGTCTGGGAAAAAAGTGCGCTACTGAATGAGTTTCTACTGCCATCCGATGCCCCTTTTATGCTGGCGACATGGTTGCACAAGTCGCCGCACAAATTGGTGGCCCTCACTTTTCAGGGATCTCGACATCGCGGGCCTTTTGATGAGAACGACGGTGCGAAACTGAAGCGCCTAATTCCACACGTACAGCGAGCACTTGAGATCCGTGACCGACTAGAAGCCAGTGAGCTTCGCGCCAGCACACTGTCTGCAGTGGTCGAAAACTCTCGTATTGGCATCATCATTCTGGATGAGAAGGGTCGTATTCAGGAAGCCACCGGCTTAGCGGAACAATTGTTGAAAGTGGAATCTGGAATGCGTCGCGCCAGTGACCAAACTCTATGGTTACGCGAACCAGCGGGGTCGCAGCTACGGCAATGGGTCATGACCGGGCTTCCGCCCAAGAGCAATTGCAGCGGATTTCTCAGCGTGCCGAGAGACAATGGTCTTGCGAGCGTGTCTCTAGTGGTAGCACCCATGCCACCTTTGCCGACGTCATGGACGGGGGCAGATCGTCGCTGGCTCATTTTTGTGTTTGATCCCGAGCAGCGCGTGGCACCGGCGGCGGGATTGATTTCGCGGGATCTTGGTATTTCAGCACGGGAAGCAGAAATTGCCGTGTTGTTGTCAATGGGTCGTCACTTGCCGAGTGTCGCAATGAGCCTGGGTATCAGCATGCAGACCGCTCGGGTCCATTTGAAACACATTTTTGAGAAAACCGGGGCTCATTCGCAGAGCGATCTGGTTCGGCGGGTGTTACTCAGTCCGGCGATGCATTTTGGAGTGAAGCATTGAAGGAGTGACAAAAGAATTTTGCAGATCAGTTTCATCGTTGGTTTTTGTCTACTTCGCGTACAGCGTGCGCAGGCCTCGCACCACTGAAGTTCCCATCACGTCCGTGTGTCCCATTCCCGGGTGGAACTCGATCGTCATCTTGAGGCCGGGGTACTGCCGGCTGGAAAGCACTCCGGCCAGATGTGACATGCCGCTGACGATTTCTCCCATTCCCTCAAGCATCGGATCTGCGGCCTCGAGCCCGCCTGCCGCGAGATAGATGCCGACGGCAAGATCTTTGTGGGTTTTCGCGTAGGCGGCTTCCTGCCTAAAGATCTCGCCGCGACCGTACGCCATCGCGGGACTGGAGATGATGTACTTGGTAAACGGCGTGTTCGGCTGAAAGATCGCCCAGGACGTGAAGAACCCACCGGCGGAGAGACCGAAGAGGCCGAGCTGAGCGGTATCGATCGGGAACTTGGCGGCCAGCAGCGGAATCATTTCGGTCGCGATCGCCGTTAGAAACTTTCCCGATCCGCCGGTGCATCGACCCTCCGGCGACTTGAACTGTTTGCAATAGCTCTCGACGGCCTGGCCGAACTTGTCTTGGCGATCCCAGCCCGGTGGCGAGAACTCGTAGATGCGCCGCCGGGTGTGCTCTTCTTCACCCTCTTGCAGGGACGTTCCGACGCTGATGATGAACAGTGGCGTGATCGCGCCATCAAGCGTTTGCGCCTGCTCGTAGACGTTGCGGAAGGTGAAATCCCCGTCCGTCACGATCAGCGCGGGATACTTCTTTCCGTCTCCCGCCTTGTAGCCCTGCGGCATGCGCGCTGGAGGAGGCGAAGGCGAGCAGGAAACCCGCGGTGATAGTTGCTGTTTTCATGGTGGTCCGAGGTTTGGGGAAAGTGCGCGTCGGCCATACTCACATTTTTGCGGCCGAGCCGCAAAGAGGGTGTTTTTCTGTCGCGCAACTCGATTGCGCATCCTGTTGGATGGTGTGAAATGGCGGTTCGGGATTCGAAGTAAGTTGGCGTGGGAGCCGCTGCCGATCGCGTACCGGACCTTTGTCACAAACACTTATGCTTTGCTGGACGTTATTTCTCTATATATGTAGACTTGTGACCATGAAACAGGTTCGCAGATTCTCGGATCAGACTCTGGCGCTCCTCGCGGTGTTTGTTGAACGGCCTCGGAAATGGCGTCATGGCTACGATCTATCGAGGGACACAAGGCTGCAGTCCGGCACGCTGTATCCCATATTAATGCGCCTCTGCGACCGCGGCCTTCTGGAATCCAAATGGGAAGCGCCATCAGAGCCAGGGCGTCCCCCGCGTCACGTCTATAAGTTGACGGTCTCCGGCGGTGCGCTCGCCAAGGAACAGCTTGCCCTCAACTCGAAGCCGGGCTCAATGAAGAATGCTGTCGGTAACCACGCATGAACAGCAGACGATCTGTAGTGCGTGACTTTGCGGTTTGGCTCGCGGCTCATGCAGAGAAAGCATTGCCCCGAAGCCGAGCTGATTGGGCAAGCGCCATGCGCAACGAAGTCCAGCACATTTCGAACAACCACGCTGCGCTCAAATGGGCGCTCGGTTGCGTGTTCGCAAGTTACCGAGAGAGGTTGCGTACCATGATTGCTCGCAATCCGCGCATATCACGCTGGGTACTGGTTCTTGAGATGCTGGTTTGTTTCACACCGTTGACGTGGCTGTGTCTCGCGACTTTCGCGAATCTTGGCCGTATGGACGGTAAGACGGGGATGGTTGCTCTAACAGTGGCCGCGGCCGGCCCGATCGGGCTCGTTGTAGCTTTCAAGGTGGTTGTGCTGAATCGTCCGTCACTGACCAAATTCGCCATGGCGGCGCTGTGCATTCTCGCCGCATGGACAGGGCTCGCCTATTCCCTACAAATTTTTGCGGAGGCC
>DATNLE010000284.1:0-2488 GCA_035603035.1 Candidatus Acidiferrales bacterium | reverse complement strand
GTGGGTCCGCTGATCCGCGAGAGTGATGCGATCCGCGTTACAGCCTGGGTTGACGACGCTGTTCGCACCGGCGCTCGTTTGTTGTGCGGCGGTGGGCGCAAGGGCTCCGTGGTCGATCCGACGGTTCTGACCGGGACCAGGCCAGAGATGAAAGTGAACTGTCAAGAAATTTTCGGCCCCGTCGTAACCGTGGAACCGTACCATAATTTCGATGAAGCGCTTCGCCGAATCAATAACTCGAATTACGGCCTGCAGGCGGGATTGTTTACTCGCGACGTGAAGCTGCTTTTCCAGGCTTACGACGAATTGGAAGTCGGGGCTCTGATTGCTGGAGATATTCCTTCCTTCCGCATCGACCAGATGCCTTATGGCGGCGTGAAGGATTCCGGTCTGGGCCGGGAAGGTCTGCGTTACGCGATCGAGGAAATGACCGAGCCGAAACTGTTAGTGATGAATGTGCGCTAAGCGACATAAGCAGAATTGAGATCTTTAAGACCGACATTGTTGCCTCGGCGTTCAATTTGAGACGGTTCGCAAATTTCTTGCTGAAGTACGCGACAAGTGCCCGCGAAGTATTTATAATTCCCAGTTCTCTTAGCTGACGCAAGAAAAAATCTATGGGAATTTTTATTGCCTTGTAACCGTTTAGCTTCCCTCTATATCCATATATTGGGAGTCTGCTGGATATTGGGAGTCTGCTGGGTCTCATTCATATTTCTAGAAGTCGTACGTAAGCATGCCCCAGATTTTTCATCGCAGTGCGAATACCCTGTCGCGGGCCACGATTTTTGGCGCCGTCTTCGTGATTGCCGTGCTCGGTTTGGTGGCGTACGAGGTCCAGGGCTCGCCTTACGTTACCTATGCGGGTGTGCGAAAGCCGCAACCAGTGCCCTTCAGCCACCAGCACCACGTTGCGGGCCTGGGTATTGACTGCCGCTACTGCCACACTTCGGTGGAGACTTCGAGCTTCGCCGGTATCCCTCCCACCAAGACCTGCATGAACTGCCACTCGCAGATCTGGACCAACGCCGAGTTGTTGGAGCCAGTTCGCGCCAGCTACCGCTCCGGCCAGTCGTTGCAATGGACGCGAGTGAACCAGCTTCCGGACTTTGTTTTCTTCAATCACAGCATTCACGTGACGAAAGGTGTGGGATGCAATACCTGCCACGGGCCGGTTGACCAGATGCCGCTTATGTATCAGCAGGAATCATTGCAGATGGAATGGTGTTTAGGCTGCCATCGCGCGCCGCAGAATCATCTTCGGCCGCGCGATCAGGTTTTCAATATGCGCTATCGGCCGCCCTCCAGTGCCCATCCAGTAGTTGTGGATGGGCAGAGTTATACAGATCAGGTCGATCTGGGAACGGCGCTGGTAAAAAAATACAACGTCCGCAGCGTGGGCGACATTACGAGTTGCAACACATGTCATCGCTGAGGTGATTTGAAAGGGCACGGCTTCAGCCGTGCCGCTGATGAGTGATTAAAGGAAGGCGGCTTTTAGCCGCTGAGGTTGGCCTCATTGTGAGTTGATATCTAAAAATGGACGATCAAATCAAATCCGGCTCACATGCGGTCAAGCGCGAAGACGTTTGCCCAACCAAGAAAGGCAAGCTCGATCTCGAGTCCCTCCGCGACCAGATCAGCCAGGCCAACGAAAAATCCGGCCCGGAATATTGGCGCAGCCTCGAAGAACTTGCGGGCAGTCCCGCTTTCCAGGAAGCTCTGCACCGCGAATTTCCCAAGGGCGCTTCCGAGTGGGTCGATTCGGTTTCGCGCCGTGGCTTCCTTAAAGTGATGGGTGCGTCCATGGCGCTGGCGGGGATGAGCGGCTGCGTAAAACTTCCGCAGGAGCCGATCGTTCCCTACGTCCGCCAGCCGGAAGAAGTGATTCCCGGCCGTCCCATGTTTTACGCCACCGCGATGACGCTCGGCGGCTACGCCAGCCCGCTGCTGGTCGAAAGCCATCTCGGACGTCCGACAAAAATTGAAGGCAACGACCGGCATCCTGCGAGCCTCGGCGGAACGGATATTTTCGCGCAGGCGTCGATTCTCGGCATGTACGATCCCGACCGCTCGCAGAGCGTAGTGTCGCTCGGCGACCAGCGTTCCTGGCAGTCGTTTACCACCGCGATCCGCGGGCCGCTGAGCGCGCAGAAGGCGTTGCAAGGCGCAGGCATTCGCATTCTGACGCCGACCATTTCTTCGCCGACGGTCGCCGATCAACTGCGCAACTTCCTGAAGATTTATCCCCAGGCCAAGTGGCATGTGTAGGAGCCGGTCAATCGGGACAACGTGCTCGAAGGTGCGAAGCTGGCCTTCGGCCAGCCGGTCGAGACGCGCTACGATTTTGAAAAGGCCGACGTAATCGTCTCGCTCGACGCCGATTTCCTCTACGCCGGATTCCCCGGCAACACCCGCTACATCCGCGACTTTGCCAAGCGCCGCAATCCCGACAGCGGCAACATGAACCGCCTGTACGTAATCGAAA
>DATNLE010000282.1:0-7838 GCA_035603035.1 Candidatus Acidiferrales bacterium | reverse complement strand
AGGTAGTTCCGGGGGCGGCGGGGCTAGCAGCAGCTGGTGACGAGGACGAATATGTCGAATGAGCTCACAACTGAAAAGTTTGTAACGCGTCTTCGCGAAGCGGCTGGAGCAAACCTGGAGAGCGTGATCCTGTTCGGATCGTCGGTCGCGGGGGACTTTCATCCCGAGTTTTCTAACGTAAATCTGTTTTGCGTGGTTCGCGATGCTTCCTTCCCGGCCTTGCAATCTCTGGCGCCAGCGGTGAAATGGTGGGACGGGCAGAAACAACCGCCGCCTCTGTTCATGACTCGCGTTGAAATTGAACGCTCAGCCGATGTGTTTACCATCGAACTGATAGACGTGAAGCAGCACCATCGGGTGCTTTTCGGCGAGGACGTTTTCAAAAATTTATCCATTCCTGCGAGTCTTCATCGGGTCCAGGTGGAATACGAGTTGCGGGAAAAACTCGTGCTCCTGCGCCAGCACCTGCTGTTGGCCGCGGGCAACGACTCGCGTATGTGGGAGCTGCTGACACGATCCGTATCCTCTTTCACCACCCTGTTCCGTCACGCGCTGATCGTGCTGGGAAATAACGCGCCCGTGGGCAAGCGTGAGGCGGTGCAAGCCTTAGCGCGGCAAATTGGCTTCGATGCGTCCGGGATGTTGCAAGTGCTCGATGTCAGAGAAAAGAAATCCGACCGCAAGATGTTCGATGTGGCGGACGTCTTTGCGCGCTATCTCGCCGCTCTCGAACACGTGACGGCTGCTGTTGATAGAATGCTGGATTCGGGGGCGTCAGGCTCTTAGTAAAGTTCATACGAAGCGTTTGTCAGGAGAATCTCATGGGCAAAGGACTTATCGCTGTCATCGTTGTAGTCGCGATCGTGTTGCTGATTGTCCTGTTTGCTTTTGGCCAGTACGTCAGCGTGAAGAATACGCTGGTCAGCAAGAACGAGACGGTGAAGGCGGCCTGGTCGCAAGTGGATATTGTGCTCCAACGCCGCGCCGATCTGATTCCCAACCTGGTGGAAACGGTAAAGGGCTATGCGCAGCAGGAGCAGACGGTCTTCGGAGACATCGCTAAGGCGCGCTCCGCATTGCTTTCTGCGGGAACGCCGCAGCAAAAAATCGCTGCCAATGGTCAGCTCGACGGAGCGCTTGGCCGCTTGCTCCTGATTGTCGAGAACTATCCGCAATTAAAATCCAACGAGAACTTTCTTCGCTTGCAAGACGAACTTGCGGGTACGGAGAATCGCATCGCGGTCGAGCGCAAACGCTACAACGACGCACTGCGCGATTACAACACCTATGTGCAGCAGTTCCCTAACAGCTTTTTCGCGGGTATTGCTGGATTCAAGCCGAACGAAGCTTATTTCGAAGCTTCGCCGGGATCGCGCGATGTTCCCAAGGTTAATTTTTCGAGCCCGGGAGCAACCGCACCTCAGGCGACTCCTCAGCCCGCGCCGGTGCATTAAGGGTCTTGAAATGTGAGACGCGGAATCAGGCGGGTAGATCCCAACCTTCGTCTTTCATCTTCTTGTTGGTCCAGTGCTGAAGTTGTTCAAAGAGCGCAGGATCGATGACGGCGAAGCGCAGGCCAACGCGCCCCTCATCGCCCATCCACACAATTCGCGCCTTGGCACGAAAGACCACTTCGGTGTCGGGAAGCGGGAAGCTCACATCGAGCAGCCCGGCAAATTTCATGGGCTCTGGAAGGCCATCCAGTCCCATGCCGCCCGTGCTCAGGTTCACGCCCTCGACCTGAACTTGATCACCCCGCTGGTTCTTCAACGTGACCGCCAGCTGAATGCGCGCCCGAAAGAATTTCTGCTGCTCAAGACTGATGAGTCCGAGCGGGGTCGTGCCCTCTCCGGCTGTGATGTTGATGTTGTACTCCTTCAGCTTGCGGCTGAGGGTGCGGCGGGAAATACCCAGTTGGTCTGCCGCCTGGGCGCGATGGCCGCCACTCCGCTCGAGGGCGCGGATGATCATCTGCTCCTCCATGCTGTCGAGATTTCCGACAGGCACGGACGCAGACTGGCGCAGCGCAGTCGGACTGCCCGACATCGCCGCTTCAATCTGCGCGGCTTGAATTTCAGGATGATTTGCCTGCACCGCCACCCGAGCGATCAAGTTGCGCAGTTCGCGCACATTGCCCGGCCACAAGTGCGCGAGCAGAGCCGAGACCGCATCTGGCACGAAGGAACTGCGCGCGGTTTTCAGATGAAGGAAATGTTCAGCCAAAGCGACGATGTCCTCGGGGCGCTCCCGCAGCGGCGGCACTCGCAATTGGAACTGACCTAGACGATGGAAGAGATCCTCGCGAAAGCGGCCCGCTGCGACTGCCGCTTCCAGGTCCTGATTGGTGGCAGCGACGATGCGGACATCCACTTTAATCTTGCGATGACCGCCCAGCCGGTAAAAAGGATATCCGTCCAACACGCGCAACAGTTTGACCTGAGTGTGAAGCTGCAGTTCTCCGATTTCATCGAGGAACAGAGTGCCGCGGTCGGCGAGTTCAAAGAGTCCAGGCTTGGAGACATCGGCGCCCGTGAATGCGCCCTTCTCGTAGCCGAACAATTCGCTCTCGACCAGGTTTTCGGGGAGTGCGGCACAGTTGATGTCGACCCAGGATCGTCCGCGACGTTGCGACGACTGATGAATGGTGCGTGCAATCAGCTCCTTGCCCGTTCCCGTTTCCCCAGTGATGAGCACCGTCTCGGTGTGGCCAGCAACCCGATCGGTCATGTGCATGAATCTATGCATCAGCGGACTGGCCAGGACGAAAGCCGAGCCGTCTATCTCACGGCAGATAGTGTGCGGAGATTCATCTTCCTGTTCTGTTTCCGGCGATAGCGCTGTCTGACCAACCGACCCCATGTCTGGTTTCCCATCGGAGGCACAAAGCATCGCCACCATCGCCGCCGGGACGGAACGGCCGTCACGAAGCAATGTGACCGACAAGTCTGCTGCCATAAGGCTTTCATGGTTCTTACATCGGACGGAACAATGAAAATTACCATGCTTGAGGACCGAGCCCAACATGTTCTCCAGCAGTTTCTCGGGTTCAACGTCGCCTTCACCTGTGACGAAAACTGCCAGCGTTTTACCCAGGACCTCTGCGGCGGTGCAATTAAACATTTTCAGGACAGCTTCATTGCAGGCGGTGATGTGGCCCGCCAGGTCCGCAGACAGAACCGCAGTCACGCCGGAGCCGACGGCATCCTGATCTAAGCGAGAAGTTGTCTCCGAGCCACGGTGGTCCGGCTCGTTAGCATCAAGTGCGGTTGTCAGAAGTGGCGAATTGATATTGTCTGCTGTCATTCAGCACATTTGGAGTTGATCTTGACATAGCGGGTGAGCGTTGCAGGAACTATGCCCCTTCGGATCATGACGAAAGTAATCGGAAAAGGCTGGCCGACACACCGCGCAGACAAACACGCCAATGGCCAAACAGCAAAATCAATTCTCTTTCGCGTTACTTTAGTAAGCTACTTAAAAACCGGTAACAACATTAGGATTCCTAGCGACCAGGCGCGGACGAAAGTGTGCGCGGACAGCTGCGCTCGCATGTTTGTAGTTTCTCGCCTCCCCTCGGCAAGAAGTAACGACGCAATGTCGATTCGAACGAAACTGTTTGTCGGGATCACCGCCTCGATGGGGGTGACGGTGCTGTGCTTTGCCGTCTGGCACTGGCAGTCCGCTGATCTCTCTCGCTTTTTCTGCTACCTGGCGGTCGCCGTTCTGGCATCCGGTTTGAAAGTGCAACTACCGGGCATTGACGGCACCATGTCAGTGAATTTCCTTTTCATCCTTCTTGGCGTCATGGAGTTGAGCCTTCCCGAGACGCTGGTGATTGGGTGCGCCGCCACTCTGGTACAGAGCGTTTGGCAGGCACGCAGTCGCCCCGATCCGGTCAAGGTCCTGTTCAATGTATTCGGAATGATGGCGAATGCCACCGTGTTCTGCTACACCAGCTACCACTGGCTGGACGCAAGAGTTGGTTCCAACAAGCCTATTCTGCTCATGCTGGCGGCGTTGGTTTTCTTTCTCGCCAACACACTGCCGATTGCGATTGTCATTTCCCTGACCGAAGGCAAGTCGAGCCGAAAGGTGTGGTCCGAGTGCTACTTCTGGTCATTCCCCTACTATCTGGTCGGAGCAGCTGCCGTTGGCCTGTTAGGAATCATCAATCGGCAGGCCGGCTGGGAGACGTCGCTACTGGTCTTGCCGGTCATCTATTGGGTGTACCGGTCCTACCGGCTCTACTTGGGACGTCTGGAGGCTGAGAAGGAGCGAGTGGAAATTGAGAAGCGGCACGTGGAGGAAATTGCTTCGCTGAATATGCGAACGATTGAGGCGCTGGCGCTTGCCATCGAGGCCAAGGACCACACCACTCATACCCATTTGCAGCGCGTGCGCACTTATGCGGTGGAAATCGCCAAAGAGCTTGGACTATCGGCGGGCGAGATCGAGGCCCTACGGGCGGCGGCTCTTTTGCATGACATCGGCAAACTGGGTGTGCCGGAACACATCATCAATAAACCCGGCAAGCTTACTCCCGAAGAATTCGAAAGGATGAAGGTTCATCCGCTGGTGGGTGCGGAGATTCTGGACCGCGTGGCCTTTCCCTACCCCGTGGCTCCCATTGTGCGTTCGCATCACGAGAGGTGGGATGGATCTGGTTATCCGGCGGGCCTCGTCGGCGAAGATATTCCAATTGGAGCCCGTATTCTGGCGGCAGTGGATTGCCTCGATGCACTGGCGTCAGACCGCCAGTACCGGCCGGCCATTCCACTGAATCAAGCCATGAACACGGTGAAGGAAAAATCGGGAATGTGGTTTGATCCGAAAGTGGTGGCGATTCTTGAACATCGCTACGTCGACCTGGAGCACATGGCGCAGACCATCGACGCGGGCTTCATCCCCTCGGGGTTCTCCAAGGATCTTCGCGTGGAACGCGGCCTGGCACCCGCCGCAGGATTCGAAAAGTCATCCGAGACGCCTCCAGTCGAATCGGACTTTCTGGCTTCGATCGCTTCCGCACGGCAGGAGGCCCAGGCCATGTTCGAGTTGAGCCAGGACCTGGGAAATTCGCTGAGCCTCAGTGAAACCCTGTCCGTGCTGTCGATGCGCTTGCGCAAACTGATTCATTACGACTCCATTGCCGTGTACGTTAACCGCAACGGCTGGCTGCTGCCGGAGCTGGTAAGCGGAGAGAATTTTAAACTTTTGTCGTCGCTGAAAATTCGCGTAGGCGAGGGCTTATGCGGGTGGGTTGCCGAGAATGGCAAACCCATCATCAACGGAAACCCGCAAGTGGAAGCGGGTTACAGCGCCGATCCAGAAAAATATACAACCTTGAAGTCGGCCTTGGCCGTTCCCCTGCAGGGACTGACTGGCGTGGTGGGTGTGCTCGCCATGTACCACTCGAGTCAGGACGCATTCACCCCCGACCACCTGCGGATACTGTTGGCAGTAGCTTCCAAGGTGGCGCTCTCGGTGGAGAACGCTCTGAAGTATCAGCAGGCCGAAAGCTCGGCAACCACGGATTTCCTCACCGGACTACCCAATGCGCGCTCGCTGTTTGTCCATCTGGCGCAGGAGGTGGCGCGCTGCCGGCGCATGAAGACTTCACTCGCGGTCATGGTCTGCGACATTGACGGACTCAAGAAAATCAATGACTCCTTCGGACATCTGGAAGGCGATAAATTACTGCGCGAGTTCAGCGTGCGCATGAAGGACGCTTGCCGAGGTTACGACTACGTAGCCCGCATGGGCGGAGACGAGTTTGTCGTCACCGCACCCGGACTGACAGCGGAAGCGGCGCTCGAAAAGGCTAGCCGCTTGAATGAAGCGGCCATCGAGGCCGGCCGCGAGACCTGCGGACGTGATGTGGTTTCGTTAAGTGTGGGCACGGCGTTTTGTCCGGAAGATGGTTTCGACGTCGAGGGATTGCTTGCGGAGGCTGACCGGCGAATGTATTCGGTAAAACAAATCCACCACGCGGAAGCGGCGATCCGTCAGAGCACACTGACCCAAGGCGCCGCGGGGAAATAGATCTGGGTCAACCGATTATGAGGATAAGAATTGCCGGGCACGCGCTGGCGCTGGTCGCCACAGTCCTTCTGGGAGGGCTGCTTTCCGCAACGTTAGTAAGGCTTGCGCCGGGATTCGAGGTAGACGAGCAAGAGCTCGATCCCCACCTGAGCGCCGAAAGCGTGCACGCGTTACGTGCGGTCCGCCGGCAGGAAAACAACATATTCCATTTTTATCTTTCCTACATGAATCGCGCCGCGCATGGCGATTTGGGCACCTCGCTCGCTCTGGGGCAACCGGTTCGGAGTCTGCTCCGCGACCGCGCTCCCCTCACGCTGCGACTACTGATCTTGGGGTTGGGGCTGGCCTGGGTTGCGGCTCTGACCATGGCACTGACGGCCGCCTGGTTAAAATTTGCCGCGTATGACCTACTTACCACGTTCGTGAGCGGAACATTTCTCTGCATTCCGGCCGCGGTGTTGGCGTTGCTCTCCGTCCTGTGGAATGTGCCCGGTTCATTGGCGATTGCGCTGATCGTATTCCCCCGGATTTACCGCTTTACGCGCAACCTGCTGGCGAAGTCCTATTCTCTGCCTCACATCATCACTGCGCGTGCAAAAGGCTTGGGAGAGGCTCGCATCCTTTTCTGGCATGTCGTGCCGGGCGTTGCGCCGCAACTGCTAGCCGTCGCCGGCGTGTCGGTCAGTATCGCCGTGGGCGCAGCCATTCCGGTCGAAGCGCTGTGCGGCCTCGCGGGCGTAGGACAACTAGCCTGGCAAGCGGCGCTGGCACGCGATCTTCCACTCTTGATTAACATCACGATTCTAGTGACCCTCGTAACCTTGTTGGCAAACTCTGGAGCAGATGTAATCGGTCACATGGTCCGTGGCGGCCAGGAATCATGAATCTCTGGCGGAAGCTGGCGTGCGTCATTTTGCTTGTGGTGGTGTGCGCATCGGTGGCAGCGAACTGGCTGGCTCCAGCGGGATACGCCCGGCAGTACCGCGAAGCGACCAACGCCGCTCCGTCTCGAAGCCACTGGCTGGGAACGGATGAAATCGGCCGCGACCGATTTGCCCGCGTCCTTTATGGAACCAGGATCTCGCTGCTGCTGGCTCCTGCGGCGGCGCTGCTTTCGACGCTGATGGCCGCGTTGATCGGAGGCTTGGCCGGATATTTGGGCGGCGTTTGGGCGAGGCTGGCGATGGCGATAACCGATCTTTTCCTGTCGCTGCCCTGGTTGTTTTTGCTGATTACCGCGAGAGCATTAATGCCGCTGAATGTATCTCCGTTGGTGTCGGTGCTGGTGACTTTTCTGCTGCTCGGGTTGCTAGGCTGGACGGCGGCGGCGCGGGTTTTGTGTACCACCGCGGGAGCGCTCCGTTCGGCGGATTTCGTCCGCCAGGCGAGGGCCGCAGGGGTTCCGGGGCAAAGATTGTTTTGGATTCATGTAATGCCGAATTTAAAGCCGGTGCTTTATGCGCAGTTCTGGATTTCGATTCCCGTTTTCATCTTGAGTGAGGCGAACCTGGGCATTCTCGGACTTGGCGTCGCCGAGCCGATGCCTTCCTGGGGAAGCTTACTGAAAGAGTTGGAAGGTTTACTCTCCCTCGGGGATGAGCCCTGGAAGCTTGTGCCACTGATTCTGCTGGTGCTGGTGGTGATGTCGTTTCAGCTTTTGCTCTCCAGGCACGATGAGGTAGCGGCATGAAGGGCTGGGAAAGTATGCGACCACACATGGCAGGCACTTACGGAAAAGCACTCGCAAACCTCGTCGTCTGTCTGGGATTTTTGACCGCACATGTTGCGGCGCAAGCCGG
>DATNLE010000280.1:0-20976 GCA_035603035.1 Candidatus Acidiferrales bacterium | reverse complement strand
GGAGTTCGAAGTAGTAATCATGATCGAAGTTGTGACCGAAGAGATGCATGGGTCGGACCGAGATTCTGACCTGAACTGATTACGAGCGAGCCTTGGTTGGTATGGCACTTATTTCTACGAGAGCGAAATGGCGCTCATCTCTGAGTGGCTGGAGCAGTGTTGGAAAAAAGCGGAAAAAAGCACTGGACAAAGCCGGCATTGTAAGAGACGCGATATAACAAAAGTCATCACTGTACCGGTCGCGAAAATGCCTTGTTCGATGAAGAATCTGCGCTACTATCGGGAGCGTGGAGCTTTCACCGATCTTGCCGCCTAGGTCATCGTGGCGGTGGGCGGCCAGATTCATCTTGCTTTTGATTTTGGTTGCTACCATTGCTATTCGCTACTGGCGGAAGAAGCGGTAGCGACTGATTACCCACCTTCCAGGATGTTAACTCGAATGGCGAAGGCAGCGACGCTACCGAGGGCCAAAGGGAACATATCTGGACCGCATCTCAGCCCGGCGTCCTTCGTCATCAAGGCGAGATTCGAAGGGAGATCAAGAACGGCGGCGAGTTTGAAACGCAGTCCCCCCATTACTGCCCGCAGTGAGTTTGTTACTGCGGACGCAGCGGGTAGGGCCAGAGTATTTCCACTGGATCGGGCCGAGCGTTAACTGAGTAGGCATTGATGCGGAGCTTGCGAGCCAAGTCGCTTGCGGAAACGGAACAAATCGATGACTCAACACGTCTTACTGACCTTGCTGCTGTCGTGTGTTGTTGCCATGAAAGAACCCACGGCTGCCCAGGCTCCCCGCAATCTAACCGGTAACTCGAACCAACCGCAGGTTGCACGACACGATTTTGCTAAAAACGATAACACGGCGAAGATCAGGGAACTCGTGGACCGACAGATACAAGCCTGGGAGAAGGATGATTTTGGAATTGCCGCCCCTGACTGGCTTCCAAGCGGAGAATTGATTTCGCCCGGGGGTCATGTGCCCGCTAAGGAAATGCAAACAGCAATGGCAGGTTATTTCAAGCAGTTCCGCGATTTGCGAGTCACGCTAAAGAATGTCTTCATTTCGAGTGACGGAGCCAAGGCGGCGATCGAGTGGGACTGGGATGTGACTCGGCGAAGAGATGGAGTTCGGGCCGTCACGCGCGATGCAATCATCGTCGACTTGGTCGGCGGTAGGATTGCTTCTTGGCGCGAGTATTTTGATTTCGGCAATTCGATCGATGCAAAGCCCTAGTTGCGGGAGCGGTGCCACGGCATCGACATCCAAGGACCAGCCACAGTAGTGACTTTCCCTCAATTTCGAACACCTGCGCCTGCCTAAGCGTCTCACGCATTTACCGCCCGTTCTGCGGTCGGTTCTTGCCACAGGTTTGTGAGCACGTCGGTCAGGAACGACAGAGGAATCTTGCCCTCGGCAACGCCCTTGGAGATCATCCCGCAGAACTCTTCATCCGTCCGGATTCGTCGCCGAACCTCAGCCATGAGAGACATACGCCGGTCTGCACCGTCCTGATTTCTCTTTAGTAACTCCTCGAATCTTCGTGCGGAGTGTACGAACGTGAGGGAAGCGCGGATCAGCCTGAATCTCGGCGAACGGGGTACGACTTGCCTAGGTACGCCATTCGAGGACTCGATTACTTTTCTGTGAGCAGTGTTCTGGAAGCACGTATAAGCAAACCGCGAACACGACGAAGAGGATCACAAAGCTCATGGTGGCTCTAAATGTTCTGCTTTAGCAATCTGTATCCATCCTTCTGCCAAGTCTTGCGATCCTCCGCACGCATATCTGGCGAGAATCCTGTCTGGCGGGAATCATTGCACGGGGGGAGGGTCAGGTGTACATTGGGCCGTCGCTCAGAGTCCCAAGGAAACCCAATCTTAGAATTCCATGGAGGATACCCGATGAAGAAGCTACTCTTGTTTGGACTGCTGATTGTGCTGGTAGTTTCCGTTCCAGCTATCGCACAGAATGCCTTCGACGGCACGTGGAAGTTTAATCTCAACGACGCGCAATTCCCAAAGAAACCTGACGTTTATCTGCTGCAAGACGGGATGTACCACTGCAAGACCTGCGTGCCCCCAATTGATGTAAAAGCGGACGGCCAGGACCAGCCGGTCAAGGGACACCCTTACATCGATAGCGTCAGTATCAAAGTGGTGGATGATCGGACCATAGAGGAGGTCGACACGAAGAACGGGAAGAAGGTCACCACCTCCAAGACCGTAGTGTCTCAGGACGGGAAGACGGCCAACTTCGAGTTTACCGACAGTAGCAACACGAACGCCGACCCGGTCACCGGTAAGGGAACCATAACGCAAGTGACAAAGGGCCCTGCGGGTTCACATGCGTTGTCCGGCTCCTGGGTGACCTCGAAGCTGGAGACCGTCTCCGATAACGGGCTCCTAGTTACCTTTAAGGTGGACGGCGATAGCCTGAGCATGACCAACCGGACCGGGCAATCCTATGTTGCAAAGTTGGATGGCACGGACTCGCCGTACAAAGGGGATCCTGGGACTACCAGCGTCTCCGTGAGGAGCATGGGAAAGAACACGATCGAGGAAACCGACAAGCGCGACGGGAAGGTGATCAGCGTCGCGCGTATGACAGTGGGTTCCGACGGCAAGACCATGACCTTCAAGGTCGAGGACAAGTTGCACGGATCCAACAGTCAGTTTACGGCGACCAAACAGTAGGCTGACCCAATGCGGCAAGGCAACAATGTCTTGCCGCATAACGCACACCCTGATTGTTCAGGGTAGAACAACTTAATCTCCGTCCAGTTCCGAACCCCCGCTGAGGGTCATTCGGGTAACTGTTGTAAGGCGTTTGCGCTCATCGAGAATTGATCGAAGAGGTCACTGAGTGCAATCGAGATTTTCCGAGTGCAATCGAGATTTTCCGACAACTGAGCCCCGGCGCTAAAAAGGAACGCCATCTTTGCGCAAGTAAAAGTAACCGTGCAACATTGTCTGTGCTCCGTGCCTGACACAAGCCATTCCTATGCCTGCCCTCTCAGGATAGAAATCGAGTCCCCAGTCGTTATCTTGCGGACTCGGAGTGTCACTCCTTCGAACGCCGAGGAGAACCCGCGACGTCTTTTCGTCCCAGAGGATGAAATCAGGCTTCCCATCGCTGTCAACATACAGACTCGCGCGAGGCTTTTCGTCGTGTCCTCTGAACTTAAGGAACGGATCTCCATCGGCAGTGAGTCCGATACCCACCCGTTGCGAGTCGGGATCATTGAGGGAGAGCTTGTGCCCCAAGTAGCCTTCGAAGGGGCGCTCCTCCTTTCCAACGCCAGAGGGAGCGAAGACAATCAACGGGTCGTGAAGGTGATCGATGCCCCAGATCGATACAACCTCTCCACCTTCGTCCACGAGTTCAAATTGCCGTGCCCGAATCTCTTGCTGAATGCTCGCCTTTTCACGATGGAGAATCGTGACAGTACCGATGATTCCGCCGACAAAACCCAGTAGTAGAGCTGCTATGAAAAACTGATCGCTGTTTTTAGCATTCGGTCACCAAATCCTGAAGATCATCCCCCACGATTATTCACAATTGTAGACACCGCTACCCCGGAAAGCGGACGGCAATTCGCTTCGCGATGTGTTGATGATCATGCGTGATTCCGGGATGCGCAACCAGAAGGAAGTGTTCCGAATGCGATGGGAGCACTTGGACTGGGGCAACAAACGATATTTCGTCTACGAGAGCAAATCGCCCAAGGGACGGAGATACGGGCCAATCAGTCCACGAGTTCGTCAGGCACTTCTGGCTCGATACTCGGAGCAAAAGGAGGGATGGATCTTTCCCTCCAAGCGCGCCCGTGATGGGCATCTGACAACGGTCGCTAAGCAGTTCGAGAAAGCCAGAGAGGAGGCCGGGTTGCCAAACGACCTCGTCCTCTATTGCGCGCGTCATGGCTTTGGAACTGAGATGTACCGTGCAACCAAAAACCTGTTCGCGGTCATGAACGTGATGGGGCACACGGCCGTGAGCACAACCATGAAGTACCAGCACCAAGACATCGATGAGATGGCCGAGGTGGCCAGCCATCGAGTCCAGTAAGGACACAAAAAGGACACAATCGGTGGAATGAGGATCGAACCGAAGCTGCCAAGTTGTTGAAAAGATGGTGAGCGCGGGAGGAATCGAACCTCCAACCTACTGATTAAGGGTCAGCGAGGGTTCATCCCTCAATGTTGCACGAAGTCACAATTAACCAGTAACTTTCAAGGCGTACGCGATAGTTGTGAAACGCGCGGGAAATTAGACGTCTTAACCAACAGCCCTACCACCCAGAGTTTTCGTGACAAAACGGCATGAAAGTTCTAGGCTACGTCGCCGATATAATGAATTTTAGGACTAGTCCATGATTCGCAGCGCCAAAGACCTCTCGCCCGACCAGAAGACCGTTCTCGAAAGCCTGCTAGGACGCCGCATACTGGCAGATGAGGCTATCAGCGTCCGTGCTATTGAGCCCCCTGTCCTCTCTGAACATCGGCGGCACGAGCAATTCGAGCAACTGAGGAAGTATTTCGCCGAAGTCGACTCCCGCCGCAAACCGGGCTCCGCAGAGGAAGCCGACGAAATCCTCACCGAGGCCATCAGAAGCACACGTCCCAGCTATCGCCCGCAGCAGTGAAAATCGTCCTCGATACGACGATCTTGGTTCGAGCCAATGAGCGCTCGCACGGTCTCGCCCGTGAATTGCTTTCGTGATGCGAAGGAATCATTTCGTCGAACCATCCGGCATTTTCAGGGCTGGTTTATGTAGCAGTTTGAACGATGTGAGAGACATACGAATCGCGGGTTGGAATCGTGGGTTTAAGAACTGGAGCAGAAAGCCACCAACTTCATGTTGTACTGGATCCCATTACAATGTAACATTGACAGCATGGCCATTACTCGTACCTCGCGCGTCTACACTATCAGCCTTCCTCCCGAGTTAGCGCGTAAGGCCGAAGCCTTGGCCAAACGCGACAGCCGCACGATGAGCGAACTCTTCCGCGAAGCGTTCCGCACCTATTACGCTCAGCAATCTCGCGAGATCTTGGAGGAGATCGGCGAATATGCGAACCGCCGCAATCCCGGTTACACGGAAACCGACGTACCACGCCTCATCAAGGAGGTCCGCTCTGTAACGCCAGCTCGTCGGCATATCCGCACCCGCCAGTGATCGTTGTCCTAGATACGAATGTTTGGATTTCGGCTCTGCAGTTCGCGAAGCATCGCGGAACGCCGACGCGAGCGCTCGAAAAAGCTATGAGCGAGGATGTAATCGCCAGTTGCCGTGAAATCGAAGCGGAGATTTTCCGGGTATTGACTGCCAAATTCGCTTGGGAGTCCACTCGTGCCCGTGCCGCGCTGGATACGGTGTTGGCGCGTGCAGTGCGCGTTCAGCTCCGCGGGACAGTGAAAGAATGCCGCGATCCAAACGACGATATGTTCCTTGAGTGCGCCATGCGTGCGAAGGCTGATCTGCTGATCGCCGGGGATAAGGACCTACTCGTTCTGGGTTCTTACAAGGGAACTCGCATTCTGACTCCTGCAGAGTACGTCGTCGGTGCAGGCTGAACTCGCGTCGCTCAGCAACTGCCATGCCAAGTCATCAACCCCTCCGCCAGAGAGTCCTCCGATGAGAAGGATTGAGAACCGATTCGTTGGAACGCAGGATGCAGCTGAATATTCCGGCATTCCAGCCGGCTCACTAAGGGCTTGGAGGTGTCAGGGCGTCGGGCCGAAATTCTACAAACCCCGAGGACGCGCATTGTATGATATTGCAGATCTGGATGAGTTCATCCGATCTGGCATCCGTGTTTCCTCTGTGCGCGCAAGCAAGGAGGAACGGAATCTCTATCTACCTACGGGGTGATGTCTGGTACTACCTCTTCTACCTGAATGGAAGGCGTTACCGAGGCAGCACCAAAACCAAGAACAGAAAGCAAGCGGAGCGAATCGAGGCTAAGGCGAGGGTCGCTGCGGAGTCCGGAGAATCGTTACAGCCGAAGCGAGCACCGCTGATTCAAGATTTCGCCAAACAATTCTTGGAATGGCTCGACAAGACTACGCTTGAACAGAAAACCAAGAACGATTACAAGAACGGTCGTCGTTTGATTCTGCAATCCGCGTTATGCGGGATGCGGATCGACCAAATTACGTCGGATGATGTTTGAGACCACGAAATTTCACGAATCGCCCCACAGCAGAAATTGCGCTATCCGGACGCTGCGCCGGATGTTGGGCAAGGCCCGCGACTGGAAGCTGATTCGTGAAGTGCCAAGAATTAAGTCGATCAAAGTTTTCCCGAGGGATCGCATGGTGACTTTGGAGGACGAAAGACAACTCTTGGCATCGTGTCCACGACCGCTGAAAGACGTTTTGATCATCATGCTGGACTCGGGCTTGAGAGACGGGGAAGTCATCAGAATGCGCTTGGAGCATATCAACTGGGAGAGCGCGTTTTATTTCAACCCCAAGGGCAAGACACGCAAAGCTCGCCGGCTTGTGCCGTTGAGCGAGCGCGTCATCGCCCTGCTCAGGAACATTCAGCTTGAACAATCGGGGCAAACGGAAGGCTGGGTTTTTCCTTCCAAGAAGTCTACATCAGGTCACATCGGACTGAGCGGGATCGAGCACGCGTTCCGAAAGCTTGCTCGCAAGCTGGGAATTCCAGATGCCTTGAAGCTGTACTGCGCCCGCCACACATTTGGTACGGTGGCAATGGCAGAGACGAGGAATCCGGGACTGGTCAAGGAAGTCATGGGGCACGAGAGCCTGGAGACGACAATGGGCCATCTCCACCCCGAGACGTCTCAGATCAAAGTGGTCATTGATCGACTTAACCAGCAGAAGTACGTGATGTAGTCACAGCCTCAAAAACAGCCACAGTGGTCAAGAGGGATGGATGGCGACCAACCGCAATTTGTTGATAAAGATGGTGAGCGCGGGAGGAATCGAACCTCCAACCTACTGATTAAGAGTCAGTTGCTCTGCCAATTGAGCTACGCGCCCGCGGTGAAAATCTGCTGGATGGGACAATTTGTGATTGTAGCATTTCCGGCATGGACGGTCATTCGCGATGCTATTCGCCCTATTCGCCCCTTGGGTATTTGTGGCAACGCCACGGGGACGTGCGTAGTCAGCAAATCGAGATGTAGTGCACACCTCGGCCCGCGCAGCGGGCACGCAAATTTTTCAGCAGCAGAGAGGACGGCGCGTTCGTCCCGCAAATCGCAAGGCGGCGAGACAACACACCCCGGTGGAGGGACGAGGCTCCTCTTGTCAGCTGACATGCGTTCCGTAAAGGCCCGCTGAGTCTAAGAGCGCTGCCGCACTTCCGCGGGCAGACCTTGAGAACCTTCTCTGACCGTTTGACGCCGCGAGGCCGATGGTCCCGCTCCCGTCGTCGGGCGCCTCTCCACTGTGCCAATTACCGGGGCATCATCCAATCCATCGGCATAGGCCATGGAAACAAACCTCTGTTCCGAACATAAGCGGTCAATCAGTCGCTGCTGCCAGGAACTAAGCACGGCATGAGGAAGAATTGGAAAGTGTCGAAACATCCACAGAAAATAAGCGCGTTGGAGAAAAGAAGGCATCACATAACGCGGACCGATGGGGGTCTGTACTTGCACCACACCGTCCGCCAGTTTATCAATCCACATAACTGGGCCGCCTGAGTACTAAGTTTGGCCAGAGCATTTTCTTGGGCCGCCATTATGGCACCAAGGTTGGGGTCAAGGAAAGGATTTTATCAAACATTTCACAAATAATCTGCAGCCGTGAGTTTTCCCAAGGCGAGGCAGGCGTTTCTTGGACGGCGGGAGAGGATTTACTAAGAGGATTGCGGCGCCGGAGCATCAGATTGACATCGGAATCTCGGGTAGAACGTCGATCCGCCGGATCTCCGCGGCTACGCCGAAGCTCTTGCCCGGACCTTGCTCCACGCGTAATACGCAGGCATGGCAGCAAACCCAGCACTTTTCGCCGGAGGTGAGTTCGGACGGTAGGATCAGTACCAATTCCACGTCCGAACCCTCCACCATGGCCGATGCGGTATAAAGGAATACGCCATTGGTGCTGACATCTCGAGTCTCGGCCCTCAGTTCAGTATTATCCCCCACGCTTCGAACGCGGACTGGCAGACGTGCAACAAGTCTCTGCCGGGAACGGCGCTCGATCTTAGAAGTCATTCGTTTGAAATTTATAATCTCCAATTCTAATTCGGGAAAGCACCAAAGCATAACGCCAGCCGAAAGGTTTTTGCCTTCCCGCTGGCGTTCGTCAGTGTAGACCAAGTCTGCCCGACGCGATAAATGTGCTTCTAGATTTCCGGCGGACGCAGGCGTGCGGCGGGGACGACTACCGCTTGCTCCATGGTCGGAACGTTGGTGCTTCGCAGCATGGCCTCAGCCTGTGCCAATTTGTCGGACTGGTTGGTTTGGTAGTAGGCCTGGACCAGCAATTCCATCGTGAAAGGATTGTTCTGGTCCTCTTCCAGGTGTGTGATGGCTTCGTTGAACTTTTTCTGGTCCATCAACAGGGTTCCGGCAGCCCCGTTGTAGGAGCTTTGGATCATGCGGTTACGGCTGCCCGCAGCCATAGCCTCAAGTTGTTGCAAAGTTTTTTCGGCTAGGGCTGAGTTTCCGGCATGCGTGGCGCGCACCGTACGGTTGCGCAGAATGCGGGATAACTCTTCCTCTTTGTCGGACTCAGAAATCGTGGCGCGATGTCCCAGAGCATCCTCCGCGCTCTGCAGATATTTCAGCGCGGCGCTGTCATCTACCTGGTATTCGGCCAGAGATCGATAGGCCTGCGCTTCCTGCAAATCCTGCTCTTTGGCGTGACCGGTCTCGGCCACCTCCAGGAAGAGTTTGTCCGCCTCGGCAAACTTTCCGTCGCGGACCCAGGTCATCGCTTTCTGCATGTTGTAGGCCAACCGGTCCGCCTCATTGTGGGAATAGCGGATGGCCTTGTCGTATTCGATTCGCGCCTGCTCCTGATTTCCCATCAAGGCATAGGTATCGCCCAATCCAACCCGAGAGGTAACGAAGTCGGGATCGATCTTTAAGGCGGCACGATAGTGCTGCAACGATCCCTCAAAATCTCCGGCCATGCGGAGCAGTTCTCCATAAGAATCCTGCGGATTCGGTTCCTTAGGCAACAGCGCGACGTAGGAATCCATGGCGGTAAAAGCTTTGGAAAACTCGCGGTTGCGCGCGTAAAGATAGGCCAGATCGTTTAGCGCCGCGGGAAACCTCTTATCGATGGCGAGCGCTTTCTCCATGATCCTTTGCGACTGTTCGTCGCCATCTTCCAGCATCAGCCAGTTACCTGCGAGATAGAGCAAATGCTTGTCCCTGGGATACATCTCCAGCAGATCGTTCATGGCGGAAATGCCGGCGATAAAGTCGCCTTCCTGCACCTTTGCGATCCAGGCAATCATCAACTGCTCCCCCGGCGTGAGCTTGGGAGCAAGTGCCTTGGCCTTTTCGCGGGCCGCGCTCACTTCCTTGGGATCGCCGCTGTTGAAAGCGATCCAGGCCCAGGCTACGCCCAGGTTGGGGTCTTCCTTTACCGCGGCGCGCCAATCCTCATTGCAGCGCTCGAGGTAGAGGTTTTCGTAGTCCTGCCTACCTTTTTGATAGAGGGCGCGAGCCTGCGCGGAGGAGGTGGTCACGAGCATCGAAGTTGCAGTCGACTGCTTAACATGGTGAGCATAAACGGGCGCGGCAAAGCAGGCGCCAAGAATGAGAACTGCGCAGATGGAGCGACGCATCAAAGTCTCCGCAACAGACGCTTTGGGGGAAACGAAATATGAGAGCAGCGTAACATCGCAGTAACCGCTGAAACTAGTGACGAAAGGCTTACGACGGGCGGGTTGCTGGCGCGGCCACTATCGCCTGCGGCGGTCGATGGCTCAGCAGGGTACGAGAATCTCCCTCAAGGCAAAGCCCCTGCCACAAATGGCAGGGGCTAAGAAGAAACACTGTGGCTAGAAAATAATCTTTGCCGCAATCTGCAGGTTGAATGGTTCGCCCGGCCCCAGCCCGGGCGCACCGTTGAAGTCGCCAATGGTGTCGCCTACATAGCCGTTCGAACCTACGGAGCCAGCCCCAGTCGCAAGGTTCTTACGATTGAACACATTGAACATTTCCGCGCGAAGCTGCAGCTTTAGACGCTCGGCGATCTGGACGTTCTTGATCACTGAGAGATCCAGATCGGCAAAGCCTGGACCGTAGAAAGCATTGCGAGCAATATCACCGATAAAAGCCCCCTGTGGCGTAGTTGTGGTTGGTCCTGGGCAACCGGCAGAGCCTGGCACGCAGAATGCCGCTGGATTCACCCAGGGCAGGCCGCCCTGTGCCGCGCTGAAGGCATGGGACACGCCCAGAAACGGATTCTGAATCAAGTTCAGGCCTGAGCGTTGCGTTCCTGAGCCAAAGTTGAACGGCTGTCCGCCATGGAACGACATGAGAGTGCTCAGTTGCCAGCCATGCGTGAGAATCTTAGGGCCATGCGACGATCCTGGCACGTCATAGGCGAAGAAAGCAGTCAAGTTCTGGCGGGTGTCAAAGTCGCCGCTGCCATAATCCAGCCTGGGATTGGTGTAATCGAACTGGATGGATCCGCGATATTCGGTCATTGTGTCTAGTTCGTGCGCCCAAGTATAGGAAACTTGCGACGACAATCCATGCCAGGCCCGGATTCTGACTGTCGACTGCAGAGAGTTATAGTTTGAGTTACCCACGCTGTTGAGCTGCAGTATCGTAGCGGCATTGGGGTATTGCGCGCTCAGCGCCGCGCTCGATATATTGTCCATCACCGAAAGCTTGTGTCCGGCGCTTCCCACGTAGCCTATCTGCAATACTGCAGCGCCGTTGTCGATCCCTTTCTCCACCTGCAAATTGTAGTTAAAGAAATACGGGGTGCGGAAGTTCTGGCCGACAGAGTAGACGTTGTAGGTAGTCGTGCCGCAGCCGCTGAGGGTTGGGCAAGTGGTCCGTCCGGGGAAGATGGAATTTCCGCCCGCTTGAATCGCGTCCCAGTTGTATGACGTTTGGTTCAGCCGATTGGCCCCGTAATTGTCGACTGCGGATGGACCGATGGGATTATCCTGGAGACCATCCGCCGCGCTGATTGGCGGACGGAAATCGAGGAAAGGGTTCATATTGATCTGGTCGTAGAACACGCCAATTCCGCCACGCACCACCAGATCGGCTGCCTCCGTCGGCTGGTAAGCGAATCCGAACCGTGGCGCAACGTTATTCTTGTCTTGAGGGAAAATGGAATCGATACCATTACCCTGAATCTTCAATCCTTGGGTGGGGATAAAAACCGCCAGGTCTTTATTGAGGCTATGAAGCGGTCCAATGTACTCGTAACGCATGCCGAGATTGATGTTTAACCTGCGGGTTACCTGCCAGTCGTCCTGGCCGAAGAAATCAAACGCATTCACCCTCACTTTACGTTCCGCGTCTCCAATTGCGATATCGGAGGATGATACATCGCCCGCAAGAAAATCGGCGAGAGCACAAGTGGGATCCGAGGCCAAGCAGGATCCGGACCAGGGAGTCCCGGGATAGGAGCCGTTGAAACTAAAGCTTCCCAGAGAACGACGGAAGTAAAATTCATCCACTCGACCCTGACGAACCTCACCGCCGAAGCGAAACTGGTGCTTGCCCGTCACGTAAGAGACGATGTCGGTTAAGTGGCCGGTGATGTCATTGCGGCCTTCTGGCGGCGTGATGCCTACTTGATCGAATCCGGAAATCTGCAGATTCGGAGCACCCGGAATTGGCTTTCCGGCGATTAAGGCGTCGGGGCTGGTGAACAAGCCAAGCGACTTCTCATCGAAGCTATTGTTGGAGTCGTGAAAGATCTGGTTAAAGTAGCTGACACCAAACAATACTTGATTGGATACCTTGGAAGTCACAACGCTATTAAAAACCGCGGAGTAGTTCTCGATGCGGATGGGAGCGACTTCGAAGTAGTAGCCCAGGTTTGAGCTGGCCGTTGCGAGGGCCAAACTGGCGCCCGGCGGCTGGGTCTGGCTCCCCTGACCGTAGAAAGCGTGCACGGAAAGGTGATTCCGGTCGTTGAAGTTATGGTCGAACTTCCCTACCTCGTTGTAACTGTATCCCGTACCCGGCACAGTGGCGAAGTAGTTGCCCGTGGTCGCTGGCAAGTTTTGGATCGAACTCGGGTAAAGCGCCGCTAAGAGCGTTTGGGAAAGGGGACTCGGAGTAACGCCACCGGCGGTGAGTAGCGCATTAGCTTTGGCGACCCACGCGTTCGAAGGTTCTGTAGACAAGCCGGTCAGGCCAAAAATGTAGTTCTGTCTCTCGAAACCAAGAAAGAAAAACGTTTTGTCTTTAATGATGGGTCCGCCGACAGTGCCGCCGACATTTTGATTTCGCAGCTCTGGCGGCCTGGGAAAGTCAGGTGTCGCGACGAAGAACGGCGACGACGCCGCGTAAAATTCATTGCGGTTGTAGTAGTAACCGCTACCGTGAAACTGGTTGGTACCGCTCTTGATGGTCAGATTAACCGTTCCGCCGGCGTTGCGCCCAGTCTCGGCATTCGACTGGGTCTGAGCAGAGAATTCGTCGATGGCGTCGATCGGCATCACCGTGCCGGCAATTCCCGAGACGCCGCCTTGATTGATGGCCGGAATGTTATGCCAGAAGTCGTTGTTATCGGTGCCGTCGACCTGCCAGTTCATCTGGTTCGCGCGGGTCCCGTTTAGCGAGCCGAAACCGCCCACCGAGTAGCCACCATAGCCGGGTGAGACCGCTATGAGCTGAGAAAAATCACGTCCATTCAGTGGAATTTCCTGAACCGCTGCGTCCGTGAGGGTGTCACTCTGGGTTGTTGTCGTCGTGTCCAGGGTCAGCGCCGCCGCCGAAACTTCCACAGCGGTTGCCGTCGATCCGACGGCGAGCTTGACCGGAAGGGTATAAACACTTCCTGCTGTAACCGAGACATTGTCGAAAGTCGCCGACCGAAAGCCGGAGGCTGTCACCGAGATCTTGTATGTTCCCAGGGGCATATCCTGGAAAGCAAACTGGCCGTCGCTGGTAGTGACTGTGGTGATCGCCACATCGGTGGCAACGTTGGTGGCTTTCACCGTGGCGCTGGCTACAAACGCCCCCGATTGATCGGTAATCGTTCCGTTGATTTCACCGCGGAAAGTTTGGCCGTATCCGGCAATCGCCAGGAACCAAATGCAAATCAGTGAAGCTCCTATTTGTCGCATGGAAAACCCTCCCTCAAGATTCCGAATCGAAACCAAAGAAGTTTCCTCTAGCTCCCCGAGCAAGATTGAATGTTCGGATGGAGGCAAGTTTCTGGCCAACCCCTTTACAATGTAAAGACGTTGTTTTCAATTACTTATGGTTTATTAACCGATGGCGGAATACCAAATGTGGGAAAGTCTTATTGCAGTCTACGGAAATTGGAATTCAGGAGAGCGTCGGGCCCAGCGAATGCACGATGGATCGCATCGATTTCACTGATCCTAAGCGACTTACGGATGATCTGCCGGAGCTTAATCAGGCTATGACTTAGGGAGTGGCGACGACTGAGGAACCAACGGAACATCCCACGGCGAGTGCCGGCGAACATATTTAGAAGTTGATGGTTACGCCGCCGCGAATGGAACGGGCTGACTGGACGAGATACACGGTCTGGCCGTCTTGACCCATCACAGGCACATAGCCTTGCGCGAGCAGGTTGCGCAAGTCAAGCAGCGCTTCCATGTGCGCTGGGAGGAAACCAAGTGTCGGAAGGGGTTGTCGAATAGACAGGTTCAGAAATGGATCGCTCTGTCCCGGGGACGCGTTGAACATATCCACCGGCGTTAGTGCCGAACCGGTGACAAAGCGGTAGGATGCGATCCAATGGGTGTGCGTGCAGTTTACGGTACCACTGAGCCTGGCCGCTACGGCTTCGCGCCGCTGGGTCTTGATCCACTGAGCCGCATCCTGAATCGCGACGTCAGGCTTGGCCAAGTCGAGAACGCCGCCGTAAGCGAAGTCGAGGGTTGCGGTGAGATCTGAATAAAGCTTGCGCTCAAGCACGACTCGAAGCCCGTGCGTAGCCAGGGTGTCGCCAGCATAGGTGAAGGTGCCTGAGTAGACATCGGGCAGCAGGTCGCCACCAGCAGCCGTCACCTCGCCCGTACCCAGCAGCGCCGTATTGTCCACGCGATCAGTGAACACCGCGACTTGCATGTTGTTTTTGCCCAGCCGCCGCGAGACATTCAATTCCTGATGGTGTGCGCGTTCAAGCTTCGTCGAGAAGTTAGCCAGACTGATGCGAGGTTCAGCACCGCCGGAATCCGCGGCCGACGCCGATTCGAAACCGTCGTCCCGACGGTTGGGCAATGCGGTCGCGTAGCTGTAACCGACGACCGTGTTCGGAGAGAGGTGAAGGTTAACCGAGCCATACGGCCGAAACGCAGTCACGCGCCCGAGGAACTGAATGGTCTGCAGTTCGCTGCCGACCCTTAACTCGAGCGCATCGCCAATCACGAAATCATCCCCGCCAGAAAGCGCCATCGACTGCAGTGACGCATTGTGCAGATTAGGATCCGAGGGCGCGAATCGTCGGACTGCGACCGCCATGGACGGACCCGAACCATCGGGCAGCCGGTGCGAGTACATAGCGCGTAAAACCGCAGCGGGAAGACCGTCTCCATATCCGATATGGCCCCGTAGCCCCACTCGGTCCTCGGAAAAAATGTGGCGCTCGAGCGAAAAGCCGGTGCTCATGTCCGACCCACTGCCGTACCCGTCGGTGGCGGTCCCAGCCAGGAAGGAAAGGCTTCCCTTTAACTCGTTCCCCTGCTTCCCATCGCCTGATGCTGGATTGCCAGCGGTTGGGTCGTCTAACACGCGCAGAACGGGACGATTCGCCACCGAACGCAAAGTCCACTTCCAATCGTCATCATCGCTGTCACCACGCAGCGCTCCCACCCGCACAGCATTCAGCAGAGTATTCAAAGTGATATTCAGGTGAGTGCTGGCGCCAGGATGCAATCCTACTTTGTCGTGCCATGCCGGCAAGAACGATGGGGCTGAAACCTTAACCGAGTAAAGCCCCGGAAGCAAGTCGGTGGCCGAATAGAATCCGGCCCCGTCGGTAAACACGGTCAGCGTGCGCGCCGCGGTTCCGACAATCTCCACTATCGCGCCCATCTGCGGTATGCCGGAGGCGTCGCGCACATATCCCGAGATCGCTCCCGGCCGCTCCGCCGCCCACACAGGAAGCGACAATGCGACGATCACCGCCCAAGTTCCGAGCTGGCGAAGCTTCACTCCCACCCCCGGGGAATCAAGCATTCCGTTACTCAACAGCAAACGTCGCTGAAGGATCAACAGTCTGCTTGGAGATGTTGTCGTTCACTTTGATTTCGATCCGATAGATACCCGGCTGCAGATTCGCTGATGCAATCGATTTCTGCAGCGTTACCTGCTCGCCTACGTTGCCCATCTGTTCGGTCGATTCCGTTTTCTGAACTACCGGTTTGTTGGTCGCTACATTTACGATGTCAAACTCAAAGGTGGCCGAAGGTTTATGCGTCTTCTCGTCAACCCCGAGATTATAGACCTGCATCCAGAAATTTACCTTCTGGTCGAGACTGCGCTTGAAGAGTGCAGGCTTGCCATTCGCCGGAGCCACTCTGGGACGAACCTTGGTCACGCCAATCACGAAACTGCCGGTGCTCACATCCTTGGTA
The DNA here is from genome assembly GCA_035603035.1 of Candidatus Acidiferrales bacterium. GTDB lineage: Bacteria > Acidobacteriota > Terriglobia > Terriglobales > Acidobacteriaceae > Sulfotelmatobacter. Next base: position 5,230 of record DATNLE010000280.1, on the reverse strand, counting down.
GGCACGGACTCCATCTGATCGGCCACAATCAGCGTGGACGTCGACAGCTTGTCGTCGGAGTACTCGGGAACGACAATACCGCGGCTCCATAAGCCCTTGCGGTCGCCGTTCACATCCTTGACCGCAATCTCAACTTTATAACGTCCCGGACGCAGAGGAAGTGCCTTCCAATATACCGAGGAATTTTCCGCAGTACGCGGCAGCAACTCCGCCGGAACGTCGACCTGGGCTGTGTCTTCAAAGGTCTGCACCACCCGCCCGGTCAGCGTAGTCACGCGGCCAAAAATGTTTACTGTGCCGCGCTGCACCCCATCCTTGTTGGCAAAAGTGATGTCACGGTACTTCATCTGGATCGTGATTGGCACCAGCACGGTGTCCCCGGTCACTTTCACAAAATCGGAGCGGACATCGAAAGGCATTAAGTTAGTGATCAGTTTGGTGTTAACGATTTCTTCCAGATCCTTAAATTTGACCGGCGGCGGCGCTTGCAGCTTTGCAAACTGCTCGAGGCGGTCAAATTGCTTGGTCTGCTGTTGCGAACTCATCGGGCCTGCCCCGAGTTGCTCCAGCCCTCCACCGCTAAAGCGGTCCGCCTTGCTGGACATGCCCATCGACTCATACATGGTCAACCCCGCATTGGGGGTGTACTTGAGGGCATCTTTTTCGGAGCGGTCGATGGTCATGTGGTAGTCGCCGCACATACAAGTATCCACGAACTCGATAATCACTTCTTGGCCGATGCCTTCCAGATAACGGTAGCGCCAATCTTCAAAGGGAAAGGTAGAAGTCTCGCCGCCGCCTTCTTCCATGGGGCGCTCGTACGATCCGCCGGAGGGATGCGAATCTACTTCGTCGGCCGGACCATACATAATGTACATGCGGCCGCGGTCGCTCTTCCAGCCAGGGATGCCAGCGGCAAAATGCTCGTTGGCATAGGCGATGCGCCGGTAGTGCTCTTCCTTGTATTCGTTCTCTTCGGTGTCTGGAGTGGGGTCGCGGCGCTGCCAGAAAGCTTCAATAAAGTTGTCGCGCTCTTCGTCGTTGGAAAGTTGTTTGAAGGCCGCTCGTTCTTCGTCGCTGATGATCCAGACTACGTCCTCATTCAGCCATTTCTTGTAGGTTTTGCTGAGCTCGATGTTCAGCGACCTTTTCTGGGCTTTCTTTTGCTTCTCAGTCTGCTTGCGTTTGAGGGGATCGACCTGATCCGTGGGTTGCGCCTGAGAACTGGTCACCGTAGCGCTGGATGTCGGCGCAGTGGAAGACGGCTGGCTCGAAGCATCCGGTTTGTCACTTTGCGCGTGGGTCGGAATTGCGAGGGCAGCGGCGACCGCTAACACGAACAGAGATGAGAGGTAACGTGATCCAACCCGAACCATGAGAGGGACTCCTACGACGGTTTGCGTTCCCATTTTAGGCTCTCAATTGAGCGAAAGCAAGGTTATGTCACATTAAAACAGCGGATTGAGCAGCCGGCCCAATCACTTGCTGGATGCGGGGGTAGTCCTCCGGGGTTGCCCGAAGGACTCAGGGGCGCGCTTGTTTGCCAGAGATCTCGAGGAATCAACTGGTGAAAATCGTAAGTCAACCACCTGCGATCTTGAAGGAACTCATTCCGGATCGAACGCAAGGCTGCCTGAAAGTCTAGGGAACCGCTGGCATAAACTTTTCACGAACTGTTCATCTCCGAGCTACCGCGAATACGGCATCAATTCTGCCGACTTGTTCTATCCACATCCATCTGGGAGGCCGCTGGTAGCAAAAATATCCCCTGGTACAAGTCTTCTAGTGTCCATAGCAGTGTGTCTTTGCTCCCAGCCAGCTTGGCATTTGCCGACGGCAATCTGACCAAGGTCAACCACATTATCCTCGTGATGCGAGAAAACCACGTGATGCGAGAAAACCACTCGTTCGACAATTGCTTTGGGGCGCTGCCCTATACTGCCCTATACTGCAGACCCCGCCTTCACCTCGGCGCTTCAGGCTATAATTGCAGTCCCGGGACCGTTACCCTCGGCCCTTGTTCCCAGGCAGGTCTCAGTAAGGCGTCTCTCAATGGAACTTTCCTATCAGCAGGATCGTACTAGAAGACGTGTCCGTCAGACCGGTGGACCGGGCTGCATGGGATCGAAAAGGCCGCTGGGTTGAGAGATGTCAAATGCCCGGACAGCGACGGAGACAATGAAACCTTGGAAAAAAATCGCGATTGGCGCCGCCGTGGTGGTGCTGTTAGCCATCATTGTCGGGATCACGGTGCATCAGAGCGGCAAGAACGTAGTCACAGTGCAGACTGGAAAGGTCGAGCGTCAGGACTTGTCCTCGGTGGTGAGCGCTTCGGGAGAAATTAAGCCGAAGACCTACGTCAACATCGGCGCCAATGCGTACGGAAAGATCACCCACCTGTACGTTAAGGAAGGGGTTCGCGTAAAGAAGGGTCAATTGCTGGCGCAACTGGAAAACGTGCAGTCCACGGCGGACGTGAGCGCTGGCCAGGCGTCAGTGCAGGCTGCGGAAACGGATGCGATCGCCTCCTCAGCCGCGCTCAACACTTCCGACGCCGACCTGCAGCGCGCCCAAGCCGACTACGACCGCAATAAGCTGGACTGGGCTCGAGCCCAAGATCTGTTCAAAGATGGTCTGATCTCAAAATCTGATTTCGACAGCCGCAGGAATGCCTGGGCCACAGCAGACTCTGGGCTGGTACAAGCTAGGGCCCGCGTCGCCCAGGCAAGAGCTCAGAAAGATTCCGCGGATCGCCATGTTGCCCAGGCGCGGGCCAACCTTACTCGCGTCGCTGACGTGCTGCAGAAAACCACTTATTCAGCTCCCTACGACGGGGTCATAACCAACCTACCAGTTCGTGAAGGTGAGTCGGTGGTCATCGGCATTCAGAATGCGCTCGGCAGCACGCTCATGACGCTCGCCGACATGTCGGTAATCACTGCCGAAGTGAAGGTGGATGAGACTGACATCGTAAACGTACACCTGGGTCAACCTGCCGAAGTCACCATCGACGCCATCCCGAAGAAAATTTTTCACGGCACGGTGTCCGAGATTGGAGACAATGCCATCGTCCGCTCCACCGGCGTAGCCACTTCGCAGCAGGCCACGGCCAGCGAAGAAGCCAAAGATTTCAAAGTTGTAGTGACGGTCACCGATCCCCCGCAGGATCTCCGTCCCGGCCTCTCGACCACGGCCAAGATCACGACGGCGGCCCGCAGCAGCGTGCTTTCGATCCCCATTCAAGCGCTCTCGCTCCGCAGCAAGGCGCAGTTGGAGCAGGAGAAATCAGCCCCCGGGTCAGTGCATGCGGCTGGACCCACGCCGAAAGAGGCATCGAAGAAGGATCAGCAGCAGGACTTGCAGGGCGTCTTCGTCATTCGCAACAAAAAGGCCGTGTTCGTACCCATCAGTACCGGCATCACAGGCACCAGTGACGTCGAGGTATTGAACGGCTTGCAGGAAGGTGACGAGGTCATCACCGGAAGTTACAAGATTTTGCGCACGCTCCGTTCTGGGAGTAGCGTCAAAATCGATAACTCCGTTCCCAAGAAGGAAGAAGAATCGTCATGACATTCCACCGATTCATCCGTCCAACGGGGAGGCCGGCGAAACAAAACAAGTTTTAAACGGCAGTTTGACATGACAAATTTCATAGGCCCGACAGTGGACGGAGCCCAGGGAATCGAATTCGATCATCTACGGAGAACTCAGTGGCACGGGAGCAGGAGAAAAACATGGCTACCGCCGAAGTAATCAGCATGCCCTCAACCGCCGTCGCAGCGTCGCCGCAATCCTGCATGATCGCGGCAGTCGATCTATGGAAGACCTACGACATGGGCTCGGAGCAGCAGGTCCATGCCCTGCGCGGGGTTAACTTGCGCATTGAGCGCGGAGAATACGTCGCCATCATGGGACCCTCCGGTTCCGGCAAGTCAACCCTGATGAACCTGATTGGGTGCCTGGACACGCCCACTAAAGGCGAATACTGGCTCAACAGCCAGCTGGTGAGCGAACTCGACGACGATGAGCTGGCTCGCATCCGCAATAAGGAAATCGGCTTCGTATTTCAGACCTTCAACCTGCTGGCTCGCGCCACCGCCCTGCACAACGTGGAGCTCCCTTTGATTTACGCCGGCGTTCCCACCGACGAGCGCATCGAACGCGCTAAGGCTTCATTAACCGCCGTCGGCATGGGATCCCGCATGACGCACAAGCCGAACGAACTTTCCGGCGGACAGCGGCAGCGCGTGGCCGTCGCCCGCGCCCTGGTCAATAAGCCTTCCATCATTCTGGCGGACGAACCCACCGGAAACCTGGATTCTCAAACCGGAAACGAAATCATGGCGTTGTTCGATCGCCTGCACAGTGAAGGAAATACGATCGTGCTGGTCACCCACGAGCATGACATTGCCGAGTACGCTCACCGTATCGTCAATATTAAGGATGGCGTAGTCGAGCGCGACGAAAGAAAAAAGTAAATCCCAGTTGTCTCTAGACAGGGCTGCCACCGGCGCATTCCTGTCTTCTTTCCGAATCGCGGTTCGTACTAACTCCAGCTGGCGGCGGATTTTGCTGAATCCGTTATCGCTGACCAGGGATCGCCAGCTCATCGACCCATGTTCGTGGACCGCCAGGATGACGCAGTCCTCGCTTGGCCCCATACAACGCAGCACCGGCCGCTGCCATCAACTCCTTTGGCGACATTCCATGTTCCGGGCAGCCCGCCACTCTTACGGAACATGTGACCATGCCCAGAGACTTGCCCTGATGCATGATGGTCAATTCCCGCATTTTTTCGACTGCAACCGTTTGGCTCGAGTCCAGGATCCCTCTAGACCGCGGTGGGCGGGATCACGACAAACTCTTCGCCTCCAAAGCCACAAACAAAAATCCTGGGCCCGGACATTCTTCGGCAGGAACGCCGCCGCTTCGCGCAGTACCGCGTCACCCGCATCGTGGCCGCAGGGGTCATTAAAATTAAAATTAAACTTCTTGAAATGGTCCAGATCGAGCATCAGGATTCCCATCGATTGCCCCACGCTCGGTCTCACGACTCTTCAATTAGCACCGGTAAGAAAGCCCGGTCAAGGCATCGCGAACCGACTGTGTGCAGAACGCTTCGCGCAGCCTGAGGTTGGCGATCGACAATCCCACCTGTCCGGCAAACATCGTCTGGAATGAGAGTTCGGAGGCGTCCATCTGCGGCGCCTCGTCGGTCGACTGAAAGTGC
>DATNLE010000278.1:0-3010 GCA_035603035.1 Candidatus Acidiferrales bacterium | reverse complement strand
GCCGAGTTCTTCCAATCTCTTCCGTAGACGGCTTATCCATCCCCAGCGCAAGTACTTACACCTCAAAGATTCCCCCGTATACGCGACGCTTGGCAATGGGAGTTCCGCACTTGCGGTGACTCGCCTCCATGCCCCCGGCGGGTACTCGCTGATCTCGAATTCAATGGAGATCTTTTTTGGTGTAATGGAGACCAATCAAGTGAGGACTATACCCAACGACCGGAGGGAAGACCGGATATGGACTCAATTGACATCCTCCCCTTCCTAAAGGACTGAACGTTACCCATATCCTCAGCTGGACACAGGGGGCGGTGGATGCTCGAGTATTTTCCACATAGCGGTCATGGCGTCGAGGTACTGCAAGCCGAGCCACAAGGTTTTCGTTCCCGGCTCGCCGTCGCCTTTTCGTCCGAGAAAACCGCCGATCGTAGCGACCATCCGCATTGCTTCTCGCAGTGCGGGTGGTTGAGCCGGAGGCACGGGGTTGCGGGTGATGTAGGCGACCAACGCTTTCCATTGCGCATCCTCGAAGTAGACCGTGCACGGCACATCGGGGGTTTCTCGGCCCAGCTTGGCTAAGTGGAATATGCGCCAGGCCACCACCAGATCAATCGCCAGGCAGGCTTCGATGCGATCGACTGCACCCAGTTGCCGTTGCTCGATCCCGCAACCACTTTTCAAGGTACGATGAAAAACTTCAATTCCCCAGCGCAAGGTATACCAGCGCAGCTTCTCGCAAGCGGCCTCGAAGCTGTCCACCGGGCAGGTGGTCAGTAGCATCCAGCGCAGGGGCTCAATCCCCGACGGGGCTTCCACTTCTTGGGCCAGCACCGCCCATAGTGTCAGCGCACCCAGTGATTGCTTGATCTTCGGCGGTTGCAAGCTGACCCGTGCAAAACGCACCTCCAAGCGCGCCATCCGCGCCGGTCGCGTGCGGTGTCGCGGAACCTGAATCTCCTGAATGCCGGCCACCGGTTGCTGTTGCACCCAACTCACCAGTTGTTTTTGGCCTTCGGCCAGCCGCCGGTCTTGCACGGCTCGAATCAACAGCCACGGACCCTGCGCATCCCTCAAGGCCTCATGGAACAGTTCATAGATGTCCGACTCTCGGTCCCCAACGCTGACCAGTCGCGTACCCGGGCTATGCCGCTGTATCTCGGCCACGCGCCGGAAACTCGTCAGCCATTTCGAGCTCTCCTTTTCTTCGATGGGACGCTGCTTGCGTTCGTGCTTTTGGCCGAAGGCAGCGGCGTCTCGCGACCAGCACTGCACATCGAGCAAGCCCAGCGGCGTGCCTTCCAGACTGAAGGTCATCGTCGAATGCACCAGCATACCGATGATCCCTTCCTGTTGCGATCCAATCGGCCCCAGGTTCTCCGTGGCCGGATGGGTGCTGTAGTTCAGGCTGGTGGTGTCCTGCACCGCCAGCACTACCTTTTCCGCAGCGATACGCTGCTGGGTTGCTTCAGAATGCGATTTGAGCAGAACTTCCATTTGCGTCTCGGGGTGATCAAAAAAACGGTAAGCTGCTTTGGTCTTGCTCCGGCTCTGACAAGCCTCGGGCATGCTGGCCTGCGGACGGGCATAAAAATCACGCGCCAAGGTCAAGAGCCGGCGTTCAAGCCGCTCATCTCCCAACACCACACCACCAAATTCCTGCTCGGCCCAATCCGCTGGAGCAGGCGTGGTGGGTGCAGGCGCACCTCCCCGCAACCGCTCGCGCGCCTGCGGATGTAAAGGATACACCCAGACTTTCTTGACCGGCTGTGCGCCCTGGTGTTTCGCGTCCTGACGGCCGCGACCTTGTGTCACGCCGACTAACTCCCAGTTAGCGGCCTGATAGCAGGTCCCGGTAAAGCGCTCCGCATCGACAAATGTTTCCACCAACAGGGGCTCATAGCCGTAACGCTCGCGCCAATCGCTGGTCACCCGCCGCAACGCCAAACCCAAGGCATGCGAAGCCAGATTAGGCACGCGCACGCAGGGGCGAATCAAGAAACGGCTGTTGGCAATCACTTCCTGCAAATGTTCGCGGCGCGCTTGTTCGTTCCAGCCAATCCAGCGGTCACGTGCCTCCACACGCCAAGCCGAGGCGCTGAAGGCCAGCCCGCCCAGCCATCCTCCCGCGCCGCTGCAAAGCAGATAACGGATCTGCGCTCCGCACAGTGGCCCTGCGCCCAAGTAGTGTTCCTGGTTCATCAACTCGTTCCAGATGCGCGAGTGGGGACTGTCGGCACTGTCAATGCGCAGCAAACTGACCGGCTGCAAGGCCTCCAGGGAGGACTCGACCGACGCCGGCTCCAGTCTCGCCGGTTCGGTTAGAACCCGCTGGGGCCGAGGAATCGAGCGCTGATCGATCTCCGGAAGTCGCAGCAGGCCGCGGCGATGCAACTTCAGCAGCGCCACTCGACAACTGACTTCCTTGGGCTGGCCCAAAGCTGTGTGCCAATTCAGCCATCCGCAGACCATCCGCGACAGAACCCCTCGGGCAACAGCGGGCTCTTCATCCAGGGTCTGCTGAATGCGTTCGAGAATATCTGGGCTAAATTCCTGACCGCAGACCGTCACACGGGCAGCTTAGAAGATCAATACTCCCTGTGTCCAGCGAAAAATGTGGGACACGTTCAGCCCTGAACGGCGGGGTTTTCCGCGCAGCTAGGATAAAAACGGGAGCGCTCGGCGCTCCCGTTCAGGTAGTTCGAGAAGGGAGACTCAATGGGGATTTTCGAAATCCACCCCCGGTCTCCCCCCAAACTTGCTGCAACCCGCTTAAGTACTTAATTATCAAAGCTTTGGTGAGCTCGCTGGGGCTCGAACCCAGGACCAACGCCTTAAAAGGGCGATGCTCTACCAACTGAGCTACGAGCTCTCACCAACTCCAAGTTATTTAGATTAAACAACTTGGAGTATTTGACTGCTAGGTTTTGTGGGCCGCTTTTGTGCCGGGAGACATAACAGCACCACTTGGTACCGGAAGCCTTCTGGGGTGCACCAAGGTTTCGAACGCCTT
>DATNLE010000067.1:0-1117 GCA_035603035.1 Candidatus Acidiferrales bacterium | reverse complement strand
CATTCAGAATGCGCGAATTTTTGTTCTGGCGTCGCGTCGCGACTCTTGCCCTCTGGTTCTTCACGAAGCAAGGGAACTTGGTGCAGCGATTATAGGCACCGACGTCGACGGAATAGGTGAAGCGCTCGATCATGGGAAGGCCGGCATGCTCATACCCGCGAACGATGTGAATTGTTTGACCGCAGCGCTCGTAAAGCTTCTATCTGAACCAGAAACGGTGGAGCAGTGGAGGCAGGCTGCGAAGGCAGGACTCGAACAACACACCGTGACCCGTATGGGACGGGAGCTGTTGGAAGTATATCGCCAAGTTTTGGGCGAGCGAGCTTCGGGACGCCATGCAGGCAAAGTCGAGCGGCCGGAGACCGTGAAGGCCGAAACCGTCAAGGAAAGATTAGACAGAATGGCGTCCTGAGAAATTTGCTGTGCCTTTTGGCGGCGAATCACGATGAGAAGGATACCCGAGCAAAAGCAGAATTCACTCGCTGCCGGCAAGGTCCGACCGGTCCGCGAATCGATTGCCGCGGTCACGCCTAAGCGGGATGCTGCTGTGCCAGGTCGGTCGGTCCGCGGCCCACATGTTGTCGTAATCCACGAGACGGACGGTCGCAAGTACTTCGAGGCGCTGAGCGCCTTGCAACAGCGAGGCGCGCTTAGTTCGCTGCAATTTGCCGGGGCCTCGGTGGTTTGGAAGTTTGCACACTCTCTAATTCGAGAACGGAAGGGAGTGTGGGCGGCGGCGCATCAGAGCTGGGACAACCTGTTATTTCGCATAAGGTGCTGGAAAATACAAAATCACACCGTAATTCTATGTGTTCCGCCTTGGGATTGCCGCTTCTTGTTGTATTCGTTTTTGCGGCGCCGCAACACACTGATATTTAACACTTCGTGGCCCTACTGGACCGACGGCCGAGTGCCGTGTCGATTTCTGAGCCCTGTGATGCGTTGGGGGTGGAGTCGCATCCTCGGTGAATCGCGCGTGAAGGTCGTGGCTGTAACGTCGCAGGCCGCCCAGGGCATCTCCGCGGCAATTGAACTCGGACAGCAGCCGACCGTTATCCCTCACGTGGTCAGCGACGCATTCTTCAAGGTTCGCGCTAAGTACTCGCGGCCGTTCCGT
>DATNLE010000252.1:0-17445 GCA_035603035.1 Candidatus Acidiferrales bacterium | reverse complement strand
TGGAAGACCGGCCGCAGACTTGCTGGAGAAGCTGGTGCGGGTGTGATGGCGATTCCTACCGGCACCGGCTACGACCCCGCTTGCCCCTCGACGGCAGCAATGCGACGCAGCGAAAGATCGCCCGCGATTCGGGAATGCTACGACGGAATGACGAGGTAAAACCTCTCGCTGCCTGTTAGCCGCCAAGCTATGCTGAGCCTACCCACAGTTCAGCCAGGTCTCTGAGGTTGTGTTTGTATGTACGCGTTACCAAGTATTCCTTCCCACCTTTTACTCGCAGCCTGTATTCTCCCGTCGGCAAAGGTTGGATCTCCTCCACGGCCGAAATATTCACGACGACCGAGCGGTGGATGCGGATGAAACCGTAGGGTTTGAGCCTGTCCGCCATGGACGAGAGGGACTCGTGCACCAAGTAGGGATTAGGTCGGTGTTGCAACGAAACGTAATTACCTTCGGCTTGCACTGCCAAGATGTCGGCTAAATCCAGGAGCAGAATGCTACCCTTTGCCTTGAACGCGATTCGTGGCGCCGGTCGTTTTGCTATATCCTCCAACTGCCGCAAGACGCGCATGAGGTTTGCAGCATCAACTCGGACCATCGGAAGCACTGCTCTACCTGCAGCTCCGCGGAACTCGTCCACGGTCGATTCAAGAGTGTAATCCCGTCGATTCTTGATGGAGCAAATCGTAGCTCCCCGCACTGGTCTAGCCGAAACGTCCGAATCAGCGCGAGCAGCTTGTTGAACAAACGTCTCACGTGCAATGACCTTCTGATCCTCAATTTCGCGGGCACCCATGATGGAACCCTTGCTCTCTTTTTTCGACCTTCTCCTACCCGAAGTGAACGAGTGCACTGCTTCTAGATGACCGGAGGAGCGGAACCGCCTTTAATTTGTGCGCTTCGCCTGATCGCGATGCTGACTGTCCGAACACACGAACCGGTTGGTATGTAACAGCTCAAACTGCTCCTTAGGTACCGATGCGATCAACCTCGCTTGCGGTTGCCCGGCGCGCGCAAGGACCGCAGCCAGTCCACGATGTTTCTGATCCCCGCTTTCATCACTTTCGGATCCTGAGCATTCTTTGCCAGCGACGCATAGCCTTCGACCATCGCGATCAGTAAGCCGGCGGCGTCAGCGGGTTCCACGTCGCGGCGAACGCTGCCGTGGGTCTGGCCCTCGCGCAAAACGGAGGCAACAGCCTCCCGCCAGGCATAGAAGATTATCGCCAGCCGCTTCCGGAATCCCGCGTCAAGAGGAGACATTTCCTGCGCCAGATTGTTCAGTTGGCAGCCGCCGCGTACATCCGCTGGCCGAACGGGTATACCTTGAACAGCGCCGATTAAAGCGTCGATAGGGTCCTTGCCGCTCTGTAGAGGCCGCACCCACTTGCCGCGAACGTCGGCGGCGATGACCTCGTCGACGACGGCGTGGCCCAAGGCTTCCTTGCTGTCGAAGTGATAGTACAGTGCACCCTTGGTGACCCCGGCTACGTCCAGGATGGTGTCCAGGCTGGCACTCTGGAAACCCGATCTGTAGATCTCGCGGGATGCCGCCTGCAACAAGCGCTCTCGCGTGCGCTGTGGGTCACGCATCCCGCGCTTCCTCTCGTCTGCTTTTGACATACCAGTCAGTATGTATGTTGAATCAGCTGAAAGTCAATCCCCATGGAGCGGCCTGCCTTTTTGGCCGCTGCCCTTCTCGAATTTCGTATCCTCTCGCCCGCATGTATGAAAAGTTGGAGAAGCAACCGCTCTGGCCGTTTTGGGATCGTCCCAGCATTTTGTTAGTCGGCCACTCGTTTTCGTACTCTGAAATGTCGGGACTAATTGTTTAACGTAATCGTTGTAAATGTGGAACCCCACATGCTCCCTAGGTTCCCACTCAGCAGGAGTTCGTGCTGTGGGGCCAATTCTGCTGGTCAAGACAACATGGGTCACTGGAAATCCAGTAAAACAACGATATTCCTGACACCTCCCATGAACACCTCTGATGGGGGTGATTTTGGCAGGAACTGGATGCGACGGCGGGAGAGATCCCGTCTGTGCTGATGGGAACCAACTTCTATCTTGGGAGAAACTCCATGACGAGCTTCATTCGCAGGGCACTCGCCGTTTGTCTTCTGGTGTTCGTAGCTGGCGCAGCATTTTCGCAGAGTACAAATTCCGGCGACATTCGTGGCACGGTAACCGATCCGTCGGGGGCGCTGATGCCGGGAGTCGCGGTCACAGTGCTGAACCTCGATACGGGTACGGTGAAAGACCTTGTCACCAACGGCGACGGTCTCTATGATACCGCCTCAATTCTGCCGGGAAACTACAGGGTCAGTTTCACAAAAGAGGGCTTCGGCAAACTCGTGCGCGGCCCGATCACACTGCAAGTCGGGACTATCACAGTGAATGGCGTGTTGAAGGTTGGTAAGCTAGCTGAGATGGTTGAAGTTACGGCCGACGTCCCGTTGTTGAAGACCGAGAGCGCCGAACAATCCACAACCTTTGACTCGCAGACCATGGTGAACTTGCCGCAAGTAGGTTCGAATGGTCAGAACTGGGGTCCCTTGGCGCAATTGCTCCCCGGTGCCGCCGGTACCGGTGGAAGCATGCCCACGGCTTCTGGCAACTCCGGCGACCCCGGAATTGCTATCTCGGTGAATGGCAACCTGCCGTTTTATGACAACTTCCTGCAAGACGGCGCCTCCACCAATTTGCCCATTAGCGCCAACGTTGACATCGCTACCTTTGAGACCATGCAAGAGCTGCAAATCAGCACCTCCACCTTCTCGGCGCAATACGGGATCGGTGGAGCGGTTTTCAACCAGATCACCAAAAGCGGCAGCAACGGCTGGCACGGCGCAGGCTATGAATATTTCCAAAGCGACCAACTAAAGGCCAACAGTTATAACTTTTCAAGCACTCCGCAGCCGAAGCCGTTCCTGCGCTACGACAACTACGGCGGAGCGATCGGCGGACCGATTGTCAAGAACAAGTTGTTCTTTTATTTCAATATCGACAGAATTTATTTCAACGGCGGCGGTGCCAGTAACGTTGCAACCGTCCCCACGCTGGCCATGAGGCAAGGCAACTTCGCGGGCATGCCCACCATTTACGACCCCGCCACTCCCATAGTGAACGGCTCGCGCACCTCCTTCGCCAGCGAAAACGGCGGATTAAACCAAATCCCCACTTCTAGATTTGACGCGGTGGCCGCCGCGGCTCAAGCGTACTATCCCGCGCCGAACACCCCGGGGCAGGCACCCAATCCGGCGTTCCCAGGCGTGGTAGTCAATAACTACGCCTACACGTCGCCAAATTTGAATCCCTTCCACAAATGGTTTGGAAGAATCGACTACCAACAATCGGAGAAAAACAGGATAAACTTCTCCATTACTCAAAGCGACAATCCTGGCACCAATACCAACTTCCAAATCTGTCCGATTGACTGCTTCTCTGGAGACGTGGACAGGTACAATACGCAGGTTTCCGATGTGTATTCAATCAGTTCCCATGTGGTGAACGAAGCCCGGTTCGGCTATACCAAGCAAGGGAACTGGTTCATTCCCTACACCGCTGGGAAAGGCTACCCAACAAAGCTGGGTTTGCAATATTCGAAGGGCGATGTTTTCCCAGCGTTCAACGTCAGCCAAACCGTGCAATTATCTGGCAACGGTGCTTCTGAAAACCAAGCGATCTGTTGCACCGCCATATTGCAGCCGGGTACCAACGCCATTTACATCGAGAATACTTTTCAACCCTCCGACGTGGTTACCATGATCCGGGGTAAGCACATCCTGCATTTCGGTGGCGAACTGCTGGATTATCAGGCGAACTATACCCCTTGGGGAAATTTGACGTCGGGAAATTTCACCTTCACAGGAATTTACAGTCAGCAAAACAACACGGTGGGAACTGGGGGATCCGCTTACGCGGACTTCTTGCTGGGCGATGTAAACCAGTGGAGTGCGACGAACCAGCCCGAGTCCGGAATGCGGATGAAGAGTCCACAGATCTTTGTTCAAGACGATTACAAACTCCGCCCGAATCTAACCTTGAACCTCGGCTTGCGCTATGAATACCAAAGCGGCTGGAGCGAGGTTAAGAACAATTTGGGCTCGTTCGATCCTACTATCCCGAATGCTGCCGCCGGCGGCGCCCTGGGTGCAATGTGGTTTGCAGGCGAAACCTCACGAACCACGTTGATGCAACCGAAAAATGTATTGCTGCCTCGCTTCGGCTTCGCCTGGACTCCGGTGGGCACCACGGTGATCAGAGGAGGCTTCGGAATTTATGCCCTCACCTGGAGCATGGACGATTACGGTCAAGGGGTAGGCTTAGGCAACAACAGTACGGGTAGCGCGTCCGATGGCGTAGGAACAACTCCAATCACCCAGCTAGACGGTACCGGAATCAATAACCAGACCGGTCAGCCTCTGACCTACGTGGTGACGAACCGGTCGCCTACGGCATACAACGGGACGAATGTGTCGTACAACCAATACAACCTGCCCGTCGCCAGGATGTATCAATGGACGGCCAGCGTAGAGCGTCAGCTGGGAACCAACATGGAGGCCGAGATTGCCTATGTGGCCAGTCACGGCGCCCATCTGTCGTTCCCGACGGATATCAACCAAATACCAGCAGCCGCATTGGCGGCGCAGGCCATGACGCCAACTGGGGCCTTTAATGCCGCGAACACCCCTTATCCACAGTTTGGAACGATTGAGGGAGAGGTTGGCGCCACCACTTCCAACTACAATTCGCTGCAAGTGCAGGTTAATCGCCGCCTTAGTGGCGGGCTGACTTTCAACGCGAACTACGTCTGGTCTCACTTTTTGGATGACCAGGATTCAGCCGGATGGGGAAGCCGCGGTGGTACGCAGACCTTCCAAAGTTCGTACAATTATCATGCCAATTACGGCAACTCCAATTTCGATGTGCGAAATGCTTTGAAGGGGAGCTTGGTTTACCAGATACCGGTCGGCAAGGGCAGGAGGTTCCTTAACAGCAACCCATTCTTGGATGGAATTGTGGGCGGGTGGCAAACATCAGCGACGATGTTGGTCCATGGTGGGCAGCCGTTTACTGTAGTGGATGCCAACACCAATGCCAATGCGGACAATGCTGGCTCGGAGGCCCAGCAGTACCCCAACCTTGTTGGCAACCCTCATCTCGGCCACCCAACTATTCAGAACTGGTATAACATCGCGGCTTTCGCACAACCAGCTCCCAGCACGTTCGGCGACGAACGGCGCAACCAACTGGTGGGGCCAGATCTTTCGGAAATCGACTTGTCGCTGGGCAAGAACTTCTCCATCAGGGAGGGCATTGGGCTGCAGTTCCGGATCGACGGTTACAACATCTTCAACCACCCGAGCTTCGGACTTCCGAACACTGGCGTGGCATTCGCCAATGGCGCGCCGACAAGCTCATCTAGTATCACCACAACCACGATCGGGCCGCGGCAGTTCCAACTGAATGCTCGCATCTCGTTCTGACAACTGGAGTATCTGAAAATCGGCATAGGGGGACGGGTCGCCCCGCCTCCCCTGCCACACACCACCGTACATGCGGGTCCGCATACGGCGGTTCGGCGGATTAAGCTAAGACCGCACGACCATGAGGGGAAGCCCGAGCTTGGCAAACTAGGCATTCGGCAAAGCAATGGCCAAGGCGGGCGAGTTGGCGATGCACCACGGGCCGTGGGGACTGCCGGCGGTTTTCGCAGCCAGCCTCTATGCCGACGACTGCAACGTCTATGTCGGCAGCGAGCGAGCGGGACTCGGTCTGGGAAGGATTCACAAACCCGCCGAAGACCAAACGCAGCAAAGCATCCGTGCCGGTCATCACACGATTACGGTTGTGTACCCGAACTGTACGAACCGTAACCGAAAGCAATCTCGAACGAGTCGGGCACTGGAAACGCGAGTGGCATAGCCCCGACGACCGTTCGTTAGCGAAATGCCGTTCTCACGCACCTGCCATGCCAGCTTTTGGACGTTGCGGCTCGCCTCCTTCACAAAATGCCGATGGACTTTCGACGCGGCGAACCGGCGGCTCAGCCAGGAGCTGGACGGGCTCGTCGTAGTACTTCAAGACAAGCCCTGCGAGAAAAATCGCGAATGGAATAAGTAGAGAAATCAACGTCCACGGTTCAGGCTCGGAGCCGCATTCCCGCGAATCTTGGTTAGGATCTAGTTCACGTTCAGAGCAAGACAGCGATCAGACGAATTCAGCGAATTACGAGAGTCCCAGTCAGCGGCGTGTTGTCAGACGATCCACCGACCAGCACTTGATAATCTCCCGGCGTTATATTCCAGGCGTTCTTTTCTTCGTCGAAGATCTTCAGGACCCGGTCGTCAATCGCAATAGAAACTGCTTTCGATTCGCCGGGTGCAAGTGCGACCCGGGTCCATCCGACCAGCCGCTTGTAAGCTTCGTCTGTGCCATTCGGAAGCCGTGCGTACACCTCGGCGATCTCAGTTCCAGGCCGCTTTCCAGTGTTTTTAACAGTGAAGCGCGTCGTCTTGGCACCTGAATCGATACTCAGGCCGGAGTATGCGTAGGTCGTGTAAGACAAACCGAAGCCGAAGCCAAACAGCGGTTTCTTGTGCTTCTCTTCGAACCACTTGTAACCAACTGCGCCACCTTCGTCGTAGTGGACAGCGTAGCCTGTGTGACCAGAAGCGTTCGAAGAAGGAGCTCCGTTGTCCGCTACATCTCCAGCGTGAACCTGGCTCGCAGGGGGAATCTCGGGACGATTCGGGTTCGGAAGATCCGCTTCGCTACGGGTGAAAGTTAGTGGAAGTTTGCCGGATGGATTGACATCCCCAACAAGTACATCCGCCAACGCCTTGTGTCCCGCGCTGCCGGCGTACCAAGCCTCGACTACGCCGGCCACCTTGTCGATCCAGGGCATGGTCACAGCAGTTCCAGTCTCCAACACGACGATGGTGTGCGGATTCGCCGACGCTACCTGCTCGATCAAAGCATCCTGATTGTCAGGAAGCGAAAGGCTCGGCACATCCATGTCCTCCGACAGCCACTGATACACAAACACAATCGCTAAATCGGTGCTCTTGGCCAAACTTGCTGCCGACTTCGTATCCGTTCCGGGATCGAAGTCAATCTTCGTATTCGGCAGTTTCGCCTGGAGCGCTTTCAAAGGAGAGGTTGGGAACCAAACGGGTTTCTGCCAGATCGTTGCGCCTTTGCCCGGAGGCATGATGGCATTGCCGCCCGGTGGATCCACCTGCGCTGATCCTCCGCCGGAAATCATCCCGACGTCAGCGTGGCCGCCAATGATCGCAATGCTGTGAACCTTCGACGGCACAATCGGAAGTACCGTCGGACTATTCTTCAGTAGAACGATGCTTTTTTCTTCCACGCGTTGCGCGACTTCGAATCCCTTCTCCACATCGACGACGCTCTTCTGAGGCGGGTCGTCGACGATGCCAGACAGAAATTCGGCGTAGAGAACTCTCCGCGCATGGTCGTCAATTTCTGACATTGGCACTCTTCCGGCTTCCACCGCTTCTTTTAGCTTCGAACCAAAGAAATCTGCCATCGGTTGTTCCTGATCGAGACCTGCTGCAGACGCCTTCTCTGTGCTGTGAGTTCCTCCCCAGTCGGAGATAACAAATCCCTTGAAGCCCCAATCTTTCTTGAGTACATCGTGCAGCGTGTACGGGTTCTCGCAACCGAAGTCACCATTGATCCGGTTGTAGGAACACATCACTGCGCCGGGATTCGCGATGGAAATGGCAATATGGAAGGCGAGCAGATCGGACTCCTGCATCGATCGCTTTGAGATGACCGAGTTGACAAAGAAACGTCCCGTCTCCTGATCGTTCATCACGTAGTGCTTGATGTCGCCGACGACATGCTGTTCCTGCTCGCACTTCATCAGGCTACCGACGACAGCACCGGCGAGAAGCGGATCTTCGCCTGCATACTCAAAGTCGCGCCCATTGCGGGGTTCGCGGACCAGATCGACTCCTCCCCCCAGAGTCATGTTGAATCCTTGCGCCCGCAGCTCTTTGGCGATCACGGTTCCAAATTCGCAAGCTGAGTCCAGATCCCAGCTCGCTGCCGCGCCCAGACTCGATGGCATAGCCGTCGCATACCTACCGTTTGCACCGCTGTCTCTCACTCCATAACCCGCATCAGAGATAACCAAAGGCGGGATTCCGAGACGTTTTACACCCTCCACGTATCCCGCACCACCATTGGTAAGGTTTGACAGTGGCATTTGCCACTGCGGCGCGTGGGCCATGCCATTCCCATGTAGTAGCGCGAGCTTTTCCTCGAGAGTGAGCTGTTTGAGAACCAGGTTGGCCCGCTCCTCCGGGGAACGGCTGGGATTCATCCAGGGCCGGTCATTGTTCTGAGCCGCTGCGATAGATGCTGCACAGATGAGCGCGAGGGCCGCGATAACGGTGAGAAGAAGGTAAGAACCAGACCTGCAATTCTGCATGTGTCTCCAAAAACTCTTCACGCCAGCGTGATGAAAGAGTTAGTTCCTGCTCGATCGGCTACATAAACGCTATTCCGCGGTGTGCTGGGCACCGACAGAACTCATTTCGACGCTTCTGTGCCGTTTTCGAGGGCGAATTTGGCATTCCGAGTGTGAAGTTCCATTAACAAGCACGCTCGAATCGGTGGGAGCAACTTTCATTAGCCTAGAAAGCGCTCCCTGAAACGCCGACGAGGTGACGACGATCTCTTCGAACATGAACGCTTGGTCGATCTGCTCCCTGCGCACTACGTTTTCGTCGTGCAGTTGATCTCGCAGACGCTTACTCTCTTCAAACGCTCTCTCCAATTCAATCCTGGCCTGCGCCTGTTCGGTGACATCCATTGTTGTCCCTTTCCACTCGACGAGGTCACGCACTGTGAGCTCCTGCCCAATGGATTCGCAGTCCTCGAGATTTGAAGGTTGAAATAAGCGGCCTCGGCGCGTCTGCTTCGACTACGAGATCCGCTATCGCATCGACCGAGCCGACGTGGAAAGGTGCTGCCGCAGACAACTTCTCATTCAACACTGCGATAGCGACTGAGCCGGCCTGCTCTATGAGCGAGCGTTTCATCTGCGCGTCTTCATTATGGAAAGCTGCGATACCGTTGTCTGCGTCCAGCGCGCACAGTCCAAGAAAGAGAAGATCGGGGCGCATACCAAGAATCACGCGGAGGGCTTGCCCGTCGACCGCCGCGCCGATGAGCGGATTGACCTGCCCTCCTATGGTGATGAGCGTCAGGTCCGTCCGGCCTGCAAGGACAGAGGCGATGGTCGGGTCATGCGTAGCCACCGTTGCTCCAATGCCTTCGGGAAGGGAACGGGCAGCGGCCAGGTTGGTCGATCCTGCGTCGATAAAGAGGAGTTGACCAGATCGCACCATCGAAGCCATCTTTTTCCCCAGAGCGAGCTTCCGGTCGGTGGACTCCTTCCTGCGCTGAAGTGCGGAACCCGAGGCTGGAGACATGGCTAGGGCGCCCCCATAGACACGCGTGCATAGTCCCTGAGCTGCCAGATCGCGCAGAGCACGGCGAATCGTGTCTTCGGAGGTTTGAAATTCCTGAGCCAGGTCGGTTGCCAGAACCCGACCATCCTTTCGGATACGCTCCAGGATCTCCTTCTGCCGTTCCGCGGGCATCAGGGTCTTTGCGGACGTGGTCACCTCGATGCGAAAAACACTCTGGGGTATTGTGCAACAACAAGCATCAATATGCAACATCGTGTATGCTCAGTATACCGGCGAGACGGTGTGAGAATCGACCTGGCCAGACGCCCCCATGATCGATAACAAGTTCGTGACCGTCGCGACGAATTCAGTTCCGGCGGCGAATGCTGTCCTTAACCGGAAGGGGCTCAAACTCCTTATGGTCGGCGGCGCAGTAGAAGCTGATCTAGCCGAGTGCGTCGATGCCCATGCTGTTCTCGCCGTGCAGAAAATGAATATCGATCACTGCTTTCTTGGCGCCTGCGCAGTTTCTTCGAAATTAGAGCTTGGAGGATTCAATCCTGCGGATACGCTCTTCAAACGTGTCCTGATATCCCGTAGCCAGAAAGTGCCTGCGCTCGACAAGCTTGAGACCCGAGCACCGCACGTCACCGGCCCGCTAGAGTTCCTCCGCGAGTTGGTTGTTCCACACGATACCCCCTCCTATCGTTTAGCTACACTCGGAAAAGCTGGTACCACCGTTCTGACTGCCGACGAGCCACCTCAACCCGTCGCGAGGGGAGTATGACATGCCACCCGTCGCTGATCACTCAAAATCACGTCTAGCCACGCGGCTCTGTTTTCGCCGCGGCTGGTTTCGGGGTGGCCTGTTGGGCTCCTCTTGTTCCTTTTCGCCATAGCATCGATCGCTCCGGTCGAAAGGACCGAAGCTTTGGATTTGAGGGAAAGTTCATTGAGAATGCGAAGCAATGTCATGCAGCCTAATCGCGTATGGATCGCAGTGCTTCTGGCTATGTTTTTTGCCGTTTCCCTCACGATAACGGCGGAGGCCCAACAGAGCGGGACACCAAATGACGCTGTCTGGCGGCGCGCAGACGAACTACTGAAGAAGTTGACTCTCGACGAGAAGCTTCAGTTGATTCTCTCCAAGTATCCCTCCAATGCCTCACCAGGTGGCGGAGGCGGATATATCGAGGGTGTAACGAGGCTCCATATTCCCGACATCAATATCTCCGATTCGGGCACGGGTTCAGGGAGCACAACCCAGCCGAGCTCTACTTTCCCTGCGACTATTGCTCTTGCTGCCAGTTGGGACAGGCAGTTGTCGTATGACTACGGGAGTGAAGTAGCGATCCAGTTGCGCGCCCAAGGATTCGCAATGGGTCTTGGCGGGGGTGCAAATCTCACAAGAGAACCCAGAGGAGGCAGAGCATTCGAGTACTTAGGCGAAGATCCACTCCTCGCGGGGGAACTGTTGGCGGAGCGCACGAAAGGGACTCAGAGCCGGAAGGTGATGGCGTCGATCAAACACTTTGCGGGAAATGAACAGGAGACGAACCGCATGGGTGGAGACAGCCGCATCAATGACCGCACCCTGCGAGAGCTTTATTTACTACCTTTTGAAATCGCCGTTGAACAGGGCCACCCGGCAAGCGTTATGTGTAGCTATAACCGGCTGAATGGCGAGTATGCCTGCGAGAATTCAGTGCTTCTAACTGACATTCTGAAAACGCAGTGGCACTTTCCGGGCCAGCTGCAGTCGGATTGGGGAGCGACTCACACGACGGCAAAGGCGATCAACGCCGGCCTTGATGAAGAAGAAGGAAGCGATGCGGGCCCTTCTTACTTCGGGCGTGTCCCAGTCCTATTCGCGTTGGCCAACCATGACATCAGCCAAGAGCGGGTCGACGATATGGTGCGCCGCAAACTCTATGCAATGCTTGCTTCCGGCGTTATGGATAATCCTCCCCACGGTGGAGAAAAGATTGATTTCGATGCGGCGCGGACCTTTGCACAATCCGTAGAGGAACAATCCATCGTATTGCTCAAGAACGATCGTCGGCAGCTTCCGCTATCAGCCTCAAAGCTGAAGCGTATTGCGGTCATCGGCTCCCATGCAGACGTAGCTGTGATGTCTGGTGGCGGTTCTGCAGATACGATGCATCCGGTGACGGGCTCGTTCACCGGGTGTGAAGGGCTGGAATTCGTCGACCATAATGGCTGCGGATGGTGGCGCAATCCGTGGCTGAAGGTTCCTGTTCCCCTGACAAAAGCCATTCGCGAATTATCGCCGGCCAGCGAAGTCGAATTTTCTGGGGTCCAGGACGAGCAAGCCCCCTTCCGCGCATATAGTCCGGGCGAAATCGTCGACGCAGTCGCGCTGGCACGTCGGTCAGACGTCGCGATTGTCGTAGTCGCGCAGCCCGCTGGGGAAGATTTCGGGGATCTGAGGACTCTCAGTTTGCGGAACCCCTCGAACCAGAATGAACTGGTAGACGCTGTTGCAAGCGCCAACCCTCATACGATTGTTGTGATCGAGAGTGGTAATCCGGTTCTGATGCCGTGGAAAGATAAGGTTGCGGCGATCATCGAAGCCTGGTATCCAGGCGAAGCAGGAGGCAGAGCGATCGCCAATGTCTTGTTTGGCAAGGTGGATCCTTCCGGCAAGCTGCCGTTTACGTTTCCTGCCCGGGACGAGGATACTCCCACCTGGGGCGCTACCGGCGCCATTTCTAAAGATCCTGTCTATTCCGAAAAACTCAATATAGGCTATCGCTGGTACGATGCGAAGAAACTTGCACCGCTTTTTGAGTTCGGCTACGGGCTGTCGTATACCCACTTTACATACTCGGACCTCTCCCTAGAACGCGATCCAGATCACACTCTCCATGTTTCGTTCAAGGCCAAGAATGACGGCACTGTTGAAGGTGCGGAAGTTCCGCAGGTCTACCTGGGAATTGATTACGCCGGGGAGCCACCTCTGCGATTGGGTGGCTGGAGCAAGATTCGTTTGAAACCTGGAGAAAGCCAACAGGTCAATATCACGGTTTCGCCCAGGACCCAAAGCGTTTGGGACACGTCCGCCACCGATTGGCGGTACATTCCGGACGCCGTCGCCTACGTGGGCTCGTCATCGCGAGACATACGCTTGAAACAGCGATGATCTGCGACGGAGAACAGCATCAGGCAAGACTGGGTTCCACCCGAGTCACGAAAAGAAACCGCCGTGACGGGAGAGTGCCGTCCGTCACCGCGGATCATTCAAAATCACGTCTAGCTACGCGGCGGCTGGCTCGGGGTGGCCTGTTGGGATCCTGTTGTTCCTTCGCCAAGGCCCGACAAATGTTAAGCGCGGGTTAAGTCCTGCCCCTCCGCCTGCCAAAAAAAGCAGTTTGTTCGGGGGCTTCGGTTACCGGGTCGGCTTCGTAGGGAACATCTTGAAAGAGCAGCCAACTACTACCAAGTGGCCAGATCGTTCTCCGTAGATTTTGATGGACCTCAGAGATTAGATAACGCCCTCAAGGAACTCGACGCGGTGTTTCCCCTGTTTCAACCATATCTTGCCCTTACGATCCGTTCCTTTAGATAGGGGACTACTTCGGTGCCTGAACATCGTGCCGTTGCGCCGCCGGGCGGCGGACCGCAAGGTTATCGTTACGGTGGTCCTTGATGCGTTTCATTAGCTCAGGATGGCGCGCCCACTCGAGTTGCTTCTCAGGCAGCGCTCCGTGAAGCTCAGGATGAATGTAGAAGCCGCGCAGCCGTGCTTCCTTCTCCTGCTCGACGATCAGCGGATGTGCCTTGGCATAGGCATCCTGCCGTACACCGGTGACCAGCCAGGAGACCTTCACATTCGGTACGCTGGATTTAATCTGGAACCGGTGATTTGCGATCTCGCTGGCCACGATAGCCTGTGCAAACTGGCCAACTACCGTCAACTGGTAGCGGAAATCGGTGTTCTCGGCCTCGAACCAGTCGGGCAACGACACTGTCGCATCCCCCTGCGCATCGGTGATGACGTTGCCGGTGTAGATATTCATCATCTCCGAGGACTCCACCGAAGCATGAGTCAGATACTTGTTGGCGGGGTCGAGTGGATGATCGATTCTAAAATCTTTCGTACCGGCAAAGATTGCGCCGGTCACATTGAGATTGCCGCTGAAGTTGCCCGCGTAACCGCTCCCCCCAACCGCGTCGATACCATCCCCAGCGAAGAACGAGTTGTTCCCCCCCTCAAAGAATCCGCCAGCACCATCCACTTGAAGTCCACCGAGGCCACGGCCGTAAACTCCTACGCCGCCGGTGTCGCCAGTGCCGCCTTCGGCGTAAATCCCCCGGCCTCCCGTATTGCCGCTCTGCGTCGTTGGATCACCGCTGCCACCAAAGGCCTGTATCCCATCGCTTCCGCTACCGCCGGAACCCAAGGCAGAGCTAAAACCTTGTGCGCCGATACCGGACAAATCTATCGTCGTGGAACCCGAATTCAGTTCGCCGTTGAGCAAAGAAGAAAATGCACCAATAAACACCAAATTCTGAATGTCCTGCTGCCCGGTGAAAGTGTTATTGGCGGCCAACTGGGCAAACGCGCTCACACCCAAGCCGCCAAGCCGGATTGCGTTTACGTTGGTCACGTTTACGCCATTACCGGAGAATGATGTGGCGGTCATTGTGCCGTTGACCGTCTGATTGGCGGTAAAGGTATTGACGGTAGCGAGCTGCGGAACTTTTGTGGTGTCGAGATTGAGGGTCACAACGCCAGTGGAGCCGCCGCCGGTCAGGTCGTTTCCCGCCCTGACAGTGGTGATTGTGCTCGTGCCAGGAAATTTCTGGCCGGGGGCAAACGTGAATTGGCCGTTGCTGCCGATCTTCAGTCCTGTTTCGGCCGGAACGGCGGTCCCGGAGGCATAGAGCAGGTTGAGGGTCCCGGCGGGATGGGCGGTATCGTTACCGAACGGTTCCGCCTGCCACTGGAAAGATTGAGCGACGGGTTTGGTTGTGGACGAACTGAAGACCGAGGCTAGGAATTGTTGCGGCTGCGAGTTGAAGCCCTTACCAGATGTTGCTGTGCCAACGGCGGGTAGCTTCAGCGTGCCGCCGACGTTAACGGCAGTCGTGCCGGATTGCGTCAGGATAGAGTTCTGAATGTTAGTGGCCGTGGTGAACATGGGAATCTTGTTCGCGGCGCCGCCGGTGGTAGTCACATTGGACGAGGCGGACGGCGGAACGGCATCGGGAGAGCTTGGCGAAGTGCTGTTGGCCGCGACTGGCGGCGCTGAGTTTGCCGTGGGAGGTGCGGCCAGGACAAAGGCCGAGGGCGGCAGTCCACCGATGGTTTGTGCGTCCAACGCTTTCATTGCGTAGGGAACCGCCACCAGAAGGACGCGCGGTTGCTCGGGTTCGTTGGCGATTTGTACGGCCAGCCAGCGGGCTTCGCCATTGATGAACAGGTCTGG
Source organism: Candidatus Acidiferrales bacterium (assembly GCA_035603035.1). Lineage (GTDB taxonomy): Bacteria > Acidobacteriota > Terriglobia > Terriglobales > Acidobacteriaceae > Sulfotelmatobacter. The sequence goes on along the minus strand of DATNLE010000252.1, from coordinate 2,540 downwards.
TGGAATGCCATCCTTGCTGCTGGCTCCAAGTTGGACGGAGTAGCGGCCCGATTTTTCGGGCATGACATTCTGAGTTTCTAGCCAGAGCGGGACGCCGCCTTGTTCCTCGGCGTAAAGCAGGAACGTGACCCCGGTGACGCCGGTGAACGGGCGTCCGGTAGCGTCTTTCAGTACGCCGCTATAGTTGATGAGGTCGGGAACGACGTTCGGCGCTGCCGATGCGTTCTGTTGGGCCGCGGCTGTCAAGAGTGCAACGCACAGGAACAAAACCAAGGGCACAATCGAACGAGGTCTGCTTTTCATGGATTCTCCTCAACGCGAAATCAGCAACAACCATTCCCCAGGGCCCGACAGGACTTCCTCATAACTAATGGTGTGTGGAAACGAAAAACGTTTCACACTTCACGAACGCTGAGAGTTTTGTGCATGCTGGGTTCGGCGGAGCATCGACCAACAACCATTTCAACCACAGCAGAGGATCTGGTTCGCAAGGTGATCACCATACCGAAGAGCAAGAACGGAAACACGCGGCACCTTCCATTAAACTCTATCGCGTTGGCGGCATTTCAGGAGTTGTTCGCGCGTTCCAGTGGGCAGGGCCGAGTTTTTGTTAATATGCAAGGGGAGTCGCTGAAGGGCTACAAGCACCGGTTTGACCCTGCACTTCGCGAGGCTGGCATCAGCTTCTTTACCTGATACTGCTTGCGGCATACGTTCGCGAGCCGCTTGGTGATGGCCGGTGTGGAGCTTCGCACGGTAGCGGAATTGGGGGCATGAGACGATCCAAATGATGATGCGATACGCACATTGGTGCCGGCTCACAAATTGGCTGCCCTAGAAAGGCTGGCAGGGTGTGGCAGATGGATTATCGACCAACTGATACCAGAGCTGACACCAGCAGTTTCGAGCAAGAATCCGGGGTCGTGCGGAAAGCCAGCTAGCTCTCGGCGTTTCTGCTAGATTGAAACAAATGTTGGCGCGTAGCTCAGTTGGTAGAGCAATGCCCTTTTAATCGGTAGATATTTAGGTGTTTTGAACAACTTACAGGGTTCGCCGGGTTGCCATAGGTTCTTGACAATACGCAGCTGACGAAAACCTTGTGGAGTCATTGCGGGAGTGCCCGCGGACCCCGCATAAATACTGGCCCGTATGAACGTCTGGCCGAGGGTGAGCATTCCTTCCTGCTGAAGTCGGTTGGGCGTGTCTGCACGCGCACAAATTTTAAAAATGAGCACCAGCGGGCGCTTTGGTGGATTGGATTACCACGCCAGTATCAGCGGATTTTATTTCCCCGTTCCGATTACCACCTTCCTAGCAGCGACCCCCAATAACGTTCCTGGCCTGAAGACATGATTCCCTTGCAGCGATTAACGCCGGAGCAGTACAAGGCAGGAATGGACGTGCAGTTCTGGCTCTACAGCGCAGGCTGATTGACCATGCCCGAAAGTCGATTGCCGGCGGTGGCAGGGGCAATCTGAATCTGCACCAAGCGGGGCGGGTATGCTTTATCTTTTTTCGCCAACAAATTCACCGAGGGGATACCAGTCCGAGCAAAGGATTTCTCACAGTCTGCCGTGGAGGGGCCACGCATGTTTCCTTCCATGAAAGCCAGGCCCGGGCAGCGAGTGCAGGTCGAACCATGCGCGCACTGCGAACAACCCGACAGATCTTTCAGACGGATCGAGCGAACTTCTTTCAACTGTTCGGAATTGCGCCAGATATCGATAAAGCGCTCCTGGCGCACGTTGCCGCAGGACAAGGGAAATTGCACACAGGGATAAAACTCTCCGTAGGGAGAAACGTAGCAGGCGGTGTGGCCCGCGCTGCACGGTAAGGACGCCATGCTTTCGGCGTCAGGCGGGGGAGGAGGCGCGCAGAACTCGCCGGCATTGCCCACAAATGTCTCGTCCCGGAACAGGCTATGAAGGGCGGACTCGCCCGCGTTCAAATGCAGGATCGAGCGGTCGCCATCCATCATCGGCGTGACTGTCGGGTCCAGGGTGTAGGCAGCGCCAAGTTCACCCGCCAGCTCCCGAACGCCGTGATAGTCCTGCATGTTCTCGGTCATCAGCACGTTCGCCACGATTACCTTGAGCCCTTGCGATTTGAGAAAGCGAATGGCGTTGATCGAGCGCTGCAACGAACCTTTCACTTTGGTGATGGTGTCGTGCACTTCCGGCCGGTGCGAATAGATGCTGACCTGAATCGACTCCACGCCAAGCTCGCGGAGGCGCGCTGCTTGCGCTTCGCGGATTAACACGGCATTGGTCTTGAGCTTGATACAAAAAGTAAGCGCTCGCGCACACTCGAGAATTTCGAAAAAATCCTTGCGCAGAAAAATCTCGCCGCCGCTCAGCGTGAGGACGAAGACACCGGCTTCGGCCATCTCCTCGAGCAGATGCTTGATTTCAGCCGTGGTCATCTCACCGTGGTCGTCGTGATCGAGGTAGCAGTGCACACACTTCTCGTTGCAGCGGTAGGTAAGGTCGAGTTGCACGCTGAGAGGGACGCCCAGTCGCAGCGCCCGGTCGCCCATTTCC
>DATNLE010000247.1:0-23631 GCA_035603035.1 Candidatus Acidiferrales bacterium | reverse complement strand
TATCCTGCCAGGCACACAGCGTGCATTGTTGCGACGTCGCTCAACATGAGCTGGTTTTTCGTCTCAACCCTGATCTCGTGACGACGGGGATGCGCTTACGGCGGCGTTCACCGGTGTCGCTGGCGTGTTCGCAATGATTCCTCCAAATTTTGCGCCGGCACCGGGTTTTCCCGAGACCAAGGCAACTTTGAAGGTCCTGCATGAAGCACTATCAAGAGCTCAGCCGTCGAATGCGGTTTGTCTGTCATCCATAGGAGCGGATTGGGCTTGATCACAAGCTCACATCTCCTCGAGAAGACGTTGGGCGATGTTCCGTTCTCTCAGGCGTTTCTGCGCCCAGGCCAAGATCGCATTACCGCGGCAATGTAACTCTGCAGCAAAGCGTTCAATGCTCAGCGAGGGGCCTGCACCCTGGCGGGTACATCGTCTCTCTCAGACACCGATGGGGGCAAAGTCCTGGTTATGCTGAATCGCGAAGATCAGGCCTAGAGAATTGAAGGAGTCCGGAGAAACGCGCTCGCTATCACGGCCAGGGTCGCGGTTAGCTCAGATGGTTAGAGCGCCTGCCTTTCAAGCGGGCCCAAGTTCATCTAAGTCGTTGCTTCGGTTGCTGAGTTCCCGCCGTCCTTGGCCTGCTCCAAAGTTGATTCAAAACTACAAACTACGTCCGATACACGTGCGCGGGATGCGACGAAAGGGGCTCTTAGTGTCGCTCACCATCAAGAGCGGCCCACTCACCTGCCTGGATGAAGCTGGCCCAATAGAAAGGATGTCGCTGGTGGTTGCGTTTGAGCATTGCGAGTTTCGTTTGACGCAGCGCTTCGCCGCGGCCGAGGCCTTGGTTGAGGCCGGTATAGTAGGAAGTCATCAACTCGCGGGTTGTGTAGTCGCTCACCGGCCACAGGCTCATGACCAACGTTTGCGTGCCCGCCAGGAAAAATGCCCGCCGCAAGCCGTATACGCCCTCACCATTCCTAATTGCACCCAGGCCCGTGTCACAGGCAGAGAGGGTAACTAGCTTCGTCCCCTGCAGGTTGAGGTTGGATGCTTCCAGTGCTGTGAGAATGCCGTTGTCACGCCCTGTGCTCAGATTAGCGCCGGTGAGCGCCAAGCCGGAACGCAGCAGGGGGTTTTTGATGTTTACATTAGCGTTGATTGAGCGCGTGGTGTCCCCCGCGAGATTAGGCGCCTTTTCCCGGAGCTTTGCTGTTCCATCCTGCAGAAAGAACCCGTGCGTCGCGACGTGAAGAATTTGCGGCGCATCGGTTTGTTCCAACGCCTGTTTGGTAGCTTGTCCGCCCGTCAAGACTGTGGCTTCGGGAAAGACTGACTTGATAGCACGCGCTTCCTGCGCGGTGCCGGTGAGAGGGGAAAAGTACACCGTCGCGAGATCGTCTGCTGTCGTTATGCCACGCCGCTGCGCTAGATTCGCCGGCTGCAAACGTGTTTTCTCAGAGGCCATCGTGGCTAGCTGGACCGGTTGCGGCTCGCCGTAAGTCGGGTCCGCCAAAATGAGTGGGCCGGTCCGGCTGTCGCGAGCGACCTGCAGCCGCAGCAGGTCCCGACCCGTCGTCAAATAGCTGATCGAATACTTTTCGATCAGATACCGATGCTGCTCATCCTTCAGCGCTTCGAAGGGAATCAGGTTCAAGTCTCCTTCAGGCGAGATGAGTAGGTGGCCAGCATCTCCTGCTAAGGGACGAACCGGTTGCATGATCTTTTGATCCACAACGCGCGCCAGCCGCTGCACGTCGGTGCGCTGTGGGTCCCGTAGCGCCTGGCGAAAAGCAAGCAGCCGGCCATCAATCTCCTTCTTCGGGCCCAGGTCGACGCCACGAACTTCTCCCCGGGCGCGAATTACGTATGCCACGTAACGCTCCTCGCCGACTGCGGTGGGATCAAGCTGGCGATCGGTGACGAACTCGTAGGCTTTCGGCGAAATCGGACGATAGACAGCAAACTCAAGCAAAGCAGCATCGCTAGGTAGCGTGGCCTGAATCTGAGTTACGGTAATCGGCTGCGTTCGTTGATATACGCCCGCGCTGCGCTTGCTGACTTCCCGTTCAATATTCTCTCTTTGCTCTTCGAGCATCCTGATCTGTTGATCGTGCTCTGCAGCCGACGTTTTCTGCGGCCCTGCGAACGCCAACTGCGCCAATCTCTTGGTGGTGACGTTCAGTTGATCCAAGACCTGCTGATCTTGCGGACTGGATCGGCGGCGCAGGGTTTCGAAGCTGTTGGCCATAGCGTCGAGCACTCTTCCCTTGCGCTGCAGCACAGTGTTCGCAGCCAGTTCGGCAGCCGCGGGAGAATTCGGCGCCTTCTGAAGGTGCAGCATGATGGTCTGATCTTCAATATCAGCGAGCGTTCCGAGATAGATGAGCTTCTGCTGTTCGGAACCTGCGGCCAGGTTCAGCCGAATGTTGTATTCGAAGATGTCGTTGGCGCGCCCCTGCGCTGAAATCGCCTTTTCCAGATCGCCTTTGACGGCATACAGATTCGCCAAATTGGCCAGCGTGCCGGCAAGATCAGGATGATAGTTGCCCTGCGTTTTTTCCTTAATGGTGATGGAACGCTGGTAGAGCGACTCGGACGCAGCGTAATCCCCGCTCGCCTTGTAGATAACCGCCAGTAGATTGAGAGGATAGGAAATGGAAGGGTGGTCAGATCCCAGTGACTTCTCCCAGATTGCCAGGGCTCGCCGGCAGAATTCTACTGCTTTAGAAAACTGGTCCCCACTGCTGTAGACAACCGCGAGATTGTAGAGAGTTTGTGCCACGTCCGGATGATCGGGGCCCAGAGCTTTTTCCCTGATTGCCAGCGCCCGCAGGTACAGCGGTTCCGATTTCTGAGGATCCGTATAGACGTTGGCGAGATTGTTAAGGGCAGTGGCAACGTCGGGATGCTCAGGACCTAAGGCTTTCTCGCGGATCTCGATAACTCGTTTGTACAGTTTCTCGGCTCGACTGTCCTCGCCCGTAGCCCGCGCGATGATCGCCAGATTGTTGACAACACTGGCAATCAACAGATGGTCCGGTTCCAGCCATTGCTCCCTGATGGAGAGCGCCCGCTGAAAAACTGTTTGTGCCTTGGTGTACTCGCCTCGCTCCCGGTAGAAGGCGCCGAGATTATTGAGGATTGCGCTCACCGCTATGTGACCCACGCCGAGATTTTTTTCTCTGATGGCGAGGGCGCGTAGGTAGAGCGGCTCCACACGCGCCGAGTCCCCGTTGTCACTGCAGATGTTGGCCAAGCCAAACAGAGAGGTCGCGACATCAGGATCATCCTGTCCTAATTCCTTCTCCCGAATCGAAAGGGCACGCTCGGCCAGCGGTAACGCTTCATCGTATCTGTCCTGTTTCCACAACTGGGTTGCTTCCGATTGGAGCTGTCGGGCCTCGTTTAGTACAAAGTCCGTTTCCGTTGCTGGGCGCAGTTCTGCTATGCGAACTTCATACCGCCCCGGAGCCGCGTTCCTCTGCCGGGGCTCGATGGTCAACAGGCAGGTTCCGCAACCAGTGGTCGTGAATTCAAGGACCTCCTCCCCCACTTTTCGTGGGTCAGCATCCACTTCGAGGATCATCTTTCCGGCGGGTGAAAGCAGGCGGGCGATAATATCGATGCCTCGTTGCTCGATAAGTACTCTCGCGTATTGACCCTCGGCGAGACCTACTCGGAAGGCGTGCTTCTGCCCGCCAGTCAGTTCCCGGTGAATGGCGTTGGCGGGGTCAATAGCGGTGAGATCGGCTTGACTCGATGTGGTGGCCGGCTCGATTGTTCCCGACAACGAGCGCGGGGCGATCGATGCGAGATGCAAGGACACGGTCTTCAGCGATGAAAGCGTGAGCGTTATTGTTACGCAGAGAGCGAGTTTGGCCGTCAAGGGGTCCCCCCTTGAGAATGGTGTCGCATCCTTCGTACCCGTTACAACTGGCCGAAGGTCTCGCGCGGACGGACGCGCTAAGAAATGGTAATTTACCACGATCAACGCAGGCGCGCTGCCTTTCCGAGCCTGCGGAAGCTTTGTGGGATTCCTAGTTCACGACAGCCCGGAAAACGTAAGCGGTGACAAACTCGGAGGTGTCGTTCGCCGGAACGCCCCTGAGTTGCACCAGATAGCTCTGCCGTTTCAATCGAACTGCCGGAAACGCGCACGACACAGACTTCAGAACCCGCTGGGAGAGCGGTTCTAGCCTAGCGCTGGTCCACAGAACCTGTCTGGTTGCCGAGTTTCGAGTCCCACCTGATACTTGGAAAATTCGCTCACTTCCGGTTCCATTTTCAGAAACACCAAGTCCGTGTCTGATGATGTCGAGACCGAAGGGAAGCTGTCCGGCGCCAGGGATCGCGAGCGTGCGCACAAAAGCGGCAATCTTGAGCCGATCGAGCGGCTTTGGGCGTTCGATTTGGTTACCGATCCTCCACCGCTCTCCGATGGATTCCCCTCGAGTACCCGTTGTCCCAGCGGCATCCGCTCGACTCCGGCACGGCTGAGTTGGTCCCGCAGCCGACTGTTAGCCAGCCCAAGATATCCGGTCGCAAAAGAAGCACGATCGCCGGCCGCGCTTCGACCTTCTTACGGGGGGAAGCCGGGCTGAGATGCTTGTTGAACCTCTCCGCCCTAAAGGGCGGAGATTCTCAGGCTACGCTTAGGATTACGCACCGACCCCACGCGTCTGGTTTTTAGACGGGGACTAACCCCATCACAGCAGCCCTTTATGTGCTTAGGCTTCAGGTCCAGTTAAATTACGAACAGCAAATCTGCCGGGAAGTTGTCTAGCCGGTAGCGTACCAAGACGTACCAAGAGGACAACTATCTACGGCGTTCCGGGGCATGTTTACTTCCTCTCCTTCTGTTTCAAGCGCGCCAAATGCGCATAGAATCTGTCATCGGCCTTGGCAATAAGCCGCTTGTAAAACCTACTTTGGCTTACGCCTGACCTGGCATCGGCTTCTACTATCTCGCCGCTTCGATTTCGGCAACAATGCGGTTGAGGTGGTACACCTTTCGCATTCCCTCAAGCAAGGCCCGGCTGTCGACCGCTATCGACCGGTTCTTGGCTGCGTCGTAGCCATAGTCGCCCCCGAGAGAAAAAATGTTGCCGTCAAAAAGCAGACCGACAATGTTCGCATTCTTGTCGATCACCGGGCTGCCCGAATTGCCGCCGGTGGTGTCGTTGGTTGTGCAAAAATTCATGGGCGCCGTTGGATCGATCAGTCCCTTGGCCGTGAGCCAGCTCTCGGGCAAATTGTAGGGTGGCGCTCCGGTGGCGCGTTGATACAGGCCCCCAATTGCCGTGTACGGCTGAACAAATTTGCCCTCGGCGTCTTCGAAGCCCTTCACGGTCCCATAAGACAGGCGCAGGGTGAAAGTGGCGTCTGGATCGACGCTGGTTCCGAAGATCGCGAAGCGCGCATCAGCAATCTTTTCCGCCGCAGCGCGCGTCGGAGCATCCACTCTCGCCTCGTAGTCTTTACGCACAGCCAGGAGATCGTCGTTGATCAAGGCGGCGAAACGTATCATGGGATCGGTGGAGGCCGCGATCAAAGCCTGGCCGCCCTTGTACAGCTCTTCCCGAACCTTCGGATCTCCCAGATGGGTCCCGCTCACCAGGCGGTGTGCCAGTTGCTCCGGCGACTCCTTGCCCAGCATTTTCCGGACGAAGGCGTCATCGGTTCCCAGGTCGCGGCGGATGACGGTGAACAAGAACGCAAGGTTAACCTCTTCAAGATCGGGGTAGACGGGCGCAGGAGCGGCCAACTCCTGCTCCCTGGCGACCAGGGCCTGATCCGTAAATTGCGGCAGCCGTTCGGAGTTGGGCTTGGTGCGCTCCGCAGCCGCCCGAACCAGGGTGATGGCATTCCCCAGCAGGGGTCCCCGCAAGGCACGGTCGCTCAGCTCGGTGGCTCGCACAAAAAGCTGCGAGCGCACATGTTGAATGTGCTCGATGTCGTCCCAAGCAGAGACGTGGGCGGCCAGCTTCGGGTCCGCAGCTGCGGCCGCGCGCAGCTTCTGCTCTTCTTGCATCTTGCTTCCAAAGAACTGCGGATCGAGCAACGCCTGCTGCCGGCCAAAGTAAACCTTGAAACCGTTTTCCAGAAAGAACAGGTCATCACTCGCCGCGCGCCCCTGCTGTGGCCCGCGGGCAATGAACGCCTCCAGTTCCCCACGCCGCTCGGAGATTTCCGGAATCCTGTTGGGGTAGAGCACGTCGCGCTCAAAGGCGAGTTGTGATGTTGTCAGTTCGCGGAAAGTACCACCCGGGTTGCCTGAGACAAAGACCAGGTCGCCGGCTTTGGACCCATTTGCGCTCCAGTGCAGGTAATCCTTGGTAGCTGCCGGTTTGTCAGCCTCGTAAGCCCGGAGCACACTGATATCAAAATCGAAGCGCGGGAAATTGAAATTGTCTGGGTCGCCGCCAAATTGGGCGACCGAAAACTCAGGTGCGAAAACCAGACGCACGTCGTTGTAACGTTTGTAGTGGTAAAGATCGTAGACGCCACCGTGGTACAGCGATACCACGTCGCAGCGGACGCTCTGATCCGAGCCGCAGCTTTGCTGGAGCTCAGCCTCTTTGGCATGCAGAGCTTTGTTGGCCTGGTCGCCGGTCTTGCCAGCCGTAGCGGCCTGAATTTCTTTGGTTACGTCGCGAATTTCGACCAGTTGGTCGAGTTCGAAATCGGGGCACTTGCGCTCCTCGGCGGGCGTGGTCGCGGAATAACCGACCTCGGCGAAATTCTGCTCCTGGGTCGAGATCTGTTCCAGACAATTGACAACGCAGTGGTGATTCGTCATCACCAGTCCTTGGGGAGAAATAAACGACGCGGAGCATCCGCCGGCGATGCGCAGCGACGACAGCCGCACATGGTCGAGCCAGTCCGGCGACGGGGCAAATCCGTACTTGACCCCCACCGTCTTCGATGGAAAATTGTCGAACGTCCACATGCCTTCGTCGGCTTGCGCCGCCTTACCAAAGGCTACAAACACCAGGGCCGCCGCCGCGGCCAATGTCGCAAGCCTGAAAAAACTTTTCATTTTCATTGTTGTGTTTCCCTCTGGCCCGAAGATTCTACCTTCCTCAATTGGGCAGGATGGCCCATGTCCGAATCCCATGTCTCGCAAATGCTTCGAGGCAATACGAAACCAAAATTTACGTCTGACCAGCACCTCTTGCAACCTCTTTGCGAACCGCACACGATCGAGCGACAGCTGTTCGGCTTTGCGAGGCTAAGCGAAAGCAAGGGGCCGCCCGACCATTGGGGCGGCTTTCCTCTTGGTGCACGCCAAAGATTGGTGTGGCGCGGTAACAGCCGTAATCAGATTACACTCAAGTTTCCCTGGGAGATGGCTATAGCCGGGATGCTTCACCCGCCACTCTCCCCCGCACGCGCTCACCAGCTGACATGCGCCAGCTCCAATAATCTGTATTGCGATGTACGAACCTTCATAAATCCCTGCCCCTCAGTTGCCGGGCGAGATCGCAAACACCCAAAACACACTGATTTTATTTGACTTGTCGTCATTAAAGTGAAGTGCAATTTGGCCACTCAATTGCCACTGCATCGACTGCGGGCCGTGTTCGTTGCGAGTGTGCAAAATGTTTTTGCTTCGTCGAATACAGGAAATTGAATCGGCAAGAATGCACTGAGGGCCGGCACAACCCGAACTGCACCCTCTTAGAAGTCGAGCGGCCGCACGAATCCGAAGCGCCCCGGCGGCTGGTTTCTTTCTTGCTGTTAGGAGGATCGATGGAGGCACGCAGTCCTTTTCATAACCTGGTTCGCAGGTCGTTTCGCTTCGCCGCACTAACGATATTTTGTCTCCTGCTGAGCTTGATCGCCCACGCGCAATCCACGAGTGCCCTCAGCGGTACGATCACTGATCCCACCGGCGCGATCGTTGCGAACGCCACCGTAGCCGTCCGAAATGTGGGCACTGGGGTTGAGTCAACCTCGCCAACTGACAGCGCGGGCGCGTATCTGTTTCCCAGTCTTCCCATTGGCACCTATCGCATCGAAGTTACTGCCACCGGATTCCGCAAAGGTGTGATCGGGGAACTCCAGCTTTCCGTCGCTACGGCGGTTACAAAAGACATTCAGCTCGAGGTCGGTCAGATAACCCAGCAAGTGGAGATCAGTGCTGATGCCTCGGTGGTCGAGACCGCAACGACCAGTCTAGGCCAGGTGATCAATGACAAGACAGTGCAAGACATCCCGCTGAATGGCCGCCACTTTACGGACCTGAGCTTACTGACCGTGGGTACGGTCACGCCGCCCGCTAATGGCTTCTTATCGGCTCCCTTGCGCGGCCAAGGCTCGTTCGGAATTAACACTGCCGGCCAGCGCGAAGACACCACAAATTGGCTGATAAATGGCATCAACCTGAACGATCCGGTCCAGAACCAGATAACCTTCCAGCCGCCGATCGATACGCTGGCGGAAGCCAAGATTGACAATTCCGCGTTCCCAGCGCAATACGGGCGAAATTCCGGCGCGGTGGTAAATATGGCGACGCGCTCCGGCACGAATGATTACCACGGCGAGGGTTTTGAATTTTTCCGGAACAATGCCCTCGACGCCAGAAATTTCTTCAATCCAGCAGTCAGCTCGACGGGCGCGCCTCTTGCTCAAGCGCCTTTCCAGCGCAACGAATTCGGAGCTGACTTCGGTGGCCCGATCGTGAAGAACAAAGCATTTTTCTTCCTGGCTTACGAGGGTTTGCGCCAGCACCAGCAACTGACCGTCTCGACCACCGTGCCGAGCGCGAATCAGATCGCCACTGTCACTTCTCCGGCAGTGCTGAACCTTATCAATAAGCTGATTCCAGCTGCTAACCTGGTGGGTACTGGCACTGCTGGGGACCCTGCGACATTTACCGGCTTCACCGGCTCGGCGCTGGCCAATGTGGCTCTGAATCAAGGCTCAGCCGACCTCGATGTCGAAATTACCGCCAAGGACCGAATCCACGGTTACTACGTGGTTCAGAAGGACTTGCGCCAGGAGCCTACGGCCGGAGGCGCGGTGGCTGCGAATCTTCCTGGGTTTGGCGACACGCGCGATGGTTTCCGGCAATTGATGACCATCAGCGAAGATCATACCTTCGGGCCGACGCTCACCAACACAGTGCGGCTAGGCTTCAACCGAATCCATCTATTCTTCACGCCCAATGCTTCGCTGGACCCCGCGGCTTTCGGCATTACCGAACCGGCGGGAGTACTTGCCGGCTCCGGGCTGCCGTTCTTCAACATTTCCGGCAACGCTGCATTTGGTGGGCCGACTGCCGAGCCGCAAGGGCGTGGCGATACCACTGTAGTTCTGAACGATGGGCTCAGTTGGCTAAAGGGCAGCCACACCTTCGCCTTCGGTGGAGAGATCCGGCGGGCCTACAGCAACAACCTCGCCGAAAACATCGGCAGCTTCACCTTTAACACCATGGCGAACTTCCTCAACGATCAGGCTTCGGCGTTCACCACGCAGGTTGGCAGCGGGAACGATCGCGTACTGCAGCCTTCGTATGCGATTTACGCGCAAGACAGTTACAAATGGAAGCCCAACTTCACGTTCAACATTGGGCTTCGCTACGAGTGGAACTCGTCGCCTTCAGAGGCCATGAATCACTTTACAAACTTCGACAGCACCACGGGCACGCTGGTCTCGGCGAATCAGCCCTATCACACCAACAACATGAACTTTGAGCCTCGCGTCGGCTTCGCGTGGGATCCGTTCAAAAACGGCAAGACTTCCGTGCGCGCCGCTTACGCGATCCTGACGCAAGATCCTACCATCAACATTGTTACCGGTTTGAGCGGAAACCCGCCGTTTGCCGTGCCGATTTCCGTTAGCTCCGCTACCAGTGCGATTACGCTCGAGAATCCCTCGGCAGCCATCACCGGCGTGAGCCTCGGCCCCGCGTCCATCAATCCCAACTTCGACAACATGTACGCGCAGGATTGGAACCTCAGCGTCGAGCGGCAACTGTCGTCTACCACGCTCCTGAGCGTTGCTTACGTGGGGATGAAGGGCACGCATCTGCAGCTCACGCAAAACGTCAACCAGCCGCTGGTGACCGGCGATGTCTACGGCTCCACGCGACCGTTCCCGATCTTGCAGTCTAGCAGCCCGATCCTGCCCGTACAGTGCACTGCGCCCAATCCGCCATGCCCTCTCGGCACTATCAACCAGATCAACAGTGGCGGCAACTCCAACTACAATGCGCTGTGGGTTACGGTCAATAAGACGCTATCGAAAGGCTTCCAGATTCTGGGTTCCTACACGTTCTCAAAGTCGCTCGACTACAATTCACTGTCGACCGGCGAAACCTATGTCCTGCAGAACTCCTACAATCCGCGTGGCGATTACGGGCCATCGGAGTTCGACGTTCGCCACCGCTTCGTGCTGAGCGGGTTCTACAGTTTGCCGTTCAAACGCAATCGATTGGTTGGCGGTTGGCAGTTGGGTGTGATTAGCCAGGCGCAGAGCGGCAATCCTCTAAATCCCACTCTGACGATCGGTCCGGGCCCGGGCATTTCACTCACCGTGCGTCCGGATCTCACGGGTCCCGTCGGAACGACCGGCAATCCAGCGCAGTGGTTCACCAGCACGAGCGTTTTCGCTTCGCCCTGCGTGGCCGCGGCGCCGCCGGCAACATTGCCGACCTGCCATCCCGGCGATCTGGGCCGAGACGCGCTCACCGGGCCGGATTTCGTTAACACCGACTTCTCCGTGACCAAGAACACCAAAATCACCGAGCGCTTTAACCTGCAGTTCCGCGCCGAACTGTTCGATCTGTTCAATCATCCGAACTTTGGCAACCCGGTGCTGACCACCACTTCGGCGGCTTTCGGCCAAATCCAGAGCACGCGCTTCCCGACCGGGGACTTCGGTTCTTCGCGTCAGGTGCAGTTCGCGCTCAAGTTGCAGTTCTAACCAGGGTGAACGCATGCGAGATCGGGGGAGTCAGTCGTATTCAGCCAGCTCCCCCGGATTTTTTGTTGAGTTGCAGAAGGTTTGAACGGTAGCCATCGAGTCTCTCTGATCTCTGAGCTTTTCGAATATTTCAAGTGCTCTATCTTCCGGGGAGCAATCGCTCCAGTACAGCGCCGAGGGCCAAGGCAGGAAGATAGCTCCGGGCCACAATTACTATCAAGCAGGCCGTGAGTAGCACTCCGAACCCAAAAGCATGAGTTGGAAGAGTCCCGACGAAGAAGGCGTATTCTCGCCAACGTAGGCCTGCCAGGTAGAAGTCGTCGAGAAACTGATCGCCGTACTCACAGCAAGGTCAGGAGATAACGCGGTCGTGTGGTACTGCGGAAAGAACCAGGGGAGAAACTGCTGCGTTCTTAGGATTGCATACAACAGGAGCGTGCCGGTTAGACCAAAGAGAACGAAACAGGTTGCATACTCCCTGCTGGTCATCTCCGCTTCAGCAACGACCGCGGTGAAGCGATAGATCAGACGCTTAACGGGATGCAAAAACGATCAAGTACCGTGCGCTTCCTGGAAAAGACCCGCTCCATGTACCCGCCCAGAGGCTTTACAAGGGCAGTGACGATGACCACAAACAACACGTATTGAATCGCGCTGTAGAAATCGCCGGCCCTAACTTATCTTATGAATGTTTCGAATGCACGTAATCGTTTCTTTGCGGCGTAACTTTACGGTTCCTTTATCGCTGACCCACAGATTCCTTATGCCCTCCCTGCTAGTTTCGAAACACCGGGTGTGAACTTCAAAGGCAATCGAGAGACTCGCTCTTCGGAGCATTGTCCCGGAGGAGGTAAGCGCAGTGACCAGGGCAGTCGTCAATCCAACGATCGGGCATTCAGGCATCGCGCATTCGGTCATCGCGGTGGTGATGATGGTTCTATGGCTTGCAGGGAACAGTGTGTCCGTCAGCGCGCAGTCTACCTTCGGTAGCCTCGTCGGCGTGGTTCAGGACAAGACACAGGCGGTTGTGCCGGGCGCAAAAGTTACGATACGTCGTTTGGAAGACAACGGCATTCGTTCTACCGCTTCCGACCAGAACGGATCATTCGAGTTCCTGAACCTGAAGCCGGGGACCTATGCCCTTTCGGCTCAAGCCGATGGTTTCGCCGAATTCCAAGTTCCATCCGCAGAGCTGACTTCGAGGCAGACGCTAAGGATTGATATCACGCTCGGGATTAAGAGCCAATCTCAGAGCGTGGAGGTCGCTGATACTGTTGCCGTAATTAACACAGAGAACGCGGTGATCAGTGACTCCAAGGACAACCAGCAGATCACTCAACTTCCCCTTAACAATCGCGCCACCACGACAAGTCCGCTGGCGGCGCTGTCACTTTCGCCAAACGTGCAACAGGACAGCTCCGGAAACATTGCGCTAGATGGCGCGAGTTCGGCGATGGTGAACTTTTCTGTCGACGGCATTTCCACCGCTAACGTAAGACAGAACGGTGCACTCCAAGATGCTTACCCGTCGCAAGAAGGAATCTCCGGCGTGAGAGTAACGTCGTTTAACAACAGCGCGGAGTTTTCGCAGGTCGGCGATGTTACTTTCACTACCAAGAGCGGCACCAGTCAATATCACGGCAGCCTGTTTGAGTATTTGCAAAACGACGCGCT
This sequence comes from Candidatus Acidiferrales bacterium, assembly GCA_035603035.1. Taxonomy (GTDB): domain Bacteria; phylum Acidobacteriota; class Terriglobia; order Terriglobales; family Acidobacteriaceae; genus Sulfotelmatobacter. The sequence continues at coordinate 11,031 of DATNLE010000247.1, read as the reverse complement.
CGATGCCGACCCCTACGGTTTCAATGGCAAGTCGCCAAAGCACTTCAATACCTTTGGCGGATCACTCGGCGGTCCACTCAGCATTCCTCATCTTTACAACGGGAAGGACAAAACATTCTTCTTTTTCGACTATGAGGGAAATCGCCGCTCCACCGCGGTTGCCCAGCAGTTCCTCGTTCCTACGCAGGCAGAGCGAAACGGTGACTTAACTGCGCTCGGTGGCCCGGTGATTTCGCCAGCAAACATCAATCCGACCGCCGCAGCGCTATTAAGCTACTACCCATTGCCGAATGTCACCGGCCAGTCGAACTTCAATTACGAGAATTTCCAATCCACCCCCGCGCGCACTGACGGAGCCGACCTCCGCATCGACCACACCATCAATTCGAAGCAATCGGTTTACGCGCGCTTCAGCCGCAAGAACATCACGGAAGACTACGCCAACCCGCTGTTGCCGAATGACTCCGATAGCGTGCACAATCGCAGCCTTCTCGTCTCGCATACTTGGGTTCTCACGCCGCGCCTCTTAAATGAGTTCCGTTTCGGTTTCACTAATGTGACGACCAGCGTTGGTTTTCCCATCGAGGGCGCAGCCGCGCTTTCGCAACTCGATCTGACTGGGGTAAATATCAGCCAACATCCCACCACACACGCCTTTCCCACATTCAATTTCAGCGCCGGCACCGGATTCACTCCCATTGGCCGCGACAAGACCGGAGTGACGCAGTCGAAGACGCTCCAGTTCACCGACAATCTGAGCTGGACGCGAGGCAAGCACACTCTGAAGTCTGGTGTTGATGCCCGCAGAGTTCGCTATGCCGACATTGAAACGTTCCTGCCTTCCGATGATTTCGGGCAATTTACTTTCCAGCCGACATTTACCGGCAACGCTTTTGGAGACCTTCTTGAAGGGCTGCCCACAACGATCTTCTTTGCGATTTCCAGCCCCGACGTGGCCGGAACAGCTTGGCAGTACAGCCTCTTCGGCCAGGATGAATACCAGCTCAGCAGCAGGCTCACACTCAGTTACGGCCTGCGCTGGCAGATCCTCCCAGGCTTCACCGAAGACGGAGGCAATCTGGCAAACTTCGATCAACGAAACAACTCGATCGTAGTGCCGAACAATCTTCCGGCCTATCTGGCGCAGCAGAACATCCAGGCGTCAAATCTTGGCTTTCAGCAATCGTTCAACGCGTGCACCCTGGGCCATACCGGCTTGCCCTGCACAAACTACGTCACTGCCAGCCAAGACCATCTTCCACAGTCCTTACGAAACACTTACAAGCGCAACTTCCAGCCACGGGTTTCTCTCGCCTACCGTCCTTTCAACGATACCAAGACGGTCATCCGCGCAGGCTTTGGGATTTTCACCGTAACCAACCTTGGTCCACTGTCCTTTAACAACAGCGGTAACCCAACATCCGCGCTGCACACTTACACCAACAGCGGCACAGTGACAGCGCCTCTCATTCGCTTCCCTAACACCGCGCCCCCGGCGGTGGGCGTGCAATATGGTGGTGGCGGCCTCGATCAGGGTGTCGATCCCAACTACCGCGACCCGCAAGCCAATCAGTGGAACCTCACCGTGGAGCGTCAGCTCACCAGTAGCGATAGCCTCCGTGTCAGTTACGTTGGCATGCACACTTACCGGCTGAACATCACCGAGGACCTCAACCAGATTCCCGCCAGCACTACGCTCTATCAGCCGACGGCCGCAAGTCCTTACGTCGATCCGCGAGCGCCCTATCACAACTGGTTCAGCCTCTATAGCACCTTCAATGCCGGCGAGGCCAACTACAACTCGCTTCAAGTTGAGGAGAACCACAAAATGTCCCACGGGCTCTACTTCAGCGCGAACTATACGCTGGCGAAAAATCTTGCCGACAATCAGGGTGATACTCCTACTGCGTATGCGGGCGAAGTCAATTACGGAATTCCCATCGCCAACCGCTTCGATGTCCACAGCGACTACGGCAATGTCGATGGCACGCGTCGCAATCGCTTCCTTTTCACCGGTCTCTACCAGTTGCCCGTCGGTCTAGGCCGCACTTTCCTCAACACGGGTGGTTGGAGAAACGCCGTGCTGGGCGGCTGGGAGCTGACCACCATAACATTGCTTGAAACCGGCCCTTGGCTTACGCCAAGCATCAGCGGCGCTTTCGATCAGTCCAATACCAATGTCGTTAACCGCGGCGCTTTCCTGCGTCCCGACCAGGTCTCGACGAATTTCTATCAGGGTCAGTCACGCGCGCAATATTTTAATCTCGCCGCGTTCGCGCCCACTCCTGCCGGTGCTGGACGCTTCGGCAACGCCGGGGTTGGTATCCTACAGGGCCCCGGCACAACCGCGGCCAGTCTCGGCCTCGCCAAAGTCTTCCGCGTTACGGAGAAACTAAGAATGCGCTTTGAGTCCACGTTTACCAACGTGCTCAACCATACTAACTTCGCTCCGCCAGCAACGCAGCTCGATGTTCCGTCCACCTTTGGCGTGCTGAGTGCCCCGCAGACGGCGGAGAACGCCGGAAATCGCACTGGTCAACTCGCCCTGCGAATCGAATTCTAGGCTGCACTGGATCAAGTGCCGCATATTCTGAATTGGCGAGGGAAGCAGCGACTCGTGGATCGGTCGATCCGGGAACACGCCGCTGGGTCGCAAGCACACGCATGCTTATGGCCGGCACGCGGCTTGACAGGGCTCGGCTAATGTCGCCATAGCCCAAAATCCTAACCGTCTTGGCTGCAGGCGCACCGCTTCGCTCTGGGCCGTGAGGTTGGGCTGTACCTCTTGGACTTCGAGGACACCAAGGCAGGTCACGCCAGGGTGTCAATCCACCATCGGTACCCGCGAGAAATGAGTGGCTCCTCGCGATCGAGCACACCTACATCCTGTGATCTCCGAAGAAGTATTTATCGCGCTCGGCTTCAGGGGTTCGACCAGCACAGATAGGCGAACGTCTGAGGATCGATGGTTGGTTTCTCCGCCAAATCATTCCTGCGCTGGAACGCGCGCAACGCCATTTCCATCGCGGCATCGAACTTGCCGCTCTGCGCAATTCCCAGTCGACGCTGTCCCCACTTGACCCTCTCTCCCGTGTCACCTCTGACCATGGTATTGAACCGGTTCATGTCCACATTTCCACCTACGAAACCTGGGAGTCCGGTGGCATCTCCTTGATATTGGTGAATCCACCAGTTCGTACTGTCGCCCCATGGTGGCGGGACGCGAGGAGCGGCGTGCTTGGTCACGATTGGGCCGAGTTGCGCCTGACCCTTGTTGAAAGGGTAATCCTTCACCCACAGCGGCGATTCGATCAGATCGGGGAGCGCTGGTCTCAATAGTTCTTCTTGCCAAACACGCAGGCTCGTGTAGATGATCGGGGCGACTTTATAGAAATCCTTCAGCGTTCTCCAGGCAGCTCGAATATATTCAAGGCGCCGACGCACCTGTTCCAGTGCACTCGCCCGGTCCAGGCCACGTAGGCCTCCAGCGACCTCGACGTCAAGCGATGGTGGAAGGTCACTTCGATCAAGTGTCCCTACCGTATGAATGAAGGCCTGAGCCTGGGCAACAGGATGCGGGGGTGGACCGTTCTTCCGATCGACCAAGGGATTGGGTAGGCGCAGGAAAAGATACGCGCCACGCACCAGGCCGGCAGATCGCATCGCCGGCCACTCGCGTGAAAATGCTGACCCGCGTAGCGTACCGTAGTTGGATTCGAAGATTGCGAAACTCATGTGAACTTCATTCTTGGCAATAACCCAATCGCGAGTGGTGTTCTGATCTCCACTGTAGGTGTCTAAGCCAAAAAACAACGGGCGATTCGAAGTCTGGATTGCCGGTGAACTGGACCCGGCTGTCACTGGCGCGAGGGCGAATGCCGGGCGCACGGTCTGATCACGTGCAACGGCCGGTCGTACCAGCGTGGCTCGAATCTTCATCCACTCGAGTGCCAACATAGGTTCGTTGGGTCGCACCTTTTGTCCATTGAGTTCCGGATGGCGAGCGTAGAACACCATATCGGTGAGCCGGTCCACATCGGTTTGCCCGTTCCTGACGGCTTCTGTGATCGCCTGTGTCTGTTGGCCGGATCGAACCAACTGGCGAAAGCGGTCGGCGGCAGAAGGCTGCCCAGAGATCTCTTCCATCAGCTCCCGGCGGAATGGAAACGGCATTGGGGCGGGCCTACGGAAAAATGGGATTGGCACGGCCGGGAGCCGACGGGGAATGGCAACGGGCACTGCCGCCCGCGCGCGGGATAGAATCGGCCCGGCTTGCTGCTCGATCTTGTTCAAGATGGCAGTTCCGGCCGCAGACAACGCAGCCTTTTGAATGTTCTGGCCCGACGCCGCTTTTTGTACGAATGACAGTGCGTCGGCGGCATAGGGCGACGGCGGCAACAGACGCCCGGCAGCGGCAAACGCGGCATCCTGGATGTTCTTGCCTTTTGCCAGCGCCAGAGCGGCGTCGAAAGCGGCTTGCGCGGCCGGGCCGCCAGGGACCTGGGCGCGCGCCGAGTTCAGCAAAGATTCTCCGATATTCTTTCCTTTGGCCAAGTTCATTGCGGTGTCAAAAGCAAGTTGGGCCACCGCCCCGCCCGGCACGGCACTGCGGGCAGCGGCGATCAATGCCTGGGTGATCGGCTGTCCCGCTGCGAGAGCGTTGGCCGCGCCAAGCGCTGCTGCGACCCCGGTCCCGAGGCCGGGTATGAACGGAGCCACCATGGCTGCAAACTGCAGACTCTGCCGCAAATCTCCGATCTGTCCCTGAGCGGCTTTCTGCATCGCCTTCAATACGTTCTCGCCGCGCGCGGCCGCCATCGCGGTATCTACGTAGAACCGTGCCACCGGAGTACCGGCGAGCGATCGCACCGCACCCTGAAAAACGTTCTTCCCGCTCGCCGACGCTTGCGCTGCTCCCAGTCCGGCCCGCAGAGCCATTCCGGCCGGAGTCCATGCCAGCCCGCTGGTCAGAACCGACATGGGTATTATCTTGTCTACTGCTGAAAGTCCCTTGCCCACAGTCTTGACAACTCCTCCCGCGGTCTTCGCCAAACCCTTCCCTGCTCTGGCGAAGCTGTGGACCACGCTGCCGAGGAAGTGATCGAGTTCTTCGTCCTCCATGTACAGCAAATATTCGAAGCTCGGCAGACCCTCATTGAGTAATTCTGGGGACTCAAACATTTCCTGCAGAACTTCCTGTTGATAGGAACGCGGTGTTGGAAAGTAATCAAAAGCCGGCTGCATGGGGCGGCCTCGTTTCGTTGATAAATTCAGGTCGAACCTAGCGACCCTGGTATTTCAGAACATTCGGAAAAGCTCCTTGGGAAATCAGTGCTGGCCTTCGCCAAAGACATACCTCACTCCACAACCCTATGCCATGGACGAAGGGTCGGGAACACTGGCACTGTCCAAATCTATGTTGGCGACGGTCTGACTCGGCATCTTCATACTGCCGACGGCTTGTGCGAGCTGCCAATTCGTGCTGAACTCGATGCTGCTGAAGAGAGGCTCGGGTGCGGGGAGCGGGCTCTGATACGAAGCCTTGGCACCGCCCGCGAATTTGCCGATGTTGAACACCCAGAACACGGGCCGACTGTCGAAGCTCTTCAGTTGCTTGGCGATCACGTAGGAGCAATACACTCCGGGTAGAAATCCGCCGCCGATGATGCCGGCGACCCAACTCTTGTAGTAGTCACGCATCGTGTCGTTGACTCGATCCCCGGTTTCGATGTCAAGGTAGATCACCGATCCGGGAGGAAAACCCGCGCGTGTGGCTAGCGCGATGGCATCGGCAGCGTCCGTAGTCCCTTTGGCAGTCGAGGGGTTGGCGGAACAGGTCGGGCAAACCTTTATTTGCTGCTCGCCAACGTAGATCGGCGCCAGGCCCCATCCCAGGCCGGTCAGAAAGGCGCGCTTCGTCATCCACCCGAGCGTCGCTCCCTGGTTCGGTGCAGGAGTCAAATAAAATCCGCACCATTTCAGGTTGGTATTTCTCCAGAGCGCCGTCATGGCATCGTCGCCTGGGTAACCAGCCCGGTCGCACCCGGCGTAGCCGAGCATTACTGGAGCCCGAACGCCTGACGGGAACAAGTCCGGCCAGTTTCCGGCAATCGGCAGCGGAAAGCCCGGATCAACCGCGTCCTTCTTGATGTCGTAACGCCAGTACTGACTGCCGCGGAAAAAATATGCTTTGCCGTTCCCCCAATTGATGCATCCGTCCACTGCGTCCAGCGTGAGCCCCGGCCAGTTTCCGGCAATCGGCAGCGGAAAGCCTGGATCAACCGCGTCTTTCTTGATGTCGTAACGCCAGTACTGACCGCCGCGGAAAAAATATGCCTTGCCATTGCCCCAGTTGATGCATGCATCCACGGCGTCCAACGTCAGGCCAGTCCAGTTGCCGGCTATCGGCAGGGGAGAGCCGGACTCCACCTGATCCAATTTTGTGTTGAAACGGTAATACTGACTGCCGGAAAAAAAATAGGTGAAGCCGTTGCCCCAGTTGATTGCCGCATCGACTCCCGCCGGCAACCCCGTCCAGTAGCCTCCGACTGGTAACGGATACCCCGAGTCCGTGGAGTCGTGATTGATGTCGTAGCGGGAGTATTGGCCATTGCTGAAAAAATAAAGTTTGCTCATCGCCGACCTGCAGAGCGGCCACTCGCCGCGTGATTACGTGCACTTCCGCGCTTGCTTGTTTGTCTGCCCGCGGTCCTGCGTGCAGTTGGTCGGAAGTGCACCAGCCACGATGCACGCAGTGTTCCAGTCGTGAAGTGATTTGTTTTCTCGTCCGAGACCGCACGTTGCAGTGCGCGTCTCCGAAGCTTGCTTCGCAGCTGGGCGGAGGAAATCCGCGACTGCCCGAAGCATTTTTCGCAGCCGTTACTGATTCTCAGCCATTTGGCAGCGGCACGTGTCGTGCAATAGGAAACGCGATGCTGCTGGCCCCGCATCGGGGGTCGCCATACTTGAGAGGAGGGCAGACATGCCTCATGACACAGATCGCACGCAGTTGGAGTTCGGGTCCGAGCTTTCCGAATACGGAGAAATCCCCGAACTTGCCTCCGAGCAATACGAAAACGTCGGCCAATTGGGAAACATCATGAACGAAGTATTCGGCGAGACTTCCGGCGAATCCTTCGAAGGCGGATACCAGGAATACCAGGAACTGCCGTTGCCAGAGGTCATGGAGGACGAACTGGCTTCCGAGTTGCTCGAAATCCGTAGTGACCAGGAACTGGACCATTTCCTGGGCGACTTATTCAAGAAGGTCGCGAGCGGGATCGGTGCGGCGATCCAGTCGCCGGTGGGCCAGGCGTTGGGCGGAGTTCTGAAACAGGTTGCCAAGAAAGCGTTGCCTCTTGCGGGCGGCGCGCTGGGAACGTTTGTGGGAGGTCCGCTTGGAGGTATGGTGGGATCCAAACTGGCCTCCATGGCGGGAGACGCTTTCGGCCTGGAGCATGAGGGGCTCAGCGCTGAGGATCGTGACTTCGAGACGGCCCGGCGGTATGTCCGCTTTGCTGGCGAAGCCGCGAAGAGAGCCGCTTATGCGCGGCCTGACCTTGACCCGAGGGCGGTAGCGAAGGCCGCGCTGATCGAGGCTGCGAAACTGCATGCTCCAGGATTGCTCGCGACTCGGCGTTTCGACGCGGGGGTTGCTGCAGGCGCAAGAGCTCAGGCTCGAAGGGACGCCGCGCTTTTTGGCGATCGGCCAGGTTTCGGCGCTGCCAACTATCCGAGTGCTCAGTCCATTCCCGGCACGTTCTGGCCCCCTGCGCCGGGTGTGTACTCCGCTGCTCCAACTTGTCCTTCTTGCGGCACGGCGTCGGGACGCCACCGACGAACGGGCAAGTGGATTCGCCGCGGGCGGCACATCGTTCTTCTGGGAGTATGACCCCGTATGAACGGCCAAACAGCAGCTTTGTGGCTTCTGGAGCAAGAGGCTCGTTCGCTCGGGGCACGGCTTGGGCGTATGAAACCCTTCGCTCTGATCGCGCCCATGGTGATGGCGGCAACGGTGCCTCAGGCCGCGCAGACGGCGATGGAGAACCACTTGACCCAGGGCCGAAGGAAGCTGCGCGTGATGATCGATGAATTTATCGGCTGGGTCCGGAGTCCCAGCGGCCGCAGGTCAACCCCAGCTGAAGCGCAAAAAAGGATTGTGTTTCTAAAGTTGAGGTTCAATGCAGTGATTTCGCAATTTCACATTTTCGCCGACGTGCTCACGCAACGCAGTGAACACGAAATGGGAGTCTGGATCGCCGGCCTCGACGACTTCGCGGCCGACGCCCTGGATCTGCCCGGAGGTTATTACCAGATGCCTCCCGTGGTCTGCTACGTCGATCGTGGCCACGGCGGCGCGATTCGCCGTGCGCGTACTCGTTTGCCGGGCGGAGATCCCAGTCCAGTCGCCATTATCAAAATTCCGCACGAGCGGATGATCGGCAGTGGAATCGCGTCTTCTCTGGTTCACGAGACCGGACACGAAGCCGCTCATCTGTTGGGACTGCTCCAGCCGCTGCGCGCTCTGCTTCGATGGCGACAACAAGCGGGAGCAGGATCGGCTCAGGCGTGGGGATACTGGGAGCGTTGGATTTCGGAAGTCGTTGCCGATTTCTGGGGCGTGGCGAAGGTGGGAGTCGCGTCGACTCTCGGCCTCATCAGCCTGGTTAGTCTGCCGCGCGCCTTCGTTTTTCGAATCGACATACGGGATCCTCATCCCACGCCGTGGATCCGGGTGAAGCTGAGTTGCGCTCTGGGGCGCGAGCTGTACCCGCATCCACAGTGGGAGTTGGTGGCGAAGCTTTGGGAAATGCTCTACCCGATGGACGGCCTTGATGAGAAACAAAAGGCCGTCCTGGAGGGAATCGACGCCAGCATTCCAGAATTCGCGCGGTTGCTGGTCAACTTCCGTCCGCAGGCGCTGCGCGGCAAATCGCTCAAAGAGGTGATGCCGCTGGAGGAGCGGCATCCATCGCGCCTGATCGCTTATTACCGGGATTGGGTGAGCTCGCCGGCAAAGTTGAGAACTGTTCCACCGTCATTGGTCTTCGCCGTGATCGGTCAGGCAAGGCTCGAAAGAAAGATTTCTCCCGAAGCCGAAAGCAAGCTGCTCGCAGACTTGCTCAGTTTTTGGGCGATGCGCAGTGCTTTAGATACATCGGCAATATGTTCCACGCAACCGAGAGTGCGGCTGACTCAGCCACCACCGACGCTCGGCCGCGAATTCAATAGGACTTTACAGTGAGGAGGATTACATGGCAACAACAGTCAAGAAGCGCTCAGTATTGCCCATTCCGTTAGCAGTCTCCAGCGGTAGCGTGAATGTCTCAATGCCTCCGTCATACATGATCTATCAGGGCCAGCAGTTGCAAGTCACTGCGGAACAGTGGCCGCAGGCCTTCGGTCTGGATGCAACCTACACTCTGAGTATTACCGCCGACAGCACGCGGAATCCAACCGGTTATACCTACAACGTAGCGGTCAGTCCGATAGTGGACGCTCAAAGTGGCGCCGCAACCTTCACCTGCGAGACGACTGATTTTCAACCCGGAAGCTACGATCTCAGCCTGACAATCACGCCTTCAGTTCCAGGGACAGACGCACCTGCGCTCTCGCCGTCAACAGTCACGATAAAGGTGAAGCCCTTTGCAAGTGGCGATCCTGTGCCAGTCGCGATGATGCGCACCGCCGAGCCGGCAACGCCTGATACGTCGCTCTGGGTCGTAATCCGCAACAGTTCAAACGGGTTGCTTTTCGAGAACTACAGAAATTTCGTCGACTCAATCATGTGCAACCCCTCGAATCTCGTGGCGAAGTTGCCCACTGGTCCCCGTAATTTTCCGTCATTGAGCGAGAGACGATTCCTGCCGTTTCCCAACATGGATGCCTACCGGGTGTTGAAGGTAGCGACAGAGTGCTTTCTCATGATGAATTGCGGCGTTTACATGACGCCTCAAGCGCTTCAAACGCTTCTTAATACAACCGGATACGACCTGGGTGGTGAAGCGACGCGCGTCAATCAGAGCGAATCGGGGCTTCCTGACGAGATCGTGAGCTGGTGGAAGACGTATCTGGCCGGTGGGAATCAGTACTTGAATACCAGTTCCACGGTGCCGGGCAGCAACGATCCTCAGAATATGATCATTCCTTATCTGGCTTTGGTTCGGTCTAGATTGTCGGACCTCGCTGTTAAAGATGATTGCAGCATGGGCATCCAGTGTTACAGCATCCTGCAACGCAAGCTGACCAACCCATGCTTGATCGAGCTGATCTGGTCGTACTGGCAGGAAGAAGGCATGCTGGTGCAAACCCTCAATGCCATCAGCCGCCGCTTTCAAAACCTCCGAGGTGCTGCGGATCGCGATCCTCTTACACGCTTTGACCTTGATCCATTGCGGAGATTGAACAGCTTCCTATGGGGATATGTACAGGACGAACAGCATCGTTTGAGTGTGGTGCGGCGCGCCTACGAGTACAACCATGAATATGGGCTCGCCCTCGAAGGTAAGGCTCTGCGTGCGCTGAGGCCCTCGGATAGCCGCTCGAAGTTTCTGGAAGCGTTCCACAACTTGCTCTACCTGTGCACCATTTTCTTCAAGGAAGACGATGACACGACGGTGGTCGCGGACGGCTTCCCCGTGCTGAATGCGCTGAAGGAAGTCCACTACATTCTGGCAGCGGGAGCGGCCAATCAGTTCGGTGAACTGCCCTCGACTGCACGGCAGGAAATGCTCATGCAGCAGTGGCTGCTGGCCCGGCCTGAGATGCGGGAGTTCCTGGGCGGCAAGATCATGGTGCCGTATCCCGAAGAATGGATGGACCGCGTCGACACCGTCAAGACCATGCAAGGCTGGACCGACGTCAGCGTGATCTACTTCCGCGACCTAGCAGTTTACGGCGAGCAGATCGTGCTCTCCGTCCGGTACGGCGCGTGGAGCATTACCAACAATCCGGCGCAAGCGGCTAACTGGGCGCGCTATTGGCGGCCTGAGATCCAGGCTTACATTCACGCCTATCGCGCTGCAACGGGGG
>DATNLE010000244.1:0-22006 GCA_035603035.1 Candidatus Acidiferrales bacterium | reverse complement strand
CAAAACGTTTCGCGGCGCCCGCCTCCAGAATGAGCGCGGCCTCCACAATAGCGACAGCGTGCGGGTCTTGCCGTCCCACCTCTTCCATCCACTCCTCCTGGCTGCGGATCACCGCGGGATGAACGATCCGATTTAGCTCATCTATGCGCGAGTGGTTGCGAGACGACGCTGCCGCTTGATTCGTTGCGGCCGAGCCACTGTCCAGACCGAAGGCTGCGTCTGCGAGTTTGGCACGGTTTACGCTGCCGTCGTTATTGAGAATGTCGCGGCCGAAATGCGCGACCACCTCGTAGTAGACAGTTTGTCCGTGCTGCATTAGCTGGTGGGCGATATCGTCCGCCAGGACCAGATGCGCGCCCAGTGCGACGAACATCTCTCCGACAACTGATTTGCCCGATGCGATACTGCCAGTGAGGCCGACTTTCAGCAATCCCCCTCCAACCGAAATCGCTTTACCACAAAGACGGAGAGATGCAGAGAAAACGCAAAAAAGAAAAAGAAAAAAAGAGGGTTATCGTCCGTCCTTCTGTAGTTCGGTATTGAACCGCCTTCATGGGCTGGCAAGATCCGCGACGTGGCTCCCGCGACGCATCTTCGCAGCTTTCACCGTGTTGTACATTAGCATCGCGATGGTCAGCGGCCCGACTCCGCCCGGAACAGGGGTGAGGGCTCCCGCAACCTCAATCACCTCGGGATGCACATCGCCGACCAGAGTGGATCCCCTGCTCAGGAAATTTTGTTCGCGCCTGGCATGGTTTGTTAAGTGGCCGGCGAACAGGCGGTGAAATTCCGCCGTGTCGGTCACCTTGTTCATGCCAACGTCGATCACGGTGGCACCAGGCTTCACGAAGTCGCGGGTGATCATTCCTGCGCGTCCAATGGCGGCGACGAGGATATCCGCGCGGCGGCACACTCCCGGCAGATCACCCGTCTTCGAATGGCAGACCGTAACCGTAGCGTTGGCGTTAAGCAGCAGCATGGCAGCGGGCTTTCCGACAATGTCACTGCGGCCGACGACCACGGCTTCCTGACCGGCGATGGGGATGTTGCCACGCTTCAGAATTTCGATAATTCCAGCCGGCGTACAGGGAACCAGCCCGTCGCGCTGGGTTGAGAGGAAGCCAACGTTGACAGGATGGAAGCCGTCAACGTCTTTAGCGGGGTCGACGGCCATCAACACTTTTTTGGCGTCCACATGCGCCGGCAGCGGCAACTGCACCAGAATGCCGTCAATTTCGTCGCGCTGGTTGAGGGCATGAACCAGAGCGAGCAATGCAGCAGTCGTCGTAGTTTCGGGCGGCGTGTGCTGCTCGCTGTACACGCCGATTTCCTCGGAGGCTTTGACCTTACCGCGAACGTAGATCTCCGACGCCGGGTTGTGACCGACGAGGACAACTGCCAGGCCAGGTCGAACTCCGGCGGAGGCCATGGCCTTCACTTCCGCAGCCACTTCGGTGCGGATGTCGTTCGCGATTTTGGTGCCGTCGAGAATTCGGGCGGACATTCGGACTCCGTGCCTCAGCATTGGGCTTCAGCTAGAAAATCTTACACCGCCGAGGTCGCCGGCGAGTGAAGGTCCGACCCGAGAAAAAGGAAGAAGCCGAGTTTCCGCTCACGTCGGCGTCTCCGGGGTGAACCAATTTTGAGTACAATGCCTTTGTCATGATAGCCAAAGAATTGTTGGAGATTCTGGTCTGCCCCGCGTGCAAGCAGGCGCTCGATTACCGGCAGAATCCGGAGAGCTTGAAGTGTACGCAGTGCCACCGGGTGTACGCAGTGAAGGACGACATTCCCATCATGCTGATAGAGGAGGCCACAATAGAAAGCGCCTGATTCCGAGCGCTGACGTGGTTCTGCACCGTCCGCGCCAGCGGCTCCTCTGCTCTTCCTCTCCTCTCCTCTTTTTTTTTCCCTTTGCGCTTAGATTTTTACGCCGGTTTGACATCTCTGACAACCTCCGCGTGTATTTTCCTCTTGGTGTGTACCCTCGACTGGCTTGATTCCGACCGCTGGAGTGTCGACCTAAGGTGCGCATTGCCGCCCGAAATGACACTCCGTGTCAGTTTTGAGACTCCGAAACTACCACGGAGACCTTACGAGGGTGGGGGAGGGTCTGTTAAGTTTCTTGCAACTTCCCATAGACAGAGGGGTTTATGAATCTAAAGCGGCCGGCTGGGCGTATATGAACCTAGAGGGCCGCGGCGGCAGCATAATTGCATGCAACTTCAGTGGCTGCCGATGAGTCTAATAGGCAATTGTGGTAGGCAGGTCGGAGTCGGAGGTGATGACGGCCATGTTTGAAAGCTTAATGAACGACAGAATCAACAACGATAAAGACAGATTCACGGCGACCGAGCTGGCAGCCTTACGCAGCGATTTGCTGCAAGGGGGCATGATCGACTCTTACGAGGCCGCCGAATTGCTGCAGGTTTTCCTGATGGGCCGCGGCTACGGAGTTTCGCCCAAAGCGGCCCTGGATGCAGCTGGCCGTGTGGAAATGGCAGGGTGCGCTCTGCCTGTACTGCAACATGAACTGGAGAACCTCGCGCTGGTAATGTAGATGTAATGGATTGCCCTGCGGCCTGGTGACCCGCGGAGCAAAGGCCAAGAAGGATTTCGATATTCTGGAGCGGCCGGTCGAACCAAAGTCAAGATCGACCGAACCAGTTCCACGCTAAGAGAGCCGGGCCAACCAGCCCGGCTTTGTGGTTTCTAGAGGCAAGAACTTCTTGGGTCTTGCGAGAGCTCCCTGCATTCGGCATTGCCGGGGCTGGTTGCGGATGGCAGGCGTTTTCGGGCCCTTCCGGCTCGGACAATAGCTTCGATCGCATGCTCCCGCGAGGGTGCAGATTGATATCTACTCGTAGCGCAGGCTCTCGACTGGATCAAGTTGCGCGGCTCGTGCCGCCGGCACAGTGCCGAAAATCACTCCTACCACAGAGGAAACTGCAATCGCGATAATCCCCGACAAGCCGTTGATTGGAATGCGGTACTCCGTGAGGAAGCGTACGGAGTAAGGGATGGCGTAGCCGATCACAATTCCGGCGAATCCCCCGATGAGGGAGATGAGAATAGCCTCGGCCAGAAACTGAAAGCGGATCTCCCGGTTGGTGGCGCCGATGGCTTTGCGAATGCCGATCTCGCGGATGCGCGAGGTGACGGTAGCCAGCATGATATTCATGATGCCGATGCCGCTGACCACCAGGGTAACCATAGAAATCAGAAGGAGGCCCCAAGTCAAGCCCGTGGCAATGCGGTCTGCCATGGAAAGCAGGGCGGTAAGATTGGCAACGTCGTAAACCGACTCAGAGCGGTGCCGCGACTGCAGGACGCGTTTGATCTGCGCCGTCGCCGAGATCACCATCGAAGGATCCTCCATCGAGAAATACAGAAGTTTAACGCTCGGAATCTCCATAAAATACCGGCTGACAGAATAGGGAATCAGCATCGTGTTGTCCACGATCTCCGACTGCCCGAACGTTTCCACGCGCTCTTTGAAGGTTCCGATGATGGTGAAGGGCAGTCCAGTGAGTTTGATCACTTTGCCCACGGCGGCTTGCGATGAGCCGTACACTTCGAGTGCCATCTTCTCGGTGATCACGCCCACTTTGTTGTGGGCCTGAGAATCCTCCTGATCGAAAAATCTACCCGCCGGGATAACCAGGTTCCGGACCCGCAAATACTCAGGACTCACGCCCAGAATGGTGACGTCTTTCTCTCGGCCGTTGCCGACAGGAACGCGGTCAGAAAGTTGAGTTACCGGGGAAGAGGCGACAATGCCCGGAACTACCTCCTGAACCGCCTGCAGGTCGTCATTGGTGAGCGGGTCCGGATTGGAATTGCTGATGTGCGGAGCGCCGCCGAGGTATTCCGCCCAAATCTCGTTGGTGCCGATGGCCTGTATTTGATTGAGAACAAACTGCCGGCCGGTCATGCCAATGGTGACCACGAGGATAAGAGAAGCCGTGCCGATTACCATTCCCAAGGCGGTCAGGATGAAGCGGACCTTATTGCTGCAGAATGTGTCGTAGGCGAATGCGATGATCTCCCCAAAGGCCATCTTGGGCTTTAGGCGATCCGGCATGAGGGCAGCGGCCATCCTGTTTAGATGCTACGTAGCCAGAAAGAAAGCCGCAAGTTGCGGACTGAGGTCGGTCAAAGCAAGGCATCCAAGTAAAAGCAAGGAAAGAGCAACAAAAACAGGCCGCAGAAGTTCCGTTGTGGCTCTGTCGTGGCAAAAGTATGGCTCGTCTCCGAAAAAGCGGGACCGATGGGAGCGAATGGCGTTTCCTCAAGCAGAATCTGAAATTGATATCGACACCTCGACAATAGCAGGGAACGTAAGGAGTTCGCTCTTCTGGATGGTAGTGGTCGCGCTGGCGCTTCGGCTCGCGGTGATGACCTTCTTGTATGCGGAGCGGACAGATCCGGCTCGCGACCATTGGCGCTGCGGAGGAGAAGCAGGTAGGATTGCGCGATCAATCGCGCAGGGCGAAGGCTTCAGTAATCCCTACTTTGGCAAGACCGGGCCAACCGCCTGGCTCGCGCCAGTGTTTCCTTATCTGCTGGCGGGAATTTTCAAAGGATTTGGCGTCTACAGTAAGGCCTCGGCAATCGCGGCGCTGGCCCTGGATTGCTTGTTCTCGGCTCTGACTTCGATACCGGTTTACTTCATCGCCAGGAAAAATTTTGGCGCGGCAACGGCTCAATGGGCAGGATGGGTTTGGGGATTGTTTCCGTACGCAATTTTTTTCTCGGCAGATTTCATCTGGGCTACAACGCTGACGACTTTGCTGATGAGTTTGGTTTTCCTGGCGGCTCTTCAGCTTGAGAGTTCCTCTTCCCTCTGGCATTGGGCAGGTTTTGGCGCGCTCAGCGGTTTGGGAGCGTTGACGGATCCTGTGATCATGTCGGTGGCGCCATTTCTTGGTGTGTGGGCTTGGTATCGCCTTTACAAGAATAGGCGCCGATGGCTCGCTCCTGGTCTGGCAGCAGTATTTGCGGTTACGCTGACGGTCGCGCCCTGGTTTATTCGAAACTACGAAACTTTTCACCAAGTGATTCCCTTCCGAAGTTGCCTGGGCCTGGAAGTTTACTTTGGCAACAATCATGATTCCTGGCACTGGGGACCGCCAGGCTACCACCCTTCAGACAATGAAAACGAATGGCGGGAGTATCAACAACTCGGCGAGATTGCCTACACCCAGGAGAAGTTTCACCTAGCGCTGGCATTCATTCATTCGCATCGCTGGTTGTATGCTCAGCAGACGTTGCGGCGTGCTGTATACCTCTGGACGGGTTTCTGGAGTCTCAGCCCGCGTTATCTGCAAGAGGAGCCGGCTGATCCGCTCAATATGGTGTTCTGCACCGGCCTCACGATACTGACTTTGATTGGACTTCGCCGCGCCTGGCTGTTGAAGCGCACGGTGGCTATGCCTTACATAGTGGTATTTCTTTTATTTCCTGTAATTTATTATTTGACGCACCCGGAAGATTATTATCGGCGGCCCATCGATCCACAGTACGCGGTGCTGGCGGCCCACGCTGTCGCATCATGGGTTGCGGAATGGAAGCGAGAGCTGTCGATGCTCCCGTCGAAGATGGCGGTCGCAATAGGCGAGTGAAAATTCCTTCTCACAAGCAGAAGATCTTGGACTATCTTTGGCTGCTGTTGCTGACGGCGGCCGCGCTGCTGGTCGAGGGATACCATCCCTTCGTTGAAGATTCGGAAATCTACCTGCCGGGCGTGGAGAAGATCCTGCATCCGGAGCTATTTCCGGTCGGGCGCGAATTTTTCCTGTCGCACGCCAGTCTGACCTTCTTCCCCAATGTTATTGCCTTCTTTCTGCGGGTAACCCATCTGCCCATGGAAGTCGGATTGTTTTTGTGGCAGGTGGCCTCTATTTTCCTGCTGCTTCTCGCATGTTGGGAATTGTCCCGCCTCTTTTTTTCGAGTGCGAGAGCGCAGTGGGGAGCGGTCTGCCTGGTGGCGGCCCTGTTGACGATTCCAGTGTCGGGGACCGCGCTCTACATCATGGACCAGTATTTGAACCCGCGGAATGTGGCGGCGTTCGCGGGAATATTCACCCTGGCGCGAACTCTGGAAAAAAAGTATGTACAGGCGTTTCTGTGGCTGGTATTTGCCGCCTGCATGCATCCGCTCATGTGGGTGTTTCCATTTTCGTTCTGTCTCTTGTTCCTGGTGATGGACAGATTTGAAAGTCGTTGGAGGGCCCTCGGCGCCACCAGACTCGCGGCTTTGCTCTTGTTGCCAATCCCTCTAGCGCTGACGCCTTCATCCGCCTATCACGAAGCGGCGAAACGTCATTCCTATCATTACATTCAAAATTGGGCGTGGTATGAGTTGCTGGGAATTGTGGCGCCCCTGGTGCTGTTCTGGTGGTTTGGCAGGATAGCGCGACGTAGGCAATGGCGAATGGTCGAGCGCGTAAGCCGGGCGTGCACGCTCTACGGCTTGATTTACCTGGGGGCCGCTGTGCTGCTCGACCTCCCCGCGCGCTTTGAAGCTCTGGCGCGCCTGCAACCTCTTCGGAGCCTGCATTTCCTTTACATCGTCATGTTCGTCATGATGGGCGGATTTTTCGGAGAATATGTGCTCCAAAACCGCGTGTGGCGCTGGCTGTTGTTATTCCTGCCTCTGAGTGGGGGAATGTTCATGGCGCAGCGGGCGCTCTTCCCCGCAAGCGCGCATCTGGAATGGCCCGGTGCCGCGCCCAAAAACCCATGGGCACAAACCTTTGTTTGGATTCGACAAAACACGCCAGTGTCCGCGGTCTTTGCTCTGGATCCCTATTACATGGACATAGCCGGTGAGGATGAAATTGGGTTTCGGTGCTTAGCCGAGCGGAGCCGCCTGGCCGACGGAGTGAAAGACAATGGTGTGGTCAGCATGTTTCCTCCCTTGGCCGAAGAATGGTGGTCGCAGGTGGAGGCCCAGACTCCGTGGAAGAATTTCCGGTCGGAAGACTTCTCGCGGCTTAAAGAAAAGTACGGCGTAAGCTGGGTGGTGGTCGAAGCGCCGCCAGTGTCCGGACTCGATTGCGTCTATCGGAACGGTTCCTTGCGCGTTTGCCGTCTTCCCTAACCCCACGGAGATTGCAAATCTTACAGAGAGACTAATGAAGATGAAAGATCAATGATGAAAGATGAAAGATCAAAGATGAAAAATGAAAGATGAAAAATAGAAAGAAGTAACCACACCAAGTCATCTGGACCCGACCAGACGCGCACCAGCACCCTACCGCGCACACCATCCGCTACAATATTTACAATAATATAATCAGGAGAGCTTTTCTCAAATGTCGACTGCGCCAGCAGTGCGGGATTTTGTTCAGGGCATCGACCGGCCGTTTTCCTATGAGAAGTGGAACGGGTTGCTGCCCGTCTTAGCCAGGCAGTACCGCCTGAACGAGCCCTGCCCGCACGTTCTGATAAAAGATTTTATTGAGCCCGCAAGCGCGTTGGCGATGGCCGCGCAATTCCCCCGCGCCGCCAGCGAAGCCTGGACCCAATACAAACACGCCAACGAGAACAAGCTGGGAATGGCGAAGCGGCAGCTTTTTCCGCCAGCGATCGCGGCCGTCACCGACGAACTGAACTCGCCCGAGTTTGTGGCATGGATTTCAGAATTGACTGGAATTCCGCACCTGATGGCGGATCCAATGTTAGAGGGTGGCGGATTGCACCAGTCTGGGCGGGGTGGTTATTTAAATGTGCATACGGATTTCTCCCTGCACCACTTCCATACAAACTGGCGCCGGCGGGTGAATCTGATTCTGTATCTGAATCCGGAATGGCCAGAACAGTGGGGCGGAGCGCTCGAATTGTGGGAACAGAAGATGGCTCGCTGCGTGGTGAAGTATCCTCCGCAATTGAACCACGCACTGATTTTCACAACCGACGAGCGATCACTTCACGGATTTCCTGATCCGCTCACATGCCCGCACGGCCAGTCACGCAAGAGCCTGGCTTTGTACTATTACACGGTCGAGTCGGACCAGAAAATTACCGGTCATTCGACCGATTATTTCGCGCGACCGCAGGACGGCTGGGGAAAATCGGCGATGATATGGCTCGACAAGAAGGCTGTGGATCTTTACTCGCGGGCCAAAGCACGCTTCGGATTTTCCGACGAGTTGGCCAGCAGGGTATTGGGATTTTTGTCGCGGAAAAAGTAGCTTTGGCCTCGAACGAAGCTGCGACAACCCGCCAACTCTAAGCACTGCGGGCGGTTCTGCGGGCGTAGTAGGTGGGGTAGCCGGCTTCGAGCTTGCGACCCCGGTCGCTGAAGCGGGGCAGGTGAATCAAGCCCACCTTCTGCAGCGCGAATTGCAGAGTTGTAGCCAGCACGCCAAAACCATATCGCACGCTACGACGGAAGTTAATGGACGACGCTTCCTCGAAGTACTTGGTGGGGCAAGAGACTTCCCCAATGCGAAAACCGAAATGCACGCACTGCGCGAGCATCTGATTGTCAAAGACAAAATCGTCGGAGTTTTCGAGCAGCGGCAGATCGGTGAGCACCTTACGGCTGAAGGCGCGATATCCGGTGTGGTATTCCGAAAGCTTCACCCGCAGAAAAAGATTTTCGAACGCCGTGAGCAGCCGGTTGGAAACATATTTATAAACCGGCATGCCGCCGAGCAGCGCCGTGCCGCCGAGGATGCGCGATCCCAATACTACATCGTAAACACCGTAGGCTACCATGCTGGCCATGGCCGTGACTAAGTGTGGCGTGTATTGGTAATCGGGATGAAGCATGATGACCACGTCGGCGCCCGCGGCCAAGGCTTCGCGGTAGCAGGTCTGCTGGTTGCGGCCGTAACCGTAGTTACGGTGATGCTGGAAAACCTGAAGGCCGAGCCGGCGTGCCAGTTCGACGGTGCGGTCGGTGCTTTGGTCGTCCACGAGAATGCGGATATCGACCAGATGCGGTAGTTCGCCTACTGTCGCCTCGAGAGTTTTTTCAGCGTTGTAAGCGGGCATTACGACCGCGATACGCTTGCCGTTGATCATGGGGGTGACGTTTCATGATACCTGAAACCGGCAGGCGTGAGTTCAAGTTTGAGAGATTGTGCCGGCCGCGCCGGGCCGCGCTGTGGGCAGCTTGCTCGTATCCCCATGCTGTGAAAAACTAGATGTTCGGGATTCCGGTTCTGGCGTCAGATCCGTTTGAGGATTACACCCTAGATGGCGGCACGGAAAACACTTTTCGAAAAGATATGGGACGCTCATTTGGTGGCGGAACCGAGCGGTAGATCTCCCATTATTTACATCGATCTTCATCTGGTCCATGAAGTCACGTCGCCCCAGGCCTTCGATGGTTTGCGAGTTGCGGGGAGAAAAGTGCGGCAGCCCTTGCGGACCGTGGCCACCGTTGACCACAACATTCCCACCGAGCCGCGCGGCACTCCGATTACGGATCTGGTTGCGGCGAAGCAGATTGCGGCCCTGCAGGTCAACTGCAAGGAATTTGGCGTGCGGCTTTTCGATATGGACTCGCCGGAGCAGGGAATCGTACACGTGATTGGGCCGGAACTGGGGCTGACCCAGCCGGGGATGACAATCGTCTGCGGCGACAGCCACACCAGCACGCATGGTGCGTTCGGAGCGCTGGCATTTGGCATTGGAACGTCAGAAGTAGAACATGTTCTGGCGACGCAGTGCCTGGCTCAGCAGACGCCCAAGACCATGAAGATTGACGTCCACGGGCGTTTGCCGGACGGCGTGACCGCGAAAGATCTGGTTCTCGGAATCATCGGACAGATCGGCACTGACGGCGCCAGCGGCCATGTGATCGAATATGCTGGCGAAGCGGTGCGCGCACTGTCGATGGAAAGCCGGATGACGCTATGTAACATGAGCATCGAAGCTGGCGCGCGCGCGGGAATGGTAGCGCCCGACGAGACTACGTTTGCCTATGTGCAGGGGAAGCGTTTCGCTCCGCAGGATGGCGATTGGGAAACAGCAGTGGATGGCTGGCGCACTCTGTATTCCGATGACGGGGCGGCATTTGACAAAACGGTGGAAATTGATGCGGCAAAGCTTTCGCCATTCGTGACCTGGGGAACGAATCCCGGGATGGTGGCCCCGGTTACGGGCCGGGTACCCGAGGCAAGCAGCTTGAAAGAATCCGATCGCCGCGCAACCGAACTGGCTCTTCATTACATGGGTCTCGAGCCCGGAAAGCGTATTGAAGACATCGGCGTCGACCGGGTATTTATCGGGTCATGCACGAATTCGCGCCTCGAGGATTTGCGAGCCGCCGCGCGGGTGGCAAAGGGACATCATGTGAGCACGAAGGTACGTGCCATGGTGGTGCCGGGGTCGCAGGCGGTGAAGCGTGCCGCGGAGCAGGAAGGCTTGCACAAGATTTTTCTGGATGCGGGCTTCGAATGGCGCGAGTCGGGATGCTCGATGTGTCTGGGGATGAATCCCGACATTTTGCAGCCGGGCGAGCGCTGCGCTTCAACCAGCAACCGGAATTTTGAAGGACGGCAGGGGCGCGGTGGGAGAACGCACTTGGTAAGTCCGATGATGGCGGCGGCAGCCGCGATTGCGGGACATTTCACGGATATTCGGGATTGGAAGTTTCGCTGATGTCAGACAGGGTTGAAGGCCGACTGTGGCAGCGGTACCCTGGGGGGCTAAGGCCCCTGGTGGGGAGTGCTTCGCCGATCGCAGCGCGGGAAGGGCTGCTTCATCCAGAAACTATGTTCCGCCCCGGACCGCTACAGTACAGATCAACATCTTCGGGCCGATGCGGAGAGTAAACCATGAAACCTTTTCGTAGTCATCGCGGCCGTGTGGCTCCCCTTGACCGTGTGAATGTCGACACTGACCAGATCATTCCCAAACAGTTTCTCAAGCGGATCGAGCGCACTGGCTTTGGGCAGTTTTTGTTTTACGACTGGCGGTTCGGGGCAGACGGAAAGAAGAACTCTGATTTTGTTCTGGACGAGCCGCGTTACGCGGGCGCCAGCATACTGGTGGCAGGGAGGAATTTTGGTTGCGGCTCTTCGCGTGAACACGCGGTGTGGGCGCTTGCCGATTTCGGCTTCCGCGCTGTTATCTCTTCTTCGTTCGCGGACATATTCGCGAATAACAGCGCGAAGAACGGCTTCCTCACGGTGTGCCTGAAGGAGAGTGAGGCCTATGAACTGATGCGGCGCTCCCGCGATATCAAAGACTACCAGCTGACGATTGACCTCGAGCCATGCGAGGTGCGGGACGAGGAGGGCTTCGCAGCTAAATTCCCCATCGACGAATTTGTGCGTCATTGCCTGCTCAATGGGCTGGATGATATCGGCCTCACCCTGCAGCACGAATCTGAAATCACCGCCTACGAAGTCCGCCATCCTGCTCGCTCCGCGCCGCAAACGGCGCGATAGTAACGAAGGGTCAAAGCAAGTAAAGATTTGTAAAACCTTCGCCCTGCGCTTGACCTGCCGCGACGTCACAGTTGATGCTTGCTTCGTGGGGTTCTACTATTAAAGCTGCGTTCCGGTTCCTACCTGAGCCTCTCCAGCGGGAGGATCTCGGCGCGAGAAGGTCTGCTGCCCATTTTGCGGGCAGAGGTTTCGCAACCGAGTCCAAAATGAATACGTCTAATGAATGGCAATTGAATCGCCGGTCTTGTGGAGTGGCGCCCCCAACGGAAACCGTGAACATAACTTCTTCAAGTTGTGCCCGAGTACTATCCTTGATTCGCTTCCCTTTCAACCTTCGAATGGTTACCGCCGTCGCACTGGCCGTGTGCGCATCTTTGTCTGGTTGCAGCAGCGACGCAAAGCAGCAAAAAGCACAAGCTGCTGGCCCGCATGCCGCTTCGGTTGCCGTGGCCAAGGTGCAACGGCAAGATCTTCCTGTGTATCTGGTCGGGTTGGGATCGGTGACGGCGTTCTACACGGCGAACATCAAGAGCCGCGTCGACGGCCAGATCATGCGCGTCAACTTTAAGGAAGGGCAGGTCGTGAAAGAGGGCGATTTGCTGATCCTGATTGATCCGCGCCCCTACCAGGTGCAGCTGGAACAGATGCAGGCGCAACTGTTCAAGGACCAGGCAACGCTGCGCGACGCCAGACTGAACCTCGATCGCTACACCACGCTGATTCCATCCGGAAGCATTGCGCAGCAGCAGGTGGACACCCAGAAGTCACTGGTGGATCAACTCGACGGCCAGGTGCGCACGGATCAGGCGCAGATCGATAGCGCCAAGCTGGAGATTGTGTATTGCCACATCACCGCGCCGTTCACCGGCCGGGTCGGGTTGCGGCAGGTGGATCCGGGAAATATTGTGCACGCGGCCGACACCAATCCCATGCTGATCCTGACGCAGTTGCAGCCGATTGCTGTGATCTTCACTTTACCCGAGGATCAGTTGCCGACGGTATCGCAGCACATGAGGAACTCGACGCTGCTGGTCGAGGCCTACAGCCGCGACAACCAGACCAAGCTGGCGACGGGCAAACTGCAAACCATTGACAACCAGATCGATCAGACCACCGGAACCGCCAAGCTGAAAGCCGTCTTCGATAACAAGGACAACCAGCTTTGGCCCAACCAGTTCGTGAACGCAAACCTGTTGCTGGAGACGCGGAAAAACAGCACGGTGCTGCCCACGGCTGCCATCTTGCGGGGCCCGCAGGGAACGTTTGTTTATCTGGTTAAGCCCGATAAGACGGTTGAAGCGCGCACCGTGACCATCGCGCTGACCCAGGGCAACTCCACGGCCGTTGCCAGCGGCCTTCACCCCGGAGACACCGTCGTAACCGACGGACAAGACAAACTGCAGACCGGCACCACGATCGAGCCGCGCAGCAGCGGCCCGAGCAACAACGCCGGCGGCGGCGCGCCGGCATCAGGAACTCCGGCTTCATGAGTCCTTCACGATTATTCATTCTCCGGCCGGTGGCGACCACGCTATTGATGGTGGGTGTGCTGCTGGTAGGGTGGGTTGCCTTTCTGCAACTGCCGGTTTCCGCCCTTCCGGAAGTCGATTATCCAACCATTCAGGTTGTAACGTTTTATCCAGGGGCAGATCCCGACGTGATGGCATCGTCGGTGACTTCGCCGCTGGAGCGGCAGTTTGGACAAGTTCCCGGACTGAGCCAGATGACCTCGACGAGTTCGTTTGGCAGTTCAGTGGTCACGCTGCAGTTTGCCCTCGATCAGAACATTGACGTCGAGGAACAGCAGGTGCAGGCCGCGGTGAACGCGGCCGCTACGTTTCTGCCGGCGGATTTGCCGAATCCTCCGATTTACAACAAAGTAAATCCGGCCGACTCCCCGATTCTCACGCTGGCCATGAGTTCGGACTCGCTGGCCTTGTCCAAGGTTGAGGATCTGGCCGACACGGCCCTGGCGCAGAAGATTTCGCAGTTGCCCGGCGTGGGGCTGGTTTCGATCAGCGGCGGACAGAAGCCCGCGGTGCGAGTGCAGGTGAACCCGACGGCGCTTGCTTCCTACGGGTTGAGCCTGGAGGACGTTCGCACCGCACTGGCCGCCGCCAACGTGGATCAGGCAAAAGGCGTGATCGATGGCGCGCGCCAGTCCTACACCATCGGGGCCAACGACCAGCTTTTCACCAGCGAGCAATACAAGCCGATCGTCGTCACTTATCACAACGGCGCGCCGGTGCGGCTGAGCGACGTCGCCAACGTGATCGATGGCACGGAGAACACGCGGCTCGCGGCCTGGATGAATGAGACTCCGGCGGTGATCGTCAACATTCAGCGGCAACCGGGTGCGAACATCATCAGCGTGGTCGACCGGATCAAAAAGCTGCTGCCGCAGTTGCAGGCATCGCTGCCTTCGGCGGTGAAGGTGCAGATTCTCACCGACCGGACCACGACCATCCGCGCATCGGTGAAGGACGTTGAGTTCGAGTTGGCCTTGACCATCGTGCTGGTGGTCATCGTTATTTTCTTTTTCCTCAGAAACTTGCGGGCTACATTCATTCCCAGCGTCGCGGTCCCGTTGTCGATCGTGGGAACCTTTGGCGTGATGTATGTGCTGGGATACAGCCTTAACAATCTGACGCTGATGGCTTTGACCATTTCCACCGGTTTCGTGGTGGATGACGCCATCGTCATGATTGAAAACATCGACCGCTATCTGGAAGCCGGAGATTCGCCGCTGGATGCGGCCCTCAAAGGGTCGGGACAGATTGGTTTCACCATCGTCTCGCTCACCGTGTCTCTCATTGCCGTGCTGATTCCGCTGTTGTTTATGGGCGACATCGTCGGCCGGTTGTTCCGAGAGTTCGCGGTGACGCTGGCGGTGACCATCCTGGTCTCGGCGGGAGTTTCTTTGAGCCTGACTCCGATGATGTGCGCCAAGCTGCTCAAGCATCGCAAGGAAGGCGAGAAGGGCCGCTTCTACGAGGTCACGGAAGATTATTACAACCGGGTCATTGCGGCCTACGGCCGCACCGTGAAATGGGTGCTGCAGCACCAGACCGCGACCTTGTTCGTAACCTTCGGAACCCTGGTGCTTACGCTGGTTCTCTACGTGGTGGTGCCCAAGGGATTTTTTCCGGTGCAGGACACGGGCGTGATTCTGGGGATTTCGGAAGCTCCCGATAATATTTCGTTTGACGCGATGTCGGAGCGCCAGCAGCAACTGGCGAAGGTGATCCTCAAGAATAAGGATGTGGAGAGCCTGTCCTCTTTCATTGGTGTGGACGGCACCAATACGACGCCCAACAGCGGTCGCATTCAGATCAATTTGCGGCCCCGCGATGAGCGCAACGCGGACGCCTCGGCGATCATCCGGCAACTGCAGCCGGAACTGGCCAAGGTAGATGGAATCACCCTTTACATGCAGCCGGTGCAGGATCTGACCGTCGAAGATCGGGTGAGCCGCACCCAGTTTCAATACTCGATTGAAGACGCGGACGCGCAGGAACTGGCGCAGTGGACACCGAAGCTGGTGGACAAACTGCGCGCGGCGCCAGCCTTGCGCGACGTAGCCACGGACCAGCTCAACGGCGGGCTCCGGACGACGCTCACCATCGATCGCGACACGGCGTCGCGGCTGGGAATCCTTCCTCAGGCCATCGACAATACCCTGTACGACGCCTTCGGGCAGCGTCTGGTTTCCATCATCTTTACCCAGTTGAACCAGTACCACGTGGTGCTGGAGGTCCTGCCCAACTTCGCTAAATCGCCCGACGCGATGAACGACGTCTACGTCCGCCCCAGCAGCACGACCCCGGCTTCCGGGGCACCCACCGCCAATGCCGCGGCGGCAATCACCAGCGGGCCTCCGGTTCCGCTTTCCACTTTTGTGCGGACGCAAACCACCAACGCGCCCCTCGCCGTCAACCACCAGGGGCAGTTCCCGGTGGTCACGCTTTCGTTCAACCTTGCGCCCGGAGCCTCTCTGGGCGACGCCACGCGAGCCATCCAGGAAGTGGAGAAGGAGATTCAACTTCCGCCGAGCATTCACGCTTCCTTCCAGGGCACGGCCGCGGCATTCCAGAATTCGCTGGCGAGTGAGCC
The DNA here is from genome assembly GCA_035603035.1 of Candidatus Acidiferrales bacterium. Taxonomy (GTDB): domain Bacteria; phylum Acidobacteriota; class Terriglobia; order Terriglobales; family Acidobacteriaceae; genus Sulfotelmatobacter. The sequence continues at coordinate 6,482 of DATNLE010000244.1, read as the reverse complement.
ATTTCTGATTCTCGCCGCCATCATCACGGTGTACATCGTGCTGGGAGTTTTGTATGAGAGCTACATTCATCCCATCACGATTCTTTCCACCTTGCCCTCGGCGGGCGTGGGCGCGATCCTGGCGCTGCAGATCACGCACAACGATCTGACCGTGGTCGCTCTGATCGGCATCATTCTGCTGATCGGCATCGTGAAGAAAAACGCCATCATGATGATCGACTTCGCTCTCGAGGCGGAGCGCGAGGAGCACAAACCCCCGGAGGAGGCGATCTTTCAAGCCTGTCTGCTGCGCTTCCGCCCCATCATGATGACGACCATGGCGGCGCTGCTCGGCGGCCTGCCGCTGGCGCTCGGATCGGGTACGGGCGCGGAGTTGCGGCGTCCGCTCGGCATCACGATCGTAGGCGGCTTGATTCTCAGTCAACTGCTCACGCTCTACACCACGCCAGTGGTTTATTTGTGGTTTGACCGGCTGGGGCAAAGGTTTGAGAAGTACAAGATCGGCAATCCCATTCCGCAGGAAGTGCCGGGGGATTAGGCTTTGCCAATGAAAGCATGAGCATTTCTTCTCCATTCATCCGGCGTCCGATTGGCACGTCGCTGCTGGCTGCCGCCCTGCTGCTCTCTGGAATTCTCGCCTTCAATTACTTGCCGGTAGCTTCGCTGCCGCGGGTAGATTTCCCCGTGATCCAGGTCGGCGCCAGTCTGCCCGGCGCCGACCCGCAGACCATGGCCTCCGCGGTGGCTACGCCGCTGGAGCGGCAGTTCGGCCGCATCTCAGCCGTGAACCAGATGACTTCCACCAGCCAACTGGGCTCGACCAGCATCGTGCTGCAATTTGATTTGAACCGGAACATCGATGCCGCCGGACGCGACGTGCAGGCGGCCATCAATGCCGCGCGCGGCCAGCTCCCGGCAAATCTGCCGAGCAATCCAACTTATCGCAAGGCCAATCCGGCGGACGCGCCCATCATGATTCTGGCGCTGACGTCGGATACGGAGACGGTGCCGCAGCTCTACGACGCGGCCGATTCCATTCTGTCGCAGAAACTGGCGCAGGTAGCGGGGGTAGGACAGGTCTTCGTCGGCGGATCGGCGCAGCCCGGAGTGCGCGCGGAACTGAATCCCATGCTGCTGAACAAACTGGGCGTCGGTTTGGATACGGTGCGCAATGCGCTCAATCTGGCTAATGCCAACCAGGCCAAGGGACAAGTCGCGAACCAAACCACGTCGTGGACTCTCAGCGACAACGATCAACTCTTTACGGCCGATCAGTACCGGCCGCTGATCGTCGCCTACAATAACGGCGGCCCGGTGCGGCTGGGAGACGTGGCTGATGTCGAAGATTCAGTCATCGACGTTCGCAATATCGGGCTGCTGGGCAGCTCGGACGATAAGGTGCACGGGACCAGCGGAAAGCCCAGCGTTCTGATCATTGTTTTCCGGCAGCCCGGAGCCAACATCATCGAGACCGTGGACCGGGTGGTCACTTTGATGCCGTATTTGCAGTCATCGATTTCCCCGGCGATCAAGCTGACCATTGCCCTGGATCGCACGATCACGGTCCGCGCTTCGGTGCAGGATATTGAATTCACGCTGCTGCTCTCGATCGTGCTGGTGATCCTGGTGGTGTTTGCGTTTTTGCGAACCGTACGAGCGACGATTATTCCCAGCATCGCCGTGCCGCTCTCGCTGGTCGGCACCTTCGGAGGCATGTACCTGCTGGGCTATAGTCTGGACAATCTGTCGCTCATGGCGCTGGCGATTTCCACCGGCTTCGTCGTGGATGATGCCATCGTGGTGCTCGAAAACATCACGCGTTACGTAGAGCGCGGGATGGGCGCGGTACAGGCGGCATTCAAAGGAGCCGCCGAGATTGGCTTTACCGTGGTTTCCATGAGCCTGTCGCTGGTGGCGGTGTTCATTCCGCTGCTCATGATGGGCGGAATTGTGGGACGGCTTTTTCGCGAGTTCGCGGTCACGCTTAGCATTGCCATCGGAGTTTCCCTGCTGGTCTCGCTGACCACCACGCCGACCATGTGCGCAAAGTTCCTGCGGCCTCCGGCAAAAGATGAGAAGCGCAATCATTTTTATCGCGCCAGCGAATGGGTTTTCGACAAGACGCTGCTGACCTACCGGCACGCGTTGAGGTGGGTTCTGGACTACCAGTTCGTCACACTCGTAGTGACCATTTTGGTGGCGGTCCTGAGCGGGTACCTCTATTACATCGTGCCCAAGGGCTTTTTTCCGCAACAGGACACGGGACGCCTTCAGGGTTCGGTACAGGCGGCGCAAGATATTTCCTTCCAGGCCATGCGCGGCAAGATGGAACGCTACGTCGAAATCGTCATGAAGGATCCGGCCGTGAATACGATCGTGGGGTTCGCGGGAGGGAACACGGTTTCCAATCAGGGCCGGTTCTTTATCATGCTGAAGCCGCTGGCCCAACGGGGCCAGTGTCCGCCGCATCATTTCTGGCAACCCTGCCCCAACGTTACCGCCGACAACGTGATCAACCGCCTTCGCGGCAAGTTGGCGGTCGTGCCGGGGGCCACACTCTATCTGCAATCCGCTCAGGATCTGACCATCGGTGGACGCCAGAGCAATGCGCAGTATCAGTACACGTTGCAGGGTGAAGATTTGAACGAGCTCAACAGCTGGGCGCCCCGACTGCTGGCGAAAATGCGCGTGCTGCAGGAACTGCGCGATGTGAATACCGACCAGCAGGATCGCGGATTGCAGGCCCAGCTGGTGATCGACCGCGACACCGCCGGCCGGCTGGGCGTCGCCGCGCAGGACGTTGATAATGCGCTTTACGATGCCTTCGGACAGCGCCAGGTCTCGACCATTTACCGTCCGCTCAACCAATATCACGTGGTCATGGAGGTCGCGCCTGAATTCCAACAGACCACCGAGGCGCTGCAGAATATTTACCTGCGGTCGACCCTCGGCACGCCCATACCCCTGGCGGCATTTACTCACTTCACGCCTTCCAACATACCTTTGGCGGTGAATCACCAAAGCCAGTTTCCGTCGGTGACGATTTCCTTTAACCTGGCCCCCGGCGTTTCTCTGGGCCAGGCGACTGAGGCCATCCAAGCGGCCCAAAGCTCGATTGGCTTTCCCGCCACCATTCAGGCCAGTTTCCAAGGCACCGCGGCTGCGTTCCAGGATTCGCTCTCGAACGAGCTGATCCTGATTATCACCGCCGTAGTTACCGTGTACATCGTGCTGGGCATGCTCTATGAGAGCTACATTCACCCCATCACGATTCTCTCCACGATTCCCTCGGCGGGTGTGGGCGCGCTGCTCGCGCTGCTGATCACTCACAACGAGCTCAACGTGATTGGAACCATCGGCATCATTCTGCTGATCGGGTTGGTGAAGAAAAACGCAATTATGATGATCGACGTGGCGCTCGAGGTGGAGCGTACCCAAGGGAAAAAGCCGGTCGATGCTATTTACGAGGCTTGTCTTCTGCGCTTCCGGCCCATCATGATGACAACCATGGCGGCGTTGCTGGGAGGCTTGCCGTTGGCCCTGGGTACTGGTACCGGCTCCGAACTGCGTCGTCCACTCGGTATTACGATTGTAGGCGGACTCATCGTCAGCCAGGCGCTGACGCTATTTACTACCCCAGTCGTGTATGTTTACCTCGACCGGCTGCGGCTGGCGTTGCGTGGCGGAGAAAACTTGTCTCTGTCAGGCTCCCCCGGTCCAAGCCCCGCGCAGGCGGATTAGCCATTCCAAGACGCAAAATGCGAGATCCCCTCGAAGGGGATTGACTGGGTGCAACCCGGTCTCCGGCGGCTTGCATCGCAGGTGTCAGCGGAACCCGAGTTGAACAGGTCGTCAGCCGGATCAATGATTTCGTAGTGCGTACCAGGTGGGGTGGCTCGATTAGGCGCTGTCCCTTTTCTCGGCTGCGACCGTTATGATAAGAAGTAGTGTGTTCCAGTGCCGATTTCGCGGCATCCCGGTATTATTGTTCTTCGCTTTAAAATTCTCTCAGGAGTCATGGATGCTTCAGAAGGCATTGATCCTGGTTTTGATTTGCGTGAGCGTTGCCGGTTTTGTCAGTTGCGGCAAAACCGGAAGCCACTACGTCTACGCAGCCATCCCTGCGACTAGTCAACTGGCGGTTTTTCGGGAAGATCCTTTCTCTGGAGTGCTAACGCAACTTTCCGAGAGCCCGTACCCGGTGGGCAGCGGAGCTCAATCGGTGGTGATCCATCCTTCAGGAAAGTTCTTATACGTTGCGAATTCCGGCCAGGGAGAGAACGATGTTTCCCTCTTCGACATCAATGGCGATGGAACGGTGAGCGAGGTGACTCCCAGGACCTCGGTGGGTACGCTTCCGTTTCTTCTGGCCTTGGACTCTGCGGGCAGTTACTTGTACGTTGCCAATGCCTTATCGAACAATATCTCGGTTTTCTCGATCGATGCTACGAATGGGACATTGACGCCGGTGGTGGGCTCTCCCTTTTCGATCAACTTGTCGCCTAAAAATATGCAGCTGGCGCCGTCTGGGAAGTTCCTGTACGTGAGCGCGCCGAGCCAGCCGACGGGGGTGGTCGCAGTCTTCAGTGTGAATGCCGGTGCACTTAGTTTGGTCGCATTCACCCTTACTGCGGATAACAATCCCGCGGGTCTCGCCATTGATCCGAGCGGTTCGTTCCTCTACACGGCGAACGCAACCGCGAGTTCGATCTCCATCTACTGTATAGTTCCGGCCCCGTGTACGAGACAGCCAGCCGGGCCGTCCGGGACGCTGCAATCGGTTGCTCAGTCCCCTCTGGCTGACACTTTTCAGCATCCGGTTGCACTCATCGTGGACCCGACGGGCAAGTTCCTCTATGTGGCGAATCAGGGATCTAACAATATCTCAACCTATTCGATTACGTCGGGAACGGGATTTCCTGTGGTGATTACGGACTCCCCGTTCGGCACGGAATCGCAGCCCAGTTTCCTGGTAGCGGATCCGAATGGAAAGTACTTGTTTGTAGGCAATCAGACCGGCTCTGCGGGGATTCAAGCATTTGGCGTCAGCAGCGGCAGTCTGAATTCCATCGCGACCTACTCGGTGGGAAACAGTCCGACATCGATCGCAGTCTTGCAGTAGGTGAACTAGGTGAACTACACCATCAGTCGGTGCGCAGAACTGAGCGGCGCCCTGGTGGATGTCGTGAGGACGATCATTTTCTCTCTTATGACACCCAAAAATCCTCAAGTCTGCGACAATATCCACGCCGGCATCAGGCATCCCGTTACAACCAACACGGGAGCGCCCGCCATCTAATCGGGGAGAAGATCCCTCAGATTCGGTTGACTTGGGGCGGGTTCTGTGCCGAGACCAAGGTCAGGACCTAGAGCCCATGAGAATTGCCAGCGCGGCAAGCGCATTCCCAAAGCATTACTACACACAGAAAGTTCTATTGGAGCGCCTACAGGATTACTGGGGTTCCCAACTCAAGAATCCTCTGTTGTTAGCGAGACTGCATCGGAATGTGACGGTGGATGGCCGCTATCTGGCGATTCCTGCCGAACAATATGTAGACATCAAGACTTGGGGCCAAGCGAACGACATCTGGATCAGGGTGGCACAGGAATTGGGAGAACGGGCATTATGCCTCGCGATGCACAGTGCTGGACTGCAGCCGGAAGAGCTGGGAGCATTGTTGTTCACAACTGTCACTGGAGTTGCGAGTCCTTCCATTGACGCGCTCTTGATCAATCGAATGGGGCTTCCGGCGAACATTCGTCGCACCCCCATCTTCGGCCTGGGCTGTGTGGCTGGTGCCGCGGGAATCGCGCGCGCTTCAGACTACGTTCGTGCCTATCCTAAACAGGCAGCGGCTCTGGTTTCGGTCGAGCTTTGTTCGCTCACTTTGCAGCGCGAGGATTTATCGGTTGCAAACCTCATCTCCTCGGGACTCTTCGCTGATGGTGCTGCGGCCGTGATTGTGACCGGCGAAGATTTCGAATCGCCGCAGCCTGAGAATTCCGGACCCAGGATTCTCGCGACTCGGTCAGTCTTCTATCCCGAAACAGAAGAAATGATGGGCTGGAGCATTTCCGAGAAAGGGTTTCGCATAATACTTTCGACAGAGGTTCCCAATCTTATTCGCCAGAACTTGGGTCGGGACGTGGACGCTTTCCTGGCGGACAACGGCCATCAGCGAAGCGACCTAAAAAGTTTCGTTCTGCACACCGGGGGGCCCAAGGTACTAGATGCTTCGGCCGACGCTCTGGGACTGCACAACGGTGAGTTGGATGCTTCTTGGGATTGTTTGCGTAAGGTGGGAAACCTTTCTTCGGCTTCGGTGCTTTGTGTGCTCGAAGACGTGATGAGGAATCGACGTCCGGAGCCCGGCACGCTGGGTTTGCTTGCCGCCATGGGACCTGGTTTTTGTTCTGAGCTTTTACTTCTACAATGGTGAGCTCGGCGAGCTGATGAAGGAGCACGATCGGGCGTTTCTCTG
>DATNLE010000240.1:0-1404 GCA_035603035.1 Candidatus Acidiferrales bacterium | reverse complement strand
TTGGCCGATTTTTCGGCCGAAATGACCATGGAGCTCTCGGATCACGCGATGGATGTCGCGATTGCCAACGGTGTCATGGAGAACGGCGTCCTAGCGACCTTTGATAATCCCGAAACACGCATCCCTCACACTCACCACATCAGCATGAAGGATGTCATGGTCAGCTCCGACACCAGCACCTGCCCTCCGTATGCTCCGCCAGTTATCACCAACCCTGGTTTCATGGTCATGGGCACGGCGCATATTACCGGCAACGGAAGCCCCGCTCCCTTTTCGAAAAATGACACCGTGCTATCCCAACTTCAGGTCTGCGTCAATGGAGGAGGGGACGTCCCGTTTTCCAACGTGACTCTGGTGTTCGGCTCTCCCGCGAGTGGCCATTTCGGCATGCAGGCAATCCACGGCGTGGTTCGCAAGGTAGAGCATGAGCACAACTAAATGCGAACGTGATTGCCCCGGGCGTGAGTCCGTTCCACTCCCGATGCGAGTTTAGGCGGTAACCGCAACGCGAGAACTTGCGTGGTGCGTGGTTCGACATCGGCCGCCGCGGGAGAGCGTCATTTTCGGCAGAAGCGATAAACCGGTAGCCGCGGCATCCGAGCCGTGGAGCAATCGCAAATGTGGAGGTCGTTCATGAAGGACAAGGCTTTCTCTCGTACGATGTGCGCTCTCTTTTTATTGTTGGCGGTGTCGGGCCTTGCTAACTGCGGCGGAAATAGTTCGAAGGTCCAATTGCCTCCGCCCCCGCCCCCGAATCTGATTCCCGCGATTGCCTCAATTTCGCCGACCACCGCAATCGTTGGATCAGCCAATTTCACGCTCACTTTGACCGGTTCGAACTTCGAGGCGAACCCCAGTGTAACCTGGCAGGGTGTTTTCAACACTGCTACGCCGTTGAGTGCGACTTTCGTAAATAGTACGACGATTACCGCAGCCGTTCCCTCGTCTTTAGTGAGCAACGCGGGCTCGACCTCGGTTTTCGTGACTAATTCGGGAGGGCAGACCTCTAATTCGGTCGGTTTCAGCGTCAACTTTTCGGTTCCTTCCGTTTCTTCGATCGCTCCGGCGAGTGCGCAAGCGGGCGCTGCTCCGTTGGTATTGAAAGTAAATGGATCCGGGTTCTTCCCCCAGTCGGTTGTGCAAGTAAACGGTAACGCGCAGGCAACGAACTTTATTAGTGGAGCACAAGTTACCGCGGCGATCGCGGCCAGTACATTGGCCTCGGCGGCCACGCTGAACGTGTCGGTCATGAATCCCACACCCGGAGGAGGAACCTCATCCACAAGCCCGTTCACGGTCACGCCGTTCAGCTCGAACCCTGCTCCCGCGATTGCGTCTACCTCCGACCAAAGCGTCGGAGCCGGCTGGCCCGGCTTCCCGTTGACGATCAACGGTACCGGATTC
>DATNLE010000225.1:0-52814 GCA_035603035.1 Candidatus Acidiferrales bacterium | reverse complement strand
GGTCGATCTGAGTCCAACCGAGTGCTCTGCGATCCTTGAAAAGATCGAAGAGCCGATGGTGCGGGTTCTCGTCGTCGTGGTAGCGGTCACGGGAGCTCGGGCCTCGGAAGTACTGGGACTTCGGTGGGCCGACCTTGATTTCAAGAAAGGGAGGATCCACATTCGCCGCGCCTGGACGCAGGGGAAGCTGGGGAAACCAAAAAGCCGCCTAAGCCGGAGGCCCGTTCCGATGGTCAACGGTCTGGCCACTTTGATGGAGGCGTGGAGAGCAGAGACGATCTACAACTCCGACACCGACTTCATCTTCCCCTCGATCAAGCTGGGTGGAAGACAGCCGCGCACGGGAGGTATCATGGTGACTGACTACATTCATCCGGCCGCGGTCGCCGCTGATGTTCTTGAGCTGCGGGATGGTGTTCGCTACTACGACGGAGAGCCAGTGCGACGGTTCGGACTTCATTCGATGCGCCACGGACTGGCCACTTGGTTGGCGGATCGTGGAGTGCATCCGAGCGTGATCCAGCGTATGCTCCGGCACTCTTCGCCGAACATGACGATGCACTATATTCACAGTGACGCCCGCAAGGCCCAGGAAGAGTTTGTCGAAGAGCTAATTCCTTCCTCTAAGCCATTTATTATCAATGGCTTGAAAGGGAAAAAGGAGCATTGCGGGAGCACATTGCGGGAGCACAATTTGTGAGGCAGTGGGTTAACTCCCGTATAATCAAACGGATGGGCGCGTAGCTCAGTTGGTAGAGCAATGCCCTTTTAAGGCATGGGTCGCAGGTTCGAATCCTGCCGCGCTCACCAGATTTATCGCGGTTTCGTTCGTCCTTGGCTACGGAGCGAAATGCTCTCAATGATTTTGTAGACGTACCGGAAACAAGAGTTCTGCGCCCGTCTCTCGTCCCCGCGCCAGAGTCCAATGGCTGGAGGCTACCTTCCCATGAGTACCTTCAAACCGCTCTTCTTGGCGAATTCCTTCGCACCGTCGTATCCCGCATCCACATGGCGGATCACGCCTATTCCCGGATCGGTGGTCAGCACGCGCTCGATGCGCTTGGCCATAACATCCGTGCCGTCAGCCACCGTCACTTGCCCGGCGTGTAGAGAGTAGCCGATTCCAACGCCGCCGCCGTTGTGAATCGATACCCACGACGCTCCCGCGGCCGTGTTCAGCAAGGCATTCAGGAGCGGCCAGTCGGCCACCGCGTCGGAGCCGTCTTTCATTTTCTCGGTCTCGCGGAACGGAGACGCAACCGATCCGCAATCGAGGTGGTCGCGGCCTATCACGATTGGCGCCTTAATCTTTCCCTTCTTGACCAGATCATTTATCGCGAGGCCGAACTGCGCGCGCTCGCCGTATCCCAGCCAGCAGATACGCGCCGGCAGTCCCTGAAACTTGATGCGCTTGCGCGCCAGATCAATCCAGCGGCGCAGAATGCGGTTCTCAGGAAACAACTCTAAAACCAGATCATCGGTGACGTGAATGTCCGACGCCTCGCCCGACAATGCCACCCAGCGGAATGGCCCGCGCCCCTCGCAGAATAGCGGCCGAATATAGGCAGGCACGAACCCGGGAAAATCGTATGCATTCTTCACGCCGCGCTGGAAGGCAAAGGTGCGGATGTTATTGCCGTAATCGAACGTTACCGATCCCATTTTCTGCAACCGCAGCATTCCTTCGACATGGGCTGCGATAGCATCGAGGGATTCTTCCTGGTATGCCTTGGCATCGCTTTTGCGTAACTCGACAGCATCTGCGAGAGTCATTCCGTTCGGAACATATCCATTCAGCGGATCGTGAGCCGAAGTCTGATCGGTGAGGATGTCAGGGACGACGCCGCGTTCGGCTAAGTCCGGAATGACATCGGCGCAATTCCCGACCAATCCAACAGAAACATTTTCCTTCTTGCGCAACGCATTTTTCAGAATGTGCAGAGCCTCATCCAGAGTCGTGACCATGAAGTCGCAGTAACCGGTCTTCAAACGCTTCTTGATGCGCTCAGGATCAACGTCAATGCCAAGAAAAGCCGCGCCCGTCATGGTCGCGGCCAGAGGCTGAGCTCCGCCCATCCCGCCCATGCCGCCGCTGACGATCAGCTTGCCTGCAAGATCCCCACCGAAATGCTTCTGTCCCGCCGCCGAAAACGTTTCAAACGTTCCTTGCACAATTCCCTGCGAGCCGATGTAAATCCACGAGCCCGCTGTCATCTGGCCATACATCATCAGTCCGGCCCGCTCCAGTTCGTTGAACTTCTCCCAGTTCGACCAATGGCCTACCAGATTCGAATTCGCGATGAGCACGCGTGGCGCATGATCGTGCGTCTTGAACACGCCGACAGGCTTGCCTGATTGGACCAGCAGAGTCTCATCGTTATCGAGATTTTTCAACGCCGCGATGATGGCATGGTAAGCCTCCCAACTGCGCGCTGCCCGGCCCGTACCTCCGTAGACGACAAGGTCCTGCGGCCGCTCGGCGACGTCGGCGTCGAGATTATTCATGAGCATGCGCATGGCAGCTTCCTGCTGCCAGCTTTTGCAGGTAATGGAATTGCCGCGCGGTGCGCGAATCGATGTTGGGGCCTGAGTGTGTTCCGTTTCGACGGACATGAATAGATGTTAATTGCTGAGTGTGAAAGTGTTCAACGTCGCAAGCGTCCATAACGATTGGAAGTGAGGCTAGAGCTGACTCACCACGAGGAGTACGCTGTGCCATCACTGCTGGTTGCGCTGGACGCAGATTTCACGTCGCTGATTCCCGGGTCCTGCTGGTCCACAGCCAGGAGCACATCTTCCTGAACGACTTCCCAGTTCGGTTCATTCGTCATCGGATCCTTGGGAACGATTTTGATGTAGCCCGCAGAAACAAGATCATCCAGCGATTGGGGAGCTTTTTGCTTGTCGAGAGTGTACTGAGAAATCAGCGATCGCAACTGGAACAAGTCGTTCCGGAGCACGGCCTCGCGCGAACGCACCACCGACTGGTTATAGATGGGTAGCGCAATCGACATCAGGATCACCATGATGCTGATGACGATCATCATTTCCAGCAGGGTGAAGCCGGAACTGCGGCGCGTTTTGAGTCTGCTTGCCATTACCAATCCTTATACTTCGTGCCGTCTAGTCCCTCGTCCCTCGACTTCGTGTAAACGTCGAATACGCTTTGCCCGCCAAAAGAGTCCGAATCCGGATCGTCCTGCATCGAACGCAAGCCCCACTCTGTGGTGCCGGTCATCGGATCGATTGGAATCTTGCGCAGATATCGGACTTTCTTTCCTGACACGTCAACCCCCTTCACCAACGTTTCCAGGTCAGGGGGATACCCTTGACTGTCCGCCTTGATCTGAAAGGCGTTGCGGTCGGCATCCAGCTTGTAACGGTCGATGGCGTCGCGCATTTCCCAAAGGTCGGCTCGCAGACGGCGTTCCTTCTCCCGCTTGATGGTGAGACGCGCCATTGGCACCGCCATGGTCGACAGAACCAGCAAGATGGTGGTCGCAATAATCAGTTCCAGGAGCGTGAACCCGCAATCGGGTCTCGAACCTTGTCCCTGGCGAATTCGTCTTACCTTCATCATTAACTCTTCAACTCTTCACAAAACCGGTCATTGGACGGTTACCGACGCTTGCGCGCCGTTGACCGTAATGGCCTGCAAACCTGGGTCGCGGGCTCCGCCGCGGGTGATCGTCAGAGGAGTCTGTCCCGCAGCCTTGGCCTGAAATGTCATCGTGACTACGGCACCCTGGCCGGAAACGCCGCCAGCCCCTGGCGGACGCGTAGCGGTGATTTGCAACGTTCCGGTGGTTTCATCTTCGCGATGGACAAGAGCTACGGCCTGCCCGTCTTGCGAGAGGAATCCCCCATTCGAGAGGTTTACCAATTGGAGTTTTGCGGGATCGTAGTTCAGCTGGACGGGCACCGAATATACGTTCTGCGCGCCAGAGATTAATAAATTCACCACAAAAGTGTTTCCCTTGGCAGCCGTGATCTGTCCCGGATCAAACAGGAAGTTTGCACTCCCCTGCGTCCCAGGATTGGGGCTAGATGGTTGCTGGTTCAGAGCTTGATTTGCGGGCGGCTGGGCGCCGGGAGCCTGCGGTGCCTGGCCAGCCGGCGCAACTGGCGCTGATGGCCGGCTAAGGTGTCGCAGTTCAATCGAGTTCGCCGTCCCAATGTCAATTGCCCGCTGATTCAACTCGCTAATCGTGGTTCCACGAATGATGTGCGGTGTGATGGCAAATACAGTCTCGTCCTGTGAATGGTCCTGGGTCGTCTGCCCAAAAAGATATTTCAAGATGGGAATCTGAGCCAATCCCGGAATTCCGCTCAAGGCTTTGGTTTGGGAATCGTCCAGGATGCCGCCAATCAGGCTTGATTCACCATCCCTCAGACGGATTTCGTGCTCAATTTTCTTCTGTCCAATGATGGGCTGGCTGATGCCGCCGATGCTCGCCTGGCTGACCACTGAGGAAATCTCCATGCTGATCTTCAAAGTCACTTCGCGGTCGGCGTGGACGTGCGGCGTGACGTCAATATTCACACCGACATCCAGGTATTGAAACTGTGTGTTTACCAGGGGGTTAATACCGACGCCACCGATTCCAGGCTGGAACGACCCGGTCGCCACCGGCACGCGCTCGCCGATTTTGAGCGTGGCCTTCTGGTTATCGAGCGCACGCACCTGCGGATTCTGTAACGTCTTTGTGTCAGTATCGCTCATCACCGCCGAGAGGTTGGCGGAAGGAATCGTCACCTGAAAGTCGGTCGCGTTCAGGCTTCCCAGAGTATTGAGGCTAAGTCCGCTATTACTGGTGCTACCGGTTGTCGTTGTAGTAGTGCCGGTGGTGGTGGTAACAGGAGTGGCGGTATTGATATTGCTCTGCAGAGTGACGGTGGCGCTGGTCGGCGGACTTAATCCCAGCGTGCGTGACTTGTCTTTACTCACCTGCAAAACTGCAATGTCGACGATCACTTCCGGACGCGCCTTATCCAGATCCTCGACTAATTTTTCCGCCAGCGCAATCTGATCGGGCGTACCTCGAACCACCAGCGCATTCTGGGAAAGAAGTTGCTGCACCCTCTGGACATCCAGCACAGCCCGTATCGCGTTCACCACATCCTGCAACTCGGTGGGCTGCGAAAGATTCTGCAGGTAGAAAGTCTTCAGAACACTTTGTTCCAATTCCTTGCGCTTGGCGGGATTATCTTGCGCCACAAAAATTGTATTGCCAGTGACCGGGCGCCAGAAAGTTTTCGATTCCAGCGCCGTAATCTGCAGCGCGTCTTCCAACGTTACTCCATTCAGCTCGACCTTAATCCGCCGCGAGGTGTAGTCAGGATCGAAGAGCACATTGACCCCGGCCAACTGGCCGATCGTCTGATAAATAACCTTGGAATCCTCGGTGAGTTTTACGGTGATGGGTACGATAGAGATAGGTGCAAGCTCCACCGGCCCGCCGGCTTCGCTGATTTTGCGCCGCAAGCTGCCCGGAGGCCCCGCGGCCTGCGGCGCAGGATTGCTCGCTTCATCGATCATCTGCATCGTGCGCTTCAATTCCTGCTGCGCTACGAATAGAGACGGGTCAATCAGAGCGGCTTTTTGAAAGGCGGCCAAAGCTTCCTGCAGCTTGCCTTCATCGCGGAGTTTTTGTCCCTGATGGGCGATCGTCGCCGCGGCCTTAAAACGCATCCGCTCGAACGACGCCTTGTAGCGCATATCTTTTGGTTTTAGGTTGTAAGCCTGCTTGAAGAGATCGTAAGCAGCTTCGTAGTTCTCCCGCGCTTCGGCGTCCTGGCCCTTTTCGTAAATCGTCTTGGCCTTATCGGCAATTGCGGGCAGAATTACAACCAGAACCAGCAGCGCAACCGCCGCAGGCATCAGACGTTTCATTCGTCAATCCTCGTCTAAGAATCTTTGCCGGATGTCTCGCCGGACAAGCACGTACTAACGGCGAAGGCCGGTTTTCAGCCTACTTGATGCGCAGAAAACAATACTTTTGCAGCGATTATAGCATCGGGCTTCCACACTCCCGATCTCATTGCCCGCACGAGAGTTACACTCTTTGGTCGTAGTCCCAATGGGGGAATTGAAGCTTCCGGCATCGGCAGCCGGGAAACCGAGTTGGAAGTCCGGAGCCGGGAGACACTTCTCGCTGTTAAGATGAACGTTGTCCATGGCTCGCCAGACCACTCATCAGACCAAACCTAGCCCAGAAAAATCCCCGCGCCGCGAGCCTACCGCCAGCGGGCAGAGAGATGCTGCCGTTAATAGGATCGCTTCACACAACTACTTCTTGCTGGAAAAATTTGAGTGTGGCCTGGTTCTTACCGGAACCGAGGCCAAGTCAGTTCGGGGCGGCCTGGCTAACCTTAAAGATTCCTACGGCCTGGTGAAAGAGGGCGAACTCTGGTTGCTCAATGCCCACATCGGTCCCTACGAGCACGGCAACATTCATAACCACGCGCCCTTGCGGACCCGGAAGCTGCTCATGCACAAGGAAGAAATCCGCAAGCTGATCGGCAAAACGCAGCAAAAGGGATTGACCCTGATTCCCGTCCGCATGTACTTCAAGAACGGCAAAGTAAAAGTTGAGTTGGCGCTGGCCAAAGGCAAGCAGCTCTGGGACAAACGCGAGACTGAGAGGCGCAGAACGGCGGATAAAGAAGCCAGAGACGCCATTGGACGCAGTCGGAAGGCCTAAGGGCTTATGGAGGCCAGCCGCCTTCGGCTGTCCAGCACGCAGCGCCGAGTTCCCCACATTAACTCGGTCAATTTGCCCTACGCTAGTGCATGAAGACCGCAGTCTACAGTGGGCGCCTTTCAGCGGAGAGAAAGGCCCAACTGGAGGCCGAAGCGCGCCGCGAACAGCGCCGCAACAGGCCATTCTGACGACGATGCGGAACAGGCTGCGATTCGCAGGCGAGCCATGGCGGCAATTGGCTCCGTTGCGGGCGGGGTCCTACGCGCTCGGAACGTGCCAGTGAACTGGTTCGCGAAATCATTTACCGAAAGCATGTCGAGCAATCCAATGCGCTCGCTCGCCGCTTCACTCGTCGGACTCATTGATACCGGCGCCATTCTTGCACTCATCGATCGCAGTGACAAATGGCTTCTTGCACCAAGGCCTACGACAATAGCCGACTGCCGCAATATTCGCCGATGCCACGCTGGTGCACCTAGCCGTCCGCGAGGCCTCAGCCTAATCCTGAGCCTCGATTACGACGACTTCGAAACCTACCAGTTCCAGGGCCGCAAAAAGTTCGCAATCCTCCCGCGCCGGACGAGAATCTAGCTTCGACTGCGACTATGATGGCCGAGGAACTAAAGAGGTCTGCGCCATCAAAACCGTAAACCTCAAAGCCGACATGCCTCAGGTTCAGGAAGCCCTACAGCGTATGGACCGCGAACTGGCTCTTGCTCGCCAAGGAAATCTAAGGCTGCTGAAACTGGTTCACGGTTACGGCTCGACCGGCGTGGGCGGCGACATTCGCATCGCTGTGCAAAAGAGGTTGGTGGAGATGGCGCAGAACGGTCAGATTCGCGGGTGCATCTTTGGCGAGGATTGGTCTAAATCAGCTGAAGCGGCCTGGAAACTTCTGCAATCGAATACCGAACTTAAGAGCGATTCCGATCTCGGCCGCGAGAATCGCGGGATCACGATCGTTTTACTTTGATGGACACTTGCGGATTTAAGCCCCTTGCGTCTCTGGCGGTGTGTCCGGGAGCAGAGGTGCAGGAGCGGAGTCATTGACGACCGGCACGGCAACTGGCGCGGGTGTGTAGGGTTGGACGGCGACGGGTTCCACCATATTCTCCAGGTAATAGCTGACCGCCACGCCGCGTTGCCAGAAGCGAGGGATCAACAACAAGAGCAGCATCAACTGGCTAACCACGAAAGCCCCGAGCACGCTGGGCGGAGGGACAAACCTCATCCAGATCCACAAGCCGGCCACTAAAAGAATCGCCGCCACAATCGTAGCCACCACATAACTTCCCACCAGGCGACCGAGATTTCGCCACATATGCCGGAAACCGGCGCCGATGGATCTTCGCACCGCCCGTTGATCGCTGAGCACTATGTCGGTCTCCGCCAAATCGAACCAGATGCGCAATGCCGTCATTACCAGAAAGATCACCACCAGACTGACCACACGTACTTCAAACCCCAGCAACTCGTTCGTGCTCTCCGCAGCTTTCTTCTCCAAAACGCCTTGAAGACCGAACAGCGCTCCCGCCACAATCAGAAAAACGATGCCCGCGACAATCATCAGCCGGATAAATCGCCACAAGTTCCGTCCGCAGGCACGGAAAAAATCCTCTCGCGGCAAACGGTAAGTTGAGGCATAGCCTTGCAGCACTCCGGGGAGGAAAAGAGCAGTCGCGACAAAAAACAGTAATGCAAAGTGCAAGCCTGAGGCTCTGGAAGCGTTGGTTTGAGCAAATTCGGGCTGCGAAAACATCTCCGCCACCACGCCGATGTCAAATCCGTGGAGCAGGCGGCCCGATAGCAGGCTGTGATCCAGAAAGTCGTGAGCCTGGTTGTTAAACGCCGCGGCACCCAGCCATGCCAATGCCAGATTCAGTAGATAGAACCAGACAATATAGCGCTTGTTGCTCGCCACCCTATCCCAGCCGCCGCTCAACAAACCTTGATGCTCCGTCATGCGTTCCTACCTCGATCCTCATCGCGTCTGTGCCTAGGTTGCTGACGCGGGAGGTCCCTAAACCGCCCACCAGGCCAGCGCCTGACCGAACCATTGCGTCACAACCAGCCAGTAATTCGTCAGCTTGCGCGCCGCTTTTCCGTGCTCTTTGGCCGTGTAACTGTTATTGAAGTCGTTGCGATCAATCAGGATCTTATGGTCCGGATCAATCTCCGCCGACTCCGGTTTTGCCTTTTTCTCGTAAGTGAATTTAGTCCAGCGGCTCACGCCGTCCCAGTGCTCGCGAATTTTTTCGCCGTCTTCGAACTTGATCTCGACCTCCACCGGCATGATGAAATCCCCCTTGCGCTGCAGCCAGACGTAAGAACGATAAACGGTGTTCTTGTCATCCTGGTGGGAGCCAGTTTTCTTTTTTTCGTACCAGTTCACCGGGAAGGATTCGACCTTCAATACCTTGTAGTCCATCACCTGCGAGCCGTAGATGGCTTGGGCGAAGTACCATTTCAAATCCTTGCCCGAAACTTCCTCAATCGTTTTCAGGAAGTCTTCCTTGGTGGGATGCGTGAAGCGATACTTCATGAAATAAGTGTGCATGGCCTTGGCCATCGTGTCTTCGCCGATGATGCTTTCCAGTGTCAGCAGCACGCTCGCCGTTTTCCCGTAAGTGATGCCGCCGTAGGAGTTGAAACTGTAGTAGTCGTAGGCCTTCTGGGCGATGGGATCCAAATCGGCGACGCCGATGTAACCCAGCCTTTGCTGCTCGCGCTCGCTGAAGCTAGAGCCCAACATATTTATGCCCGAAGTCGTCTTTCCAAGAATCGAATCGAGCACCTTTACTTCTGTATAGCTGTTGATGCCTTCATCCATCCAGGCGTCTTCGAATTCGTTGGTCGCCACCATGCCGTACCAGTATTGATGCCCGAACTCGTGCTCGATCACTATCTCCGGCAGGTAGAGTCCCTTCGGCATGAACCAGTTGGTGTCGCCGGTAATGAAGGTCGGATATTCCATGCCACCCGCCTCCGCACTCTCGGGATCAACCAGCGTAATGGTCTTATAGGGATAGGGCCCGTACCAGCTTTCAAAATGTTCCAGCGACTCTCTCAGAATTTTCTCGTGCCGCCCGACCTGGCTCCAGTGCGCGGGCTGCATCAGAATGCGCATCTGCACCGGACCCATCTGCCCCTGGAATATGCCGTCCTCTTTCACCCTGTAGCGCGGACTGGCAGTCCAGGCAAAATCGTGGATGTCATCGCCGTGATAGGCGACGGTCTTGGTGTTGTCAGAATTATTCGTTTCCCCGACTTTTACCCCACTGGCTCCGACGACTTCGAACTGTGGCATCGTGAGTTTGACATCGTAGACGCCGAAGTCGGCGAAGAACTCTGTCGTCGCATGGTACTGATGGCAGTTCCACGCGCCGTGCCAGAACACGCCAACTTTCGGGAACCATTGCCCGCCCAAGACGAAGTCGTGCTTCCAACCCGAGCGCGCTTGGGTTTCGGGAAACTTGGTCTGGAATGCGATCTTGAACTGAACGTACTGGCCCGGAGCTATCGGCTTGGGAACGCGCACGTCCACCACAGTTTTATCGTCTTTGTTTCCGTCATCAGGCTGGATGTATTGCACATTGGAAGTCAAATCGCCCTGACCCACCGCTTCCAGGCTCTTGATTTCTTCTGATCCATAATCTTTGTCTTCCCACTTCTCATAGCTGACATCGCGTCCGCCGGCGACTTTGCTTTCGCGGATCCAGGTAGCATTCGGCTGAAATGCATTCTGATAGAGATGGAAAGGAAAATGGTCGAGCGGCTGGCCCGTCAGGTTGTGATAGGTGAGCACCTCGGTAGCATCCACGGTGTGCTTCACCGGGTCATACTTCGCGTCAATCTCATAGTGGACCACGCGCTGCGACATAGGCTGCGCCGAATTAATAGCCAGCGTGGTATCAGGAATCGCCGAAGCCGCGGAGGTTTTCGGAGCCGCACCGGCGACAGAAGCCGCCACCCCCTGCGGGGGAGCGGCGTTCACCGCGTGTTCCTTTACAACTACAGAGATAACGACCACCGACAGGACGGGGAAAAGCATGATCATCCAGCGCAGCTTCATGAAGACCTCTGTTTTCGTATGGGATGAGATCATACCGCAGGCTGCCGAATACCGTCATCCCGGCGAAGGCGGATACGTCCCAGGCTGCCAGGAAGTTCCCGAGAGCGCCGCATCAGAAAAATAAGCATGCCGGCATAACGTCGCATGATCCAATTCCCGGTCGCGTCATTCAGCGGTAGACGCACGTGTCGGATGCGGCGCGCCGGCTGGACTCGCTAGCCTCATGAAGTTCGACTCCGCCAGCCGCGAAGAATGCAGTCGCCAGTGAGTCCGAAGAACCGGCAAAAGTTCATAATCAGAGGACGCTAGCGCACAGGGTCGATATGCGGACGCGTTTCGTCGCCTACCAGCAATTTTTCGTCGACGTGGAGCTTCACAACATGCACTGCGAATGTATTAGCATTCACATTCGTGCCGAAGGATCGGAACTCATGCACCATGCCCTCCATCTGCACTGGACACTCGGCCACGCGAGGCGGCTTCACACATAGCGACTCCATTGGAGTGAGCCGGAGCGACGCCGAATTTGTCCGGCTCATAACGATAGGCCCATTGAAGTTTGTTATCCGGACCGGATCTTTACCAGTGGTAATTGCGAGACGATCGACCTGCGTGACCAGATCGTCCGAGGCTAGATTGATCGCGCAATCACGGGAGCGGATCAGGTTATCGGAGGTCTGGCCCATTTGTCCAAGGCCAAGCATGCAACTCCAGCCCAGCCATCAGGCCGATGACACTGGAGCCAAGTTCGCCGTACCGTCGAGGTTCATCGTGCTGATGAGCGTCACTGGCGTTCCAAAATAGAGAATAGAAGAATACGGTCGGTTCAATCGTCTTGTGCATGCCCTGACATCAGCGGCTCTCGCCTGAGACGTACTATCCGCTTCCTGCGGTCTAAGTTCTTCTCCGGGCTGGCGAGACTGTCTATAGAACGAAAACGTATCCGAAACGCCGGGCCCGGAACTGCTTCCGACTCCGCTTGCGTTTCTACCTCTTTGCCGACGATACTGGAATGTTCGTCGAGCAACTTTATAACGACTATGAAAACCACACTCTCATTCACCACACCTGCTGAACTCGAAACCGAATCCCTCGTTGCCATTGCCCTGGATCACGCCGAGAAAGATTCCTCAGCTAACAAATCCGAAGCGGCGAAAAAAGATAAACCTCTACTTAAACTTGCTACCAGCGACAGTGCAGTGCAATCTGTTGCCGCCGATCTGCTGGCAAGCGGCGAGCTCACTGGCAGGCCGTTTGAAGCTAATCTTTTGCATAAACCCGCAGGGCTGAAAGCCAAGCGCCTGTTGTTGATCGGTGGAGGCGCCGCGAAGAAGTTCACCAGCTACGATCTGCGACGTATTGCGGGCACGGCGGTGCGTACGCTCAAATCGCGAGGAATCCGCAGCTTCGCCTTTATCGCTCCGCCCAGTATTCCAGCCGAAGAAGCGGTGCGGGCGATCGTCGAAGGAGCGCTGGTGGGCAATTTCGATCCCGACTACTACCGCAGTGACCGCAAAGATCAAAAGATTGACTCATTGACCATCGTTGCTGGCGGAAATGCGGATCACTCCGCGCTGGAGAAGGCGGCGCAGGAAGCACTGATCATCGGCGAGTCGCAGAATTTCACGCGAGATCTGGTGAATGAGCCTTCCAACCGGATGACACCGACTATCCTCGCCGACCGCGCCAAGAAGATGTGTCAGGAAGTCGGTTTGAAATGCGAGGTCTACGGCGCCGACAAGATCAAAGAATTAAAAATGGGTGCGTTCTGGAGCGTCGCCCAAGGCTCCGACGAGCCTCCTGCTCTCATCGTGATGACGTACGAACCCGCCGGCGCTCCCGCGAAACCGGTGTTAGGCCTCGTCGGCAAAGGAATTACATTCGATACCGGCGGCATTTCGATCAAGCCGGCCGACGGCATGGAGAAGATGAAATACGACATGGCTGGGGGTGCCACCATGATCGGCGCCATGCGCGCCATCGCGCTGCTGAAACCTAAAGTGAAAGTCATCGGCATTGTCTGTGCGACGGAAAATATGCCCTCAGGCAAAGCGCAGAAGCCGGGCGACGTGCAGATTGCCATGTCGGGCAAGTCAATTGAAATTATTAATACCGATGCCGAAGGCCGTTTGGTTCTCGCCGACGGTCTGTTCTACGCCCGACAACTCGGCTGCACACACCTAGTCGATGCCGCCACGCTGACCGGCGCGGTCGTAGTCGCGCTCGGATACGCTAATGTTGGAGCCTTTTCCAATGATGACGCTATTTACGAACGCCTCCTTAAGGCCAATGCCGAAGCCGGGGAGAAGATGTGGCGCCTGCCGCTCGACGACGAATACAAGGAGAACATCAAATCCACCATCGCCGACATGGTTAACTCCGGCGGACGCTGGGGCGGTGCTATCAACGCCGCAATGTTCCTAAAAGAATTTGCCGAGGATACCCCGTGGATTCATCTCGACATCGCCGGCACTGCCTGGATGGAGGATCAAAAACCCTGGATTGCTAAAGGCCCGACGGGAATCGCACTGCGCAGTCTAGTGGGGTTCGTGAAGGGCTTCGCTAGCAGCTAGCGGCATTAGGTCAGGGAGATAGAAGGCTGTAATCACTTGCAACGAGCCTGTGGCCAAGGATTCTGACTTTTGCTCCCTTCGCTGCCAGCCTTTTCTGTATCAACAGCATCTAATCCGGGCTGCAACGGCCGGCTTTTTCTTACTGGCCGAACTCTGATCGTGGGGGCGACTTATGAAAGCGCTGGCGCTAGCGGGGGTGGTTGTGCTGATTCTGGGGATTGTTTCATTCTTCGTCCCCATGCCGCACTCGGAACATCATGGCGTCAACGTGGGCGATGCCCATATCGGTGTCACTACCGAACATGATGAAAAAGTTCCGCCGGCGCTCAGCATAGTGTTGGTCGTCGTGGGCGCCGGCCTGATCATTGCGGGAAGAAAAGCTTAAGCAATGGATCGATCTATTTAGTCGTCGCCAGAGTGAAGGCCTTTTCCAGATTCGTGACCAGTGGCGATTCGCCCGGTTGCAATCCGCTGCGGCCCATCATCCGCCATAGATATTGATTCTGCGGCCAGCCGCGCGCGTCGTAAACCGCGAGAATGTCTTCCGATGGGCGGCTCGTGACCATCAGCACGATGTCGGCCTGGTTCGGCTCGTAGACCAGCGTGAACTTTCCCCACTTCTGCATCGCGTCTTGCACCGTGCTGATAGCCTGGCGATCTTCGGGGAAAAGGTTGAGGTTGAACTGGTCGCCGTCATAGCTGGTGACATAAACATATCGGGCATTGACCAGAGTGCCGGGAAACGGCGGAACAGCTTGCGGAGCCGTCTTCGCCGGCTTAGGTGCCGCCCAAGCGACACTCGCCACCAACAAAACCGCAACTGCGAGTACGACAGAAAAATGAATGCTGTTCTTCATAGATGACAGGCTCCCCACCCGTTCAATCAGTTAGATGGTCCTGAGCGATCACGAGATGCACGGCTGCCCGTCGCGATTCCGTCTAAGTAATTGAATCTACTGTAACTGCAGCACCTTGGCGATAAAGAGCACCAAAGGTCAGGGACGACCGCTTCGAAGCAAAGTCAATCTCCGAATCTTTCCGCTGCACGGGCTTTCGCCTTGGCAGCCTCTTCTTCCCGATTCTTCGGGGGCGCGGTGGTTTCGAGCGAATGCAGAAGGCGAGCAGAGATCGCGGCTATTTCATCGATCGCAGCCAGGAACGAAGCTTCGTTGGCCTTTGATGGTTTGTTAAAGCCGGTAATTTTTCTGACGAACTGCAGCGAAGCAGCCCGGATCTCTTCGGCATTGACCGGCGGATCGAAGTTGAAAAGGGTTTTAATATTTCTGCACATTTCCGCATCACCTCCGGGAGACCTGTCAAAAATGGTGCGATGCATTTAAGTGTGACACAAGTCCAGCGCTGTTTGCTCAGGGCCTGGGTTCCGGCGCAGACTGATTCTGGCGGGCCTGATCCACAACGCCGCGAATCGCTTCGACGACGGCGTCAGGGCGGTCGAGCTGAATATAGTGCGAACTGTTTTTCGCGATCGTCCGCGTGCCCCTGGAGGAGAGGTGAGTCAATTCCTCCTGCATTTGTTCCCAGGCGTCATTCATAGGCTTGACCAGGTAAGCGGGCACCTCGGGTTGGGGCACGGCGGGATCATGAGAAAGCACGGCGAGAGGCAGATCGCCTAGAGAACCCGTAGTCGCCGCCTCTGCCGCGCTTGCGGAGAACGTTTTCAGCACCGTAAGGCCTTCGCGATAGCTGTGAAAATTACAATCGGCGGCGCGAACGTCGGCATCGTTGCCACAGAAGTCCAGCAGTCGCGGAATTCCGAATGGCATCGAGAATGTCAGAAATTCCTGCTCCCGCACCCACGTTTTGTCCATGTCGTTCAGTGCCTGCGGAAAACGCTTATCCTGCTCAGGATGGGAAGAATCCACCAAAATCATGCCCGCCACTTCGCCGCGATAAAGGCTGGTAAATAGGCGAACGTTGTATCCCCCCATCGAGTGGCCCGCGAGAATGTAAGGCGGAGGGATTCCCGCATTGTGCAAAAGCGTGTGCAACTCCTCGGCCATAACTTTGCTGGTACGGGGGTGGGGGCTCGAAGCGCTATAGCCAAGGCCGGCGCGGTCGTACGAACAGACACGCGAAAATTTGGCGATCTGCGGCTGCACTTTGCTCCACGAAACGTAACTATCGCCCAGGCCGGAGTCGAGAATCACGAATGGAGCTTCTTGCCCCATGCAATAAATGTGCATCTTGTAGCCGCCGACGTCGACGAGTTGACCGGGCATGGGATGGAAACGGCGGTCGCGGGCTTCGGAGATGTTCTCGTAGAAGAACCCTGCGACCGCGAGCAGAATGACAACAATGAGCAAGCATCGGACGATGATGCGGAGCCATGGACGGCCTGACTCGGGCGTATTCGTGGCCAGCGACATTTGTTGCTTTCTTAGCAGCGCGGACGCGAAGGCTCGCGCCGCCACAGTCTATCCCCTTTACATCACCTGAGGTACGGTGATGCCCATGACTGTCAAGATGCGAATTAATTCTCGACGGACTATCGCCACAGTGGCCAGCAGGAATTGCTTTCGCTGCTCATCCGGTTCGCTCAGTATGGGATGACGATGGTAGAACGTGTTGAAGAGTTGAGCCAGCTGGAAAGCGTGCTTAGCGAGATGAGCAGGCTCGGTGGTTGCGATGCATTGGTCCACGATGTAGGACGTCTTCGATGCGGCTAGCCAGAGTTCCCAGATCTCCGTACCGTGGTCCGTTTGCAGAAACTCAGCGAAGTGTTCAGGGGACACTTTGCTGGTGATATTCGCGGCGAAGACATCCGGATCAATCGCGGCTTTCTTGAAGATACTGGCGGCGCGGACGACCGCGTATTGCGCATATGGTCCAGTTTCGCCCTCGAAGCTGAGAGCTTCCTTGAAGTCGAAGGCGATCACCGATTGCTTGGTGAACTTCAGCATGAAGTAACGCAGCGCGCCGATGGAGATTTGCGTGGCGATGGCTAGGCGTTCGGCATCGGTCAGCTGCGGATGGCGTGAATCGACTTCACTCTTGGCGGAGACGATGAGCTGATCGAGCAAGTCATCGGCTTTGACTCCGAAACCTTTACGCCCGCTGACTTCGATGTAAGAGCGCGTCTTGTCTTCCTCACTCAGCGTATAGCCGAGTTCAGCGGCGCACCGCGGCGTGAGTGCGACCATCTCGTAAGAGAAATGCGTGTAGTGGTCGGCCGCTTCGTTGTGCCCGAGACCGCGCAGAGCTTCGATGACTGTGTTCTGCGCTTCGGATTGGCGAGCATCGATCACGTTGTAGATTTCGGCAACGTCGCCGAAGTGCGGATGATTTTTCTCGCCTTCAGTGGCTGAAATCCAGCAGTCGTGCTGGTTCGGGTAGCGATAAAACTTGCGATAGCCGAAGTCGCGGCCTAGCAATCCGAACTTCCACATGTGGTAGGCGATGTCTTTACCAACGTAGCCGACTGTGCCATTCGAGCGGACGATTACTTTCTGATCTTCCTCGGAAATTTTCGGGGCTTCCTCGGTGTCCTCTGTGGTCGAGGCTGTTCCAGCACGGCGCATCACCCAACAACCTTTATTCTTCCCGTCGCTCTCGTAACCCAAGACGCCTGCATCTTTGAGCTTTGTAAAAGCTGCGTTCCAGAAATGCAGATGCAGGATTTCGCTCTCCCGCGGCAGAAAATCGTATTCGATGTCGAGACGATCCATGGTTTCGAGATGGCGGCGTAGCACAGCGGTCGAGATCATTTCGGCGATTGCCGCGGTTTCGCTCGCTGGATCTTCGATCCGGTGCAGCGTTTCGCGCCGCGCCTGGAGATTTCCTTTATCTTGCTCGTACCACTGCGCGACACGGGCATATAAATCCCAGCAGTAGTAGTCAAAGCGCGGCTGGCGGATGAGAGCTTCGACGTCAGCCCGCGATTTTTTCTCGATCTGCGTAAAACCCACGACCACGTCGGCAACCTGCACGCCGGTGTTGTCGATGTAATTCTGAACGTCGACTTCCCTGCCCGCGTAACGCAGCAGGCGCACGAATGTGTCCCCGAGAATAGCATTGCGTAGATGGCCAATGTGAGCTGCTTTATTGGGATTAATGCTGGTGTGCTCGACCAGAATTTTTCCCCCAGGGATGTCGGAAGAAGGCTTCTGATCAGCCGCCAGGGCCGCAGCCATCCAAACTCGATCGATTCTCACATTTAAGTAGCCCGGAGGCGCAACCTGCATTTCGGCGATGCCCTCGATGGCACCGATCTCGGCTCGGATGATTTCGGCAATCCGCAGCGGAGCTGAGCGCAGCGGCTTGGCGAACGGAAAAATGGGGATGGCGAACTCCCCCAGTTCCACTCGCGGAGGCGGTTCGATGACGACGTCTGGCAGAGTTACACCGGGATAGCGATGAACAAGAAACTCCGTAATTCGCCGGGCTACCCGGTGTTCAAGATGACGATACAAGGCTTCCCTCTGAGTTGTTTGAGAAGATAGTGATTTTAGCAGAGCGGGCTGCGGATGCTGGTTTGACGCGAAGTGCAGCGTTCCCTATGATGAAAAATCGGTGTTGATTCTTAATATTTCTATGCGCATAGCCTATCTTGAATGTTTTTCTGGCATGAGCGGCGACATGTTTTTAGGCGCGCTGATAGATGCTGGAGTTTCGCCGCAGCTCCTGGAAGACACCGTCGCGGCTCTCAATGTGGGGGCGCGGCTGGAAATTTTACGCGTAGTTCGCAGCGGGATTTCGGCTACAAAAGTGGACGTGTGGGTGGATGGGGAAAAGGATCTGCCGCGCCAGGAGTATTGGGAGCGGCAGCATGAGCATGAAGATCACCAACATTTGCACGATAACCATCATGCTTTTGAGCATGTTGCACATTCACATTTAGCTTCTGGCGAGATTTCGCGCGCAGAACTGCCCGCGCCACACGATCTTTCTCCCACACGTTCTCACTCTCACGAACCTTCGCTCTCTCATGGTCACGGTCGGGGGCTGACGGAGATTCGTCTGATAATTTCGGCGGCGTCGATCTCCGATGGCACAAAGAAGACTGCCATCGCTATCTTTGAAGCGTTGGGACGGGCCGAGGCGAAAGTTCACAATACTTCCCTCGAGAGCGTGCATTTCCACGAAGTCGGCGCCGTGGATGCGATGGTGGATATTGTGTGCGCAGCGGTTGGAGCAGAAGCGTTGCAGGTCGAGGAATTTATTTGTTCGCCATTGAACGTCGGCGGTGGGACAGTTGAGTGCGCGCATGGAACCTTCCCCGTACCTGCTCCCGCAACTGTCGAGTTGTTGGCGCATGCGCCCGTATACTCTTCCGGACTGCAGGCCGAGTTGGTTACGCCTACAGGCGCGGCGATCGTGAAAACGCTGGCTTCGCGCTTCGCCGCATTTCCTGAGATGAAGATTGAAAAGTCCGGTTATGGTGCCGGATCAAGGGATTTTCCGGGGCATCCGAATGTGGTGCGTTTGACGCTGGGACAGTCTGCTTCCTCTGCCATCGCCGCGAACACGGCGTCCGAGACAGTCACAGTGCTCGAAGCCAATCTGGACGATCTAAATCCACAAGTCTTTGGCTATGTGATGGATCGATTATTGGACGAAGGCGCGCTGGATGTTTTCGGAATGCCGGTGCAGATGAAAAAGAATCGTCCGGGCGCGCTGCTGACGGTGTTGTGCAGGCCTGAAGATTCCGGCAAGCTGACGCAACTGATCTTTACGGAGACGACCACGCTGGGCGTGCGGCGGCGCGATGAGATGCGTCAGACTCTGGCCCGGCGCTGGGAGAGTGTGGGCACACCATGGGGCGAGGTGCGCATCAAGATTGCGAGCATGAACGGCACGGTCACCAACTATGCTCCGGAGTACGAGGATTGCCGCCGCATTGCCGCAGAACATCGAGTACCGTTAAAAGCGGTGATGCAGGAAGCGGCACAGGCTTATCTCCGCATCGACAAAAAACTTTAAACACAGGGGACGCGGAGGTTCACAGGGGTGGTGCTTCTTCCCTCTGACTTGGTCGATTCCTCTGACTTAGGCGAAATATGAGCAGGAAATTTTACATCACAACGCCGATTTACTACGTAAATGCCCGCCCTCATATTGGGCATGCTTATACGACGATTGCCTGCGACACCATTGCGCGGCGGCAGCGCTTGTTAGGTGCGGAAACTTTTTTTCTCACCGGGACGGACGAACACGGGCAGAAAATTGAACGCGCGGCGCAAGCCGCGGGAAAGACTCCGCAACAGTATGCCGATGAGATTTCGGCGGAGTTCCGCCAGTTGTGGAAGCGGATGGGAATCTCAAACGACGACTTCATTCGCACCACGGAAGACCGCCACAAGAAGCGGGTTCAGGAATTATTTCGGAAGATTCGCGACAACGGCTACATTCATAAGGGAACCTACACTGGGCAGTACTGCGTTTCCGATGAGCTTTATGTCGACGGCGCGCAACCCGGGGATCCATGCCCCACCTGCGGACGCATTACCGAGACAGTGCACGAGGAAAATTATTTCTTCAAGCTTTCGGCGTTTCAGGACAAGCTGCTTGCGCTTTATGCGAACCCGGAGTTTATTCGTCCGGAGACGCGGCGTAATGAGGTGATCTCATTCGTGCGCTCGGGACTGCGCGATCTCTCGATCAGCCGGTCCACTTTTACCTGGGGCATTCCGGTTCCGGACGATCCCAAGCATGTGATTTATGTTTGGCTGGACGCGCTGGCGAATTACATCACCGCGATTGGTTATGGTTCATCTCACGCCGGAGCGCAAGAGGCCTTCAAGAAATTCTGGCCCGCCGACGTCCAGATGATTGGGAAGGAAATAGTCCGCTTTCATTGCGTTTACTGGCCGGCGTTTTTGATGGCGGCCGGCCTGCCCATGCCCAAGGCGATTGTGGCGCACGGATGGTTGCTGTTTGAGGAGAGCAAGATGTCAAAGTCGCGCGGCAACATCGTGCGAACGGAAACGATTCTCGACGTACTGGGCGCGGATGCGCTGCGATACTTTCTGCTACGGGAAGTCGTCTTCGGGCAGGATGGATCGTTTTCCTTCGATGCTCTGGTACAGCGCTACAACTCCGATCTGGCGAATGGGCTGGGAAATCTGGCCAGCCGTACCCTCACCATGATCAATCGCTATTTCAAAGGCGAAGTTCCGTATCCGTCGCATGCGGCGTCGAAAACCGAGGCGGAGGATGCGATTGCAAATGTGGCGCAGAAGACCATCCGGGAGTTTGGGGTGTTATTCGATCAATTCCAATTTTCGCGCGCCCTGGAAGCAGTATGGGCGCTGATAGCGGCGGTAGATAGATACATAGTCGAAAATGAACCATGGGCTCTCGGCGAAAAGCAGGATGAGGATAGCCGCTCGCGGCTTGCGACGGTGCTTTACACCGCAGCCGAAGCATTGAGGATTGCGACGGCGCTGGCCCATCCCGTAATGCCGGACGCGACCGCGAAGATCTGGACGCAGATGGGATTGGGAGACATCCAGAAACTGCCTCTCGGAGGCTTGGCTTGGGGACAACTGCCCCTGGGCACGAAGCTGGGTGAGGTGCAGCCGGTGTTTCCACGCCGCGACAAAAGCGCAATTGAAAGGATGCAAAAAATGGAAGAGGAGCAGAGAGCTACGCCGGTCACTGAAGCTGCATCTGCAACAACAGTAACACCTGGGCAATCGAGTATAGCTTCAACCGCTCCAACAGCGGCACCGGCGGCCACTCCTGCGACCAACGACAAGATTTCGATCGATGACTTCAGCAAGATCGAACTGCGCGTTGGGCTGGTGAAGGTTGCCGAACGAGTACCTAAGGCCGACAAACTTCTGCGGCTGGAGATTGATATTGGAACCGAAGTGCGGCAGGTGCTGGCGGGAATCGCAGAAGCCTACGCGCCCGAAACGTTGATTGGACGAAAAGTAATTATCGTGGCCAATCTCGCGCCGCGCAAGCTGCGCGGCATGGAATCGAATGGGATGATCGTGGCCGCATCGCTCGAAGGCGGGAGACCCGTTCTGGCGGGCTTTTTGGAGGATGTGCCGGTAGGGGCGAGATTGAAGTAAAGCCGAGCGTTGCGCGACGCTACGAAAGTCGGCAGCCAAACCTAGCCGAGCTTGGCTCGGCATGGACAGCCCAGGGCGGCTGTCCCTACATAAACAATGGTCATGTTCGTCGATTCTCACGCGCATCTTGATGGCAAGCAGTTCGACACCGATCGCGAGCAAGTGATTGCGCGTGCGCGGGAGGCCGGAGTGCAGACCATAGTCGCCATAGGCAACGGCGATGGCCCGCAGCAAGTGGATTGCGGAATTTTACTGGCGGAAAAATACGATTTCATGTACGCGACCCTCGGCATTCATCCCCACGAAGCCGGCCTGGCAGATGATGTGGCCTATCAGGAAATGGAACGCCTGGCGCGGCATCCCAAGGTAATTGCTTGGGGCGAGATTGGCTTGGACTATTTCTACGATCACTCCCCGCGTGATGTGCAAACACGGGTCTTCACGCGGCAGATGGAGTTGGCCGCTGCCGCCAGGCTGCCAATCGTCATCCACTGTCGTCCGTCGGCAGACAGTGACAATGCCTGGAATGATTGTTTCGCACTGCTGCAAGAGCATTGGGCGGCAAAAGGATTAGGGGGGATTCTCCACTGCTTCACAGGCAACTGGCAGCAGGCGAAGAGTGCGCTGGACATGGGATTTATGATCTCGTTCGCGGGAAACCTGACCTTCCCTAAAGCACAACCAATCCGCGATGCGGCGCTGGAAGTGCCGCTGGAGCGCGTCCTCATTGAAACCGACTCGCCCTACCTCGCTCCCGTGCCGCATCGCGGCAAGCGGAACGAGCCGGCATTTGTGAGAGAAACCGCGCGAAAGCTGGGAGAATTGCGCGGAACGGAGACGGAAGAAATCGGAAGACAAACCACTCGCAATTTCTACAAGTTTTTCAAATTGGCTGAAACCGCTGAAAAGAAAGTTTCCGCTGGTTGACGCTCTGCAATAACGATTCTTCTGATAACCTCAAGACTTAGATTTCTTCATTTCAGAAAGAATTGAAACCCGATGCCCGATAACACCTTTGACATCGTGAGCAAGATTGACCTGCAAGAAGTTTCGAACGCCATCCAGCAGGCGTTGAAGGAGATTCACACTCGCTTCGACTTAAAAGATTCTAAATCGAATATCGAACTCGACAAGGACGGCATCGTGCTGCACTCGGCCGATGAGTACAAACTGAAGGCGATCAATGACATTTTGCAGCAGAAGCTGGTCAAGCGCGGTGTCTCGTTGAAGGGATTGACCTATGGCGCGGTGGAACCCGCGGCGGGGGGAACATCGAGGCGGAAAGTCACAATGCAGCAAGGCATCGCTATCGAAAAGGCGCGCGAGATCGTAAAACTGGTTAAGGATTCCAAGAAAAAAGCGCAGGCTTCGATCCAGGGAGATTTGGTGCGAATCAGTAGTAAGGATCGCGACACTCTGCAGGAAGTAATCGCTTTGTTGCGGCAGCACGATTTCGGGATCGATCTGCAGTTTACGAATTACCGGACAAATTAGATACGAACTTCAACTTACTGAACGCGAACGATTGCCGCGAGGACGCAGACGAGAGCCAGGATCCATCATTGAGCGCACCGCCCATCATTAACGGGAAGGAAATCTTCGACCTGCTGCACGACGATCTTGCGGCTCTGGAGAACGAGTTCGGACAGGATACGGTTTCGGGGGTCCAGGCGATCACCGAGATTGGAGAGTATTTGCGGAATGGCGGCGGAAAGCGGATTCGACCGGCGCTACTTTTCCTTTCTTCCAAACTGTTTCCTTATCAGGGACGGGGGGCTGTGCGCCTTGGCGCGGTAGTCGAGATCATCCACACTGCGACTCTGGTGCACGACGACATCATTGATGAAGCTAAGACGCGCCGCGGGCGTCCCGCAGCCAACACGCAATGGGGCAACTCGAAGTGCGTGCTCGCGGGCGACTGGCTCTACATGCAGGCGTTCAAGGTCGCGGTGGAAGAGCGCAACTTCCGCATTCTTGACACGCTGATTGAACTGACGCAGCAGATGGTTGAGGGCGAACTGCTGCAAATGGACAAACTTGGAGAGCTCATCACTCTTGAAGAGTATTTCGATCTGATTTACCGCAAGACAGCTTGTCTTTTTTCGGTCTGCATGCGACTGGGAGCGATTCTAGGGGGAGCAACGTCCGAGCAGGAACGCGCTCTAGGCCAGTACGGACACGACTTGGGCATGGCGTTCCAAATCGTTGATGACGTCCTCGATCTGACGGCGTCCGAAGATGTTTTGGGTAAGCCGGTGGCCAGCGATCTGCGCGAGGGTAAGGTCACGATGGCAGTCATTCACGCGCTGGAGCGCTGCACGCCGGACGAGCGCGCCAAGATCGAGACCATTCTGCGCGATCGCGCTTTCAACGGTGTGACGCATGCGCAGATCATGGAGATTTTGCAGCGCTATGGCTCGCTGCAGGCTGCCAGCGCGCGCGCCGCGCGATATGCAGAGTCCGCACAGAAGGCGATCTGCACTTTCCCCGATTCCGAGATCAAGCGAGCGCTGTTGTGGGCGCCGGAGTTTGTAGTCGCGAGAGAGAAATAATTTTCAGATCTACAAATCGCAACTCCAGCACCACCATGAGGCCGGAGTAACCTACGACAGCGCGTCTGCTACGCAGCCTTCGCTCCGTGGCATCATTCAAGAATCAAACAAATCTCCGGCAGACGAATCCTGTGCGGGTCGCAGACTGGACTGGCCAACCCTTACCGCTTTGCTCAGGGGAACTGCTCCGCAGGTCCGCGGGAGCGCGGCTTCGATGTTATCTTTGGTGGTTGCCACCGAAGTGCGCCAAATAAACTATGGACGTTCTCAAGAAGCTCTTTGAGCAGCGGTTTCACACTTCACCGGCGCTGATTCAGCCGCTGCAAGGCGAGTTGGGCGGGTCAGGGCGGAAGATCGTCCGGCTCGCCAGCGATGCGGTTAGCACGATTGGCATACTGTACGGCGTGCGCGAAGAGAATGCGGCGTTCCTGGAATTTTCCGGGCATTTTCGCAAGCACGGCCTGCCAGTGCCAGAGATTTATGCGGAGGATTTAAGTCAGGGCGCATATCTGGAAGAGGACTTTGGGGATACGAGCCTATTTGACTTTCTGTCGGAAAATCGCGCCGGGGAAAAGATTGCACCGGCAGCGGTGGAAGCGTATCGCAACGTGGTCGTGGCATTGCCGCGCTTTCAGATTGAAGCCGGACGCGATCTGGACTACAGCGTTTGCTATCCGCGAGGAAGCTTTGACCGGCAGTCCATTGCATGGGACCTCAATTATTTTAAGTATTACTTTCTGCGCCTGGCGGGAATTCCCTTCAATGAGCAGGCACTGGAAGACGATTTTGACAGTTTGACGACTTTCTTGTTGAGCGCGGATCGTGACTATTTCATGTATCGGGATTTCCAGTCCCGCAACATCATGCTGCGCGATGGTCAGCCGTTTTTTCTCGATTATCAGGGCGGACGCAAAGGGGCGCTGCAATATGACATTGCCTCCCTTCTGTACGATGCCAAGGCCGATTTGCCGCCGGAGTTGCGCCAACAATTGCTTGATCTTTACATCGAGAGACTCGGCGATTTCATCACCATCGGGCGCGAAGCTTTTTTGCATTATTTCTACGCGTACGTTTATGTGCGCATTCTGCAGGCTTTGGGAGCCTACGGGTTTCGCGGTTTTTACGAGCGCAAATCGCATTTTTTGCAAAGTGTGCCCTACGCACTCAAGAATCTGCGCTGGCTGCTCCACAATGTGACGCTGCCCATCGCGCTGCCGACGCTGACGGAAGCGTTCAACAGCATGCTGGCTTCGGAGAAGCTGCAGGGTCTGGCGTCCGAGGGCGACAACCTGATCGTACGGATCTTGAGCTTTTCCTTTCATCGGGGTATGCCCAAAGACGAGAGTGGACATGGCGGCGGATTTGTTTTCGATGGCCGGAGCTTGCCGAATCCGGGGCGGGAAGAGCGCTTCAAGTCGCTGACCGGCAAAGACGCGCCGGTGATTGAGTACCTAAATCAGCAGCAGAGTGTACATCAGTATTTGGCCAGCGTGATGTCACTGGTGGACGCCAGCGTGAACAATTATCAGAGGCGGGGATTTAAGAACCTGATGGTCTCTTTCGGTTGCACTGGCGGGCAGCATCGTTCGGTGTATCTGGCGGAGCAGGCGGCGAAGCGGTTGCGCGGGCGAGACGGAGTGGCAGTCGTGTTGCGGCATCGTGAATTGGAGAAGCCAACGCAATGAAAGCGATGATTCTGGCTGCGGGCATGGGCACGCGCTTGCGACCCCTCACCCGTGATCGTCCTAAAGCGCTGGTCGAAATCGGTGGCCAAAGCCTGCTTGAGATCACGCTTTCCCGGCTGCGCACTTTTGGAGTTGGCGAAGTGATTGTTAATGTGCATCATTTCGCAGACGGAGTCGTCGACTATCTGAAGGC
This sequence comes from Candidatus Acidiferrales bacterium, assembly GCA_035603035.1. Taxonomy (GTDB): domain Bacteria; phylum Acidobacteriota; class Terriglobia; order Terriglobales; family Acidobacteriaceae; genus Sulfotelmatobacter. The sequence goes on along the minus strand of DATNLE010000225.1, from coordinate 26,996 downwards.
GAACAATAACTTCGGAATGCGTATTGAAGTTTCGCGCGAGGAAGCGCTACTCGATACGGGCGGCGGGTTGAAAAAAGCTGCCTGGTTCTTTCTCGAGGATTCCAGCGCTTTGGACGAGCCGTTCGTTCTGCATAATGTCGACGTGATCAGCACGATTGATCTGGAGCGCATGCGGCAGTCTCATATCGAGCAGGGGGCAGTGGCCACGCTGGCCGTGCAAGAGCGGGAGACTTCGCGCTACCTTCTTTTCGACGAGCAGCAAGCTCTTTGTGGCCGGCGTAGCGGCGGTGATCGAGCATCCAAACTCGTCCGTCCCGCGCAGCTAGTGGAAGCGTTAGCGTTTTCCGGCATCCATATTATCTCGCCTAGGATTTTTTCGATGCTGAGCGAAGAAGGCGCGTTCTCGATCATCGACTCCTATTTGAGACTTGCAGCCCAGGGAGAGAAAATCCTCGCATTTCGCGCCGACAAGTATGGCTGGCGTGATCTAGGCCGTCCGGAGAGTGTGGCGCAGGCGGAGCAGGATTTTAAGAACAGGGTTCTTTCTTGATAAAGGCTTTCCCCTCTACTTCACTTCGATCTCATTTTTCTTCTTTCATGGTCTTGCAAACCAGCCTGGTGTGCCCCGTTTTTGAATCAATCACGGTGGTCGCGGGCAGACAACTGCAGGTCACCGTGTTGGCATTCTCCTGTTTGAGCACGACACAGTGTTCGATGAGTTCGGCGGTGGACGGCGGGAGGTGGCTCCGAATGGGGGGCGGCGGGGTGGCCGCAACCGGCTGCTTCTTCGCCGCGCAACCTGCGAGAAGCAGGCAAAGCACTATCCCAGCTTTCCCCATGCTCTCTGTTTTCGCTCTGGCGCGCCCGCTTGTCGATTGGCAATCTTGGTTCACGCCCGAACCCTAACGGGGGTGAGCAGCATGTCGCGGCCCCGAACGCTGGAACTTTTGAAGACACGCAACTAGCTAACGTCAGTGTTTCCCTAGTATGGTCCGATGACTCCGGCGAGGGCGCGAGACGCTGGCGAGGGCGCCACACTCGAAGTGTCCAGCACGTCGAGGTATTTCAATCCCGAACCGGTGTTGAACAGGACGACCGTATCGTCTGGCGTGAAGAAACCGCTGGCTAACAGCTTCTGATAAGCGACGAGGGACGCCGCGCCTTCGGGGGCGGCAAAGATGCCTTCCACTTTTGCCCAGTGACGAGTAGCGGCGAAAATTTCTGTGTCGGTGGCGGCTAACGCCAGACCTCCGCTTTTTTTCAGAATGTCCAGCATCAGGTAATCGCCATAAGGTTTTGGAACCCGGAGGCCTGCGGCGACCGTCGATGCGTGGGGCCACATTTCCGCGGAGGCGCGGCCTTCATCCCATGCTTTGACGATGGGGGCGCATCCGGAAGCTTGGACGCTGATCATGTTCGGACGCTCGGAGCCAATGAAGCCGAGTTCTTCCATTTCTTCGAAGGCTTTCCACATACCCAGGAGACCAACTCCGCCGCCCGTGGGATAGATGACGCCCTGCGGGAGTTTCCAACCGAGCTGTTCGGCGATCTCGTAGCCCATGGTTTTCTTGCCTTCGACGCGGTAGGGCTCTTTGGTAGTGGAAACGTCGAACCATCCCTCCTCCGCCCAGGTTGGTCTTTCTTTGAGTTCGGCGACCTTTCGGGCACAGTCGGAGATGAGCCCATCGACCAGAGTGACCTGCGCTCCGTAGTAGTCGCACTCGACGCGGTTGGCCAGGGGAACGTCTTTGGGCATGAAGATGTGGGCTTCGATAGCGGCTGCGGCGGCGTAGGCAGCGAGGGCGCCAGCGGCATTTCCCGCGGAAGGAATGGCGAGCTTTTTGAGGCCGAAATGGCGGGCCATCGTGACCGCGGCGGAGAGGCCGCGAGCTTTGAAAGACCCGGTGGGATTCAGGCCTTCGTCTTTGATGAAGACCCCGGGGTATTCGCGGCTGCGCAGCATGGGGGTGAAACCTTCGCCGAGAGTCACGGGGGTCGCTTCGGGAAGGACGGCATCGTATCGCCACATCGTAGGCGCAAGGGGCAACAGGGACGAAGGGGAGAAAGTCTTCTTGATAGTGGCGAGGTCGTAGCGGGCATATAGAATTCCGCCATCCTTCGGACAAACGGTTTGGGGACGATCGGCCGGAAAATGCTGGCTGCAACGGGTGCATTCCAGATGAGTAGGGCGGGACACCAGGAAAGTCTATCAGGCGCGAGAGCAAAACAGGTTCAGGCCCGAAGAGTCATTCGCGCTTCCGCTATCGAGTAGTTGGTTTGGCGAGAACGAAGATGACCGCGACCTGGTCGCTGTAGACAGGCTGCCAGATTGCGCTTTCGGCCAAAATGCTCGCTAAGGCGGAGGCCTTGGGGCTAACGACATATCGAACGGGATACTGTTGGAGAAAGTTTTTCCACCCCGGTTCGACGTGCACCAACTTCAAATAGGACTTGAGAAATTGTTCACCGTAGAAATCATGGCGGTCATCGACCGCCACTTTTATTTGTGGATAAACACGATAGATCAAATAGCCGCCCCAGTTATCGGGGGCGAATACCGCCCCCTCTGCGTTCTGGCTTTGCAGATACGTTATGGCGTCTGCCGGAAAGCGCTTGGAGTCAAACTGTGCGTTCATCACTTGGGTGACACCCAGTTTGCCGCCATGAAAGGTAATCCAGCAGGTAAGCACGATTGCCGCGACGGGCCAGAGGTGGCCGTAGAGGCTTGACTCGATGACCTGCATTCTGTGGAAGAAATCCGGGGATTTCGTAGCTTGCGATCTCGATGCGACCCCCCGCCCAGCCCACAATTTTTGCAACGGTTGAAGTGCATGGAACAGTCGCGGGCCAATCACCAGAATCAACAGCAGCGCCGACACCGGGATATTCCGCGAAGCATAGAGGCCCGAATAGACCGCAAAGAGCGTTAGCAATAGTTCGCTCGTGGTGAAGTCGCTGCTCCCGCGTCTGTTGGTCGCAAACACGATTAAGGTGAGCAGTAGCAGCAGTGCAAAACACTTCTCGGCGGTACCATGAAAATCAGGAGATCGAAACTCGTCGATATGATCCATCAGGAAACGATTCGAAAGATAGCGATAGATATGGACGTGCAGTCTCCAGCCGTAGGGATTCACCAGTGTGGCCAGGGTGCTTAGTACGCCAATGAGCGCCAGCTTTCGCGCCCGCTTCCCTGCTCTTATCTTTTCCACCACATCTTCTAAGCGATCACCCTTCAGCCGGAAAAAATCCCAGACAGCGCTGAGCCAATAAATCCCCAGAAGGGCGAAGCCCAGCAGAAATCCTCCATGAGCATTTACCCAGACCAGCGTCAGGAGCGGAATGAGCCACAAATGCCACCCCTGGCCAGATTCGGCGAAGGAGCCGGGTTGCTTCTTCTGGGAGGATTCTAAAATCCAAAACCACAACACAGCGAACAACCAGCTCACAATATGAGGGCGTGCGAGGAAGTGGATCATGGCTGCCGATGCGGCCAGCAGTACCAGGCCAAGAGCCACGAGAAAGTTTGCACCGCGCCGGAGAAGCAAACCAAAGCTCCAGGAAAATGTCAGGGCGATGATCGCGGCGGTGAGAAAGACGACTCCGTTCAGCCCAGCAACACGATCCAACCACCCGACGAGGACATCGTAGAGCCACTCCCAGGCAAACCATGGATGGCCGGCCATAGTCGAAGAAAATGGATCAACGCGGGGAATCGAGTGGCTAGCGAGGATCAGCTGCCCGGTGCGTATATGCCAACCAATTCCAGCGTCGCCCAGCAATCGCACCGACAGATTTGTGAACCCGAGCATCCCGAGCAAGGCTACGAAAATCAAGTCCCCTATGGAGGGAACAAGCCATCTGCCCGCAGGGGGAGGATTCGCCTTTTCAGAACTTCTGGAGCCGATTGTCATCGCGCTGAATCTTATAGAGTGGTGCTATGAACGGCAAGGCTACACATCGAGTGGTTATCGTGGGAGCGGGGTTCGGTGGCCTGAATGCAGCCACGGCGCTGGCCGGCGCCGACGTGAATATCACCGTTATTGACCAGAAGAATTATCACACCTTCCAGCCACTGCTTTATCAGGTGGCCACCGCGGGTCTCTCGCCGGGGGAAATTGCAGAGCCCATCCGATCGATTCTTCATCGACACAAAAATATCCAAGTGCTAATGGCCGAAGTTACGGGATTCGATCTCGAACGGCGGGTGGTGCATATAGCCGATCAGGACGTTCCTTATGATTCTCTCATTGTGGCCGCCGGCGCCAGCCATGCCTATTTCGGGCACGACGAGTGGGAGACTCTTGCGCCCGGACTGAAAACAATCGAGGATGCGCTCGAAATCCGGCGTCGAGTTCTGCTGGCCTTCGAGTTAGCGGAGCGACAGGCATCCGCGGGGAAAGTGACCGATCCACTGAATTTTGTTGTGGTTGGAGGTGGGCCGACGGGAGTGGAACTAGCCGGAACTTTGGCCGAGATTTGCCGGCACGCTCTCGCCAATGATTTCCGCTCGATCGATCCCCGCCGTACGCAGATACATCTCATCGAAGGCGGGCCGCGTGTGCTGCCATCTTATCCGGAGGATCTTTCGCGCAGCGCTCTGGAACAACTGCAGCATCTGGGGGTGGAGGTGCTAACCAACGCCATGGTCACGAAGATTGAGCCCGGCACTATTTCCATGGGCAACGCCAGCATGAAAGCGGCGGTCATTTTGTGGGCCGCTGGAGTGGCGGCTTCTTCTCTGGGCAAGAAACTGGGCGCGCCGGTGGATCGCGCGGGACGCGTCCTTGTCCAACCCGACCTGAGTATTCCTGGTCATCCGGAGGTTTTCGTCATCGGCGATCTTGCCGCGCTCAAGGATCAGTCCGGCAACTTGTTGCCAGGGGTTGCGCCGGTGGCGATTTTGGAAGGACGATTTGTCGCTAAGCTTATTCGTCAAGGAATCGCTGACATTTCGCCGGATCATTCCGGGCAGCGAAAACCCTTTCATTACCGGGACAAAGGGAGCCTGGCTACTATTGGCCGGGCCGCGGCCATCGCCCAGTTTGGCAAGGTTCATATTTCTGGATTCATGGCATGGCTTGCGTGGCTGTTTATCCACATCTTATTCCTGATCGGATTCCAGAATCGTGTGCTCGTCGTGATTCAGTGGGCATGGTCGTATTTCACATACGAGCGCGGCGCACGGCTCATCACTGGCGGGACGAGTCTTCCTGGATGGACTGGGCTGGGGTCCGAGAATGGTCCGTTAATCAAGGAAGAAGGAAAAATTCCTGCGGAGACCCACAAATAGGAGTAAGAATATTCCTTTCAGGCGGGCCCGATGAAAATCATTTTGATTTCGCGGATTCTTCTCGGCCTCGCGGCAGTGTTGTTTCTTTGTTCGGGATCGTCCGCTGAAATTCTGAAAATTGTTGTCGATGACACTATTCAGCCAATCACCCAGGAATATATCTCCCGCGCCATCGACGAGGCGGAACGACGCAACGACCAGGCTGTATTGATCGAGATCAATACGCCGGGCGGGCTGGTCGACTCCACGCGCCGGATCATCGAAAAGATAACTTCGTCCACGGTTCCGGTTATCGTTTACGTCGGGCCTAGCGGCAGCCGCGCCGGCTCTGCCGGAATCTTCCTCCTCGAAGCTGCCGACGTCGCCGCCATGGCTCCGGGGACCAACGCTGGGGCAGCGCATCCCGTCTTGATTGGCCCGTTCGCGCCGAAGGTTGACGACGAGATGAAACGCAAAATCGAGAACGACACCGCGGCTTTGATGCGCTCGGTCACCTCCAAACGCGGGCGCAATGTCGAGGTCGCTGAAAGTGCCGTGCTCGAGTCCAAGTCGTTCACCGAGCAGGAAGCGCTGTCGCAGCACTTGATCGATTACGTTGCTTCCAGCGAAAACGATCTTTTTCGCCAGATGGAGAACAAGACTTTTAAGCGCTTCACCGGACAGGAAGTAACGCTGAAGCTTTCCGGCCAGACGATCGCACCCTTTGGCATGACATTAAAGGAACGCATCCTCGGCTATCTGATGGATCCGAACATTTCGTTTATTCTCCTCGCCATTGGTGCGCTCGCGCTCTATGCGGAATTCAATCATCCCGGCGCCGTGATTCCGGGCACGGTAGGCGTCGTCTTCATTTTGATCGCAGCCTTCGCTCTGAATTTGTTACCCACGCGTTTTGCCGCACTGATTCTGATCCTGGGGGCTTTCGCTCTGTTTGCCGCTGAGGCCAAGTTTGCGAGCCACGGCGTTCTCACGATCGGCGGCATCACGCTGCTTACGCTGGGGGGGCTGTTACTGGTTGACTCGCCGATTCCCGAAATGCGCGTCCACCTGGTGACGGCGCTGGCTGTGAGTATTCCCCTAGGATTGATTACTGCGTTTCTAATGACGATTGCGGTTAAAGCCCGACGGAATAAGGTAGTTTCCGGAGCGCAGGGACTGATCGGTGAGACGGGCATTGCGCAAACCGCTCTCGGCCCGCGCGGCAAGATTTTCGTCCACGGTGAATTGTGGGATGCCGTATCCGTTCGCGATGTGGCTGTCGGCGAATCGGTAGTGGTACGGGAAGTGGACGGATTGCTTCTTCAAGTCGAGCCCTTGGCTGTAACACGACTGGCGCCCGCAACAGTGGTTCGCTGATCCAAGCGCGCACCAGCGCAAACAACTACTTCGAATCGAATTCCGGCTTCATACGCGTTGGGTGCGTTACAATCCGCCTCAGCAGCACTTGCACGTTCCCGAGGCTTTACTATGGAGATCTCTTTTGGCTTCACAGCAGTCGTCGTGGTGATCGTAGTCCTCTACGTAATAAGCTCCATCAAGATTCTGGCCGAGTACGAGCGTGGAGTAATCTTTAGGCTGGGACGACTGTTGACTAATGCGAAGGGCCCGGGGGTAGCCTTGGTTTTCAGCCCCATCGACCGTATGGTGCGAGTCTCGCTTCGTCAGGAAGCTCTCGAGGTTCCGCCGCAAGACATCATTACGCGTGACAACGTTACACTGAAAGTGAACGCTGTCATTTTTCTGCGTGTAATCGACCCTAACAAAGCTGTGAATGAGGTTTCCAATTACGTTTACCAGACTTCGCAGTTTGCGCAGACCACGTTACGCTCTGTGCTTGGCGAGCAGGAACTTGACGAACTCCTTGCCCACCGTGAAAAAATCAACCTGCGGCTGCAAAGCATTCTTGACATGCACACTTCGCCCTGGGGAGTGAAAGTGACGAACGTTGAGGTGAAGCAAGTCGATATGCCGGAATCCATGCTGCGGGCAATGGCAAAGCAGGCCGAGGCGGAGCGTGAGAAGCGATCCAAGATTATTCACGCCGAGGGCGAGTTCTCGGCGGCGCAGCGACTGGTGGACGCAGCCCATCTGCTGGCGACAGAACCGGTCAGCGTTCAACTACGGTACCTGCAGACTTTGACCGAAATAGGCGTCGAGAAGAATACGACTGTCATTTTTCCCGTGCCGGTGGATTTCTTCTCCGGCCTTCAAAAGGTGTTAGGCAAAGCTGACAACCAGCCTGAGCCCGTCGCGAGGTCCGCATAGCTACACCTCACACCACTTTTTTGAGGAATGTTTATGGCTTCTTCACAGGATACTGAAATCACTTTAGGCACCGCGAAACTACTTGGGCTTTTTTTTGGTCTGGTAGGGATCTGCGCCGTTTTTTTTGCGCTCGGCTATACGCTGGGAAGGAAGTCTGACTCCGGCCTCGCCGCAGCAACGACGCTGGCCCCACTGCGAGCAGCCAAGGGGGTCAAACCCGGCGGCTCGGGTGCAACCGCGTCAACCCCCATGACGTTTTATAAAGCTGTGGAGCAGCAGAACGCGAATCCGCAACTGAGCTCGGCCGCCGCCGCTACGGCCACCACGGATGCGAGCCGTCAGCCGACCGCTGCATCTTCCACATCTTCGGCTGGCTCATCTTCGTCGGGTGAATCGGTTCCGACTTCCAATCCCCCCGATCCCATGGCTCCGGTCCCCGCCAGCGGTTATTTCGTGCAGGTTGCTGCGGTGAGTAAGCAAGACGATGCCGACTCTTTGGTGGATGCCCTTAAAACAAAACTGTATCCCGCGTTTGTGGCGAGCAATTCCACTGTTGACAAGCTGTTTCGCGTGCAGGTCGGCCCGTTCGGCGATATCAAAGAAGCCGAGACCATGCGCTCCCGTCTGATCAGCGACGGATATAATCCAATCCTTAAGAAATGAAGTCCTTCTATGAAGCCTGACCGGCTGTTGAACCGGCGCGTTATTTTCAAGTTGCACGGCATGGACGCACTTGATGCGACGATTCTTAAGCAGGATGCCACCGGCTACTGGATTCGCGGTGGCACGCTGGCCGGTCAGCTTGACCAATCCAATTGTTCTTTGCCGGAAAGCGATGTGCGATATCTTGAGTTCAGCCGCATTGAGTGGCTGCGAGCCCCGCGGCAGCGCGTCGGATGATTTTCAGATCTTGGCGCTGCATATTGACAACGGTCAATTTTCGAAGCCTGTCCGTTTTTGACGCCTGACTCTCTGACCCATGACTAATTTACTGCCCTCTCTCGACCGAATGCTGCAAGCGATCGCTGATCCCACGCGCCGTCGTATTCTGCGGACGCTAAAGGAACACTCCGCCACTCCCGTGGGCAAGAATTCGGGTTTGTGCGCCGGCGACATCGAAGCAGGAGTGCATCTCTCGCAACCTACCATCTCGCATCATATGGCGGTCTTAACGAAAGCTGGTTTAGTCGACGCGGTTAAGCAGGGTCAGTGGCGCTGGTACCGGCGCAATGACAAAGCTCTTCGCCGCCTGGTGAAGACCCTGCGCGCACAGTTGTGACGCAGAGTAATTGTCTTTCAATTTTTTATCGGGTACGACAATCAGGCGGAAGCCGTCGCCGCCTGCGCTTTCTGCAAAAGGCGTCGGGCTCGCGAAATGAGATCCGCCACTTCGAAAGGTTTCACCAGGTAGGGGATGTTGTTTTCCTGAAGGAAAGTGCGCTCATCGCCCTGCTCCACGCCGTTGGAGAATGTGAATAGTAAGTGGCTCTCCATGCCGGGGCAATGCTGGGTAAGCCATGCGTAGGCTTCTTTCGCGTTCCAGTCGGCAGGCATTTTGCCGCTCATAATCACGGCGTCGAAGGGCTCCGACAGCAAACGCGTTTTTACATCTTCACTCTTGGATGCCGTGACCACGCTGGCTCCGGCCCCTATGAGGACGTCGCGTTCGAACTCCAACACAGCCTCTTCTTCTTCCACCAGAAGAACTCGGCCCTGAATGGCGCCTTCGCGTTTGGGTGCAATCACCGGCGCGCCCTCCAGAATGGTTGCGGCCGTCAGCGCCATGGGCAGACGCACCTCTATCACCGCGCCGCCCCCAAGAGCATTGTGGGCCGTGATGTCGCCGCCGTGCTCCTTCACGATTCCGTAGCAGATGCTAAGACCAAGGCCGGTTCCTTTGCCAACATTCTTGGTGGTGTAAAAGGGATCGAAAATTCTTTTGGGATCCTTGATTCCAGGCCCGTCGTCCGCAAACTGTGCGGACACGAAGCCGCCGTCGCAGGACACTCCGATCTTCAGCTTGCCAGACCGCCCGGTTTCCAGAACTGCGTCCACGGCGTTATTGATAATATTCAGAAATACTTGTTCAATCTGGTGGGGATCGGCAACCACCATCGCGGGCTTATCTCCCAAGTTTTTCTCCACGGCAATGTGATTGACCTTGAGATCATAGTCGCGAAGGGCAATCGTTTCTTCCAGCACCTTGCGGACATCGACCTCAGACCGCTCCGGCTTTCTTTGTCGGGCGAAGGAAAGCAAATTCTGCACCACGCGATGGGTGCGCTGCGCTTGTTTGAACATCTTGGCGACGTAGTCCTGCGCCCGTTCGTTCAAGCCTTCACTTTCCAGCAGCTGCGCGTAACCCAAGATTGCGGTCAACGGATTATTCAGTTCGTGGGCTACGCCCGCAATGAGCTGGCCTACCGCTGACATCTTCTCGCTTTGCAAAAGCTGTTCCTGGGTGCGGCGGAGATCTTCGTAAGCTTTGCAAGTTTCTTCGTACAGGCGAACTTTTTCGATAGTGGTTGCCAACTGGCGGCTGATTGCGACCAGCAGGTTTTCTTCCCCGCTGGAATATTCGTACTCAACATGGCTGCGGAGTCCCATCATTCCGATCGGGCTGTCCTTGCCCCAGAACAGCACCCAGTTCCAGGCGCCGTCACTATTGGAGCGGATGAATTCCGCCACTGCTCCGGTAAGATGCGGCAGATATTCCGCCGTGATCACTTCCGCCCGCGACCGCATAACCAAGTCGCCAAAACCATCGGCAAAACTGATTTCCGCCGGCCGCGATTTGTCGCGACTGCGCGGTCCCCAGGCGGCTCGGCGACGGTAGGTCGGAGCGTCGGAATCCGAAAGATACACGGCTCCGCTCTCCGCGCCGAACAACGAGACAACTTGACGCAACGTCAAGTTTAGAATTTCATCCAGATCGAAGGATTGCGTGGCCACCACCGCCATCGCGTTCAGCGCGTTCAATTCGCGATTGCGGCGCCGCATTTCATCCTCGGCGCGGCGCTTCTCGGTTACATCTAAAACAAAACCTTGATAGCGTTCGAGTTTCCCCGCAGCATCACGGGTGGCGAAACTGCTCTCGGCCGCCAGCAGCAATGTTCCGTTTTTCCGCCGCATGGTTACTTCAAAATGCCGGACATAATTTTGCTGCTCAATCTGTTTGTAAAAGGCATCTCTCTGGCTGGCATCTACTCGAATTTCTTCGTCCAGATTCAACGGCAGTAACTCTTCGCGGCGTTCATAGCCCAGCATGTGCACAAACGCGTCGTTGCAGTCTAATAAACGCCCTTTGGGAGTCGCCACGTATACGCCTTCCTGCACCTGATCGAACAGCAGACGATATTTTTCCTCCGCCGAGCGCCGTTCCGTAATATCGCGGACGATATGGATCGTCCCTTTCTGCTTGCTGCCCTGCTCGCTATAGGACGAAGTGGAGACCAGGGAAAATCCTCCGAAGCAAGGGTCGGCGCCTTCCGTAACTTCTTCCCCTCCGCGCGCACAGTACGGACATCCCGTCCACTCGCCCAAGCCGTGTGGCAACACCGATTCGCAAGTACTGCCAATCACATCCGCGGACGATTGTTCCAACTGTTCGAGCAGGATCTGGTTAGCCTTGATGACGCGGAATTCCGAGTCGTGCGCCAGGATAATGTCGTGCACCGAATCAAATGTGTTCCTCCACTGCCGATGCGAGCGCAAAACTTGCTCCAGCAAACGGAAATTCTCTATCGCGATTCCTAACTGGCGTGCACAGGTTTCAAGAAAATCGCTCTCCTCGATGGTCAGTTTCTTATAGGTCGTGTTGCCTAACAAAAGCAGTCCTATGGGCGACTTCTTTCCCGGTACCGGCACCATCAAGAGATGACGAATTTTTTCCGACTTGAGCAGAGGTTGATCTTCCGGGCTGGCCTCGTCTCTTCCTGCCGTCCTGGGCTTGCCCTTTTCGAGCATCTGCGACACGCTGTCCGTCAACTCCGCAATGCCCACCTCCCGCAGAAATTCTGGCGAGACTCCAACCGCATGGGTGGCGACCAGGTGACCGCCCTCGATCAAGCGGAACCAGGCTGCTTTGCTTTTGGTGAGGCGCTGCAAACCTTCGAGCGCCTTATCCATCATTCCGCCCTGCTGTTGGGCGAGAACGATACTTTCGGTCAAAGCCTGCAGCATCTTCAACCGTTGGGCGCGCGCGCGCGCCTCCCGGAATACGACCATGAGCATGCTGATTCCCAGCAGGGTCTCGGCGACCGCCAAAGCTCCGGCGGGAACACGGCTGGTGAAGGGAGGCCAATTCAGATACTGTACGAGGAGGAGCACCGCGAGCATCCACGAAGCCAACTCGTGACGGCCGCGGCGGGCGCGCAACAACGCAATTGCGGCTGTCAAGAGAATGATTCGGTAGCCGACTTCCAGAGCGACGCGCAGGGGTAACGAATCTGGCCAAAGCAAAACCCGGGCAACCGCAAATCCAGCAGTGCTCAACGCAACCGCAGTCAGTGGCGCCAGCAGATTCCGCTCGCGAATATAAACAAAGACGCCTCCAGCAAGCAGACCGATCGCGATTACGAACGCCGCTTGCGCAAGAGCCGGCAGATAGCCGGGAGGAATTTGCGTTCCTGCGCCAAATGTCAGCCATAGATCAGAACTGACCATCAGCGCCCACGCTGCCGCCCAAATCGCAAGGTAACGTTCGCGGAAGACGCCCAAAACCAGCAACGACGCTGCCAGAACGATTAACAAAGCCCACTCCCCGGGCTTCAGCCTCGACAGGGCTGGCTGTGCAACGGTGTTCCAAATGGACCAAAGGAGTGCGATCATGTTTAGGTAATTCACGCACCAGAAAAGAGGCGCATAGCAGACGTGACACTGCCTGGCTTCTGAATATCACGGTTGGGCCTAATCTCGATGGTCTTTCCGGACCTCGATGGTTACTTTCGGCATGTCCCGTCTAGGGTAGAATCGCCCATAGTAGTCTGAGATCATAGACTCGCCATGGCTGACCGTATTCTCGTAGTCGACGACGAAGAGGCAATCCGCGAAATTGTCTGCGCCATTTTGGTCGCAGCGGGTTACATCTGTAACCAGGCCGGGTCTGGTCTGGAAGCCTTGGCTCTGCTTAATTCCGGCGAGGAATTCGAACTGATGCTTTCCGATCTAATGATGGCGGATCTCGATGGCATCGGGCTGCTCGAACGCACCAAGGAGAAATTCCCCGACATGCCGGTGGTGATGGTAACGGCCGTTCACGACATATCGGTGGCGCTGGCCGCCATCCGCAATGGCGCTTATGACTACTTGCTCAAACCTTTCGAGCGCGAGCAGCTATTAAACGCGGTGCGGCGGTCTTTGGAAAACCGCCGCCTCAAAGTAGAAAACCGCACGTATCAAACGAATCTGGAATCTCTGGTGGAAGCCCGCACCGACCAGCTTCAGGCCGCCATGGGGGAATTGGAGCGATCCTACGACATTACCCTGCAGGCTTTAGGCGACGCACTCGATCTCAAGGATTCAGAAACCGAAGGCCACTCGCGCCGCGTCACCGCCTTCACCATCGCCATTGCCCGCGCCATGGGAGTTCCCCGCGAACAAATTGCGGTGATTGCACGCGGGGCGTTTCTCCACGACATCGGCAAGATGGCGATCCCGGATCACATTCTCCGTAAACCCGGCAAACTGGACGATGACGAGCGAGCCATTATGCGCGAGCACTGCTATCACGGATATCAGATGCTCAAAAAGATTCCGTTCCTGGCCGAAGCTTGCGAGATTGTTTACTCTCACCAGGAACACTTCGACGGTTCCGGGTATCCTCGTGGCCTCAAGGGAAGAGAAATTCCGCTAGGCGCAAGGATCTTCTCGGTCGCGGACACACTTGACGCGATCGTCTCCGACCGCCCCTATCGGCCGGCGAGATCGTTCGGCGAAGCTCGTAAGGAAATCCAGGCTTGGGTCGGTCGCCAGTTCGATCCCGAGGTCGTGGAAGTATTTCTGAAGATGCCCGAGGAAATCTTCGCTGACCTGCGCAGCGAGATCAATGCCCAGACCTATGCATTCACCTATTCCGCCAGCGCTAAATCGGCGACCTAAGTCGCATCGCGCTCGCACCCGTAAGCCCTCTTCGCCTTGCAATGCCAGGCATTCGCAACGTTCTTATCAATAGGAGTTCCGTTCTCCGCCTAACTATGTTCGTCTGGAGGTATTGCATGAAATTCGCCACCTATGCAGTCGCGCTGATGCTTATAGGCACCGCGTCATTGGCGCAGGAGCATCCCGCGCTCACTGCAGTTCCCAATTCTGTCTATGCCGGAGCCGACGGAAAATTCGAATCCGCTGCAGATACTGCAGTGATCCAGTTCAACATCTCCGTCCAGGAAGACACCTCTCAAGCTGCCTACCAGCGCGCGTCCAAAGAAGCGGAGCAGGTTCGGCAAGTGCTCCATGCTAACGGGATCGAAGCGAAGTCCGCGACGGTCGGATTCTTTTCCGTCCAACCAATGTATGAGTGGAAACCTAAGCAGAAGGTAATCGGTTACCGCGTGACCGCCGACGTGACCCTGAAGCTGAAGGATTTTTCGAAGATCGGGCCCATCACGCAGCAACTTGCCGATGCCAACGTCAGCGAGAGGCAGACTTTGAACTACACGCTGGAGAATATTGACGAGGCCAAGAATAAAGCCGTAGAAGACGCGTACCATCGCGCCCGCAACTCCGCCGAGACTGTCGCGCGTGCAAGCGGCCGGGCTTTGGCGGAACTTTCTTACGCATCCGTCGACACATTCGAAAACGCACGCATCATCGCGCCTCACATGGCACACGCTATGTCTGCGATGCCGAACGTCGCTCCCGCTCCTACGGAAGAATTTACACCGCAAAACGTTGCGGTTACGGCGCACGTGAATGCGCTTTTCAATCTGAAGTGACGGTGCTTTAGCGCCTCGCTCCGCTTGGCTGGACAGCCGAGGCAGCTGTCCCAATGTGAGCAATGCACACACACTCGGTTACCGGAAACTCAAGGCGTTGCTTTCGCGACCGCGATGCGGCTTGCATCCACCGTGATGGGGCGCTGGATTTCCATCTCGATTGAGGTTCCAACGTCGAGCTTTACATCGTTGCCGCGCTTCAGCAACGCCCATCCGATCCCTGCTGCGGCACCTGCGGCTGCTCCAACCCGCGCTCCGTTCAACCCGCTGGATAGCCCACCCGCTAGCGCACCTCCCGATGCTCCATACACCCCACCCTTCGCGCCTTCCTCAATCTTCTTGCCCGTATCTTTATCCTGCTGAATCGTTCCTTCCGAATCTTTCACCGACTTGTTGTCCGCGCCCGGCGTGTTCTCCACCGACCCCGGCAACATTACGGTATAACCGCTGGGATAGATCATCGAAGTGAAGTGCATCAGGATTTCCGCCCGCCCTTTCACGCGCCCAGCACGCTCCACATGCGCAATCCTTCCCTGAATGTAGGACCCAGCCGGCACGATCACGCGGTTATCAACGACAAAGGGAAACGCCGTCTCCGCATATACAGCATCGCCCTCGCGCGCGTTTTTGGTTGAGATTGCCTGCTTTAGAGAGAGTGGAATCTTGGTTCCCGCGGGAATCGTAATCACATTTGGATCGGAGGCCGGAGCGGGAACTGGGCTGGCTGCGACCGGCCTCGACGCGGAGGAATCGCCTGGAACGGAGGTGGACTGGGCAGACTCCTGTCCAAATGACATTCCTGAAATCAGCAAGATGGTCCACAGCACGCGCATCGCAAACCTCCCCAGCTAGCGGCTACACCGATCAGGCCGAGAATATCACGCAATAGCAGCTAGGATGCGGCTTTGTTGGTCATAAGCTGCCTGCCTTCTACCTCTGCACCGACAACCCAGCTTTCCAGACTCCGATCGATAGGCTAAGCCTGTTTAGCCAGCGTTATCGCAGCCGATCTATGCGTTCTGACGATTGCCCCGCCAACAACGATCGCGAACGGATCAGCCAATGACCACAGCATCCACACAATACCCGAGGCAAATGCGTGGCAGTCCATACCATCGCAGAGCCAATCAGCGCGCACAAGACGAGAGCCAGGGTTATCGTGGCGACCATCTCCCGTCCCCTGGCCGGCAATGCGATGATGCACCCAACGCACAGCAACGCGATGAGGGGTGCGGGCATCATTCCTTTCAACGCCCAGAGGTAAGCATTGAAGTGGGTCGACCAGAATGCGAGGTATCTGTCGGTGACTTCCGACAATAATTTGTGAGGGAGCCCGCAGACAAACCGGTGCAGCAAGAATCCTCCGACAGCCGCGGCTGTGGCCGACCACGGAGCAGCACGGTAAGCGCTGCCGCAGAGGTGTGCGATGGTCTTCACAATCTGCCGCCAATACCAGCGCCTGGCGAGGGTAACTCCCGATTTCGAGGCGAGGTAGGAGTATTCTCCAAGCAGGTCTCCGAAGATCGATTCTGCATTTTCGTTAGCAGTGAATGGATTGATGAACCAGACGGCAAGGCACGGCGGCTGACCGAGATACGCTTGGGACGTCATCGGTAGCTCCGAATGAAGCCGAGGTCCAGGCCCTCGCTCATGCTCTGAAGGCACGTTGTGTGCGGGTCACAGCTGCAACTCCCTTGGCTGTGACGTGGAAGAAACGCTTCGATCGTCCGCCACGCTCAGGGGTGGGATCGCCGAGGCGGGTGCTGACGTACCCTTTGACCTCCAAACGATCCAGGGTGGCGTAGATAGCGCCGATCGAGACCTCGCGTTTGGTGCGGAACTTGATCTCCTGCCGGACCGTAACTCCGTACGCGCGATCCGCAAGGCGCATGAGTGCAAGGACAATAGTTCGCGACAAATTAAGGAGATCACTGGAGCCATGCTTATTGGCGATGAGGCTGATGGTGTGCTCAGACTTGCTAATAAATCAAATACTTCTTCCTGACCAACTCAAACTTCTCCAACTCTTCCTGCCAATCCTGCGCGATGCGCCGCGGATCCTTACCCGCCACCAGCCCGTCGTAAGCCGCCTGGTTCACCAGCAACTCAGTGATGCGCTCCAGTCTGAAGTCCGCCGGATAAAGCTTTCTTAACGCTGCGGCCAATTCAATTCCCAACTCGGGTCCATCCAGCGCGTTGCGCTCGGTGAGAACCAGATTCACGCCTTCACACTTCTGTCCCGCATGATTGCTTGCCGTGGGAGTGAACGTCACCGGCACAAATCTGACCCCAGCAATCCCGCGAGCGTTCAAGTACGAGGCTAGTTCGCGACCTTTCATCCACGGCGCGCCAAGCAGTTCGAAGGGAGTATCCGTCCCGCGCCCTACCGAAACATTCGTGCCCTCAATCAGGCCAACGCCGGGATACAGCCCTGCTTCGGTCAGGCTTCGCAGGTTCGGCGACGGATTCACCCAGGGTAGCCCAGTCGAATCAAACCAGTCTCCGCGCTGCCAGCCTTCCATCGCAACCACGGTCAGCTTGGCGTTGATGTTTCGCTCCGCGTTGTACATCTTCGCCAGTTCACCCATGGTCATACCTTGGCGCACCGGCACCGTCCCGTAATTCGTGAAGCTCTCGCGCCCCGCATCCGATACCGGACCCTGCACAAACGATCCCGTGATGGGATCTGGCCGATCGAGCACAATCACTTCAACTCCCGTACTCGCCGCCGCCTCCAGAAAATATCCCAATGTCGTTTCGTAGGTAAAGAACCGCACCCCAGCGTCCTGGATATCGAAGACGACGGCGTCCAATTGCTTCATCACGTCCGCCGACGGACGGCGCGCGGCGTCCTTCCCCCCATACACGCTGTAGACAGGAATTCCGGTTGCCGCATCTGTTGAATTGCTAACGTTGAGCGTATCCAGGGTTCCGGTCACACCGTGCTCTGGACTGAAAATCGCATCCAGCGAAACTCCCGGCGCCTGGGCAAGCTCATCAATAGTCCGGCGTCCGTCTGCATCCACTCCGGTTTGGTTGGTCACTAGCCCAATCCGCTTCTTGCGGCCGGCAACCTGCAGTACATCGAAGCCATGCTCTTCCAGCACATCGATTCCAGTCTTGACACTCCCATTGCGTACGCTCATACGGCGCGCGGCGCTCTGGGCCTCGTTGTAGCCGGTAATACTCTCCCAGCGAAGGGCTTCTTTTTCGCTCGCAGTCAGCGGCAGTGCTGCTGCAACCGCCGTCGCCACTTTTGAGCGCAATGCAATCGCATTTTCCTTGCCGCGCGGATGAACCGCATTGGTCAGCAGAATGATGTAGGTCTGTGTAGTTGGATCGATCCACATCGATGTGCCCGTAAACCCTGTATGCCCGTAGGAGCCCACCGGCAGAAGATCACCACGGTTGGAGGAAAAGGGAGAATCGATATCCCACCCAAAGCCGCGTAAGACCGGCGCCGACGGAGGCTGCTCGGGCCGGGTCATCTTCTCGACCGACAGAGCAGAGAGAACGCCTCCGCCGCCATTGAGCAACGCCTGGGAGAACTTCGCTAAATCGTCCGCCGTGGAAAACAGTCCCGCATGCCCTGCTACGCCACCCATCCGGCGCGCCGTCGGATCATGCACTACGCCGCGCAGCATGTGCTCATTCTCGTCATACTGCGTAGGAGCAATTTTCGGCCGCAACGCCGCCGGTGGCGTAAACCGCGTATGCATCATCTTCAGGGGCGCAAAGATGCGGCGCTCACAATATTTGTCTAGCGTCTCACCTGAAACACGCTCCACCAGAGCGCCCAACACTATAAAGTTGACGTCGCTGTAAGAAAATCGCGAGCCCGGCAGCGTCTCGGGCGCTTCGCCAAAGGCCATTCGATAGGCCGTCTCTTTCCCCTCCCAAATCGTTTTCAAATCGAGATCCGGCCCCAGGCCCGAGTAATGCGTCAACAACTGCCGCACGGTTATGTCTTCTTTGCCATTCTGGCCAAACTCCGGCAAGTACTTTGCCACCGGATCATTCAGCCGGATCTTGCCCTGTTCGACCAGTTTCATCACGGCGGTCGTGGTTGCTATCACCTTGGTCAGGGATGCCAGGTCGAAGATCGTTTCCAGCGTCATAGGTTCGCGCCGCGGTTCCAAAGCCCGATTCCCGTATGCCTTCCTGTAGATCGCCTGCCCGTCATGCCCCACCAGCAGAACGGCGCCGGGGATGTTGCCATTGTGAATGGCTTGCTCGATAACCGCATCGACCGAAGCCAGTCGCCCTGTGGCCAGGGAACGCTTGGCGTCGACGACTGTCCAAGCCGTCAACGAGGTCGACAGAATGATGGTCCAAACTGTGACGAAGCGGATTTGTTCCCGGAAAGCGGGTAACCGCAAAGGCACAGGTTTTGCGAGCGAGTTTGATTCAAGAGGAAAGATGTCCTGACTCTACACAACCAGGGCAGGAGGACTCAAGAAACTCAAGTAAGGGGGTGCCGCTCATGCAATATCATGGAATT
This sequence comes from Candidatus Acidiferrales bacterium, assembly GCA_035603035.1. GTDB lineage: Bacteria > Acidobacteriota > Terriglobia > Terriglobales > Acidobacteriaceae > Sulfotelmatobacter. Next base: position 8,008 of record DATNLE010000225.1, on the reverse strand, counting down.
CGCGATGAGTGCACCAGAGCCCCTAATGCGGTTGCTCCCTGCTTTCGAGCATCAGGACTATCGGTTTGCCTCAGCCTTCTCAGTCCTGGAAGAGGCGATTCGCGAACGCGCGTTCCCGGCAGCTTCGGTCGCGGCCACGTTTGAAGGACGACTCATTGCGCTCAAGGCGTTCGGCCACTTCACTTACGAACATGATTCGCCCGCGGTCACAAGCGACGCTCTTTTCGATCTTGCCTCGGTCACGAAAGTGGTCGCCACCACGTCCCTTGCGATGCGTCTGTACGAGCGGGGCCTACTGGACCTTGATGCGACGGTCGCCGCCATCGTCCCGGAATTTGTTTCTCATCCCGAGAAGGATTCGCGCCGTCGCGACGTAACCTTGGGCATGTTGCTCAGCCACTGTTCCGGCTTACCCGCGTACGAGAAGTTGTTTCTAAAGGCCGGTACCCGCGAAGAATTACTGCACGCAGTCTTCACGTTGCCGCTTGCTTCCGATCCGAGATCCCGCGCCAACTATAGCGACATTGGATTTATTCTTCTCGGCGTCGCCCTCGAACGCCTCGCCGACGAGCCTCTCGACTGTTCTTGCCAAGCTGAAATCTTCGCCCCGACCGGCATGACGAACACTGCGTTCAATCCGCCGGCAAACCTCCGCTGGCAAATCCCGCCCACCACCGATGATCGAACTTTTCGCCATCGCATCGTTCAAGGAGAAGTGCAGGACGAAAATGCCAGCATTCTCGACGGCGTAGCCGGACACGCCGGCGTCTTTTCCACCGCTGCGGATCTCGCCCACTTCGCCCACGCCATGCTCAGCCCCGGCGTACTTGTGCGTCGCGAAACGCTTGCGCTGTTCACACGCCGTGAAACTTCCCCTGCAGGCACATCCCGGGCCCTGGGATGGGATACTCCTTCGACGCCCTCCCAGTCGGGAAGATATTTCGGACCTGGCTCCTTCGGCCACTTAGGTTATACCGGAACCTCTTTGTGGATCGATCCTGGCCGTCAATTTTCAATCGCTTTACTAACGAACCGCACTTGGCCAGACTGCTCCAATCAAGCGATCCAGCAGGTCCGGCCTCGATTCCACGACGCCGTCATTGAGGCGCTCGATAAATCTGGCTAACCCATATCGGCAGCCGTCTTTTCGCCTGATTGACTGCAAGCTCTCTTCGCCTACAGCATCCTATTCCTGGTTACATTGGCCCATGTCCAACCCCGATCTCACTTCCATTCTCCTCCTGCTTCTCCTACTCGTAGGGTTGGCCCAGTTATTCGGCTATGTGTTCGTAAGACTTCGTAAGCCGAGAGGGTGGGGGAAACCTTCGCTGGAATGTTGCTGGGAGCGGCGCTCTTAGGACGCTTTCCTGCCGCTTCCCGACTGACCGCAGCGGCAAACCATCAGGCAAACTCGCTTAACTTCATTTACTGGTTCGGCCTGCTATTACTGACGTTTCCCTCGGGAGCGGAAACCCGACAGCTCTCCACCCGCGAAGAGCGAACGGAAGTGAGTTGGCTGGCCATTTTTTGTCGGCACCGGCACGCCATTCCTGCTAGCGCTCCTTCTGGGGCCATGGCTGGTTCGTCCGCAGCTGTACGGTCCTAACGGCAATCGCGCCTCTCTCGTCATGGTTCTCGCTGTGGAGTCGCAGTCACGTCGGTACCGGTGGTTTCGAAGATTTTCGCCGACCTCAAAATTCTTCATGCTCGCTCCGTACGGCTGGTTCTCGGAGTGGCCGTGCTCGAAGACATTGGGCTCTGGCTGGCTTTGGCGGTTGCAACTGCGACCGCCGGCAAAACCGTGTCGCGCCCGCGGGAACTTACCTATCACTTGGTACGACACGCGTATTCTTCGGGTTGGCCCTAACTGTCCTTCCCCGAATCGTATCGCGCATCAACAAGTTGCGGTTTAAGGTTCTGGCAAAACCATCCCAGTGGCCTATGCCCTTTCAGTTCTCCTCGGATATTGCGTCCTCGCGGGGTTGTTTGACGTCAGCATGGTGTTCGCCGCTTTCCTCGCCGGGTTCGCCGTGGTGCACAAGAAGCGCAACCTGTTTTCCGAAGCGCTCGAAGCCATTGGGAGGGTGTCGTTCGCCATCTTCATTCCTGTTTATTTCGCAATGGTTGGGTTGAAGCTCGACTTGGTTCGAGGCTTGTCCCTGGGAATGATGGCCACAGTTCTCGTGGGGAGTTGTCTGGTCAGGATTCTCTCCGTCTCTTTAGCGGGACGTCTTGCCGGCTTCCGTGGGCTGGATATGATCAACCTCGCGATCACGACGAACGCCCGCGGCGAGCCGGGCATCGTACTGGCCAGCGTTGCATTCGAGGCCGGAATCATCAGTCCGCAGTTCTACACCACACTCGTCGTCGCCGCAGTTGTCACTTCGCAGATGGCGGGGGCTGGGCTCGATTATGTTCTGCGAAAGGGATGGCCGCTGCTAAGCGCCGGCATCGAGCCCGCAATCGTTTCCACGGAGGAGAGCCTGTCCACTTCTTGAATCTGTCCAGCAGTGTCCCGCCATCGCGGGATTACCCCATCAGAACAAATGATCCTTATTTGTCGGTGTTATCGCATTCCGCCCATTGCTGCCATACTGGAAGCGATTCAATCTCTTCCGAAAGGCTCCCCGCTTGAAATCGATCCGCAAGCCCAAGGTCAGCCGGGGGCAGGCCAATTTGAGCCGCCTTCGCAGCGAGCAGTCCAACCGCGCCGCCTATGAACTCGACTGCAAATCGGCGATCGAGATTGCTCGACTCATCAACGCCGAAGACGCTACTGTCGCCGCTGCCGTCGCTCGCTCCTTGCCGCAGATAGCGCGCGCGATTGATCTGGTTGCGTACGCTCTCAGTCATGGTGGGCGGCTGATCTATGTGGGCGCGGGAACAAGCGGGCGCATCGCCGCGTTGGACGCCTTGGAGTGTCCGCCCACCTTCAACACGAATCCCAGCTCCGTCCAATTCATCATTGCCGGAGGCGCGAGAGCCCTCGCTTCCGCATCTGAGATCAGCGAGGACGACGCCCGGCAGGGCCGCGAGGAGATGATTCGCCGCAAGCCCGGCAAGCTCGATGTCGTCGTCGGCATTGCCACCAGCGGCCGCACTCCATTTACTTTGGCTGCGGTCGAAGTTGCGCGCTCCCGGGGTGCCCACACCATTGCTCTCACCTGCAATCGCGATTCACCGCTTGAACGCAACGCTCAGTTCGCGATCGTCACCCCGGTCGGGCCCGAGGTTCTCGCCGGATCGTCCCGGATGAAGGCTGCCACCGCTCACAAAATGGTATTAAATATGATTTCCACCGGGGCCATGAGCCGTCTCGGTTATGTCTACGGCAACATGATGGTGAATGTCGTGCCGAAGAACGAAAAGCTGACGCAGCGCGCCATCGGCATTCTCGAACGCGCCTCCGGAGCTGATCCGGCCGCCGCCCGCCTCGCCCTGAAAACATCGGGACATCGCACTCCCGTAGCCCTGGTCATGCTGGCCGCCAAAGTTACTCGCGCTCGTGCGGTCGCTGCACTGAAGAAAACCTCCGGCCATGTTCGCCGGGCCATCGCGGTGGCAACCGACGAAGCGGCGCGACACGACTGATTACTCTTTACTTCCTTCGCCGCGTGACTTGCGCGTTTGACCCTGTTGGTACACTCAGTTACCTTGGGAGTACCGTTTCCACTTCGCGCTGCGAGGGTCGCCGTGCGAGGATTCTCATCTTCATGGACAAAAAGCGCATCGTGATCAGTGCGGTAGTGTTCTGCATACTGGCCGTTCTGGTTTACCTGCAATATCGCGAGTGGCACAGCTTTGACTGGGGGACATTTTGGAGCCAGACACGTCAGATCAGGTGGGTTCGGGTCGCGCGTGGGGTTGGCCTTATCTACATTGCCTACCTCATGCGCGCTATTCGGTGGAAGATTTTTCTGAAGCCGGTGCGACCGCAGGCGAAATTGAGCGAACTGGTCTCCCCCACCCTGATCGGTTTCGCGGGTCTAGCGCTGTTAGGACGGGCGGGCGAGCCCATTCGTCCTTATTTGATAGCGCGGCGGCAGAATTTGACCTTCTCTTCGCAGCTCGCGGTCTGGGCGGTCGAACGGATCTTCGATATAGGAGCCTTCACGGTGCTGATCGCCGTCGCTGTTTTTCGCGAGGGGGGCCTTTATTCCATCCCCGAGCCGGGGTGGTATTCCGGCCTGCAACGTGGCGTTTTGATCCTAATCAGCCTAGTGTCTGCTGTGGTGGTAGCAGCGGTCGTTATCAACCGCAAAGGTGAGGCGGTAGCACGATGGATCGAACGTGAGTTTGGACACCTCTCGGCGAACCTGGGTCATCGGATCGCTCATTGGGTGAGGGAGTTTGGCATAGGCCTCAATACCATCGACGGTGCACTTTCTTTTCTTTGGCTCACGCTCGTCTCAGTGGGAATGTGGTACGTCATTGCGATGGCCTACAAAGAGGTCACGCACTCCTACGGAGTGGCCGCACTGGAAATCCCTCAGCTGCAAGTTTTGATTTTGATGGGATCGAGCATGCTCGGATCGATGCTTCAGTTGCCGGCCGTTGGCGGAGGCTCTCAATTGGCAACGATCAGGACGCTGTCGGGTTTGTTCGCGGTCCCACCCGAGTTGGCGGCGAGCTGCGGCATTTTGTTGTGGCTGGTTACGTTTGCAGCGGTTGTGCCGCTGGGTCTGATCCTGGCGCACCACGAGAGATTGTCACTGCGGAAGTTATCGGAAGAGAGTCATCACGTGGAAGAAGAGCCAGATGGCATTGCTCCAACTGCATGACCCGTGAACTTTAAGTCACTGCAAGATATCTATTACGTAGGTACGTCTGCGAGTCCTGGCGCAACTCCCCCTGTTACAATTTCTCTACCAAATCCTTAAAATCTGATTCGTTCAGTGGTTCCGTTTTCGATCACAGCGCCATGAAATGTCCCTTTTGTGGATTTGCAAACGATAAGGTAGTGGACTCGCGTGAAAGTAAAGAAGCGGAGTCCATCCGGCGCCGGCGCGAGTGTCTGAAGTGCAGCAAGCGCTTCACCACGTATGAGCGCATCGACGAAATCCCTTATATGGTGGTCAAGAAAGACGGCCGCCGGGAAAAATTCGACCGCCAGAAAGTGTTGAACGGTCTTCTGCGCGCCTGCGAGAAACGTCCGGTCCCAATCAGCAAGCTGGAACAGATTGTGAATGAGGCGGAATCTTTCGTAATCGAATCGCAAGAGCGCGAGCGCAAAACCAGCGAACTGGGCGAACTCATCATGAACCGTTTGCGACGTTATGACAAAGTCGCCTACGTCCGCTTCGCCTCGGTTTACCTCGATTTCAAAGACGTGAACGAATTCATGAATGAGTTAAGGGATTTAGTGAAAGCTAAGGAAGCCGGGGAAATTCGTGGGAAGCCGCAGAAAGTGTAAAAGTGTACAAATCACCGAGGCGGTATTCCGAATTCTGGAGCTCCGATTCAGGAAATAAGTATGAGTCATAAAGTAACGTTGATACCCGGCGACGGCATCGGGCCGGAAGTAACGCGGGCCACAGTGCGCATTCTGGAAGCGACAGGTGTGAAGTTTGAGTGGGAATCGTTCCAGGTGGGCGCGGATGCGTTCGAGAAGTATGGTGAGTACATTCCGAAAGATGCGCTGGAGTCGATCGAGAGGACTTGCGTGGGGCTGAAAGGGCCTGTGACCACGCCCGTGGGCGGCGGCTTCTCCAGCATCAACGTCGCGCTGCGCCAGAAATTTGAGCTGTATGCGAATTTTCGGCCGATTCGCAATCTGCCGCATATTCCCACGCGTTATCCGGACGTGGATCTCATCATCGTGCGCGAAAATACCGAGAGCCTATACTCCGGCTTGGAGCATGAAGTAGTGCCAGGAGTGGTTGAAAGTTTGAAGATCATCACGGAGAAAGCCTCGACCCGCATTGCGAAGTTTGCCTTCGAGTATGCCCGCAAGAATCAGCGCAAGAAAATCCACGCCATTCACAAAGCCAATATCATGAAGCTGTCGGACGGTTTATTTTTGCGCTGCTGTCGTAACGTGGCCAAAGGGTATCCGGAAATAACGTACGGGGAACACATTGTCGACAATACCTGCATGCAACTGGTGATGAACCCTTATCAGTACGACATGCTGGTGATGGAAAACCTCTATGGGGACATCATTTCGGACCTGTGTGCGGCGTTTGTAGGTGGCCTGGGATTTGTGCCCAGCGCAAATCTGGGCGACCACTGCGCGATCTTTGAAGCGGTTCACGGCTCGGCTCCTGACATTGCGGGAAAGAATTTGGCGAATCCCACCGCCCTCCTGCGGTCAGGGTTGTTGATGCTGCGGCATCTTGGCGAATTCGATGCTTCCTTACAGATTCGCAATGCTCTGGAGAAAGTATATCGGCACCCCGAAAAGCTAACAAAGGACATCGGTGGTCAAGCCGGAACCTCCGAGTTCGCCGATGCCGTGATCGAAGAGATGGACAAGGCGAAGGTTGTGCCAGCAGCCGTTCACTAGAAGTTTCGGACTCTAACTCTCGGGGCTTGGTTAACCAGGCAAAGGGGGCGTTATGAAGAAAACTTTGATCGCAAGTGTGGTTGCTCTGGCATGCATCTGGTTTTTGGCAGGCTCCTCGTCGGCCCAGGGCGGCCAACTCGTGGCTGCGGAGTATGGCGCCGGAAATCACCGCATCGATGTTACTCCGCAGGTCCGCTCATTCATGCATGACGGAATGCTGCAGTTCGATGTCAATGACCGGAACCTCGGCGTGGATCCCGCGCACAATCACGTCAAAGAACTTTTCATTCGCATACGACACTGGGACGGAAACCAAGAGGAATTTCGTTTTCCCGAGTATGCCCACGTGAACCTGGAACTCGACCCTGATGCCGGATATGAGTGGCACGATCGCGAGCTGCACATCATGCGCGCCTACTATGGCGGCGAGGGGCGCTTTGTTAATGTCACGGAACAACTGCGCAGCATGCAACGAGACGGGAGGCTATTTATCGTCGTCGATAATCGCAGCATGGGCATCGATCCCGACCCGCGGATCCACAAGTTCCTGCGCGTTCTGTACTGGCACGACGGACAACGCCGGCAGATCGTGGTAGCGGAACATGCCGAATTGCGATTGCCCTAGACTGAGCTTCGATTACGCACTTCAGGAAACATGCGGACGCGAGGAATTTATTCTCCCGTCGGCATGTGTTTCAATTCCTGAGAAGATAACTTCGCCGCGTGTCTTCAAGTCTTTCACTTTCATTTTGCAATTCCGCCATTGACTCTCGTCCCAGATGGGAGTAAATTCGCCCGTTCTGGGGAATCTGAGGGGATGGCGAAGACAACGCGCCGTGTGGGGGTAGTTCTGTTTCAGCTTGGCGGACCCGATACGCTGGCTGCGATAGAGCCGTTCCTTTATAACCTTTTCTGTGATCCCGATATTATTGATTTCCCTTTCGCCCGCCTCGGACGCAAACCTCTGGCCAAGTTGATCTCAACCGCCCGTGCACGGAAAGTTCAGCACCACTATGCGACCATTGGCGGAGGCTCCCCCATCCGCCGCTTTACCGAACGTCAGGCGCGGGCGCTCGAGGCGGACTTGACGAATCAGGGATTGGATGCGCGCTGCTTTGTGGCCATGCGCTATTGGCATCCCTTCACCCGCGAAGCCATCGCAGAACTCCAGGCTTCAAATTGCGACGAAGTGATTCTGCTGCCCTTGTATCCCCAGTACTCTTCCACCACGACCGGCAGCAGCCTCAACGAGTGGCAGCGCCTGTTCCAGGGCAATATTCCCGTACACAACGTGGGGCACTTCTATCAGCATCCGACGTATTTAGAAGCTGCGGTGGAAAAGGTGGATGAGGCGTTGTCGCGCTTCCACTTTCCTGCCCAGGCAGAGATTGTTTTCAGCGCACACAGCGTTCCCATGTCGGTAATTGCGAAGGGCGATCCCTACCAGCGTCAGATCGAGGAAACCGTGGACCTGCTGATGGAGCGCGGCGGATGGCCGAATCG
>DATNLE010000210.1:0-4041 GCA_035603035.1 Candidatus Acidiferrales bacterium | reverse complement strand
CCAGACTGGCGTTTAGCGTCGAAATTGATATGTTTGTTCCCGCAATCGCCAATCACAGTCAACAAACACCTGCAACCTCGAGGGCGAAATATACCCTCATTTCCGAGGATTAAACGTGAGAGTTATCGCAAGCTCGATTCGCAAGGGCAATATTATCGAACGTGAAGACGGTCAGTTGTGCGTCGTCCTTTCCGCGGAAAGTTTTCACCCGGGCAAAGGAACGCCCACAACTCAGATTGACATGCGGCGCCTGTCCGATGGGGTCAAGGTAACGGATCGGTACAAGACAACAGAGCAAGTCGAACGGGCATTTGTCGAGGACAAGGATTTTGATTTCCTTTATGCAGATGCGGATGGCTATCACTTCATGAATACTGACACTTACGACCAGACCCAAGTTCCCGCGGATGTGATCGGCGATCAGACTCAATGGCTCCAGGAGGGTATGAAAGTTATTCTGTCTATATTCAACTCGACACCAGTCGCTATCCAATTGCCGCCCCGCGTTACATTGGCGGTTGCCGAAACCGAACCGGCGATGAAGGGCCAAACCGCCTCCTCGTCGTACAAGCCAGCGAAGCTTGCCAATGGCGCGCGGGTAATGGTTCCGCCGCATATTGCGGTCGGAGTTCGGATCGTCATTCAGACTGAAGACGGTAGCTACGTCGAACGAGCGAAGGATTAAACGCTCGGGAAATCGGAGCACTGCTAGCTCGCGGTCTTGTCAGTGCCGTTCGCGTCGCCGACTGCGAGTTGAGACATAACCACGGTTTCACGGAAATTCTTACTCGGCAGTTTTTTGGGGACAACCGCGAAAAGTCGTATATTATCCGAAATCACGAGACAGTTAAAAGGTCTTGTTCAGCAGATCGGTTTGTTGAAGTATAGCATGACAAGAAACACATTCAAATTCAATGATGCGCCGGAATTGTCGCGACGTGTAGGCGCGCATTGGGCGCGTGATCCGATCTCCTTACCCGACCATGAGCAAGACAGTCTTATTGGACTTCCGCCGGAATTGGCTTTTCTTGCTGGCGCGGGGTTCTCGGTTGAGTTGTTGGTGGACGCGCCGGGCGCCGCGGAGCACGGAGCGGGCGAGCCACTCGCTCGGCTATTGAGCGAAGGTAAAATAGCCGAAGAAGCGTATTATCTAGCGCTGGCGAATCATTTGGGCTGTCGTTATTACGTTGGTGATCCGCAATTTTCAACTTCTTTTGATGCGGTGAAAGGGTTGCGCTGTGGCGTGGGACGAATCGAAGCGGCTAGTTTGGAGCCACGGATAGTCATTGCGCCTAATGCACAGTTTGTCCGGCGGCTAATACATGCCGTTTTATCGGGATCAATTCGTTCAGATTTCTTTGTACTGACTTCTCCGAAAAGATTTGCAAGTCTAGTCCACGCGTATCGAGGCTCAGAACTCCTGGATGTCGCTCTTGGCCGTCTGCCTACTGGCCTTACCGCAAGGGAGGGCATGACTGGTTTCCAGACCGCCGTGGTTGGGACGACCGCGATACTGGCATTCTTGCTTGGTGTCGCAGATTTCGACGTTTTGCAGGCCCTTTCATCTGCGATTCTCTGGCTCATGTTTTTAGCCTCCGTCACGCTTCGATCCATGGCTGCGGTCGCACGCGGGCCGGAAGTTCTTCGCGCCGAACTTCCCGAGGACAAACTGCCCAACTACACTGTCGTAATTGCGCTTTATCGCGAGGCGAGTGTCGTTGAGCATTTAGTCCAAGCAATCGATGCGTTCGACTATCCCAAGAGTAAACTTGACATTAAGTTGGTGGTCGAGCAGCGCGATGCCGAGACACTAGCTCGAATTGTTGAATTGCGCTTGCCGAGTTGCTACGAGGTCGTTGTGGCTCCGTCGGGCAAACCCCAAACAAAGCCGCGCGCCCTCAATATTGCTTTGTCTAGCGCGAGGGGAGAGTTGATTGTCGTTTACGACGCCGAGGACATTCCAGCCCCAGATCAACTTCGCTTGGCCGCGTCACACTTCGTCATCGACAAGGGACTCGATTGCCTTCAGGGGCGTCTCGCTATCAGGAATCACGGCGATTCCTGGCTGTCCAAACTTTTTGCAATTGAGTACGCAATATTATTCGACATTATCAATCCGGGCTTGTGCGCCCTTAATCTGCCCATTCCCCTTGGCGGTAGCTCGAACCATTTTCGTGTTCGATCATTAGTCGGCGTGGGAGCCTGGGATGAGTGGAACGTCACCGAGGACGCCGACCTTGGGATTCGCTTGGCGCGCTTTGGTTACCAAGTGAAAGCTTTGGAGTCTGACACTTGGGAGGAAGCGCCGTATGAATTCGGAATTTGGTTTCGGCAACGGGTGCGGTGGCAAAAAGGCTGGATGCAGACTTTGATCGTTCACTCGAGGCGGCCAATGTTTTTTTGGCGCGACCTCGGGCCCAGTCGAGCCCTAGCCGCGACGATCCTAATTTTTGGCGCGATTTTTGGTTGCCTATTTTGGCCCGCTTTTGCAGTTGGAACGATTTGGCGTGCGGTAACGGTCGGGCAGGGCGAGATCTCGCCCTGGAGGGAAATGAGTGACGTTTTCACTTATATCCTTGCGCTATCCGGCATTTGGGCAATTCTGTTGCCGGCAGTAATCGCGGCCAAGTTCCGTCGTCTAAGAGTCACGCCGGGAGTGCTTCTTCTGCTGCCAGTGTACTATCTTCTGGTGAGTGCAGCGACTTGGACGGCGATGTTTGATCTCGCTTTGCGTCCGCATTATTGGGCTAAGACCGCCCATGGTAGAAGTCGGCAGGAACCAACTTCTCTCATTCGCCGAACACAGCTTCCAACCTAGGCTCAGGACCTATTAAAGTTCTTGCTGACCGTTGGATTAGCTGATTCATGGGCGAGGCTGGAGGCTTCGCCGATGACTGATTTGTTCTTGCTGTCTCAGGCTCAGATGCGTCGGATCGAGCGCTATTTTCCGCTGTCGCATGGGGTCGCGCGCGTTGACGATCGTCGGATCGTGAGTGCGATTGTTTTTGTGATCAAGAATGGGCTGCGTTGGCGCGACGCGCCACGAGAGTATGGCCCGCACAAGACGATCTACAATCGGTTCATTCGTTGGAGCCGCTTGGGCGTGTTCAACAAGATTTTCGCAACCTTGGCGCGCAAAGGCGGCAAGCCCGAGCGGGTCATGATCGACGCCACGCATTTGAAGGCCCACCGCACCGCCGCGAGCCTTTTAAAAAAGGGCCTGTTCCCCGACGTATCGGACGCACCAAGGGCGGCCTGAACTCCAAGCTGCACGCGGTTTGCGACAGCAGCGGACGCCCGCTCGTCATGCTCTTAAGCGAGGGGCAGATGAGCGATTACAAGGGCGCGGCGCTGATGTTGCCCGCCATGCCGAAAGCCAAGCAACTCCTGGCCGACAAGGGTTACGACGCCGACTGGTTCCGGGCCGCCCTCGCCAAGCGCCGCATCACCGCCTGCATCCCCTCGAAATCCAACAGGAAGGTCGCGATCCCTTATGACGCCGTCCTCTACAAACAGCGCCACAGAATCGAAAACATGTTCGGCCGCCTCAAAGACTGGCGGCGCATCCACACCCGATACGACCGTTGCGCCCATACCTACTTCTCGGCAATCTGCATCGCTGCAGCCGTCATCTTCTGGCTATGATCAATGAGTCCTGACCCTAGGTAGGGAACCCATACAGTTTATTGATTTTGATTGTATATTTGCGCCTGATTTGAGTCGCTGGAGGGCGATCGTCATGGCGAAGAGCTTATTCTGGCTGTCGGATGAGGCCTGGAAGGCGCTCAGCCCGCACCTGCCGCGCGGCAGGCCGGGTAAGCCACGCGTTGACGACCGCACGGTCATCTCGGGCATCCTGCATGTCTTGAAGACAGGCTGTCGATGGCGCGACGTTCCGCCCGTCTATGGGCCGCCGACAACGATCTACAACCGTTACAATCGCTGGTCTCAGCGTCGTGTCTGGCAGCGCATGTTCGAAAAGATGGCGGCCGCCGGCCCCATTCCCGACGAGCTTTCCATCGACAGCAGCCACGTCAAAGC
>DATNLE010000188.1:0-22312 GCA_035603035.1 Candidatus Acidiferrales bacterium | reverse complement strand
CAATCCTTCGATTCCTGGCGGCAGCAGAACTGATCGAGACCGACCTTTGGATTCAGTATGCGGAGCTGGGTGGTCTGACCCCTGGCCAAGTCCCCGTGGAGACGGCGCCGTTCAAGCCGATGAACACCTACCAGGCGGCCTTCATGAACCTCGATTCCGATGGTCCGCAATACATCTCTAGCAACACCCTCGACGAACAGAGCCATGCGGAGTTTCTGAATGCGTACCTGATTTCCAAGGGAGTAGAGCCGGTGGACCTCGATGAATTCCGTACGCTGCCAAGCAGCCAGGCAAAGGGAGCCGAACAGACTGGTCGGCTCACCAACCTGATGAATCTCACCGTCGACACGAGTTGGTATACCCGCTATCGAAGCACGCAGAATCCGGACTTTGGTGCCACTTTCCCGCAAGCCGTCGACTTGGTGAACGTAACCGCCATTCCACGAACCAACGCTGATTTCGAACCCACGAAACACGTTCAAGCCATCGCCAACACCGCGGCTTTTCACTTCGGAACGATTGAGCAGGGCGGCAGCTCACTCTACTCAGCCATGGCCCAGAAGGCCCACAATGTGGAAGTTTTGAAAATCGTGGTCAGTATCGGCGGCGACGAAGTAGCTCACTTCCTGGAGTGGGTGGATTTCGCGGGAAATAGCGTGCAACCGCCACTCGCTCCGTTGACCGATCCTGACACCGGGATCATCTTCCCGAACTTCGATAAGACGTTCAATCCAGCGCTACAAACCAACCTGATCTTTCCGGTTCCCTGCGAATTCATCAGCCCTAGTCTGCCGCGATGCGCTGTAATTCGTCCCACAAATCCTCAAGGAGTTGCCAAGGGAGTGGTCAAATTCCTGACCGACATGGGCCTATTTATCGGCCAATCCCCAGCATTCTCGAACCAGCTCACCGCGCTGGCCAATCAAGCGGATTCGGCTCAACGCGGATTCTAGAGTTGGCGCATTCCCCTGAGGGCGGCCATCGGTTGATAGTCTCTTCACCCGCTCGTGGCGGCAGGCGCCGCGCCTAATAGGTCGCGGCGCCTGCTTACGAATGTTTCTTTAACCTGCTTACTTTTGACTGGAGGAACACCGATGTTTGAAGGCTTATTTCAACCCATGCACCTACTCATCATTGCCGGAATCGCTCTGCTCGTCTTCGGCCCTAAGAAGTTGCCCGAACTCGGAAAAGGGATGGGCGAAGGCATTCGCGGATTCAAGGCTGCAATGCAGGGTAAGGAAGAGTTGCCGTCGTCAAAAGTAGCCTCGCCGAAAGTGCCGGAGGAAAAGGCGTGAGCTTGGCGGAGATGTTGTTTCTGGGGCTGTTGGGATTGGTCATTTTTGGACCTAAGAAACTCGTTGAGGTTGGTCAACAGGCCGGGAAGATGCTTGCCCGATTGAAAAAAATGACCGGCGAATTCCAATCGCAGCTGGCGACGGAAGTCTCAGCAACGCCTGACGATCGGACGACGAAATAAGGAATTAAACATCCGAAGCACCCCTCGGGATGTTGGAAGGCAGGAACTTTTGGCGTATAAAAGATAGTTGCACTCCTCGCGTCCCTGGCGTGGCTCGGCAACGGAATCAATCTGACTGAGCGAGACCCTATGTCCAGCGTGACCAGTACCCCTCCAACAAAAGGAATGGAAGGCATCGTTGCCACCAACTCCAGCATTTGTTATATCGATGGCGATCGCGGCGTTCTCGCCTATCGTGGCATAGACATTCACGAACTGGCCGACCACTCCAATTTTGAAGAGACCTGCTATCTGCTATGGTTCGGGCGTCTGCCGAATCGCGGAGAACTGGAAGATCTCCGAGGGCGTCTGCAACAAGAGCGTCACCTCGACCCCGCGATCCTGCAATTGCTCCGCGACGCTCCCCCGACGGCATTGCCGATGGACGTTTTGCGGACGGCGGTTTCGGCCTTGTCGTTTTACGATGCGGACAATAAGAAAAATGATCACGAGGCCAACGTTCGTAAAGCGATCCGACTGACTTCGCAGATCGCGGTGATCGTTGCCGCTTATGACCGCCTTCGCAAAGGAAAACCGGTCGTCGAAGCCGACCGCTCGATGTCACATGCTGCCAACTTTCTGCGGCAATTGAATGGCAGCAAACCTTCCGCCACGGCCGAACGAGCCCTCGATATCGCGCTTATCTTGCATGCGGACCACGAGCTGAATGCTTCTACCTTCGCCGCGCGGGTGACTGCGGCAACTTTATCCGACATGCATTCGGCGATTACTTCGGCGATCGGAGCACTGAAGGGACCGCTGCACGGGGGAGCGAACGAGGCTGTTTTTCGGATACTGCAAACCATTGATCGAGAAAAAGCTGATCCCATCGAATACGTTCGCAACATGCTGGCGCAAAAGCAGAAGGTGCCAGGTTTTGGCCATCGCGTATATCACACCGAGGATCCGCGAGCCACGCATCTGCGCGCCATGTCGCGCGATTTGGGCCAATCCAGCGGGCAGCCGCAATGGTATGACATGTCGGAAAAAATCGAGCAGTTCATCAAAGCGGACAAAAAGCTTAATGCGAACGTTGATTTTTATTCCGCCTCTACCTACCACACGCTGGGCATCGACGAGGATCTGTTTACCCCGATTTTTGCGGTTTCGCGGATCAGCGGCTGGGCCGCGCACGTGATTGAACAACTGGACGATAACCGCCTGATTCGTCCGCGCGCGGAGTATCTGGGGCCGGACTATCCTAGTCATTACGTCGCGATAGAGAAGCGAAACTGATCAAGCAAGATAGATTGGTAGTTTGGCGCCCTTTGGGCGCCATTTCTTTTGTCTCCAGTGATTTGGGCGGAACAGTTAAAGAGAAAGCGGGTAGAATATGAAAAGATGATGCGACGCATTTACCTCGACAATAACGCCTCCACGCCGGTTCTGCCGGAGGTGCTCGAAGCTATGCGTCCGTATTTCGGCGAGCACTTTGGCAACGCATCGTCCATCCACCACCATGGTCAGGAAACCCGGGCTGCGGTGGAACGCGCGCGCAACTCGGTGGCGTCGCTGTTAGGTTGCAGGGTCCAGGAAATTGTCTTTACCAGCGGCGGGACAGAAGGCGACAATCTGGCGATTTCAGGATTGACCGGCGAGGGCGATCACGTCATCACTTCAAGCATCGAGCACCATGCAGTGCTGCATGCCTGCAGGCATCTGGAGGAAATGGGATGCGAGGTAACCTGGCTGCCGGTGGACAGCCGCAGCCTGGTGGATCCCGACGACGTGCGGCGGGCATTGCGTCCCAACACCAAGCTGATCTCAATCATGACGGCCAACAACGAAACCGGAGTCCTGCAGCCGGTTGAAGACATCGGCAAGATTGCAGCCGAGGCCGACGTCTATTTTCATACGGACGCAGTGCAGGCGGCCGGCAAGGTTCCAATTGATGTGAAGAACATTGCTTGCGATGCGCTATCGATTTCCGGTCACAAGATGCACGCGCCTCAGGGCGTGGGCGCGCTCTTCGTTCGCAGAGGAGCCCATCTTCAGCCGCTGTTTTATGGGGGGCGACACGAACGTTCTCGTCGCGCCGGAACTGAGAATGTTCCCGGAATTGTCGCACTCGGCAAGGCTGCGGAGTTGGCAATGCAAGGTTTCGAGCGAGGCGACGATAAGAAGATGTCCGCCTTGCGTGACCGTCTGCAGCAGGGAATTCTCGCGCAAGTGGAAGAATCCGCCGTCAACGGGGAAGGCGCCCCCCGCGTGCCAAATACATCCAACATTTATTTCGATCACATCGAAGGAGAAGCGATGGTCATCTCGCTCGACCTGAAGGGCCTGGCGGTTTCGACGGGCGCCGCGTGTTCCGCGGGCGCGATCGAACCATCGCACGTGCTTACCGCAATGGGCCTGCGCGCCGACCGAGCTCGCGCCAGCATTCGCTTCAGTCTGGGAAAACAAAATAGCGAGGAAGATATCGACTTCGCCCTGGCGCTCGTACCGGAGGCAGTCGCGCGGCTGCGGGAATTGTCGCCAGCCTACAGGAAAATGGTGGTTCGTTAGAAGCATGCCAAGTCCTCAAACAATTGCTGTAGCGATGTCGGGCGGTGTGGATTCTTCCACCGTCGCGGCCATGCTGCGCGCCGATGGACATAACGTGATCGGCTTGACCATGCAGCTGTGGAACCAGCGACGTCTGGCCGAGCACGAGGGCATGCCGGAAGCGGTGACGGGCCGCTGTTGCTCCCTTGACGACGTTTACGATGCCCGGCGCGTGGCCGAGCACATCGGCATTCCGTACTACGTGGTAAATCATGAAGAACGGTTTGAGCGCGATGTGGTGCGACCGTTCGTTGCCGAGTATCTATCGGGGAGGACGCCAATCCCTTGCAGCCTCTGCAATAATCACTTGAAGTTTGATCAGCTACTCGTCGTGGCTCAGCAGATTGGCGCGGAGTGCGTGGCCACTGGCCACTACGCTCGCGTGGAGTATGACGACGTTCGCGGACGCTGGCTGCTCAAACGTCCCGCCGATCGCAGCAAGGATCAAACCTATTTCCTCTTCGGCCTTACTCAGGAGCAGCTTGGCCGCACGCTTTTCCCGCTGGGTGAAATGACCAAGCTCGAGGTGCGTGAGCGTGCCCGAGCGCACGGTCTGGCGCTAGCGGAGAAGCCCGACTCGCAAGAAATTTGTTTTGTTCCCGGCGGCGACTACAAGCGTTTCATCGATGCTTATCTGTCCGAGCGCGGCGAGTCCCTCCCCGAGACTGCGGGTGAGGTGGTAACCACGAGTGGAGAGGTGATCGGTGAGCACGGCGGGGTTCACAACTTCACCGTGGGACAGCGCAAGGGCCTTGGGGTTGCGACCGGATCGCCGCTTTACGTGATTCAGATAAATGGCGCCGACAAGCAAGTCGTGGTCGGCCGCGACGAGCATCTTTATTCGCGGGAACTGCGCGCCCGGCGTCTGAATCTTATCGCCATGGATGAACTTCGCGAGCCTATGCGAGTGTCCGTGAAAATTCGGCATCGCCACGAAGGCGCTGCGGCCATGCTAGAAAAGCTTGCCGACGACGAAATTCTGGTGACCTTCGACCAACCTCAGCGTGCCATTACTCCGGGGCAGGCCGCAGTGTTCTATGATGGCGAGATCGTTGTGGGCGGCGCCTGGATCGCGTAAGCGATCGCGTAAAAACTCTCCCGAGAGTGATAGAAATTCTGTGAGGCGCAGAGAGTCACCCGCTCTAGTTCTGTCAGAAGCGCGGACGCTGCGCCATTCGCCATGACCACATAAGGAACGAAGTCGATGTAAGGTCGATCGCGGGTTCGGTGGTGCTGAACGACTGCACGTTATCTTGATACACCGCTACTTGCGAGGCATCAAACGGACCGTCGTTTCCATTGAATTTCTTGAACACGTCTGCTCCGTTCGCGGGACACAGAATCATGCCGCCCACCACGCCTGAAGTCGCACCGCCTCCTGGACCCTCGGAAGCCGCTCCCCAGAGCAACGGCGTGCCTCCGGAAGTTCCATCCAGCGCTCCGGCCAGGTTCGCCACCTGGTGCTGGATACAATTTGGAAACGTGCTTCCGTCGCCCACGATAAACGACGAGCCCCAAGCATTGGCGCCCAAGATGTTGGCCAGCCACCTCTGCGAGTAAGTATCGTAGCTCCTGGACCCAGTCAGGTAATAGGCTTCACTTGCCATTACCGCTAGACCGGCTCCGTGTGAAGTAGTATCGCCGGAGCTCCATTGATTCCCGAAGCCCCAGGGATCCGTGCCTGCTTGTGAAATCGCGTCACCAACCTGGCGCAAGAATTGCTTGCGGATACTCGATTTCGAAACCGCCAAGTCGCCTGGATTTCCCGCCATTTCCAGCGCTCGATACAGTTCGAAATGAGCGAGGCCGCTGACGTCGTACAGGTTGAGCGTGTCTGTGAATCCCGGGTCGTAGATGTTTTTGATGTAGTTCTTGGCAAACCTCGCCGCCTGCCGCAGGTAGTCCATGGGATCGGTATGGGGCAGGCCGTCCGGCAGGTCTTTGGCTCCCTGGGCTGATTGGAGAGCAAAGTATAGTTCAGTTGCGCCCAGCTCCATGTCGTCTTCCCACACGTTTTCCGGATAGCCGTCAAATGGAGAAATGGTCAGCAGGCAAGTGCTGCATGAGCCCGAACCGACCGTTGGCGCAGGGTCCGTATAGGAAACATCGGCAAGAGCAAATATAGCCTCTGCATTCTTGAGGCACTTGTTAGCCAGAGCAGGTTCCGTTCCGCGATTGAGTTGGTAGCAGAGCGCAAAGTCCGCCGCTAAACGGCCCGCTAGATTTGGGCTGATTGGTGAGCCGGCGGGGCCTGCCGGGTAAACCGGGCGATGGCAGATGAAAAACGTCGTGTAGGGATCACAGGCTTGCGGATCTCCGGCTTGTTCGAAATTATCGGCGGCCTGAGGCAGGGTCCAGATGTCATACTCTGTGATCAGGCAGTAGGGCGTGACATAGGTTCCGCCACAGTTGCCCGTAGCCGAACTGGGATCGCCTTCCCCGTAGTAATCCCAGTCCTGCGTATTATCCACCTGGTAGTAGAGGGTATGCGTTTTGTCGTTCCACATCTTCATCAGCCAGTCGATCCCAAATCTGGCTTCATCGGTGAAGTTGGACGACGCCGGGGCTCCGGGACCGCTGTCACCTGCATAAGAGATCGAGCCGGGCGGCGCGGCGGGATTCATGCGAGCGTCTGCGCTCATCTGGTGGGGAAAGTCGCGAATCCCTATCTGCATCAGGGCCTCTGTATAGCTGGTCGTTTCGACGTATTTGACGTAGTCACCCGCGTCCCACCACCCTCCAGACACATCGATATTCGGCAGCTTTGCGGACACCATGGCCGGAGTGGGCGGTTTGTGATCGATAAAGTCGTTGCTGTCGAGCAACGGTGTCTGGTAAACATGCGCATTCTTATCCTTGATATGTCCGGGCGCCGTACGCAGCCCGTTAGGGATAAAATTCGGTCCGTCTCGTTCGGTTTCGTAGAAAAATAATGTGTTCAGGAGTAAGCCTGAATACAGCGCCTCCGGGTAATCCACCGCGAACCGCGGAGAAATCGCCGCCACCGGCCCAGACACAGAAATCGTGTACAGATCGCCCGCCGGAGCCTTGAAGTCGAGAGCATAGACGTTATACGCGAGTTTTCGACTATGGCTCCAGATGCCGAGCGAAGGGCCGACGTGACCGGAGAAAGCTGTGGCGCCCTTTGAGTCGACCACCTTGAATTTAGCTCCGCCCCCCTCCGCCGAGGACATCAGGTAGGCACGAAAAGGTGTTGCGCCCGCTTCGTAGCCAACCTGACTGACGCGCACGTAGGCAGACTGCGCTTGCGTGGTGAGACCCCAGGCAAACATTGCGAGTAGGATGCCGGCGACCGAAACAAGTCGAACCGAGGTGGAAAGGCTGGCCCTCCAGGACAGCATAGCTTCCTCCGCAGGGAATCCGCTGTATTAAATGCATTTAATACAGGGAATAAATACTGCTACTTTTGCTCTTGGGTGTCAAGGCAAAGGTGTAAGATCGCGTTGGGTCCCGTGTCGCGTTGCCTCAGTGCGACGCCCACATCCAGCGCGAGACCGATCCGGGGTGAGCGGACGTCATTTCATTAATCGGTTTGCCAACAAACCGTCTCGCTCCAGAGGTCCTTGATCCGGAGTTGCTCAGTAGGTTACATAAGTCACTTTGGTTCTGGGCCTCGGTTAAGATAAACTGGCCAACCATCAATAGTCTGATGACTATTCTCGAGAAAATGCCAACCGTCGTGACCGTGGCTGTTCTGGTCGGCATTTTCGCCGGCCTGAAACGGCATGGACGCTCTGCGCGCTTGCAACTTTGGCTGGTCGCCTGGTTCCTGGTCTTCATTCATTTCGTGGCACAGATGCTGGAACCTGCCACCGGACCAGTCAGCCCATTCCTGCTGGCGGTCGATTTAACCTCACTGCTAGCATCCGCGGTAATCTTTGTGGTTTCTGTTTCGTCAGTTGTGGAGGACAGAGCCAAGAGAAATCTGCTGCTCCTGGTGACGGGCATACCTTGCGTAACTTACGGAGTGCTGGACTGCTATGACGTACACGCACGCTGGCCCTTTGTGTTGTGCCTGGCCGCGTGTTTTGGAAGCGGAGTTTTCTTGCTCTTTCGGATTCACCGGAAGGCCTACCTGTATACCGTCGCGACTGCGGTCCTCATTGCGGCCGCCGGTATCTGGGCGACTCGAGCTGCCTTACATGGCTCCTTTGACGAGGGTGTGATTGCGTTACTCGGCCTCGGATTTGCGTTACCGGGCATTTTTGTCTGCCGGAATTACTGGCGCATTTCTCCGGGAACGCTGACCGTGGTCGTTGGTTTCCTCACCTGGGGCGCAGTGTTCCCGGTTGGAATGCTGATTGACCATTTCGCGCCGGGTGTAAATGTACCTCCGGAATTGTGGAACGTCCCGAAGATGTTTGTGGCCTTCGGAATGATTCTGGCTATGGTCGAAGACAAGTCCGAATCCATCGAGGCGATGCAGCACAAGGAACGTGCCCTAAATCGGCAACTGGAGCGTTTCTCTGCGATCACCTCGCAGCTTTTGAGCGGCGTGGACATAGACCTGCTGTGCGCTGAAATTGCCTTGGCGATCACGGAAGTAAGCAACTTCCGGGTAGCAGCCATCCATCTGGATAACGCAGGCCATGGGCTGCGGTTGGCGGGCGCCAGCGGGCTCTCCTCCAAAGCTTTAGCGGAACTACAGAACAAAGCTAAGCACTGGACGACCGAAGATATCAAAGAATTTTGCACCCGCGGGCACCGCATCGGAGAAAACTCGTTCTTACTTTCTGCGGCACTCGCCGCGAAATACGATCCTGTGAAAAGCCAGTTGCAATATGACCTCAATCCCTACTGGAACAGCGGCGACGAACTGCTGATACCGCTGCGCTCTGTGCGCGGGGGTTACCTGGGATGCATGGCGCTCGACGATCCAAGAGAGCCGGCGGAAGTTAACGCTTACCATTTGTCGCGCATAGAGCTATTGGCCACCGACCTGGGAGTCGCTCTCGAACTGAAGTCGCTGCAACGCCAGTTGGTGCGATCGGAAAAGCTGGCCGCTTTGGGACAGCTAGTTGCGGGAGTTGCCCACGAGCTGAACAACCCTCTCACTGCCGTAATCGGCTATGGTGAGTTGCTAAGCGACGACATAACCCTTGGGCCGGTGCGCAACCGGTTGGACAAGCTCGTAGCGGAAGGTCGTCGCATGAAAAAGATCGTCGAGAACCTCCTCCGTTTCTCGCGGCAGAGCGTGTCGGATCGTCGGGCAGTAAGCCTACTGCCGATTGTTCAGGATGTGCTGGCGCTGCGCGAGTACCACGTCCGAACTCGAAACGTGGAAGTTTCAGTGGACATTCCGGCGGATCTACCACTGATTGTGGCGGACGAAGACCAATGCAAACAGGTGTTACTTAATCTGATCAACAACGCAATCGATGCAGTAGAAAGCGGAACAAAACCGAAACAGATCGCCGTCCGCGCGTTCCAGCGCGGCGGTCGCGCAGTGATCGTGGTCGAGGATACAGGTCCTGGATTCTCTGACCTGAATCGTGCTTTCGATCCGTTCTACACCACAAAACCAGTGGGTCGGGGTACCGGTCTCGGTCTCAGTATCTGCCACGGAATTGTCAAGGAACACGGTGGGGAGATTAGACTCGAAAACCTGGAGCCCGGGGGAGCCTCAGTGACCGTAGAGCTGCCGATTGAGGAAGAGGCGTCTGCGCAAACCGTGGCCAAAGCGCTTCCATGGGGTTCCAGTCGCGAACCCAAAGCGGCTGCAGCGCCTGCCGAGTTAATCTAGGGTGCCAAAAGCCTATTCATCCGCCCGATGCTTCTGGATTTCACCTGAAAAAACTCGCGCCTAGTCCGGCATCCGTCGGGCCGCCCGTATGCGCGTTTCACCACGATGGCGAATGTCTCAGCCGTTGCATCTGTAGACCAGCGAACCCGCGCCGCCAGTCTGCGGGTTGAGTGCCATCGGAGCTGGTATCGGAATGATCGTCCTTTCGAGCTTTATCGGATATTTTCCTACACCCGCCAAGCTGCCGTCACTCATTAGTTCGGCCCGACTGCGATTGTCCGCGACGCGGCTGCTTCATCGGCATGATTCGAGTTTCGCTGTCGGTGCACAATTCTCAAGCGACTACTCAGAACTGGTGCGGCGGATCTGCGAAGTTAGATACACTTGAGCCAACCATGGGGTTTAAGAAACTCGATCTCGAGGGCAAAGTGGCGGTCGTCATCGGTGGCAGTTCTGGAATAGGCCGCACCCTCGCGCGCGGATTAGCCGAGGCCGGAGCCGACGTCGTGCCCAGCGCACGGCGCATGGAATTGGTAAATGCTGTGGCGGACGAGATCGAGTCTCTGGGACGCCGATCGCTGCGTGTAGGCTCCGACGTGGCAGATCGCGCATCGCTCGAAACCGTGCTGCAGGCTACCATCCAGATGTTCGGTAAGGTGGATATCTTGGTCAACGCCGCGGGCTTCAACCAGCGCGCCCCGACGCTGGATTTCCCTGAGGCGGATTGGGACCACCTCATAGACACTAACCTCACAGGAACGTTGCGAGCGTGTCAGGTTTTCGGACGTCATATGATCGAGCGCAGCTATGGCCGCATCATCAACATCGCTTCGATGGGCTCATTCCTGGCCCTTTATGAAGTGGCCGCATACTGCGCGAGCAAGGCCGGCGTGGCCTCTTTGACCAAATCGTTGGCGATCGAATGGGCACGGCACGGAGTCTGTGTCAACGCCATTGCACCAGGATATTTCCGCACACCGCTGAGTGAGAAGCTGTTGATGGGCACGCCGCGCGGTCAGGAAGTGCTTGCCCGCACTCCAATGAAGCGCTTCGGAGAACTCGAAGAACTAGTCGGGGCGGCAATCTTTCTCGCATCAGACAGTGCCAGCTTCGTAACTGGAACTCTGCTGGTCGTCGATGGTGGCTATCTTGCGAGTGGTGTAAATCAATGACTTCTGCTTACTTCCATGGCGACTCCCGGATTGATGTCAATCGGTAGGCGCGAAGCCTGGCGTCTCGCTCTCGAGGCGAGCATGCCAACCTTAATTTGCGATCTGACCTATGTTTGTTTTACGGCGATAGCCGAGATTTCAACGCGGGCGTTGTTGACCACGGCCGCCGCAAGTGCCGGAGTCGTCTCGGGGCCAATGCCCCCTGCAGCCAATTTGTTGGACTCATCCCTACCCTCTTGACCGGCAACGCACAAAGTATCGCCGGCCAACGATGCCGTCACTGAACCGAAGTCCTCGGGTGGGAGAGAGGGTTCACCGCTTTTCGTTGCTGGCTATAGCTTCGCTGCGATGCAATGCCCGTGAATAAACAAATTGCAACTGCGAAAGTGATTAGCGGAATAGTTCGGGTGCTCAGTGTAGTTGTCGTTCTTTCTCCTTTGTGATGATTCGTCCTTCCGCGCGACGCAAGGTCGCGGAGGTCCGGAATCGAAACCGCGCGATGCTTTTGCTAGTCACCATATTCAGGAACTCGAGTGCTCGTCAGCTTTTTCAGGCCGAAAACCACATCTCTGGACCGAGATCCCTCAACGAGCCCCTTGACCGATGGGAGGGGCGGATGTCAGACTATCGCTGGTTGGAAAAATATCTCCTAATCTTTTACAGCCCAACAATTTAGGACTTCTCGATTCCATGATCATTCTCGTTACCATCATTCACGTCATCGTATGCCTGTTTCTGATTATTGTTGTCCTCTTGCAAAGCGGTAAGGCCGGGGACATCTCGGCAGCCTTCGGTGGACAGGGAAGCCAGGCGGCATTTGGCCCTCGCGGGGCAGCCACTGCGCTCTCTAAAGCCACCACCATTTCAGCAGTGCTGTTCATGTTGACATCGGTGACGCTCTCCATCAACGCCATCAAGCATGGGGGGCCCCGCTCTGTTCTGCAGGGTGAGAAATCCGCTCCCGCGAAAACCCCGCCGGCCGCGCCGGCCCCCAACCCGGCGAATCCGACACAGAAATAAACAAAATTCCACTCGTGATGCAGTTTCGCGGATGCCCGCTTAGGGGTTCTGCCGTAATTGTATTTCCGATATGCGGGTGCTACCATCCGGTTAAGTAACATTGCACTTTTCAGGAGGTTCCAATGTCTGATTATGATGGCAGCAGTTTTCTGTGGTTCCTGGCGGGGTTGAGTTTAGGTGGACTCGTCGGAGTTTTGTATGCGCCCCGAGCGGGAAGCGAAACCCGCGAGGAGATTAAAGCTCGGGCGGAACAGGGACGGGAGTTCGTACGCACTCGAGCGAAAGAAGCGCGCGAGCAAGCTTCCGGTTGGGTCGATAAAGGCCGCGATGTGGTGAGCCAGCAAAAAGATCAGTTCAAGGCAGCTTACGAGGCTGGACGACAGGCTTACCAAGAGGCGACGTCAGAGACTGCGCCTCCTAAGGGTGTGTAAGTAAAGGACTCGTTGGTATCAGCTCTTTTCTGGGAGCTTTTGCTATGATCGAAAATCTCATGCCTTGGTTTATCGCCGCCACCACGGCGGCCGTCGTTTTGCAGGCGCTCATCCTTGTCGCTCTATACTTCGCGGTTCGCAAGACGGCTGCGAAATTGCAGGATGAAGTCGCGGAGTTGAAAGCGAAATCGCTCCCGATGATTCGGTCAACGGAAGGGCTGTTGGTCGAGCTGCTTCCCAAGGCTGCGAAACTCGTGGACCACCTTGTGGAGTTGCAACCGAAGATTGGGCATATCCTCGATACCGTGGTGGAGTTGCGCCCCAAGGTCCAGCTGGTCGTAAGCAACTTGGCGGAGACAACCACCTCGGTCCGCGCTGAAGTTCAGCGGGTAGATGCGACTGTAAGCGATGTTGTGGATCGTGCTCGCCTCCAGGTGATCCGGGCCGACGAGATGCTCACCCGCACCTTTGATCGCGTCGAACATACCTCCGATGTCGTAGCCAAAACAGTGGTGTCGCCGGTGCGCCAAGTGTCCGGCATTGTGCGTGGCGTGACTGCCGGCGTCGAGTTTCTTCTGGGCAATCGAGGTGGCAAGAACGGCGGCGCTCGAGCCCAGCGGCGAGCCGTACCACAAGACGAAATGTTCATCTGAGGTCGAGGGCGTGTGATTGCCCACTGCTGCAGCGTTCGCGACAAGGTAGCCGGATCCCTTTTCTTGAATTGTTATGAGGTATCTAGTTCACGCCTGCGTCAAGCCCGGTCGAGCAGACAGTCTTCTTCAAGCCATCCAGAGTAAAAAACTTGGCCAAGGCTCCGTGGCCGAGGGCGAGTACCTGCGCAATATGCGCGAGGCTCGCGTCGAGACCGGAACGGTGCGCTGGGTCGAAGTCTGTTATTGTCCCACGCCGCTCCTGGAGGAGCGGTCTTATTGGGAACAGTACTTTGATCTCAAGCGAGTGCAAGACGCACACGACCGCCGCAAATGTCGCGACCAGAACGGTGAAGAACCATGGGCGTGCGGCAATTGTGATTGCAGTGCGAGGTTGGAGCAGCGGCTGAAAGCTAGTGGCGCGCCTTTCCTGGAGTCGCTCGGTCAGCGAAAACAATAGCTGCCAACAAAGCCCCACCAAGTCTCGAGCAGTATCGCCGCCGCCCCGCAAGTCTTTTTCCGGGGGCTAGCGAATATCCACCTCGTGAAAGCCAAACCCCCGCAACATGCTCGAGATTGTAGCTCGCGCGTTGTCGCCAGCGGTTTTTAGAATGCCATCCTGCAGCGCGGCTTGCTCCAGCTGGCGTTCAGCCTCTTCGCGGACTTCGCTTTCGAGATTGGGATCGGGAGAAGAGAACAACCCCGTGTCGCGAGAATATACTTTTGTCCTCGCATTATCGATTCGCGTGCTGAAGACTTCGGCCGTCGGCAGGTGAATCAAAACCTTCTGCCCTTGTATCTGGACATCGCCGGGCCTTAGACCAGCGAGATTGATGCCCCCCACCACTTCCCCGTGAACAACCAGCAGCAGCCGGTCCCCCGCCAGAAATTTAGGCAGATAAGCATTGGGGTGCTCCCCCGAAATAATTTTATCCATCGTATAGCTCACGGTTTCCAGACGCTGAAGCTGCTGAATTTGACGAACGACCGTGGGCTGATCCACATTGATCCGGATGTGTCCGCCGCCCAAAATGCCCATCAGGCGCGACAAGCCGAAGCCGGTCGACAACCACAGAAGTCCTGCCAATATGAATGCAAGAATCACACCCAGGAAAATGCCAGCGATCAAGGAAGGCATAATCCTCGACGGGGCTTGAACCCGGCGAAGTTCCGATTCTTCGGCGTGCACTGAATTCTTAGTCGCCATCTGTTTCGCTACCCTCTAGTGTAGACGAAGCCAAAGAAGTGCGTTCACAGCCTAGGTTGCGGTACGTCCGTGCAAGGAGAGCACTAAGCGAGAATGACCGATCAGCACTAATGCCTCTGGGAAGAGAAGCTCTGCCGGAGTTTTATGTGCGAAATTGAGCACCTCGGTGTAACCGTAAACGTCAGAGGAAGCACACCGTTGCCGGGGTTGAGTCCGGAGCCAGCATCAACACGGCATCGTGGTCTAAAGCGGATCCAGGGCCTTGGCAAGCTTCATAAGCTTGCAGCTTCGCCAGTCCTTCCCCATACAAACGAGTGGCCTCCGAGCTGGCCGAGGGGGAACCGGCCACTTGCGAGGCCTCCGTGGCCTAAACATCGGCGATTCCCAACTTCTGGCGCAAGCAGGTGGCGTTCTGGGTTACCAGGTCGGGAAGACTGGCTTCGTTTCCATCTTGCGAAATCGCCGCTATGGTTTCGCCCTCCCTGGCGTCTTGCAAACGCACATCGATCCGGATCTTCCCGCACAACGAGGTCCGGGAATGTTTTTGTCTGCGTTTCCATCGGCTCCCTCCAATTCGCTGGGCCTGAGCAACCTGCTGCGCTCAGGCCGTGATTTCATTCCGGGCATCCTTCACCAGTTCGACGAACCTGGCTGCCAAGCCAGAAATGACCTCGGCCTTGCGCGCTTTGAGCGCATCCTTCAGGATCAACTCCCCGCCCACGCCGAGCGCTGCAGCCCCGGCTCGGATGTAGTCTGTTGCCGTTTCCAGATTGACTCCGCCCGTCGGAACAAGAGGAACCTGCGGTAGCGGCCCTTTTAATGCCTTGAGGTAAGTTGCGCCTCCCAGGTTGCCGCAGGGGAACACTTTTACGAAATCAGCTCCGGAGCTCCACGCCGCCATCACCTCAGTCGGGGTGAGCGCGCCGGCCATAACGAGCAAGCCCAGCTTTTTCGCCTCGACTACAGTGGCTTTATCAAAACCTGGAGTGACCAGAAACTGAGCGCCGGCATCCGCACATTGGCGCGCCATCATTTTGTTGAGAACTGTTCCCGCGCCGACCAGTACTTCCCGCATCGTCTTTGCCAGTTCGGAAATCACCTCCAGAGCTCCGGGCACGGTCATGGTTATTTCCACGATCGGAATCCCCCCTTGGCAAACGGCGTCCGCGGCAAAGCGGGCTTCTTGAGAAGAAGAGGCCCGGATCACCGGCACGATCCCAATGCACTCAATTCGATCGCGTACATCTTGCTTTTTCATTGAAGATTCAGCGGACGATTCTGGCTCCCGCTCCTTTCATCACCTGAAGCACCTCGGTCAGTGTTGCCATGGAAGTGTCACCCGGCGTCGTCATCGCCAGCGCTGCGTGGGCGGCGCCACACTCGACCGCCCACTGAGCGTCGTTACCCGCAAGAAAGCCGTAGATCAGCCCTGAAGCAAAGGAGTCACCGCCGCCGACCCGATCGAGAAGTTCGAGGTTCTCCCGATTTTTCGCTTTAAAAAAGTCACCCTCGCAATAGCAAATCGCCCCCCAATCATTTCTGGTTGCAGTGGTCGCCTTGCGGAGCGTTGTGGCTACTGCTTTGAAGGGAAAATCCTTCACGACCTGCCGAATCATTTGCTTGAAGCCTTCTGGATCAAGGGAGGAGAGGTTTTCGTCCATCCCGGGAACGTCGTAGCCCAGTGCGGCGGAGAAGTCTTCCTCGTTGCCCAACATGACGTCAACGTAAGAAGCGATGCGGCGATTGACCTTCTGCGCATTTTTCTTTCCGCCGAAAGATCTCCAAAGTGAGTCGCGGTAATTCAAGTCATAGGAAACCACGACGCCATGCTTGCGGGCAGCTTGCATCGCCTCCAGCGCGATTTCAGGGGTGCTTGCAGATAACGCGCAAAATATTCCGCCGGTATGAAACCAGCGCGTCCCCTCGCCGCTCGCGCCCTCGGAAGCGAAGATCGAGTCCCAATCAATCTCTCCCGGCTTTAGTGCCGACACTGCGGTGTGGCCTCGGTCAGAACATCCCAGCGCTGGGCGCACGCCGAATCCTCGCTCGGTGAAGTTCAATCCGTTGCGAACTGTCCGGCCCACTCCGTCATAATCAACCCACCGGATTAACGAGGAATCGACTCCTCCCTGATAGATCAAGTCCTGCAACAATAGGCCAACCGGATTGTTCGCAAATGCCGTGACGACGGCAGTATCCAATCCGAAGCAGCGCTTTAACCCGCGCGCGACGTTGTATTCACCGCCCCCTTCGCTGACCTTGAAATTTCGCGTGGTCCAAATCCGGTATTCTCCGGGATCGAAGCGCAGCATCACTTCACCCAAACTCACCAAATCCCAACGGCACCCGCTCTTTGGCTTGATGGTGAGAGACATGGTTTCCTCAGCGCGCCAGCCAGCCTCCATCGACGGCCAGAATGTGCCCGTGAACGTAGTCACTGGCCGATGAACACAGGAATATTGCGGCGCCGGTGATGTCATCGGCGGCGCCCCATCTGCCGGCAGGGATTCGGTCGAGAATCTGGCGGCTGCGAACTGGGTCGCTTCTCAGCATTTCGGTGTTGTCCGTCGCCATGTACCCCGGCGCAATCGCGTTTACGTTGATTCCCTTCGAGGCCCATTCGTTCGCCAGCGCTTTCGTTAGCTGTGCGACACCACCTTTCGCTGCCGCATAAGCGGGAACTAGAATTCCTCCCTGGAAGGCGAGAAGGGACGCGATGTTCAAGATTTTCCCGCCGTTCCCTCTCTGAAGCATGTGCTGTCCGGCTAGTTGGGACAGGCGAAAAACCGCCGTCAGGTTCACGGTAATCAATTCGTCCCAGAATTCCGCGGGATACTCCGCAGCGGGCGCTCTCCGGATCACGCCAGCGTTGTTTACCAGAATGTCGATTGAGCCAAACTCAGCGATTGTTCTCTCGACAAGAGCGGCGGGCATATTCGAGTCCGCCAAGTCCCCGGAAAAATAGAATGTCCTGCGACCCGTTGCAAGGATTGCGTCGCGCGCAGGACCTGGAATGGGAGCTCGCCCGTGGCAACCTACGTTTGCTCCAGCCGTCGCCAAACCTACGGCAATGGCAGCGCCCAATCCTTTGTGTGAGCCGGTTACGAGAGCGTTCTTGCCGGTTAATTGGAAGGAATTCAGTTGAAATGATTGGAGGCTCATCGGTTCAACTCTCGCCGATCCGCGCGGGTAGGAGCTTGGGACTTAGAAGATGTATGAACAACAACGCGATCAGATAGGCTGATGCCGCTATGAAAAAAGGAACCATGTAGCTTCCGGTCCACTGCAGCACATGGCCTACGATTTCGGCGATCAGCATTCCGCCAATCGCCCCGGCCATGCCTCCAATTCCGACAACAGACGCCACTGCGCGGGATGGAAAAAGGTCGGACGAGAGCGTGAACAAATTTGCCGAAAAGCCCTGATGACCGGCGGCGGCAAGCCCAATCAGAACTGTGGCGGGCCATAAGCCGGAAAGCCTGTAAACACAGGCAATAGGCAGTACGCACAGCGCGCAGAGAAACATCGCCCATTTTCTCGCCGCGTTCACCGAGACTCCTCGCCGAATCAAACTCGATGAAAACCAGCCGCCTGCGATACTTCCGAGATCAGATATGACATAAATAACCAGAATCGGCAGGCCGATCTGCGTCAGATGCAGGCCATGCGTTCTCTGCAAATAGTCCGGGATCCAGAAAAGATAGAACCACCAGATGGGGTCAATCATGAATTTCCCAGCGGCAAACGCCCACATTTGCCGGTGAGGCAGAAGCTGGCTCCATTTGATTTTTCCAGCCTGTGTAACAGGGTCGCTTTGAATGTAGTTTTTTTCGCCGTTGGTGCAGTAGGGATGCTTTTCGGGACTGCGATAGAGCCATAGCCAGAGAATGAGCCAGCCAAAGCCTAGCGCGCCGGTTAGCAAGAATGCCCAGCGCCAGCCAAGATGTACGGCAATCCACGGTACGATGAGTGGCGTAACGATTGCGCCGATGTTGCTCCCCGCGTTGAAGACTCCAGTTGCTAGGGCCCTCTCTTTTCTTGGAAACCATTCCGCAACGCACTTGATGCTGGCCGGGAAGACTCCGGCCTCACCGAATCCCAAGGCAGCTCGGGCTGCAACAAAACTGGGAAGTGAGAACGCGATCGCGTGGCCCATTGAGGCGAGGCTCCAGAAAACCATGGCGATGGCGTAACCAATGCGAGTGCCAAACCGGTCAATCAGGCGGCCGACGAAAATCATACCCAGCGCGTAGGCCGCCTGAAAAGCGAACACGAGGTTCCCGTAGTCGATGTCATTCCAGCCGAACTCGCTCTGCAGCGGCCCCTTGAGCACACCGAGGACCTGACGGTCCATGTAATTCTTCGTCACCCCGAAAAATAAGAGCCCACAGATGACCCAACGGAAGTTTCCCGCGAAGACGCCTGCGCTCCGTTTCTCAGTCGACGAAGATGCGGAAGCCTCACCAGGTCCGCCGGACTGCGCTTCGACAATCGAGTTCTGATCCGCCATTGATTTTGACTTCTTCCTGGGTTTTACCCGACCGGTTATTTCCGTGCCGCATCCAGGCCTGAACTGATTTGCTGAAATTCCGGTTGGACGTTAACCACACCGAATTGCCGGCCTTCGACTTCTCGGTGCGCGGCCATGGCCCAGAGAAAAGCGATCCGATGTCCCGGCACGGAAACATTGGGATGATAGCCGTTGGGCATCAACACGGCATCACCGTCGCGCACCGCCGTCACCAATTCCGGATAGTGAGTGTCGTTGTACACCAACTGAAGGCCATAGGCTGGCTCCGGCATGTCAAAGTACACATACATCTCTTCCAGCATTTGGGCGTGTTCGTGGGGCGGCCAGCTGGTCCAGTTTCCCGGATCGGAAGAGGTGAAACCTGCGATCAGACGGCCGGCTTCCACATTGTTGGCAATCAGCACGTTCAATTCGCGTCTGGAGCCGGGGTTTCCAGTGACAAATTTCATGCCGGGGTCCTTGGCTACGTCGGCGTAGCGAACGACTTTCAAAGGGTATTTCCCTTTGACGCCGGCCGAGAACTCGGCGAAATCCACGGTGGTCTTGGTCGACACTTCGATGGCGGAATCGCGGGGAATGTAGATCGCGTCGAATTGTCCCAAATTGTATTCGCTTCCCGCGATCTTCACCGTGCCGTTTCCTGCCAGGCATATCAGTCCTGTTTCCTGCGTTCCGTTGGAGAAGGACACAAGTGGTTTAGCGGCCTCCAAAATGATGCGACCGTAGGAGAGATGGCGCATTGTGCTATTTGCTGGTGTCACGGCGAGATGGCGCCCCGTCTGAGCGTTGGTTTTGCGAAACACCATTTTTTCGATTGGAACTGCAGACTGCGTACTCATCGATCACTCCTTCCTGATTCCACCTAATCCTGAAATTACAGGAGCGAAGACCCGCTCAATCTTCCGTCTTGCTCCGCCCTACACTCGAAACGTAAAACCGCAGCGCTTCAAAACTTGAAACGCAATCCCTGCTCTAGAATGTGAAGCGCCCGCCAATCTGAATCAGGCGGGAACTTGCGGCAGAGGTGACTTGGCCGTTCAAGGCGGACTTCAGGTTCGCCGTGGGCGCATTCAGGCTGACCAGGTTGAAGGCATTGGTGGCCTCGCCGCGGAGCTGGAATGTGAATCGTTCGAAGCGGAAGTCGAGGAACACCCCCAGGTCGATATCGCGGTAACCTGGCGCGCGCAGATAGTCGCGCGGAACGTTGCCGTCGGCCCCGCCCGGGCCGATGCCGCCCGGCATCCCTGCGCCGTTTTGAGTGAACGCTGCCGTGTTAAACCACTCCTGCGCGGCTTTAAAGCGGCTTCTGTGAGGATCGAGGAATGGGCTGACTCCCGGAACCGCAAAGTCGGGACGGTTCGCATTGGCGCTGTCGAAGTTGTTGTTCGTTCCGCTCAAGATATTCAAAGGCGCGCCGCTTTGCAGGGAGACAATCGGCGAGATCGTCCAGCCATTGAGGACCTGCCGGATGAAGGAGTTGGAACCGCTGTAGTACTCGAGGTTCCACAGGCCGGAGATACTTGCCACATGCCGGCGGTCATTGTCCGTCGCACCTCTTTCCTCCCGCAGATTGTCGAAATCCTGGGCGACAGCCTGACCGATCGCTGACTCATTGACGCTCCGGAAGGGATGGCTGAATACATAGAAGCCGTTGATCATCAGGTTGCGGGTGAGGGGTCTGCTGGCTGAGATCTGAAGCGAGTGGTACGACGCGGTCTCATTGGATTCGTCGTAGGTGACCTGGCCCAGGACGCCTGGATCGTAGGGACGGCGGGCGTTGATGCTGGTCTGCGATGTGCTGGCTCCAGGCTCATAGGGAGCATAGTTCTTGTCTATCATAAACGGCAGATGATGCGACAGCGTGCCGACATAGGCGACGGTGAGGCTGACGTTCTTGGGAAATTGGCGCTGAACCGCCGTGTTGAGCTGGTAAACCAGTGGCCATTGATAGTTTTCCGCAATGGTTTCGATGCTGGCCGCGGGCAGGAATCGGGGGCTCGTGGGACTATATTGGTAAGGGAAGGGGTCTCCGTTAGGGAAGGACGCCGGATTCACGTAGACGTTGGAGAGGGAAGCGATGGAGTTGAAGGTCTGCCGGATGGCAAAGGGCTGCGCATTGGCGGGCTGGTTCCATTCATTGGCGCTGACGCTGCCGTAGAACATGCCCGCGCCCGCGCGGATCGCTGTCTTGCCGTCTCCAAACGGGTCCCATGCGATACCAACCCGCGGGGAAATGTGATGCAGCCGGTTATCGGCGATGCCGCGCGGTACACCCGAGTCTCCGGGGAACAGCATCCCCAGAGGCGCAGAGGGAACCTTGGTGGATTGCGCGCCGGGAACAAAGGCCGCAGTGAGGTTCGAAGACTCGACGGGGGACAGTTGCAGGTCATACCGCAATCCGAGGTTTAGCGTGAGCCTTGGGAGTATGCGATAGTTGTCCTGCGGAAAACCCGCAAAATACCAGTCGCTCAAGAGCCCATGGTAGGGAGTGTCTTGTTCCATTGTGCCCACCTGGCCGGTGACAAAGTCGGACAGTGCATTCCCGGTGCTCGTTGGTGCCGAGGAGGCAAAATTGAAGATGCCGAAATTGTCCAGGTTGCCGACGATCATATCCTTTTCCAGCGACAGCTCGCCGCCGAAATTGAGTGAGTGCTTCCCCTTGATCATGCTGACCATGTCACGGAGTGAGTACAAGTCCGTGTCACTGACAGGTCCGACCAAAGCTCCGCCGGCGCTGAAGTAGCCGGATACGATCAGATTAGGCAGGGTTTTGGGTCCATGGGTGGTGAAGGTCGATCCCAAGTCATCCAGGCCTATACCGGCCGGGAGGTTGACGCGACCGCACGCCACGCGAGTGAAGTGTGCCATAATATGGCGCAGATTTCCCATGTCAAGTGAAAGTTGATGCTCAGCACAAAAAAAGCTGCTCGTCCTCAGTCCTCAAAAAAAATCCATTCCATTCTCGGGGTTTCTCCGGAGGGCACCATCTGACGCTGTTTCGTGCTCGGCGAACAAGCGATAAGCTATACCTGCTGGAGATCCGTATCAGGGGCTGGATATCCGAGAATTCGCAGCATCGCGACAATCTGGCCTTTGTGGTGAAACGCGTGGGTTATGACGTGCAACAAGATAAAAGCAGGACTCCGGAGTTCACCGCCCCAATCGACTGGTCGCTTTGCCAGCGTTGCGTTAAGTTGCTCTTCACTGAGATCGTTCAAATAAGTTCGGGTTGCCTCGCTGATTCGGCCCTTGGCAGCTCGCATCGCGGTCATCGTCGGGCAATCTTTTTCGTGCCAGCCGGCAAACCTCCTGTCCTGCAAATCGTGCACCCACCCTTCCTCACAGGTCAGGATGTGGACAAGTTGCTTCCAGATCGACGAGCGGCCGAATCCGGGAATCGGCTTGTGCTGCAGAATATCCGGTACGGTCGCGCAATGGCGGAATAAAAGGTCGAGTCGCTCGTGCATTGCACCG
>DATNLE010000180.1:0-7119 GCA_035603035.1 Candidatus Acidiferrales bacterium | reverse complement strand
GGCCTGCAGCGCATGCGGGGGGGAGTGTGTTCGATTGGCGGCGAGCGTCTTTTTTCTCCTTATGCGCTATCACAGGTTCAAGATGAAGGTGAGGGCGCGCCGCTGTGCCTGGCTGAGGTGATCGACGAGCTTGAGTGCGATTTCCTGGGCGACCGTGTCGGCGTAGTCCCGGTGCCGTTGCATCGCGGCAAGCTTCGCCAACGGGGAGCACTCGAAGGGAAACGCGAAACACCTTCGCAAACCGGCCTTATCAGCCACCAGCGCCGGGAGACCGTCCGGGGCGCGTACGGAGTGGTCCAACATGAAGCGGTGAAGGGGCGTGAGGTTTTGGTAATGCATGATGTTTACACTGCTGGAGCCACAGTATCGGAATGTGCGCGGGTTCTGCGGCGGGCTGTTGCGACCAAAGTGTGGGTGGCGACTGTCGCGCGTACGCTGAAGGCTTCCGCGCGGCATGTTGTAAACCGGATTTCCGGCGATACGGTTGCTGGGGAGGAATCGGTTGCCCCTGAGATTCCGCTGGCTTGTGCGGCGGGCAGTTAGTTTGCGAGGGCTGCGCAGTTCGCTTGTGGCATCCAAGTGGAGCCAGAGTCAGGAAAATAGATTAGCGCCATGTCAGCAAGAAACGAAGCCGATGGGGGATTCAGTGGAAGGCACGCTGCGAGCCTGTTTGCAGGGCAGGCGGTGCATCACGACGGCAACGGGCACGCGCTGCACGCACCTGTGCTCGTCCTGAACGCGTCTTATGAGCCCATCAATGTTTGTGCGGCGCGGCGGGCGCTGGTGCTGGTGCTGAAGGGTGTGGCCATGACGGAAGAGGAGAATGGTCACTTCCTGCATGCGGCGCGGATCGCGATGCGCGTGCCGTCGGTGATCCGACTGCTGGAGTACCGCCGCATCCCGCATCAGAGCCGAGCTTTGTCGCGAAAAAACATTCTGCTGCGCGACCGCAACACTTGCCAGTATTGCGCCACTGTGCTGCCTTCCGGCGACTTGACTCTCGATCACGTGATTCCCCGGTCGCGCGGTGGATCCTCCACGTGGGAAAATCTTGTTGCTTGCTGCCATGGTTGTAACCGGCGCAAGGGAAATCAATTTCCGCTTGAGGCCGGAATGAAGCTGATGCGTGAGCCGCGCGCTTTTAATCTGCACACCAGCCGCCACATCATGCGGCTCATGGGAAGGTCGGATGATAAGTGGAGGAAGTATCTGTTCTACTGAAGTTTCCAGGTTTCAGAGTCAGGATAGGCGCCTGCAGCTGCCAAAAGCTCTTGGGGAGAATCGGTGGCGCGTTCTTATCGCGTGTTGCTCGTCTGGCAAAAGCCAAGGCTCTCGCCGTTCAGATTGATTGAGCAACAGAGCAGTTCCCGAAGAACGAGACATATGGTCTGACATCTTCAGTCAGACGGGCCTCGGTCTTGGTTTGCTGCAAAGATCGCGGAGGCGCCAAGGCAGGGTAACTCTCGGCGAATTCCTGCATTTCCTCGGCTAAGCGCGCGGCTCTCCACTGAACTCGACACTCAACTGGCCATCGCGCTGGACCTTACTTACCGACCCAGAGATTTACCCGGTACTCGGTCTTCTAAATCGCCTGATCGATTCCTTGCGTAAACGGCGTGACGGACCCGTTTGGAAACCTTGAAGCCCTGAAACTCTAAAACCCTTACTTTTGCGGATTCTGCGGCGCGTCGGGCTTTTTCTCGTCGGGCTTCTGATCCGGTGCGGGCTTCTGGTCTTTCTGGTCCCCCTTTGGAACTTCTTTTCCCTCGTACAGAATTCTCACGTTCGATCCGAAGCGTTTATAGTCCTCGTACTTCACGATCTCACGGATGTGGATGTCGCCCGTATTGAAGTGCAGGGTGTCATCCGCGCGCGTGTAGGTGGGGAACCAATATTGATTATCGATCTGCTGGCGCCAGGTCGTGAACTTCGGGTAGAGATGTTCTTCTTTGCCCTTCTTTTTTGAGTCTTTAATCTCCGGGACGGCCTGGCCGTATGTCTTCACGATCTGGAAATCCTGATCGTCAACCCAGATACGTCCCTGGAAGTAGCGTTTTTTCCCCACGATGGCTTTGGGCGCGATATCGAAAACGTAGCAGTGCAACTGATCTTCGGTCTGCTGTCCGGCGTAGAGAATGTTGTATTCGGGGACCTCTTCGGTGGTGAGCACGAAGGGAAGGCGATTGCGGAAATCCTGAACATCGCCTTCGTCGAGGGAGAGGCCACCGGCCTCCAAAGAAGATTGCGGCGCGAAGACGACGTTTTCGATGCGATGTCCCTTGTCGTCGTAAAGCACGTCGAATACTTCGTGGTACTCGCCGGTGACGGTGTCGCCATCGCGCGTCTGAACTTTGATGTCCTGCCGGTAGGTGTAGTGGTCGCGTGCGTCCTTGAACAATTTTTCCCGCGCGGCAAAGTGAGTAATGATTTCCTCAGGTGTGACCCCTTTGGGCGGAGTATTTTCGAGGGGACCTTCCTGGGCAAGTGCCGGCGGAGCGGGGATCGCAAGCGCCAGCAAGCAGACAGCAAAAAGAACGGTGCGGGGAACCAGCCTCATACTCCCTAGTTTACCGAATCTGGAAGGAACGCGTCGGCGAGCGCGTGCCACTACTTTGGTGTCCGACCGCAGGACATGAAAACTATGTCCCGACGAATCAATTTTTGAGAATACTTTAGAGCGGATTCCCCTTACTGCCGCGGCCCTCCCCCGACCCCTCTCCGCTCAGTGAGGCCAGGGGTGGGCGCTGCAGTTCTGCCGCTAACTTGGATGCCAGAACGATCAAGGGGTTGCCGTCGGGGAAAAAGGGGTGCGGGCCCTCGCTATTGAGCATCGGCCGTTCCTCCCTAGACTAGTCCCGTTCTGCCTTTCCAGAGACGGATTCTGCGTTATCGTCGCGATGGTAGTGACCACGATCGTAGCCGAAGGCCGAAAGCGCCAGTCCCAAAATCCTGCGCTATGCAATCAATGCCATCAATGCTATCATTAAT
Organism: Candidatus Acidiferrales bacterium; assembly: GCA_035603035.1. Lineage (GTDB taxonomy): Bacteria > Acidobacteriota > Terriglobia > Terriglobales > Acidobacteriaceae > Sulfotelmatobacter. The sequence continues at coordinate 4,131 of DATNLE010000180.1, read as the reverse complement.
GGGCTTGGCCAGTATTATCATCCGAAAACTCCCCGAGAACACCAAGCGTCGGCTGCGTATTCGCGCCGCTCGCAACGGGCACTCCATGGAGCAAGAGGCTCGCGAGCTGCTCGAAACCGGTTTGGCCCGCGCCGATTCTGAGCCGGAAAATCTCGGAGAAGCCATCCGCCGGCGCTTCGCTCCTCTGGGCGGCATCGATTTAAAAATTCCCGCTCGTCGCGGAACCATTCGCGAAATCCAATTCAAGTGACATTCGTGATCACGATCCTGGACACCAGTGTGGTTTTCGAGCCGATGCGGCCTTCGCCGTCGCCGGCCGTGATGGCATGGTTATCCCGAAAGCCGGAGAACGGCCATTTCTTCGTGACTGCCATTAGCGTGGCTGAAATCCTCTTCGGACTCGAACTTCTCCCTAGGGGAAAGCGCCGCGACAAGATGCTCGCCCAGGCCCAAGCGACGTTCGCGGAAGATTTTGCCGGGCGGGTGCTGCCCTTTGACGAAGACGCCGCACACGTGTTTCCGGGCATCGCAGCCCGCCGCCGCGCCCAAGGCCGACCTATCCCAGACTTGGACGCCCAGATCGCCGCCATCGTGCACTCCCGCGATGCCATTCTGGCCACGCGGAACACTGCCGACTTCGAGGGCTGCGGCGTGCGGCTGGAAAACCCGTGGATCGAACAGTAGGGAGGGCGCCGCTACCAGACCTGCTACACTTTTTGGTTTGCTGGGGGCTCCGTCATGCGGCGTTTCATTCTTGGTTCTCTTGCTTTTATTGCTTTCGCGCTTCCTGCCTTGGCGCAGGCCAAGCATCCGTTCACTTTCGAAGACATGATGAAGCTCAAGCGCGTGGGCGAGCCGGAAGTTTCGCCGGACGGCAAGTGGGTGGTCTTCAGCGTGGTCGATGTGAATCTGGAGGCCAATACGAAAACGCCGCATATCTGGATCGTGCCCCTGGCTGGAGGGCAGGAGCGGGAGATCATTGCGGATCAGGATGCCGACCGTCCGCGCTGGGCGCCGGATGGGATGCGATTCGCGTTTATCTCAACCAAAGAAGGAGGCTCGCAGATTTGGGTAGCGGATTTCGACCGCGCCGCAGGATCGGTCACGGGCACCCACAAGCTGACGTCGATTGCGACCGAGGCCGGGGGCGAACTCTGGTCACCAGATGGAAAGAATATTATCTTCACTTCGGATGTCTATCCCGACTGCGACGGGGCTCCCGAGCCAGAGGCTGCGTGCAACGCACGAAAAGTCAAAGAAGTCGAGCAATCGAAGGTCAAGGCGCTGATTTTCGACCGCCTGCTGTATCGCCACTGGAATGCTTACAAAGAAGGCAAGCGCACACACCTGTTTGCAGTTTCGGCCGAGGGGCCGGTAAATGCGCACTTGGCAAACAAGCAAGACCCGATGACCTTGCAGGTCCTCTCGGTTGCCCGCGATCTCACCCCCGGCGACTACGATTCTCCCGTGTTCTCGCTCGGCGGGCAGGATGACTATGCCTTCTCGCCCGACGGGCAGGAGATTTGCTATACGTCGAATCACGACAAGAATGAAGCTGCTTCGACCAACAATGACCTGTGGATCGTCTCGGTGAGTGGCGGGCCGGCACAGACAACCGGTCAGACCTTGCCGAAGAACATCACCGCCGACAATCCCGCCAGCGACTCGACGCCGCTGTATTCGCCCGATGGCCGCTTCATCGCCTACCGCGCCCAACAGCGCCCGGGATACGAAAGCGACCGCTTCCACTTGATGCTTTACGAGCGGAAGACGGGGGTGAGGAAGGATCTAACCGAGAGCTTCGATCATTGGGTGGGCTCATTCGCATGGGTCCCCGACTCCCGGACGATCTACTTCAGCGCCGAGCATAAACGACATTCTCTGATCTACGCCGTCGGAGGATTTTCCGGCGGTGCCGTGATCTCGACTCGGAGCTTGGTAGGCGGCTTCGACGACGACGTCGCAGTTGCTCCTGATGGCAAGAGGCTTGTGTTCAGTCGTAACTCGATCGCGGCTCCGAATGAGATCTACGAAGCTGATGCAACGGCCGACGGATGCCCGGCACGGACCGGCGATGTGGACCGCGGGAAGGAAAGCTGTTCATTGAGCAAAGATTGGGCGCTGACTCACGTGAACGAGGAACTGCTTTCGCAAGTCGCCATGTCCCCGGCTGAGCCTTTCTGGTTCAAAGGTGCGAAGGGCGATGATGTGGAGGGATCTCTCGTCAAGCCGCCGAACTTCGATGCCAGCAAGAAATATCCCGTGAAGTTCCTCATCCACGGCGGCCCGCAGGGCGCCTGGGGAGACGACTGGAGCTACCGCTGGAATCCCGAACTTTTTGCCGCACCAACCTCATCAGGCCCAGGATACGTGGTCATCATGATCAACTTCCACGGCTCGACCGGCTACGGGCAGAAGTTCATCGACGCCATCAACGGTGACTGGGGCGGCGCTCCCTATGAGGATTTGATGAAGGGGCTCGACTACGCGGAGAAGACTTATCCGTTCATCGACAAAGACCGGGAGTGCGCCCTGGGCGCCAGCTACGGCGGATACGCCATCAACTGGATACTTGGGCACACCGATCGCTTCAAGTGTCTGGTGTCGCACGATGGCATGTTCAATGCCGAATCCGCCTGGGGGACTACCGAGGAACTCTGGTTCAACGACTGGGAGTTTAAAGGCACTCCCTACGATAACCGCGCGATGTATCAGAAGTGGTCGCCGCATCAGTATGCAAAGAATTTCAAGACGCCTACTCTCGTAATCCACGGCCAGCGCGACTACCGGCTGGATGTAAGCGAAGGCTTCCAGCTTTTCACCACGCTGCAGATGGAAGGTGTGCCGTCGAAGATGCTGTATTTTCCGGACGAAGGACATTGGGTGATGAAGCCGCAGAATTCGCAGCTTTGGTACAAGACAGTGGATGATTGGGTGGATCAGTGGACTAAGAAGTGATTGCGTCGTGGGTTGCGGGCATCCTCGCCCGCGTTTGGGCAGGTTAGTCCAAGGCCGGCAAGTTGGGGTCATATCGGGCGGTCTTGAACCACGCCTGAGGGCGGCTGCGCCTGCGGCCAGGTGAAAACCAGAAATCATGACAAGGACCAGCAGTTGTAGCGGTCGAGAAGTCCGACCAGGCAATCCCATGAGCCGAATCCGACGTTTCAGAGGATCGCTTTGCCGCGCAGAACCAGGCAGCGAGCAACGGAAGCCCGAACCCGGCCAGCACGCCGAGCACATGCAGCGCAAGCGGAAGCGGATGGCTGGTACCGTACCGGACCCCTTCGCCCGCGCCCGACATTGCGCTAAGAGGAGGCAAAGCGAGTCCGCCGGCCCACGTCAATACCGCTGAAGTGTTCCGCGCGCACGCTCCATTCGGATGCGATCCAGGCCGGGATGAGCAGAGCGGCGAGCGTAACCGGGGCGGTGATGGTGATGTTCTGGGGACCGTCGCCGTGGCTGCGCGCAGCCACGAGAATCTGACCGGCGGTTGTGGCTAGAACCCACGGTGACAAGTGAGCCCGGGTGCAAAAACCAATACCTTGCAATGTGATTGCGCCCCGATTCACTGGTAGGGGCGGAGGTGCACCGAGTCTCCGTAGAGGACGTGTGCGTGATTAAGAGTCGTCGGGGCGTCCGTCGCCACCTAGATCGGGGATGCCGGTGATGAAGGCTGTTCGAGCAAAAGACTTGCGCATCGAGACGGTGCATGCCGAAGGTCTTCGGAGTTGAAGGGAGCCCGAGTTAGAACTGGGGCCCACGCTGCCCTGTGCATCGCCAGGGTCCGGATGGCGAACCACGGGAGCGGCTTCGGCTCGGGTGGGGCACACTCCGGTTCATCCCTGAGCGCGGATCAAGAAGTAGGACGCTTCGGCAGATCCGCTCGGCGAGCCTACCCAGTCGCCGGGAAGAAGAATGGCGGCTGCGGCGGTCCAGGTTTCCGTCGGGCCCACTCCGGTACCGCTTGCCCGCTGCCGGGCATAAGAATGTCCTGTTCAAGGTTACCACCGGCACTTACGGTCACAGGGTGGGCACGAACGTCCCGGAAGGAGTTGTTCTGCAGGCCAATGAGAGAGTTCTCATCAAGGCGGAGTATGAAAGTTGTTTGCGAGGACGGCGAGTGCGCTCTGA
>DATNLE010000178.1:0-1426 GCA_035603035.1 Candidatus Acidiferrales bacterium | reverse complement strand
TGGAGACCGAGGTCAGGATATTGCGGACGTCGTCAACGAGAGCGATAGTTGGCATGGATGCCTCCTGGCATTTTCCATCACCAAGCCTGCTAGAGCACTTGACGAAAAGGTTGAATCGATTGTGGATTCACATGACGGCACGAATCAGATTCAACATCCCCACTGGTACAAGGGGGCCAGTCATGAATGGGGAAGCCTTATTCCGATGATTTGCGCGAACGTGTCGTGGCTGCGATCGAAGCCGGCCGTACCCGTGTGGAAGTTGCCGAGTTGTACAACATGGCTTTGAGTACTGTTGGCGGATTCATCAAGCGCAAGCGCGAAACGGGCAGTGTCAGACCAGACAAGTTTGGCGGGTATAAGACGTTCGCGCTTGAGGACCACACAGCTCGAGTTAAGGAGCTCGTGGCCGAACAACCGGATAGTACTCTTGCGGAGCTTCAAGTTCGTTTGGCTAAAGAATACGTGAACGTGAGCCAATCGGCGATTTCTCGATTTCTCCATCACATCAACGTGACCTTTAAAAAAAAGCATACACGCGGCGGAACAAGATCGGCCCGACGTTGCCGCGGCCCGTAAGGCCTTGCGAAAAGAACAGCTAATCCTTGATCCGAAGCAACTTGTCTTCATCGATGAGACCGCCGCCACCACCAAAATGACCCGCCTCTATGGCAGGGCTCCGCGAGGCAAGCGGCTCGTTGATAAGGTGCCACACGGCCACTGGAAAACCACGACTTTCATATGCGGGCTGCACTATGATGGCATCACCGCCCCGTTTGTGCTGGATGGCCCAATGGACGGCCCCCACTTCTTGGCCTATGTTGAACAGATTCTTGCTCCAACTTTGAAGAAAGGTCAGATCGTCTATTTGGACAATGTTTCCACTCATAAAGTCGACGGGGTCGAAGAAGCAATCGAGGCTCGCGGCGCGCGTGCTGTTTTCCTGCCAGCCTACAGCCCGGATCTCAATCCCATCGAGCAACTCTTCGCAAGACTCAAATCATTCTTACGCAAAATGAAGGCGCGCACCGTTGAGGAGCTTTGGAGAGCAATCGCCTCTTTTCTCAAAGGTGTTTCCAAAGAAGAATGCCACGCTTATCTCGCGAACTCGGGATACACCTAACCTAATCGGGAAATGCTCTAGGGGCTCCGTCTTGCGACCTCGTTGCGGGTCCAAGAGGATACGGACGCCGTATAAGGAGCGAGGGCCCATGTGCCTGACGCTGTTCTGCTTCAGCAAATGGAAAATAGCGGAAACAGCAAAAACGCTACCGCCCTACCCTAATCCAATAACGCTGACGGGGCCTTAATGTTCCTAGCCCCCATCGTCAAACGGCGTGGTATGCGTAGGTGTGGTCAATTTTGCACAGACCAGCGTTGGTAGCGAGCGCATTCTGCCGTTGCAGAGCCGCCAGTAAGTGCTCTA
>DATNLE010000176.1:0-2609 GCA_035603035.1 Candidatus Acidiferrales bacterium | reverse complement strand
GGCCTAGGCCCAGTGACCCCGCTGCTAAATTCCAATGTCGAAGCCATGAGTGACGTCATCACTGTAAACGTCGACGCCCTGATGCGTCTCACCTACGCTGCGGCGCCGAAGTTCGTGGAACGCGGCGCCGGCTCGATCATTAACATGTCTTCCGGCGTGGCAATCGGTCCCGAGATGCTGAACGGCGTCTACGGCGCCTCCAAGGCCTTCGTGCTGGCCTTCAGCCAGTCGTTGAAGCACGAGTTGGCAGACAAGGGCGTGCGCATTCAAGTGGTGCTCCCGGGTGTAATCGCGACCGACAGCTGGGCCAACAACGGCATGCCGGTTGAGAACCTGCCGAAGGAGATGGTGATGTCGGCCGATGCCATGGTCGATGCCGCCCTATCCGGCTTTGATCAGGGCGAATTCGCAACCGCGCCCTCTCTGGTCGACAAGGAGCAATGGGATGCGTTCGACCGAGCCCGTCAGGCGCTGTTCCAGAACCTGTCACGCTCCGCTCCGGCCGCACGCTACGGTGTGACCACCGTCTGATGGCTGCGAACCTTCGTGCGCACATTGAACATTCCTGATTGATCACACCAAACTCAGAGCCGCTCACAATGAGTAGATTCTCCGGAGTTATATCCACCAAGACGCGCCGACTGTGGCGTAGAATTGCCTTGTTCGGCGGCCCGCAATGTCTGGCCGTCGGATTAATGGCATCGCTTACTTCAACGGCCTTCGCGCAGCAGCAAACGGACGTCGCCATTAAGCAATTGCTCTCGACGACGACTACGTCTGATGGGCAGAAGATCGTATTGCCCCAAAGGGATGCGGAACTGGTAGCGTCTATCTTCGAAATTCCCCGTGGGGCGCACCTTCCAGAGCACGAACATCCGTATCCTCGATACGGTTACATCTTGTCGGGAAGTTTGCGCGTGACGGACACCGAAACCGGTCAAAGCAAGACGTATCGGTCAGGAGACTTCGTGTTGGAGTCGGTGGGGCGGTGGCACACTGGCGCCAATGCAGGAGAGGAGCCGACAAGGCTGCTCGTTATCGACATCGTCGAGAAGGGACACACGAACACGGTGCTCAAGTAGCGGCAGAATAGGTAACGCTGAAAGGCGGCACGGTGTGGCCGCGCATCGGTTGCCATGTAGGCATGTCCGTTTGTGGCCCTTCGCGTCGCTGCGCTGAGAAATTTGTTCGCTATTGGGGCATAGCGGACTCTGGCAAGTCATCCGCGTCCGCTCTGTCCGAGAAGGGTCGATGCTGTCGAAAAAGGCAAAAACGACCTGACCGAAAATTTTACCTGTGAGCCCGTCGAAACCCTTATTCGGGAGTGCAGTGGCTCATAAAGAACTTACGAAGGCTGCCGGTTGGAAATCCGATAGATAGATAATGTGTTCCCCTACATCATTTTCGGACCATCGCATCAGCGCCTCTAGAAAAATTTATGCGCCCAAAAAGACTTTTTCGACAGCATCGGTCAATCGCTTCTCTAATCGGCCATTCAGGGTCAAGCGCTTTCAGACCAACCACCACCACAGCAGTGTCGATGTCGCTCACGGGCTCGTGCTTCTCTTCGGAATCGGCACCAGGCCCTTCCATCATGGGAGTCGACGACGAGGCGGAACAATCTACCGAGCGGCCTTGCTGTAATGAACGGCAGGTCCAAGCGATTGGGCGAACTCACCTCATCCATCGTCCCGCGAGGGACATCATTCCACCGCAGGGTGGAGCTCGAGTTTCCTCCTATCGGATGTGATCCTGCAGGGTTTTCATGCTGCTACGGCCTGTTCCCTGGTCCATCGGAACTCGGTGCCGTCAACCCAAATGCGGTGCAGGATCACGGCCAAGCGGCGTGCCAGAGCCACGATCGCCTTTTTCATACCGCGGCGCCTGGCGATCTGCATCGCCCAGGCCTTGAGCCACGACCACTTGTTGGTGCGGGTCAGCATGACCTGGGCCGCTTCGTAGAGCATGACCCGCATCATTTCATCTCCGCAGCGTGATATTCTGCCGCTCCAATCGATCTCGCCGGATTGATACTTGGAACACGTCAGTCCAAATACCGCGCCGACTGACTTGGATTTTCGGAACCGAGCAGGCACGTCGACAGTGGCGCGATAGGTCAGCGCCACCACCGGACCGACACCGGGGGTCGTCATCAAGCGCCGGCACACCTCATCGTCCCGGACGATGGCCAGTAAACGGCGATGCAGGATGACGATCTGTTCGCGCAGCGTCCGCCGGACAACGAGCATTGGTTCGACCAACTCGGCCAAGTCGGGGAGGTTCTCGACCAGCTCTTTGATGCGGGCCTCGAACTTCGTCTTCCCGGCGATGCCGACCTTGAGACCGAAGTTGCGTAAAGTACCCCGTAGATCGTTCTCGATGGCGATGGCCTTCGACTGAAGCAACTTGCGATGGGTCAGCATCATCCGCAGTTTCTGGCTGCGTAGCGTCTTCACATGCACCGGGCGGTAAAGCCCCACCCGCATCATCTGCGCGATGCCGCGCGCATCGTTGCGGTCCGTCTTGTTGATCTGTGCCTTCAGCACCGCCTGCATGTGCCGCGTCTCAACACAGACCACCGGCAACTCTGCTTCGGCCAGAGCGCTGAA
>DATNLE010000134.1:0-1276 GCA_035603035.1 Candidatus Acidiferrales bacterium | reverse complement strand
GCGATGGTGCGGACTTGGATTTGGCAATCAGCCGAGATCGCCAGTCAACCGAGAATCCCTAAATCGTAAGCTGTCATCTGTTTCGACGGCGCTTTCCAGCACACTCACGCATAATTCCCGAACTTCGAAATCCCTTTCATGAAGCGGAGTTTTCGCGGCTGCGGCAGGCTCTATCAATCTGCCGGATCAGCAGAATTGCCATGATCATTGGAAAATTCCTTGCGAGGCTCGGCTGGAGGAGATCCTCAGGGGTCACCCAAAACCGGCCAATGAGGGTCACCTGAAAACCGGCCAACGAGAATGAGGCCCGGGACGTTGATTTCGGCGTGAGGCATGTAGCCTTCGTCGATATGAGCAACGTCTTGAACGAAGCGAAAAAACAACAAGTGATTGCCCTGGGACGACTCGGATGGCCACTGCGGCGCATCGAGCAAGAGACCGGGGTGCGTCGCGAGACCGCCGGAGCCTATCTGAAAGCGGCCGGGATCGGAGTGCGTCCGCCGGGCGTATGGGGACGGCGACCGCCGGCAAAACCGGCCAACGAGAACGAGGTGACCACCGGGTCGGAAGCGGCAAAGCCGACTCCCACGATCAACCTCAACGCCAACCCCAACCCCGAAAACCTTTCCTCGAAGGGAAAAGCAAAGGCAACTTCAAAACCGGCCAATGCCAATGAGGTGACCACCGGGTTTGGCGTGGAGTTGGCAGGCCTGGAAGTAGAAAATCCTAAGCGGATTCCATCCGCCAGTGCCTGCGAGCCGTTTCGTGAAGCCATCGAGTTAGGTCTGAGCCGCGGTCGGGATGCCACCGCAATCTGGCAAGACCTGGTCGCGGAGAATGGGTTCGACGGTGGCTATCAGACGGTCAAGCGCTACGTGCGCAAGTTGCGTGGAAACCAGCCACTGCAGCCACGCGCGGTGATTCTGACGGGACCAGGAGAAGAGTCCCAAGTGGACTACGGTACGGGCGCCATGGTCCGTGATCCGCAGACCAGAAAATATCGACGCACCCGACTGTTCGTGATGGTGCTGGGCTGTAGCCGCAAGGCGGCACGCTTTCTGACCTTCCGTTCCAGTTCGCGCATCTGGGCCGAGTTACATGAGAAAGCATTTCGTCGACTGGGTGGCGCAACACGGGTCGTCGTCCTGGATAATTTGCGCGAGGGCGTGCTCGTCCCTGACATCTACGATCCCACTCTGAATCCTCTCTATCGCGACGTCCTGGCACACTATGGCGCGGTAGCCATGCCCTGTCGGATCAAGGATCCAGATCGAAA
>DATNLE010000066.1:0-9872 GCA_035603035.1 Candidatus Acidiferrales bacterium | reverse complement strand
CGCCGCATGTTTTCGCGGTAAGTGGGGCAACGTAGGACTAGAGACGACTGCTCTCGTGGTAAGCGTGCGGGTGCTCTGGCGATTTGGATCAGCGCCAGTAGGCGAGCGATGCGCATCCAGATCGCCGCGACCGCGATCAACTCAGTCAACGCCAAAGACGCGAGGAATCCGGCGAAGGTCGCATGCGGCGAGTTGATCCGGGCGATTCCGAACAGTGCTGCCAAGATCAATCCGACCGCAGTGATCAAGAAATAGGATCCCAGTGTTGCCACCGGACGGGTCAACACGAGCCGCACGCCGCGCCACCAGGCCTTGACCGCGGATCGACGCCGGAGATCGAGGGCAAATTGCCCGCGGCCGGCTTCGACGGTGGCGTGCGCCACGATAAGCAGTGCCGTCAAAATGATTATGCAGAGCAGATGCTCGCGGGAAACCTGGGATTCTAAAACCGCGGCTTCCGCCCGCTCGTCAGCCATATGCAAAGTCCACGCCCCGAGGACCCCGGCGATGCCCAGTGGCACAACCGACCAAAGCATTGTCCGCAGCATTCGGCCGTACTCGCGCGCGCCGCCCTGAACGAGGGCGACAAACCCCAGCACCTGCTTTTCCCTTGACGATGCCACGATCATGCCGGTGAGAAAGGGAGAGAATATCAGGGTGAACAAAAGCGAAATCAGCAGCGTACTTTGCAACATGGGTGCCATATCCGTTGCGTTCACCACCAACTCACGCACTTCGGTGACGTTAAAGGTACGCGCCCACGCACCCGCGTAAGCCGAGTGATCGAGCTGTGCGGACAACCAGCTGCCGAGAGGCAGGCTCACCACTGCGGTGGGGACCAGAGTGAACGCGGCCCACAGCAGGATGATGCGCCAGGACTGGAGCGATCTTAATCCCGCGTGCACAACCAAACTCATAGGGTACTTATGAGTGTCAGCGCGCTCTGCAGGGCTGCTGCGAAATCCGCGCTTAACCGGCGCGAGGCGGGACCCCCGGCGATTGCCGCCAGTACCCGCTGCAAGAAGCTCGGCGGCATGTCGGGCGAATTGGCGCCGACTTCAGCATCGGTAACGCGGCTGTTGTTGAGACGATTTGCGTCGAGTAGGTGAGTTTGCCCGGGGTCCAACTCGGCATAGGTCGCGCGGGACGGTTTCAGCCAGGTATATCGCTGCCAACGGCGGGTGTCATTCCACTCGACCGTTTCGCTGGTACCGTCTGCGAAGTGCACCACCACCGTTTCGGGCACCGCGGCACCGCCGCGCCCAAGCGTTACCGTGGTTCGATAGGCAAAGGGCCCGAATTCCGGGTCGGTATTCGGATGCGCTTTTTTCCATTCAGCACGTTGTTGCTTGATATCCGAAGCAACGTCCGCCCGGGTCCGTTCGATCCATTTGCCATCGACAAACTGCATGCCGGCCTGCGGCAGAACTTCATCGGTCACCAGTGTGTCGATCGAGTCATCAATTTTAGCGGCAGCATAGACCTGTTGATTGAAGGCCGCTTCAACCGTTGCGCGTTGCCCGGATGATTCAGCCAGGGACTCGCGCAGATCCGCGATACTGGGGTGGCGGAATTTCCAGCGTTGATAATAGGCCTGCATGGCCTTTTCCAGGGTGGGAACGCCCAAACGCGTTTCCAAATCGTGCATCAGGATCGCCGTGCGATGATAGGTGCTGAAATAGCTGCGCGAAGACAGGCGATTCCATGAGTTCTCGCCCACGCCTTCGGCCGGATCGTCAACGGCGGCAACATTGAGTTCAAATTCGAACCCGGTGACGACACGCGGTGCTATGCCGAGGCGCCGCGCCCAAGTTGTCGTCACCTGCAAAGGCTCGTGATTCAAGTGATGACGCTCATCGATCATGCGCACGTCCCAGTACTGATTCAAACCTTCATCAAGCATGGGTTCCTCAAATTCATTCGAGCCCAAAATGCCGTAGAAGTATCCATGCCCAAATTCGTGAATCGTGGCGTAGTCCAACGTCATCGCATCGATGGTCCCGGGATCCGGATCCTTGAAGTGCTCCGTGGTGAAAAACGTCGGATACTCCATTGCGCGGGCACCTCCCGCGTTATAGGGCGGTATCACCGCGGTGACGGTCTTGTAGGGATAGGGCCCCAAAGTGCGCGAAAAATACGCGAGCGAATCCAGAATTCCTTTGAGCACTGGCGCTGCATTGGACGCGTATTCCGGTGGATAGAGAACCTTGATCTTCACAGCGGGGCTGCCAGGTCCTTGATATGTTCCCTCGAGGGGCTGGGCCGTGCGGTTGTCCGCAGTCCACGCAAAATCGTGCACATCGTCCTGAACGAAATGGTGTGTCACGGCCGCGCCACTCTCTATTGCGGCTCCGGTCTCCTCGCCCGTGGCGCCAACGACATAACCTTTGGGAACGGTCAGATGCACATCAAAGCTGCCATAGTCGGCGTAGAACTCACTGTGCAAATGAAACTCATGCACGTTCCAGCGCACTTCGGTCGCTCCGCGCTCTCCGGGCAGTTCCAAAACACCGATTTTCGGATACCACTGACCGATCAAATGGAAACTCCCGAAGTAGCCGGTGCGGGCAACCACGCGCGGTAGCTGGTCGAGGAAATCGATTTCTAGCGCAGTGCTGCCTAAGGGTGGGACAGCGGTGGGTAATTCAACCCGCATCACCGTGTGGTCGGTATCGGGTCCACCGTCAGGATGTACGTAGGAGACCTGCGCAGGCTGCCCAGATTGGGAGATCGACCGCAGCTCGACATGTCCCCACTGCCCCGTGCCGATCTGCAAACCGCCGTCGCGCCAATTGAAGCCGCGGCGCTGCTCCTCGGTGAGGAAGGTGCTGCCCTGACTCTCCAATGCGTTCAAGTACAGGTGCAGGTAGATCACTCTAATCGGACGGTCACTGCGATTACGCCAGGTGAGCTTCTCCTGCCCGCTAACGGTATGCGCCACCGGATCAAGCGTGGCGTTGATTTTGTAATCGACGACGCGATCCGAAAGGGTTGGTTCGCTGCCGCTGCGCGCGCCACCCCAGGCGCTCGGCGCGCTCTCCACGGTAACCCCGGCGGCATTGGGCGACGCAAACGGAATCTCGAGCGGCACTGGATTAATGCTGGGCTTGGGTTGCTGCGCAGGAACATCCGCCGCATGAGTCTGGACTGCGGCAATCACCGTCAATGCTGCCAACCCCTTCATGCATATCCCCTTCAGCGATTAGCGCTCTTGATTGGGGCCTTGGGCCCCTACACGTAGGGACATCCTGAATGTTCGACCCCGCATTCCCCAACGGGTAGTGCTACTCGTAGATAACCGCAAAACGGCATAGGTCCCGCCATAGCGTTCTGCGTATTCGATCAAAGGAACGGTTGCGACCGCATCGAGACTGTGGGAACTGGGCGATAGACTACGTCACGTCCTGGGACAACGCAGGGACACGCCAGACAACGAAAAGTGGAGCGGGCGATGGGAATCGAACCCACACGGGCGTTTCTTCCGAGCCTTCAAAACAAGCGAATTGATGCGATGGCGGATGCCAAGTGTGATTAGCCTGTGAATTTTCCCCGGCGCCCGACTTCTTAGGAGCGAACCGAGGAAAATCAATGCCAGCGCGAGCACTTCGAAGAGTGACAGGTCACCGCCTCCTCCACCGCCTCCGCCGCTGTTCGCCGGCGGCGGCACCGCGCTGACGGTCGTGGTCGCGCTTGCAGAATTGTTTGTGCTCACCAAGTCGGTGGCACCGCTGGTCACGGCAGCCGTTGAGGTTTGCGTACCCACGGCTGCAGCTGTTGCATTGACCGTAACGGTCACCGCTTTCGCGACGGCAAGATCGTTGAGATTGCAGGTGACTTGTCCCGAAGCTCCACTGGTGCAGGTCGAATCGGCGGAGGTCACGGTCCCGGGCGTCAACCCTGCGGCAAGCTGGAACAACAGTTGGGCAGCCGGTGCGACATTTGGCCCGACATTGGTCGCGACCAGCGTATAGCTGACTGCATCGCCGACATGCGCTGTCGCATTGCCGGTCGCGGTCACCGACATGTCGGCAATTGTTGTAACCGTTGCGCTTGAGCTCACCGCGTTGTCGCTTGGATCAGAATCGGGCTGGTCGCCAACAACGTCGGCGGACACCTGAAAGGCTCCCGCGCTGGGAGCCACGGCCGTGACCGTCAGGCTGCTGTTCGCGCCTTTCCGCACGATCGGAAATATACAGCTGGCGGCGATACCGGAGACCACGCAGCTACCGCCGCTCGCGGAAGCGGTTACGCCTTGCGCGGAGGACGGCAGTTGTACGGTGACTTTGACGCCGGTCGCATCAAACGGTCCTTGATTAGTAGCCGTGTAGGTGTAGGTCGCGGCAGCGCCGAGCGCGAGAGGGCTCGTCGGCGAAGTCACCGCGAGCGTTAGATCGGGCGCAATAGTAATTTGCTGCACACCGGCCCCGTCAGTGCCCACCAGCAAACTTTCTGGCCGGTTCGGATCCGCTATCAATGTGCTGGGGATCCAAAGCGGCAGGCTCGAACCTCGCAGCGTTTCCCACGATGAGCCCCCATCGACCGAACGTCCAATGCGCTCGTTGCTCGCCGCGTACAGGACATTGGGATGTACGGGATCGATAGTCAGCACGTTGGGAGTATCGGCCGATGCGGAGATGTTCCACGTCAAAGTGGACCACGTAACGCCGCCATCGACGCTTTTTAGCAAGGCCTCGCTCGATGACGCTCCTGACCCATAAACGATGCTTGCGTTACCCGGATCCACGGCCAGCAAACTTTGAGCGCTCGAGACAGGATTCTGGTTCACTGCGGACCAGCTAATTCCAGAGTCCGTTGACTTGTACACACCTAAGGCGGCGACATTTGAGTAGACGGCAGCATACGCGATAGCGGGATCCGAGGGAGCGAAAAGCAGATTGGGCGCCGACGTCTGGGCTGGTACGCTGCTGTTGGCTGGCAAGCCGCTAACTGCCTGCCAGGTGGCCCCACCATCCGAGGACTTGGCAGTTGGGCCGCTCGATGAGGCTAAAATGCTCTGGGGCGCGGCAGGCGTACTCGTCATGTGAAATATTTGTTCCGACCCCGTGGGCGGCAGAACCTCGACCTCGGGCGCCCAGGTAGTCCCTCCATCTGTTGAAAATGTGAGTCCATTGTTTAACGACGCGAACAGCCGACCCGGCTGGGCCAAAATTGCCGTCACATCGATTGTCGGGAGAGTCGACAGATGCAGGAGAGCGTCATTGTTCACCGGTAGGATCGTCGTTGCGCCTGAGACTGTGTAGAACACTCCATTGCTACGTAGGTGCACGTAGATCCGATCCGCAGTGGGATCTGCCGAAAAGCTGGTTACCGCGGTGGCGTTGAATCCCATTTGCTGTGAGACCCAGGTGGTGCCCGACGTACTCGAGCCTGACACTCCCGCCATTCCGCCCGCTAGCAACTGTGTGGGTGCAGCCGGATTAACAGTCAGGTGAAGATTCTCGCCTGCCAAGATGTTGCCGCTCACATCCCCCCAGCTCACTCCGGCATTCACCGACCGGTACACCTTGCCGTACGGTGTCCCCGCATAGAGGATCGCTGGATTGGTGGGATCAATCGCGATGGCAGACATGATTGTCGAAAAGACATTGCTCCAATGCAAACCGCGATCCGCACTCACCCAAATCCCGTCATATTGCGCGGACCAAATTTGCGCAGGATTGGTCGGATTGATCGCGAGATCCTGCGTCAAGCTCGCGCCCTCTGCGCCTGAAGTCAACTGCTGCCACGACTGGGCACCATCATGGGTCGCGAAGATCCCCTCACTCGCCGTCGAGGCCGTAGCCACCGCTGCGTAAAGCGTCTTCGGATCAGTGGGATCGATCAGCAATTTGAATACGCTGGTTGTCGCATCCCCCGAGATTGCAGTGCGCTCCAGCCATGTTTGCCCGCGGTCCGGACTGTAAAATATCCGCCCATCATTGCTCAGATACAGCGTCGTGCCGTCCTTGCTGACTGCGATCTGGCGGGCTTGCGTAACTGCACTCGGCAATGCGGTATTCGCAGCGAGGGTCGCGCCGCCATCCGCGCTCACATACAGGCAGGGGGCGTTCTGGGCGACCACGTAAACTCGAGTCGGATCGGACGGATCGATTGACACGTCCACAGGCGCATTGAGGAAATCCGACTTGACGATCTGCCACGAAACGCCGCTGTCTTGAGAACGGTAGTAGCCGCCGGCTGCGGCCATGTACGCCGTGTTGCCATTCTGGCTATAGACAATTTTATTTACGGCGCCGCCGCTCGGACCGATTGCCGTCCAGTCATTGATGGCCGCGGACGCATTGAAGGACAGGGTAAGTAAAGGCGCGGCAATTACAGCCAGCACTCGAACATCCATGTTATCTCCCGTTATTCACGCGGCCCTAAGAAGGCGCGTTCTTTTATGTTATGTCCAACCGCATCCGAAGCGTCTGGTGCATTGTTAGCAGAGCCAGACTGCGGCGGCAATGGTCTCGAGCATGCGGGACCAACATTTTGGAGAAAATGGAGGGGCGATGGGAATCGAACTCACGGGGAAGGCGCTGCCGACCCTTTAAAACAAGTGGTTTATTGCGATTGCTGATGCCCAGTGTGATTAGCGTGTGAATCTTCGAGGTATGTGGGGCAACGTAGGGATACGAGAGCAAACTCCCGCACCCGCGAACGTGTCAGATGGCGTACCGCGATTTCGCCGCGACATTGCCAACCCTATTCCTCTCTGTACCCCGCCTCCAGTTGATGTCGAACTGCAAGAATCAGCACGACATCTTTGGCGGGAACCCAACGATATTTCGCGACATAACCGAACCGGCCACGCGAGAGGATTAACTCCCGTCGGCCGTCTTCGGCTTGTCGGCCCAGCAATGGATGATCCGCGAGTAGTTCGAAGGCTTGCCGGACGCTGAGCATCCGCTCACGCGCCAGCTTTGGATTGTCTTCCGCAAGGAAGTGGAATAAGCGCTCGAGGTCCGCGAGCGCTCGAGTCGTTATCTGGACGCGCGCCATTTCCGCGCTTGCGGGCGGCGGACAGGCTTTCCTTGCGCGCGGGCCTCGAGATAATCAAATGCGGTTGCTAACGGAACAGCCTTGCCGCTTTCCATGGTTTCCGTCTCGGAAATGGCCGCATCCTTCGCGAATCGCTCGCGAATCTCCGCCCGATCTGCCTCCTGGCTCAATGCCTCGACCATAAAGGCGTGCGCTGTTTTATTGGCGGCGCCCGCGAGCCGTGCGATTCGACGCTTGAGACCTTCGGGAAGCTTGAGGCTGGTAGCAGACATGGATTGACGCCCTGCATCACTGGGTAGTCAAAAAGTACTACCGACACGGATCAAAGTCAAAACTTTCGAGTGAACCGGCCTCCTATCGGCACGGAGGCACTCCACTTCCCTGCCCTTGCACGCCAGCGGCAACCTGCGCACTAGCGCACTAATGCACGAAAACCGGGAATCGAACCCACGCGGGCAGCGCTACCTTTAAAGCAAGCGGTTTGGTGCAATTGCGGATTTCAAGTGTGATTAGCGTGTGAATTTTCGTGGTATGTGGGGCAACGTAGGGCTGTGTGAGACAACTGCTCCGTTTGCTTTCCAATCCCCCTTCGCACCGTAGGCCACCCTTGAGATTTCCCGACATCAGGCGAAAAGCGTCGTCTTCATTCGCAGATATGCGTGCATGTTGTGACGACCCTATAGCGCAAGCACCAGCCTTATCCCCGCCTCCACATCATGCAGGGCTTCATCAGGCAGACGACCGACCTTCTCGGTCAGCCTCTGTTTGTCGAGCGTGATCAGCTGCGACACGTTAACGACCGATTCCTGCGGCAGGCCGCTGGCGCGGCGCGTCAGGCGAACGTTGCCAGGGGCGTCAGCCAGTCGCATGTTCGAGGTCATCGCCGCGCAGACTGACGTGCGGATTGCACTTTCGTTAAACTCATTCGACTGCACGATCAATACAGGTCTGCGGTACCCCGGCCCAGAGCCTTGAGGCTCGCTAAGCGAGGCCCACCAAATCTCGCCTCTCCGCACTACCACTTCTCTCTTGGCAGGGATTGCGCCTGCGCATCTGCAAGGAGTGGATCGATGGCGAAGTCTTTCTCGGTAGCACCGTACACGGAATCGAGTTTTTCACGAACACCGGAAAATCTCTCGCTGTTGACATATGCAGTCACGGCATTCGCATAAAGCTTGCTACGCGACCAGCCCCGCCTTTTTGCGAGCCGGTCCGCCTCTTCGAAGAGAGAATCCGGAATAGAAATCGCGGTTTTCATGTTCATAGTATAACCATGGTTATACCGCTCTTCAAGTTTGGCCAACCGGGACACCAACAAGCATTTACGGAATCACCGAGCTGTTGGGAACAGGCGTCATATGCCATTTTGGTCCAGCTAAAACACCAGCCAGCGAGAGTCCCAACACGACGGCGCGTTTCACTTTCGGAACCGACGGCAAACGTAGTAATCACTCGTCGGGTAACGACTGCGTCACTGGGGCTTGTGCAGGAGCTCCCGGGCCATCCCAGCCTCGAAGGAATAGCCCGGCACGCTTCACCGCCCAGAGAAACACAAACAGTCCGATTGCCTGCGCAGGTAGCCCGAGCAAACTCCCCTCCGGCCCCGCGCCGCCTCCGCTCATGAGCACGTCACCCCTCGTGTGGGTCATGAACAAATGACCCTGCATGACATGGCCGCTTTGCGGCGTGCCATAGAAATAAGATTGCGCCCAGTCCCAGGCAGCATGAAATCCTATCGCCAACCATAGCGAGCCGCTCAGCCGCAACAATAGGCAGTAGAACAGCGCGTGCACCATCACCCCGATGATGCCCGGGACGTTCTCTCCTGCATTTGGCAGATGTCCCGCGCCAAACAACAACGAAAGAAGGATTGCGGCCGGCCAAAACCCGATTCCGCGTGTCAAAGTCGATTGCAGATAGCCACGGAAAAGCGCCTCTTCTCGTATCCCGACCATCATGAAATCCAGGAGCCAAAACAAGCCGTACCCAAGCGCTGCCAGGCCCTGCAAAGCCCTTCCATCGAACACGAGATAGCCGCCGGCATTCAGTGCCATCACCACAAGCGACAGGCAAACAAAGCCGCCGCCCAATCCAAACAGCAGCTTGGCAATCGGGCGACGCCCGGCCAACCCATAATAGGCCCAAACATCCCGACCCTCGATCCATGCCGTGATCGCCATGGCTCCGAGGATTGCCACAAGCTGAACAGCCTCAAATATGAGCGAGTCGCCAAGTGCAATTTGGCCTTCGCGAAGCGACGGGAGGTGGCGCATCACGATATTGGCGATGAACACCGCGGGTGCTAGAAGCGCTGCGAAAATCAGAATGCTCCAGCCAGCCCGTAACCCCTGGGATCCATGAAAAATCCAGCGCAATTTTTCTTTGTGGGTAGTGCTAAAGGTCGCCATCAATCAACTCCCTGCCTTTAAGCGCAAAGGATTCTAGCGTCAAACGAGTGTCAGCTTTCTGGCGGCGTTCGCCCGCATCCTAACGCAGATACTTCAGACGCTTCCGCCGCCCAGAGTTAAAGGCGCCCGATTGGCTCCTTAGAAACCGGTCTCCTCAGCCACGAGTTGAAGGTGAAATCCTGTGCAATTCCAATTATTTGATGCGCAGGAATAATGCGCATAGACTATGCGCATGCCATATGGGCCTACAAATGGAGCCTCGAATGCCCACCGCACGCCGCATTAAGAAAGCGGTGAATGTTTCGATTTCTGCAGATCTGCTGCAGGCGGCGCGCAACGGACAGATCAATCTGTCGGCAACGCTGGAGGCGGCCGTCGAGCATGAGTTGCGGCAGCTTCGTAAACGCGAGTGGCTAGAGCAGAACGAGAATGCGATTCACGCCTATAACCGCGACGTCG
>DATNLE010000115.1:0-7853 GCA_035603035.1 Candidatus Acidiferrales bacterium | reverse complement strand
GCTGACTCACCAATTCGAAACAAATCAGAAGGTGGGTTGGATACGCGCACACGAACGGGGTATCTTGAGGCCAAATGGACCCAGTTCAGAGTTCTCGGGACGTCCGGGAGACCGGGTTGTAAGGTGCCAACAACGTCCGGGTCCGGTGTGACGCCGAAACCTACGCTGTCAACTACGCCTGAAAAATGCAGGTCGGGCCTCGACAGCACGTAAACCTCAGCGTGCATTCCAGGTGTGATGCGCTTGAGCTGGCCTTCACGAAAGTTGCCGATTGCCCACCAGGTGCGCGCGTCAATCAGTGTGAACAATTGCTGGCCCACGTGGGCATAGGCGCCTTCAGAAATTGTGAGATTCGTTACACGAGCATCGAATGGTGCGTAAACGCGACAGTTGCCCAGATCGTAACGAGCTTGCTTTACCGCCGCAGACTTTGCTCCACGCTGGTTGATGAGCGGCTCGAGCGTGGTGACGGCGTGCTGTGCTTGCTCGTGTTGCGCGAGAGCAGAGTTTAATTCGGCCCGCGACAGTTGCAGCCGTGACTCTGCCTGCCTCAGGGCCTCTGCCTGCGCAACTTCCGAGGTCTTTGCTCTATCCACTTGATCTACTGTGACAAATTGTTTGGTCAGCAGCGGCTCTAGCCGATGCAGATTGTTGCTTGCATATGTCCACTCGGCTCGCACCCTGTTGACACCCTGTTCCGAATTCGCGACGTCAGCCTCAGCACTATGGATCTTTGCTTGCGAAACAGAAACCGCGCTGACCAATGCTGCTATCCTTCGCTGCTCGTCGACAATTTGACCTTCGAGCGCCTCCTGGTTGGAAATGGCTGTTTCAAGGGCATACTGGTACGGACGATCGTCGACCTCGTAGAGTAGTTCGCCCTTTTTCACGAACTGATTGTCACGCACGTTCAGGCGGATGACGGGTCCATCTACTTGGGGCGCAATCCCGATGAAGTTTGCAAAAACTGCCGCATCATCTGTGCGTGGATAGTGATTCGTGCGATAAAGGGCCACTGCGCCGAGCACCGCTGCCGCCAGTGCGAAGCCGATACTCAGTCGGCGGCTGAGCAGCCTTTGGGGTCTCGTATTCGTGTCAACGGCCATAGTTGCTCTTCTTGACTAGTGAAAGAAGACTAGCCACAGTGCGAATGTGAAAAAGGCGGTAAAGCTCGGATAGAAGATGACGGGTAAAGCAACATTCATGTTGAATCGCAAAAGCACAAATCGGCCGACAGCGGTAAACAAGATCGCCACCACTAAACAAATGAGCCAAGCGGGAAAGAATGAACCCAGGATGTCCACGGCGGGCGCTCGTCCACAACCTGTAAGCAGCAAGGGAGCGAAGGCGATTGGATAGCGCACAAATCTTTGGTTACCGTCTCCAGTCATGGTAGAGACCTCGCCTTGTTGGGCTGAATGGAATCCCCGGTTCGGAAAGCCAAGTCTGCGAGCGCGGTGAGCACCTGCGTGCGCGCCAGTACGTCGGCCGAGCGGGCTTGCGCAAGTGTCCGCTGGGCCGCGGTTACGTCTAACAAGCTGCGTACACCATAGTTGTACGATTCCAGCGCGGCACTGTAAGACTGATCGGCCGCTTGCAAGAGAGCGAGCGCTGCCTGCCGCTGCCGAAATGCCGTGTTCAGATTCGAATAAGCGGTCCAAACCTCATCGGCGATTTGGTTGCGGGCAACAATCGCTTGTGCTTCTGCCGCGTGAACGTTAGCCCGCGCTTGTGCCAGTCGGTTCCGTCTTGCGCCTCCGTCAAACACCGTCCATTGGAGATTCAAAGTCACTCCGCCGACCAAGTCTCCGGTGTGCGTCCACGGGTTTGGCTGTTGCAGCCCGTACACGGCTTGCGCGGCTGGCGTGGCATTGACGCTCAGCGCAGGATAGTATGCGGCCCGCGCTTCCTGCACCTTTGCATTTGCGGACCTTATTGCAGCCACCTGTTGCATCAGGTCGGGACGTTGTTCGAGTGCCCGGTTGATCGCCAGATCGACCGTATCGCCAATCGACTCGGGAGTCGGGACCTGATCGAGCGGTTGGGCGTGAATTACAGCAGGCGCGGAGGTCCCTACCGCAGTCGCCAGATCTCCGCGCCCGATCTCCTCAGCTCCGAGTACAGCTTGCAGATCATAGTCTGCCTGCGCCGTCGCACTCCGAGCTTCCAATGCGTCGGGCAAAGTTGCGAGGCCGTGTGCCAAGCGATCTTCCGCGGCTTGTTGCACTGCTTGCGCGTTGGCAAGGCTCGCTCGCGCAGCGTCTTCCTGCCCTACAGAACTCAACAGTCGGTAATAAGCTTGCTCTACTTGGTAAATGATGCTGCGATGTGTGTCGTTGAATGCGAAATTGGCCGCGAGAAGCTCCGCCTTCGCCGCACTGATTCGACCGGATCGGGCGCCGAAGTCGAAGACGGTGTAGTTAAGATCGAGCCCGACCTGAAAGTCTTGGATCGTCTGCGGGAAGAATTCATTTCCAAACAGAACATTCGAGCGGCTTGTCTCAGAGAGAGCAGCCGCCGCCACCGTGGGATACAACTCACTGCGTGCAACGCCTAAAGCTGCGGCTTGAGCACGGGCACGTTCCCATGCGACGCGAGTCTCGGGATTGTGCGCTTCAGCCAAATCTATCAACTCCGCTAGTGAATAAGTCCTCGTCGGATCGATGTTGAATCTGGAATCATGAAAATGGCGCGCATCGACTTCAAATCTTTGCTCCTCTGCTGAATGCCACGGCTGGCTAGGCAAACCAGGCGCACTCTGAGCGAGAGCGCAGCTCGCGAACGCCAGAAGAAAGAACGAAATCGCCGTACCCGCTCGAATTCCCACCATAAGTCCTCGAAAGAGTGACGCTAGCGTTGGGTTCCATTCGACACCTTTGCGACATCGAGCACGCTGATTTCCCTTGTACTCAGCGCTCGAGATTTGTTTCGGCCAGATCAGTGATTTGTGAACTCAAACTCCCGGGCGTGAAACGGTCCCAGTTCAATCACGAACGCCAGCTATTCCATCAGATCGGCTGGAGGCGGTAGAAATGGGACCGTTGCAACCGATCACGCGATCGGATTCTCCTCGAACAATCGGGCGACCATCGCAGAGTCGAGGTACGCACGAACCCGCACAATGACTCCGTCGCGGAAATAGACTACCCAGCAGTAGCGATTGTCGAAGCGCAAGCCGTTCTTCGCCGTCGCTAAAGAGTGAAGTTCGACTACCGCCTCGTCGTCCTTTACGAGCAAATCCTCCACATGGAGCTGCGCGCCGTTTGGGAGAACCTGGCTCAACTTGGCGAAGGTGCCCTCTATGAATGCCTTCTTGCTGAAGTAGTGACCAGCGAGTGGGTGGGTCCCTTCCACAATCCAGTCCACGTTGTCAGCCACGTGCTCGAAGAAGGCAGCTCCGTCGCCATTTTCAAGTCCCTTGAAGATTTCGCGAACACTGTCGGATGTAATCTCCATTTGAATCTCTCCTTGTCGGTTTGTGATCTGTCTCGGTGGTTTTATTAGGCTACTTTCCGTGAGGATGACGTCCCTTGGCCCGCCTTGACGGAGCCGAGCAATTTCATCAAGTCCCTCACCTGGATGTTTTCCGCCGAACGAGCGGCATCCTTGATCTCGCCGGATAGCTCCTTGTCGACGCGACCGGCCACGAGTGCGTCGAACTTCTGGACGGCGTCTTCCCAAGTGAACGGATGAGAAGCGAGGCCTGGGTAGTCCTGGACCTCATGCTCAATCACTTTCCCGTCCTGCAGGCGCACGATGATTTTGGCAGGCATTTTCTTGGGATACACTTCCGTGAATTCATGATTCGGCCGGACCGAAACCTTCTTCAGCAGGTTCTGGACATCGGGCTTGACGATGCGCTCCGGGTTAAATTGCGCCGGCATCACGTTACCGTCAAGCAGGGCCACCGCAAGCAGATACGGCAGGCTGTGATCCGCCTGCTCCTTGATACGGATGACTTTGTCCACGCCGTAGAGACCACCGCCGGCGAAGTCGTATGCAAGTTGGAACACGTCTGCCTCAATCGAGACAACCTTGTCGGGATCGATTTTGTTCTGCCCGGCGAGTTCGACCATGCAGTGGACCGCGGACTGCGTATGGATCATAGAGTTGTATTTTTTGATCGTGCTCTCCACGACGCCCTCATATCCCTGCTTGTCCCAGTCGATGTTGATCTGCATTCTCAGGAGGTGATCAATGCCCAGCGGGCCCTCGACGACCTGGAGCGGCCCTTGCACTCCGCGACGAGCCAGGAACAAAGTGTTCATGGCACCGAGCGCGGACTGCGCCGAAGCAAGACCCTTCCATTGCGACAGCGGCTTCGCCCGAACAACGGCGAAGGACGCATCGCTGACCGCAGCCATCGCGATAGCGTTCGCGATCTGCTGCTCGCTAAGACCGAGCAGCCGGCCGGCGGCGGCGTTGAGCGAGAAGGCCAGTTGTGAGGTGTGGTCGAAGCCGCTGCTCATGAAGTTGGCATGATCAACCAAACGGGATTGCACCGTGTAGCCTAATGCGACTGCGAGCATTAAATCGCGCCCGCTACCGCCCACGTAGTCGGCGATGGTCAGCGCCACCCCGAAATTGTCCGCCGTGTGGCAGGTTTCGGTTGGGGCCAGGAAATTGTCCATGAA
Source organism: Candidatus Acidiferrales bacterium (assembly GCA_035603035.1). Lineage (GTDB taxonomy): Bacteria > Acidobacteriota > Terriglobia > Terriglobales > Acidobacteriaceae > Sulfotelmatobacter. Next base: position 3,219 of record DATNLE010000115.1, on the reverse strand, counting down.
ATCGACGTAGCGCACGAGTGCGGTGTGCCAGAACGCAGCGTAGATAGGGTTTGCTTGTCCCCCGCCGATCAGCGTACTGGGTCCGGTACCGCCGAACTCCGTGACCTGGGCGCGACATGCGTCGACCGGGCCCGCGCCCAGTGCAGCGATGCTGCAAGCCAGCGAGTCTAGAATATGAATTGGTAACTGCCTGCGCGATTCGGCCGAAAGGTCGGCGAAGGAAGCGCGGGCGGCATACTTGGCGAGAGATTCAACTTGAGTCATGATTTGTATCCTCCGTTTCTAGTTGGTGAGTTCATTTGTTTAGTGGGTTAGGGCGATGAAAACCCCCATCGTGACCACCGAGCCCATCACGCTGAGGAACACGGCGGAGGCTGCCTCCGCTTGTGCGGTGCGGTACTGCAGAGCCAACATAATCACAATCGGCATGGTCGGAATGGCCGTCGTCAGAACCGCCTCGCTGGCAATGGGATTGCCATAGCCGATCCATCGCAAACCACCCAGGACCAGGGCCGGTTGCATGATGTTTTTCAGGAATACGAATAACAAGATGTACCGGTTGATTTTGATTTTGCCGGATGCAAGCACAATCCCGCAGGCAAACAGGGCGACGCCCCCGGATGCTTGTCCTAACAGCGAAAACGCGTGGACGATGAGTTGAGGAATGTGAAAGCCGCACAGCACGATAATGAAAGCGAGAATGGGTGCCCAAACCATAGGTTCTTTGACCGTTTCCACGAGCTTGGCAGCGAAAACCGAGGCGTAAGACTTGGCGGATGATGGCGAATGCGGGCCGTCCTGCGCGACGGGAGTGTTTTCCTGTTGGTCTTTCGCCGTCGAACCCAAGGCGAGAAGCAGAATCGTCACTGGCACGACTGTGAGGTTGATGACGAGACTGGCTATGGCGACTGGGATAGCGCTGAGCCCTCCGAACAGATCGCCAAGGACGGCGGGACCTACGAAAGGCACTGCTGGCGCGGAAGCCGTCAGCGCGGCCAGAGCGCAGTTGCTGAGTTGCATGCGGAAAACAAGACGGCACAATACAAACACGACACCGTAGAAGCCAATGATGGCGACGCACAAGGCAACGACCAGCGGGATGTCCTGACCGAGTGCCGCACGCGACGTGGTAACCGTTCCGGCAAAAAGCGCCAGCGGCACGGCGTAAAGCAGCACCATCCGATTCAGGGTTGGGGCATCCTTTGACCCAAAATCGTGTCGCCACGCCGCCACAAAACCGAGCAGGAAGGTGACGACCATTGGTAGGAGTGCGTTCAAAATCGTATCTAGCAACATTTCACTCTCCTCTCCCGGCCAGAACACGATCGACCATCGCGCCGGAGTTTCCGAGATAGTTGGTTGGCTCGATGAGCCTTTCGATAGCTGTATGGTCAAGGAACTTGGCAATTTCAGGATCGTTCGACAGAAGGTCGATCAGCCGTCCCTTGCCCTGTGAAACAGCGATGGAAATGGTCGTAAGCCTATCGTGCGCCTTACCGCGGCCCATCTTCGGAGCCAAAGCCATCATGACGGCCTCGGTATTTACCAGGCCGTTGGTCAGTTGCAGATCCTTTTTCATATTGTCGGGATGAACGACCAGCCCACTGAGCATGTAGTTAGCCTGGGCCAGAGCTCCGGCGCTCAGACAAAAAATCTCAGGTAGTACGAGCCACTCGATCTCCCACGTGCCCGTGGCACGCTCGAAGTCTGCGTTCATCGCATTCAGAAGACTCGCAGTATGCTGGCGCACAACACTGCTACAGGCCGTGATGTAAGCGCAGGAAATGGGGTTGCGCTTCTGCGGCATCGTGCTCGACGCTCCGCGACCTCCACCCCCGGCCGGCTCCTGCACCTCATTTAGCTCCGTCATCATCATGACCTTGACATCGGAGGCGATCTTATCCAGCAAGCCGCACAGTATGCCGAGGAAGCAGCCAACCTCAGCAATCGTGTCGCGCACGGTATGCCAAGCGATCGGCGGCTGTGTAAGCCCAAGCCTCTCCATGACGCCCTGTTGGACGGGTAGGCCCCGTTCGCCAAGAGAAGCGAGCGTTCCTACTGCGCCTCCAAATTCACCCATGAGCACACGTCTCTTCATCTGATCCAGGCGCTGAAGATGACGGTCGAGGCCGGCAAGCCACACCGCTGCTTTATATCCAAAGGTAAGAGGCACAGCCTGCTGCAGATTGCTCCGGCCGATCATCGGAGTGTCGCGATGTTCTTTGGCGAGGTGAGCTAGCGATGCGGAGATCGCCTTCATTTCGTCTTCGACAAGCTGGAGTGCGGAGCGGATCTGCAGAATCGTGGCGGTGTCCGTTATATCCTGGGTCGTTGCACCCCAATGGCACCACTGCCCGAGATCATCTTTGCAAAGCGCAGTTAACTGCTGAACGACTGGTAGCACAGGGTAGCCGATGTGCTCGGTTGCATCCTTCAACTTCCCGAAGTCCATCTCGCACACGTTGGAGTGCAGCGAGATCTCTTCAGCCGCTTCTTTTGGGATGACGCCCAGATGCGCCTGCGTTAAAGCCAGAGCTTTCTCGAAATCCAGGTAGTACTGTATTCGCGATCGGTCCGACCACACTTCTCGCATGGCACTCGTGGCGAAGATCTCGCTATAGACATCAGAATCGATAGCGGTTGCGTTCGGATGCATGCATCGGTTATTCATATTCGTCTCTCCGTTGTTCCAATTACTCAGACTCACGGGTGCATCTCCTTGGCCGTTGCCCTGAGCCCGTCTTGGACCACGCCGGAAAGCGGCCGCGCATGTCTTTTTCGTTTCCCTTGCCATTGCTCTAGCGCTCCATCTGCCGTTTCCCCGTCGGGAACTTAAACGTGGTGCCGGCGAAGACCTGCCACTTGGGCGATCCAACGCCGCTTTGGAACACGGAGTATTGCGGCTCGATGTAGAAGTTTGCTATGTCGCCATTTGAACCCTTCCATACCTTTCCGACGCCGAACCCGAGCGGGATGTCCTTCACATGGTGAAAGGTGTCAAACGTCCAGGCTCCCGAAGATCGAAGGTAGAAACCACGATGCAAATTGCGGATAACGAATGGTTGCGCCGACGCTAGTTGGCCAACCGGGCTTGAGCTGTTTCCAGAGAAGGAGTGTTGATAGGTAGCGACTAGAGCCAATATTCCCCAGTTGCGAGGTGCAACTACGAGTCCGGCGGCACCAGCCTGCCATTTTCCAGAACCGTAGGCCTCTCCTCTG
>DATNLE010000088.1:0-44104 GCA_035603035.1 Candidatus Acidiferrales bacterium | reverse complement strand
CGTCGCCCCTCCTCGTAATCGAGTTCCGCCAAGGGATTGACATCTGGGTCTGGCTTGACCTGCTGCCCTTGCCTAGCATTGTCGCTCGTTGCCCGAACCAAGCGGCACCCATCCGTTGCCTCTTCGTAGTCATGAGCGCTGTCTTCCATCGTGGGCATTTGGTTGTACTAATTGTGAAAAAGTTAGTGGGGCGGGCATTCGGTTTCCCTGCTCAGTCTGCTTGCCTGCTGCTTGACCGCCTCTTTGAGTTATTTGAGTTCTTCCCGGTTGATGCCGAGCAATGCGAAGTTGCCTTCGGCATCAAAGGAGCCAATTGACACGCATTCAATGCGCTTACCATTTTCATCCCACATTCGGAATGTACTCATAAAATCCTCCCTGCCGTCCCAAGTGCGTCGGCTCGTTAGCGTCTCTTGCGGCGGGCGATTGGTACCGTCTTTAGTCCCAATTGCATTTCAAACTGTGGGGACCGTCGTCCTGAATAAGTGCGATGGCGACTTTGATCGCAGTTTGGGCACTTGTGGGCTTCTTCCATTCCCTCATCCTGCAACCATGCGGAAACGGCGTCCGCATGTTGCCAGATTGTGCCGCACGCCTCGCACTGATGTTTGTGCTTCGTTGCCGTCATGGCTTCGCCTATGACCTTTACGACCACCACCGCTGTCGCCATCTTCTTGAACTGCCCCGCTTTTGTGCGGAGAAACTTGTGCGTGACATAGCGAAGGCAACTCCACTCGTAGTCCGACAATGCCAATAAAATCTGTTTCGGTTGCTTCATTATTGTTTTCCTTTCCACAATTCCTGATTCACTTCTTCAATCGCCATGAAATTCTCCTGACCATGCCCTTTGGAGCTTTCGCCCTCTCAAGCAGGCTTCTGCCTTTCGGCTTTTACCTGTTCGACTCACGCATGGGAGGGCGCGTGGGTGAGCAGGCTTTTTTGTCGTGACCTCGCATTAGGAAGAAGCCGAAACGCCTTTTGGGGTGCGTCCGCTGGGGCTGACCGTCCCAGCGCTAAGGTTTCAGTTGGGGCTTGCGCCCACCTACTACCTCTGTGCGCTTTGATGCCGGGCAGCGCGGGAATGATTCGCTGGACGAGGCTCTGGGTGCTGGTTTCGGGGCGGTCGGCTTATTCGAGGTCTGTTGATGCCCCGTAATCTTCCCGGCTTGCGAGGGAGCCGGACTCCCCGAAACCTACTCCATTCTCGCTCGATTCTCCCGGAACACAGTATTTAAGTACCTGAAAGGTTAAACAGGTAGCTGATGCATGGGGTCTAGTGATTTCGATTTTGAGGTGTTAACCTCCGCTGAGCTAGCAGAGCGGTTAAAAGTCAGGGAAAGCTGGGTAGTCGATCAGAGCAAGCCGTGTCGGACTCATGATCCGATCCCGGTGTTCAGGCTTGGGAAGCATCGGCGGTATCGCTGGGGTTCTCCCGAACTGAACGCTTGGCTGGAACGTCGCGCTGGCTACAACACAACAACACGCAAGGCTGGGTCTCCGAAAAAAGGAGGAACGATTAAGTGAGTACCCAGCAAGGAAATTTGTTTCAATCTCATGGCGCGTGGTACGTGCGATTTCGAGAACAGGTTCAACAAACCGATGGCTCAATCAAGTGGGTGCAACGCGCTAAACGTCTCGCGAGTGTGGCTGACTACCCGAAGAAGTCGGAAGTCATACCGCTCAAGAATGAAGAAATGGCGAGACTCAACAAGGTGGGCTTCACAGTTGAAGCCGGGGTTAGCATCGTGGACTTTGTCGAGAACGTCTATTTCCCTACCATCGAGAGGCGGCTCAAGCCGAGTACGGTGAGGGGGTACAAAGATGCTTGGCATTGCCACATCATGGATCGGGTCACAGCTATGCGCGTTCGCGACTTCAGAACAGTCGATGGGGAGAACCTGATGCAGCAGATAGGACGAGAGCATGGTCGCAAGCTGGCTCACGGAACCTATAAGCACATAAAGGTGACCCTCTCGGCTATGTTCACGGAAGCGAAACGCAAGGGTCTGATTGATGGTGTTAATCCGATGCAGGGTGTTTCCATCCCGAAGGGTAAGAAACACGGACGGAAGCGATTGACATATTCCCTCCCAGAAATCGAGCAACATCTTGATCTCTTCAGGAATGACCCGATTCTGATCGTCAACGAGGACGGCTCAGCCTACGCCCCTGCGATTTCAGTGAAAGTTATTCGCGCTGTGATCGGGGTGGCGGCTTTTGCGGGGCTGAGGGAAGGAGAAGTCCGGGGGTTGTGGTGGGAAGACGACGAGTTATCTGTCCTCAACATTCGGCGTTCGGTATGGCGCAGTTTTGTGCTGGACGAGACCAAGACGCACGAGGATGAGGAAGACCCCGGCGTTGTGCCTATCATTCAGCCACTCCGTCTCATGCTTGACCAAATTCGACCGCAAGCCGGGTCGGGTTGGATGTTCGGGAACAGCATTGGAGGAGCACTCGACCTCGACAATCTTGCCGACCGGGTGATTAAACCAGTGCTCAGAGCGAACGGTCTGAATTGGAAAGGCTGGCACGCATATCGTCGCGGTCTAGCCACGAACCTTCATGAACTCGGAGTGCCGGACAAGGTGATCCAAGCAATTCTGCGCCACGAGGATGTCAGCACGACGCAGAGGAGCTATATCAAGACGGTGCCGAGAGTAGTGTCGGACGCGATGAGGCAACTGGAAGAAAAAATAGCTCGTGCAGCAGATGTGCAGCAGGTTTCGGTGAACTGACCGCAAGTATTTGAAAGAATGGAGCCGACGAGCGGACTTGAACCGCTGACCTGCCGATTACGAATCGGCTGCTCTACCAACTGAGCTACGTCGGCTTCTGGTTTGCTTTCTTTAGTTTACCAAATCTCTTGGCGGTTTCTGCCGTACAACCGCTACTGCTGTACAAGTGATCTGAGACTCAAGCCGTTTCATGGCGGCAGTGATGACTTGCGGCACAGTCTTGATAGAGCCTCTGAATCCTCTCAGACGACTCCACTCGATAACAGCCGTTCTCGTTCCGCTTCAGCATGGTGGACAAGGAAGATGCGAGATCTGGATTTGTGGAACTGGCCGTCACTAAGAGGGAGGCTATCGCTCTGCCCATGTTTGGAGGGGATTCTGCGCTCGCAGCGTTAGCTTGTCAAACCGGCGTGTTCCCGGGTTGGCTTCCCCTTCATCACATCTCTTAACATTGCACCCCTTGAGTCCTGCGCGACCCATGATCGGTCAGACCATCTCGCATTACCGCATTGTCGAGAAGCTGGGCGGCGGGGACGGGATGCGTGTGGTCTACAAAGCCGAGTACGCGAAGCTGCAATAGCCTGCATTGAAAAGGTTCCTGTTCTTGCCGATAATCGCATTTACCCATGCCGAGAAACACAATTGACTTCGACACCGTACAGAAGATCGGCTTGGCGTTGCCCGGCGTGGAGGCGAGCACAGCCTACGGGGCACCCGCGCTCAAGGTTCTCGGAAAACTCATGGCGTGCGTGCCTACCCATCGCTCGGCTGAGCCGAATTCGCTTGTGCTTCGCGTCGGCTTCGACGACCGCGCCGAACTGCTCGCTGCCGCTCCCGATGTTTACTACGTAACCGACCACTATCTCGGCTACAGCGCCGTACTGGTTCGTCTCTCTCGTGTCACACCCGATGTCCTGCGAGACTTGCTCGGCATGGCTCACAAGTTTGTGACCGCGCTCGAGGCACGCCGTTCGCCATCGCGCAGCCGACGCAAGCCTGTCTGATTCTGGCTGGCTTCCGAGCAATCCGAGAGCGACAGACCTTATATTGCTACGATAGGCATTGAGGTTGGGGAGAGGAACCATGACCGTCGCATCCACTACGAGCGTTAACGTCAAGCAGGCGGTACCCTTTTTCGGCGTGAGCAATATGGAAGCCTCGCTGCGATTCTATGTTGACGGACTCGGCTTCATAATGAAGCGCTGGTGGATTCCGAATCGTGAGGAGGACAAGCCAGACGGTAGGATTCGTTGGTGCTGGCTTGAGCTTGGCGGGGCCGCAATCATGCTTCAGGAGTTCTTGCCGGAGCACCAACCGAAGGAGACGCTGGGCACTGGAGCATCGGTCTCTTTCATGTGCGAAGATGCGCTGGCGCTCTATCGCGAGTTCAAATCGCGTGGAATTCAGACGCGGAAACGCCCATTCGTTGGCAATCGTCTTTGGGTTTTGCCGCTCACCGATCCCGATGGCTACCGCATTGAGTTCGCAAGCCCAACTGATGCGCCAGAGGAAAGCGAACTAGCAGAATAGCAGGGGAAACATAGGAGGCGACAATGAAGCGAGAACGTGCGCTCAAGATCGTGCTCGTAGTCGTGGGATTGCTGTTTTGCGCTGGCGTTTATCCTCTAGTTCTGATGGCGAACCAAGACCCTGCGCTGGCGATGATGATGAGTCTTTACGCAACGCTCGGCATCTTCTTGCTGCTTGCTTCGCGCGACCCCCCGGCGCACCGCAGCCTGATCGCCTTTGCGGCATGGTCGAGCTTCGCCCACGCCGCCGTGATGGCGGTGCAGGCATCTCTTAACCTGATCCGACGCGGAGAATTGATGGGCGTGGCTTTCTTCGTTGTGATCGGTGTAGCCCTGATGGTGCTGGCTCCGGCAAAGCAGATTGTTGAGAAAACGTCGGTGGTCACTGTGTAGACACCCAGTTGCGAAGCGCTGCTGCGATTTGCCGAGCACTCCTTCTGTGCTGCGATTGACCTCCCTCTGCATTCCTGCCTAACATGTCAAGCCAACGCAGCAAATCCACATTGGAGGGGAACTATGGTGCGACGAAAACTTCTCTCACAGCTTGCTTGTTTGCCGTTTTTCGCATTCGGTGCAGCCAAGGCGCAAGAAGCGCCGAAAACTTCGAAAGCCCTCAAGATCATGATGAAGAGTGCATGGGGATCGGACGACCCCACGAGGGCGTCCTTTCCTTTCGCGCACGGATTGGCGTTGGCTGACGCCGGGCACGAAGTCCAGATTTTTCTTACAGGGGAAGCCGCCTACTTGATGCGGAAGGCGACCGTGAACGCCGTCATGCCCGTGGGCTGGCCTCCATTGAGCGAAACGCTCGACAAGGTTGTGGCAAAGCACATCCCCATCTTTTCTTGAGGAGCTTGCTCCCGTGCCCGTGGGGTTACGGAAACAGACCTGAGTCAATGGGGAGCGAAGTTCGGCAGCCCTGCTATATTCGTATCACTGGTGGAGTGGGCCGATCGGATCATCACGGAATAATGCGCCAGAGATGCAACCGACACTGATACCGAGCCTTGATCGCCCCGGCTCCGGCGAAACAGCTCGGTCGAGCCGGTATCGGCAGCCGGGGTGCAGGCTCGGGCTCCAGACGGGACGCCGATCCCGACATCTCATCCTGAAGGAAGCCAGCCGGGGAACGCGAGGCCGCAATTGCGCCTTTTGACCGATCACAAGGCGCCAAGCAAGCCGGCCAAAACCTCTCCCGCTTTTCCCAAACGGCATTCCGTGAACGAAGGTGCGTTCGCAGGTTCCTCGGGTCCCACCTAGATACTACGGGGGTGGAACACGCTTCACTGGAAGGCGAACTGTAGTTCCATCGGGCAAGTGTGCAATTTGCCGATTCACGTCCCCGGGAAGGGAGACGTGCTCGTAGAGATCGGCGATGTATGGTGGATTGAGAGTACCAGTTTTCGGCCAATACGAGCGGCACACCAAACCCGATGTACGGATCGGCATTGGGTACGGTCCTCGACCTGCGGCCGCCTTCTCGTCGGCTTCAGCAAACCACTCTTCGCAATTCCCAGTTCCGTGCTAGATCGCGAAATTGAGCTTCGGAGTCTGCTACTTTTCTCAGCCTCGCCACCGCGACTTTCAACCGGAGCACATGCCCCGCATCATTGCGAAGGAACCAGTCGGCAAAAGCGTTTCTGGCTACCCGCGTCATGCATCCCGGGCTGCCGGTTCTTCCTCTACTTGGGTTGACACGAACATTTAGGGGCTTTTCGGTCCTGGGCGCAAAAAACTTAGTTAGGTCACATTACCAATGCGAATGGGCAGCGGGGGGAAGCAATTGAGTGCTGCCCGGCGCATACAATGACGCCATGAAAGATCTGAACAATCGAGTTGCTCTCGTCACTGGGGGAAGTCGCGGGATCGGAGCCGGAGTTGCAATCGCACTGGCTAAGGCTGGTACCCATGTCGCTGTGAACTACCGTGAACGAGCCGATGCTGCCAGTGCTGTTTGTAGCGAAATCACACGGACCGGGCGGAAGGCCCTCGCAGTACAAGCCGATGTGTCAGTCGCGGACGACGTGAGACGTATGGTCGCGGAAATTGAGGCGCACTTTGGCGGCATCGACATCCTCGTCAACAACGCGGCTATCGCTCATCCGCGCAAATTGCAAGAGATTACGGAAACGGAATGGGACGAAGTGCTCACGGTCAACCTGAAGTCGGTGTTCTTGGTGACGCAGGCGGTGATCGGGGGAATGCGGCGAAGAAAATGGGGACGCATCATCAACCTGTCCTCGGTCGCAGCCCAAACGGGCGGGGCTGTAGGTGCGCACTACGCCGCGTCCAAGGCGGGGATCATCGGGTTGACGCACTCCTGCGCTTCAGCGTTCATACGAGAGGGGATCACCGTCAACGCCATTGCTCCCGCGTTGATCGAGACTGACATGGTGACCAGCAACCCGAACGCGAGCCCTGACCTGATTCCGATGGGGCGCTTTGGGTCAGTGGACGACGTAGCTTCGGTGGCGGTAATGCTGGCGACGAACGGCTACATGAGCGGGCAAACGGTTTCGGTGAATGGCGGTTGGTATATGAGCTAGTCCCCACCAACTCCGCGAATCTCGTCTTCGCCTCTGCTCTCCGTCTTCGGCTAAAGTATTAGCCGAGGAAATTGACCTTCTGTGTCGCGTTCTTGCCCCTGACGATGAGTGCTTCTACCGCCCAAAACACCGGTGAGTTTGACATCAAGGCGGCTCAGAGGTTTGCGAGTCTTAACCTTGCTTGCGTTTCCCAAAGAATAACCCAAATCACATCAGCCACACGTTGAATCGTTGAATAGCGATCGAGATGCGGCCCCACCGGAAATTGACGCCTGCCTTTTATGGCTGCTGTGACTGGCATTCTGCCGTCCACGGGCACTGGCTCCTAGTTCGCTTGGTCAGGGCTTTTCCGGACGCACACTTTGTTCAGGCTGCTCGCGAAGCACTGCGGCAGAGTCTCACGGCAGAAAACATCGTGCAGGAGGCTGCATATCTCCAAGGAGAAGGGCGGAAGGACGATCCAGTTTTGAGCGCCCGTATGGGCTGGCGTGGCTCCTTCCGCTGGTTTTGGAATTGTGCAGATGGATAAAGAAGAACCTGATCCACTTCCATTACATTGGCGGTCACGATATGAACGAGCCGGCTGCGGACATGCACCTGCAAGGGCGACCGTATTTGAGTCAGATTGGAAACTTTCAGCTGACAGAGAATGTGGAACGCTTCCAGGGACGCAACCCAATGAAAGGCCGGCCGGCTGATCCAGATCGGCAGGCAAAGATTGATTTCGCCAAGGGTGCCGGATCGCCGCGAGATCAAGCGGATGCCATCGAAAAACAGTTCGGCACCAAGCACGACAAGTCAACCATTTCAAAATGGTTGAAAGGCATTGATCATTGATTATTGATCATTGATCAGGAGGCAGTATGAAAATATCAGTGCCGCTGTAACTGTCATTGCAACATTGCGTCTGCGCTAGCAAGTATTCAATGATGAGCACCAAGGTGCATCGATTCATGTCTTCACCTGTGCGAACTACGATAGAGGGCGTCAGTCGCTTTGTTGCGATAAATGCAAGGACTTGCCTGAGGACTTCACGTTTGAAGACTGGCGCGCGGAATCGCCTCCACTGAGTTGTGTCTCAAGCAGGCTCGAGAGTTCAAACCATCAGCCGGAAGAAACCGGTCTCGCCAATGCGATTGGGTGTTCAACCCCGTCCTGTCGGGAAGATGAATGGCAGCAAGGCTTACGACTTGGCATCCAAAACGATTTATGAGCAGTTGCCTAATTGCAACGACGGCGAAGCGATGTGCGGGAGAGTTTAGGGAAATCTGGCAACCGTTAACCCGCGCGCCTTGTGTTTGGAGGCTTCAGGAACCGGCTGCACCCCATCGCAACCAGCACTCGAAAAATGTTAACCGCATTCTAGTGAGCCCGGGTGAGGGCCGCGTTTGATTCAGTCTCTTTGATGGGGCGGTCAGGCGGCCTGACCGGGTTGCAAGCTGTCAAGACGTGTACCGCTTCCCTGAGTTGCGAATCCGCTTCGTCCGCGATGACGATTACGTCTGGAAGCAGCCGTATCTGGTCGAGTTCGCTGTGGTGGAGATGCAGTGTTTGGAATGTGACAACCTGAAATATCCGAGACTCCTCAACCAGCATCGAGGGAGAGTAGCCCTGCGCTTTCCGCCGTTGGCCGTGCGCGCCGGCGGTGACGTAGATGGGCCGATGGGCATCGTTAGGGAGGCGAAGGCGAAAAATCAGTTCACGGAACATCGCGGGCAAATGGCGCGTGCGGTCCTTATCGCTGAGTGGAATCTGGAGCAATTCTGGAACCAGATTCACCCGCCTCAGCCATTCTTTGATGGTGGGTTCGAGTTCGCGCTCCAGTATGGCCGCAACACTATCTGACTTCTCTTTCATTCCCATCAGGTCACGCCCCTGCAGAGCATTGCACAAATGATGATTCAAGCGGTGTTCAAAACCGTACACCCAAGGGGAAGGGAAGGCCACGGCCTGAGCGAAAAAGGTCTACCGTTGGAAGCTGTCAACGAACCTCTACTGATGCAATAGATTTATTGCATTCTCCATTGCGTTGCAGCCTCGAAATACCCTGTATTAGGGGGAATACGTAACTCAGGGGCTTTACAAGTGTTTGCAAACATAACCGAGGGTTGTTTTCGGGTCCCTTAAGAAGCGGCTGCTCTACCTGACTGAGCTACGTCGGCCTGCGTGCGATTCTGGCAGAGCGGCCAGCCTAAAGCGAAGGAGAATCTGGGGGATGGGAATATTGGGCGAAAGTTGCGCGGGCTTCGGACGCAAGTTCAGGCTAAGACGGCGCGAGCGTTCACCAGCGCCTCGTATTCCCGCTCAGATTCACCCGGCAACAGGACCCACATCGTGTACACACCGACCGCCGTCCCTACGGGAATATTAATGAAGAGAACGAGGAACGCCAGAACCAGCGCCAGGACACGGGCCCACGGTTCAAAGTGCAGCAGGCCCCAACCCGCGGAAAATCCCAACGCCGCTCCACCGAGCACAACGATCGCGACCACACTCAGCAGAGGACGCAGAAAGACCGGCGCTCCCGCCGATCCTCCGGGCGCGAGTAGCGTATTGGCAAGAATATACAGAACGACGCCGCAGATTGCGTTGAAAGCCGACATGGCAAACCAGAAAATCGCGAGCAACTGAAGGTGTCCCTGCACCCGCTGACGTGGCTGAACCGCCGTGATTGGTCCTAAGATTTGTTTGCCGCACCGGCTGCAAAATGCCTGGCCGGGTTGCACGGTTGCGCCACATCCATCGCAGAACATAATTTCCTCCGCGTCGATTTGTGAAATGGAGCCCATCGCCACAACACGCTGCTTAATACTTCACGGCTGCTTGACAGAAAGATACGCAATTTGTGCTGTGTGAGTTCCAGCCGCGCACCCCTCGATCAACTAATCTCCACGCCGCGCGGGGTGGCGAACAAACGAAAAGGCCGCCCGGCAACAGGGCGACCTCTTCTTTTCAAGGGAGAATAGTTCCAACAGAGGTTTTAGATTCCGCCGAAACTTTCTGCCGAAATCTTATGGGCCGAAAAAGGGGGGTGTCAAGCGATTTTTGTCAAATAAATGTCTTTGTTGTCAACCACTTACGTAATCGGCAATACACCCGCGAAACGTCCCAAAATGAGACGGGTGATGGTTGAAAAGTCCGTAACCCAATAAACCGGCAGGACTTAGGAAGTGTTTAATGCTTTGACGGGTCCGCCGGACGAGGCGAAGAGCCGGGCGCAGCTGGCTCACCCAAGTCCAGAGAAATGAACTCAGTTTGTTCGGCGCGACCGAAAACAGGACCAGGAAAATAGCGCCGCAACAGCACGCGCGCGCCGCCGAAGGCAACTCCCGCCGCCAGAGATATTGCACCCACGATGATGCAGAGAAGAATGATATTGACCAGCAGGTTGGCGATATTGTCTTTCTTGTCGAAATACGTATTCTCATTCCAGGTCACGCTGGCGTCGTAGTTCACCGCACCTAACAGCGTTTGCGCATCATTCTGGGAAAGCGGACCCGCGGCGATCGCGACGATGGGGCCGCTACGTTTGTCGAAGAATGGACCGATGTTTTCTACAGCCTCCACGCCAGCCTGCGGTTGGGCCGCATGATTGGCGGCATCGATGCGGCGCAAATGTTCAGCGGCCAACGCCGGCGTAGGGTACTCGATTAACATCAGCGTAGATTCGCCTCCAGCAACCGAGTAGCGCCCGAGCACTACTTCGGGGTTCGCGCCGAAATCCACGAGTTCGGCAGGGAGCGGAGACGTGATCGCGCCCAGACCCAGCGGCCCCTCTGCATACTTTTCCGTGTTCGCCTCGTAGCCGCGGTGCGGCATGAAGGCAAGAATGGGGGGCAGGTTGCCGGCATTCCCGCTGGGACGAGGCAACGCCCCTGCTAGTTCACGCAATCCCGCCGCGGACATCACCGACAACTCATTGAACACAGCATCTACCACGATGTGGCCGCGATAAAATAGCACACGTCTATCAGCCGATGCACCCTGATCTCCGATTTCCTCCCGCGACATCGCTGGCTGCAGGTAGAACGTGTATGCCCCGAAAGCACCGCTGGCATCGGCAAACCTTGCGGCGCGGATCTTCAACGTGCGGCCGTCATCACTCTTGTAAGTAGCGGCTTCGAAATCCGTGAAGCCATATTCCTTCAGAAGCGCCGCGTTCGTAGGATCTGCAGCCGCGGCGTCTTTGCTGGGCTGAGCCACCCCTTGCATCTGCCACCCGGCGAACTGCTTTGGGAGGATGGGCGGCGCGGGCGAAACCGCACCGGGGGCGGCGAAGACGACGCTCTCGAAAAGAATAATCATGGCAACGATCAATACAGACTTGGAAAAAGGCATGGTTGCACCGGATAAGACGAACTACCTTCTATAATTAGACCACAAGGGATGGGAAAAAGTTTCCGCGCAACCGGTTCCGGGATACCTGTTCCCTGGCCCTAGCTATCCTGCCGAGCTCATCGCAGACACCCCTGCGGCGGACGCTACCTACTTGATTCGATGAGGCGCAATAATGCCACTGAACAGCCGTGGCGTCACGATCTTGGTTTTCTTTGGAGAATTTCGGAAATGTTTCTGATTGCCCGCAACCGGTGGTCCGCAGAAGCTACTGACCCGCGCCCTTGTCCATCTTGCTGGCGACCTTGACCCCGCTCAGCCCATTCGCATACTTGGCGATGCCACGATAGAGCGATTCGGCAATGCGCTCGCGGTACTCGCTGGAGGCAAGGCGATGCTCGTCGATAGGATTGCTGACAAAAGAAATCTCCGCCAGGATCGATGGCATGTTTGCGCCGATCAGCACAATAAAAGGAGCCTTCTTCACGCCGCGGTCGCGAATTGCGGGACTCTTCACTGCGAGGCCGCTATGCAGCGATGCCTGGACATCTCCGGCAAATTCACGCGACTCTTCGATCTTTTCTTTGAGCGCGATCTTCTTCACCAAGTCCTGCAGTTCGTAGATGGATTTCTCCGAAACTGCATTCTCGCGCGCAGCCACCTCCAGCGCTTCCGACGACGAAGTGAAATTCAGGTAGTAGGTCTCCACCCCTCGGGCGGCAGAGTCGCGACTCGAGTTGGCATGAATAGAGACGAAGAGATCGGCGCGCGCCTGGTTAGCGATCGCCGTGCGGTTTTCGAGCGGGATGAATGTATCGTCTTTGCGCGTATAGACTACCTCCGCGCCTAGCCGAGTCTCGAGGAGTCTGCCTAGCCGGCGGCTCACTTCGAGCACCAGATCTTTTTCTTCCAGCCCGTTCGGTCCGATCGTGCCGGTATCATGGCCTCCGTGCCCAGGATCAATTACGATCTTTCCGATTTTCAGGCCGAGAGCGCGAATCAGAGAACGCTCGCCAGCCGCGGTAGGCTTGGCTTCGCGAGTAGCCAGATCGGAGGCGCCTGCCGACCTGCCCGAAGCGAGCGTGCGTGCGGTAGTTCTGTGCCGGGAGCTGGGGGGATCGCCGCCGCCAGTCTGGGCAAGGCTTGAATCCAGGCCTTCTGATTGGTCGGGGGGATCATTATCCACGATCTTTTTCGTAACGACGACATTTCGCTGTGTGATCGGCTCCTGCTGCCCCGGTCCTGCGCTGCGCTTCGCGGAGTCTAAGGCGGGGACGGCAGCACTGGCCTGGTCACTATCGTCGGCATCGATTATTTTCTTTACCACCCCAGCTCGGGTCCTGCTGCGAGCGGAAAGCTCTGGTCCGGTTACCATCGAGGCTTTATTGACTTCTGGATCCGTTCCCCAGGCTCTTGCACTTTCCGCTCTCCCGGCAGCTGCGAAGGCAGTGACGTCGTTCTCGGAGGAATTCGAAGTCATTTCGTCTGTGGATTTCGGGACGCCCCCTCGCGCTCGCTCTGCTGAGGAGTTTCCGCCAGCGTCTTTGCGCTGTCTGGTCAGCCCATTCTTGCCATGGATGTCGATGATCACGCGGTAGGGGTTGGGCAGCAAGAAGGCGTCGTAATCGGAAAGATTGTCAACCTCGAGCACAACCCGCGTGCGTCCCGGCGCAAACTGAGCAACGCGAACTTTCTTCAAGAAACCGTCATCCACGTCGAAGCTCTTGCCCACCAGCGTCGAGGCCACTTGGGTACCACTCAAATCGAAAAATATGCGGGCGGGTGTTGCGATTCTTTGGGAGGAGAATTTCACATCGCCTTCCACATCGATGGCGACGCGCGTGTAGTCAGGCGTCGACCAGTGTCGGATGCCGGTCACGCGTGACAACCGCCCGGGGTGCAGTTCCGCTGATTCGTCTTTTCCCGATGGCGCTCGGGAGGCGCGGGAGGGGCGAATCTCGCCGGGACCCAATCCCGCGTCTCTCAGGCCGGTGGCGTCTTTCGGCGATCGCGCCGCCTCGGGGGCCGGTTGGGTTCGCCCTGCCTTCTCAGCCGCTGCTTGCTGGTCTAGCTCCAAAATGGCCTGACGCGCATCGTCCGCCAGTCGATTGTGAGGATAGTGACGCAGAAACTCCTGGAAGGCTGAACGAGCTGCTTCAGAATCGTTGAGATCATCTTTGTAAATTTCAGCAACTGTGAAGAGGCCATCGGCGCGGTACTTGCTGCCGGGATATTCCCGGCGCAAAAACTTGTATTGCTCGATCGCCTGGTTCAGGATTTTGTCATCTGCGAAACGCCTCCCCATTTCCACCAGCATCTCGGCCACTGCAAGCACGCTGGGGTCGGCCTTGGTCGACGCAGGCGCGCCCAGATAAACCAAGCGGTAGGCATTCACCACGCGCTGGTAACCGCGGCGCGTCCTATCAGCGGGGGGACGGCCATTCAGCGCCTCACGCATCCGCTCCGCCGACGCGAAGTGCTCCCGCGCCCAGCCGTCGGAACGGTGCAACCGCGCCTGTGCCGGCTCGGTGGAGAATAAGGCCAGCACCAGCAATGCTCCCCACAGACCACGCTCCCGCCATGAGCTTTTCAAAATCACCAGCCCGCGCTTTCGTCCCTAGCTCGTTGAGTCCGTTGGTGAACCTAACCTGGGTGCCCGAGAGATAGACAAGTAAACAGCTGCCGCAAACTTACTCGGTGTTGCTGATATAGAGCACGCCTCGCGCATCCCGTTGAATCCTCACGGGATCGTGCGCCACGACGCTCCGGCCAAAGGGCGAACCGCCGTAGTACAGATCGGTGATTCGCCGAACGTAATTCTGGGTTTCGGCGTACCGGGGCACGCCCGAACTGCGCGCCACCGCGCCCGCGCCCGCGTTATATGCGGCCAGGGTCAGTTTGATGTCGCCACCATAACTCTCCAGCAACTGCTTTAAATGACGAACCCCGGCGTCCACATTTTGTTCCGGATCAAACGGATTTTTTACGTTCAACTGTCGCGCGGTTGACGGCATCAGCTGCATTAGCCCCATCGCGCCCTTCCGCGACAGCGCGTTAGGATTGAAGTTCGACTCCACTTTCACCACTGCGCGCACAAGATTCGGGTCCACATTATGCCGGGCCGCAGCCTGCTCGATGGCGCTATCAATGTCAACCCCCGTCGTCGCCGTCGTCAAGCTGTTGCTGAAGTTGGCGGCCACAATCTTGGCATTCGCCGACTGGATCGATTCTCGGCCTACGTACTGGTTCACCTCGGCGGCCGCGGATCGTGCCGCTCGCATGGCCGCGGCATTCGGTGGCGGAACGGGCTTCCAGCGATTGTCTTTGGAACTCCAGTACATCAGAGTGCGCCGGGGGGGCTGGGCTTGCTGAGTATGCCGTGCTGGGCTTGTCGCCGTCGAGTCGTTGACGTAAATCTTGCGGCCATGCTCATCAGTCGCGGTGATCTTTTGGGAAGGCCCGTCGCCATCGGCGGCACGGAGTTGGGCTGTGAGAGAAAGAGAGGTCGCGGCTACGGTGCTGGCCATCAGGGCGATTTGCAGACGCTTTCGCATACCGGGTTCTTAGACCTCGCTCACTGGCGAAGACGGACCGCATCTTTGCGTGTTGCTACCCGGAACCCGAGGGAGAATTCTTGAACCAGAGTAAGACGATTATAGGCGCGCTGAAAAGGACGGGCAACCGCCCCAAAGGGCGTAGAACCACCGAAGTAATCTGGGTAAGCGATTGATAAAACAGGGCTTTCCGGTTTCTGGAATCAGAACTGGCTCATGCACCCTTTTCTAAAGCCAGCTCGAAGGCATCAAGCGACAAGGATCGCAGCAGATTGCGCCGCATTCCGCGTTCGACCTCGGCCAGTCGGTCGGAGGCGGCGGTGATCCAATCAAAATCGGCGACTTCGGCCAGCCGCAAAAGCTGGCTCTGAATGTCTGCGTTGTGCACCAGCCCAGGCGCTCCTGAACTCAAAAATGTCAAATCCCGCAATAGCGAATACAGGGTGCGAAGCAGCTGTTCCGTCTTTTGTCGACCCTCGGCGCCAGCGCGGTAAGATTCCGTGATTTTGAATAGCGCACTGTGTTCGCCCCCAAGGAGAGCAGAGTTGAGGATCGTCAGCGCATCGGCGCGTGCAGCCACATAGCTGTCGAGATCGAACCCGCGAGCCCGGCCCAGCGCGCCTTCACAGAGCCGGGCAACTAAATTCCGTTGCTCAGGTTTCCACTCCGGGCGATGCTTGGCCAGGTAGCGTTCCACCTCTTCCACCGGTAAGGCGGCCAGGGAAAATGCCGCCGATCGCGAGCGGACCGTAGGAAGCAGTTCTCCCGGATTCTCCGAGAGCAGGAAAATGGTAGCAAACTGCGGCGGCTCTTCCAAAACCTTCAACAGAGAATTCGCCGCTTCTTTCATGAAGGCCGAGTCGGTGAAGATATAGACGCGCTCCCGCGCTTCGGACGGATGGTAGTAGATGGTCTCGATCACCCGCCGGACCTGATCCACCTTGATCATCATTTGGGGAGGGTCCGGAGGGATAATCAGCACATCGGGATGGGTCTGCACGAACAGCCGGGTATCTTTCTTGTCGGTCTCGCGCATGCCGTCGCGCGTCTCCACCGCTTCGGCAAAGCGAGCATCGAGATCGGAAGCTTGCGCGATGCGGAGACAGTTCGCGCATTGTCCGCAGAAATCAGGCAGGCCGTCGGTCTCGGTCGGCGTCAGGCAATTCAATGCCTGCGCCAGCATCAGCGCCAGAGTGTACTTGCCCGACCCGCGCGCACCCGAAAGGATCACCGCATGCGGAAATCGCTGGCGCGCCAGCATGTCGCGCAGGCGATGGACGGTCTCGGCGTTACCGTGAAAATCGGAAAAGCCCATCTTTATCCCTATCCTATCCCTATCCCTTCCGGATCCCTATCTCTTAAAACCCGGCCGGGCGATCGGCCAAAGAAGAAGCGATGTCCGCGTATAGAGCAGAACGCGTGTCCAATCGACGTCCACCAAACGCACACCAGGGCCGCCATCGGCGGTTGATTTTCCGACACTATTTTTCGACACTATGAGGTACAGAGAGCCCGGCCAAAAGTTGTCAAAAGAATATTGCCGCCACCTGCCGCCGCCGGAAACGGAGACAGCAAGTTATCCAAGCGGAGTGAAAGGCTGGCGATGATCCACCCCTGACCCGGGCCTTCAATTCACTCCCTCCTTGTAATCGTGCGTTTGCCGCCTCATCGAATAACGTGAATCGAAACCTTCAGCCGCAGATTTTTCCAAGTCCGATCCGCCGTTTGTAGACTGGCGCTTTGAAGGCCATTCCGAGAGCCAAGCATGCGCGGTCTCCCAACGATAATCCCACGGCGCGAGTTTGGGGCAGCAGCCAGCCCGCAATTCTCGCCTGTTCCCTGTCGAAGTCCACAATCTCGGGGACCGGGGAGATTACGGCTTCCCATGCATCTTTCGGATCAATACCCAGCCCAACCAGTTTTCCATACGCTTCCGCTATATTGACCGCGCTCATCGATGCGTTTTCGAGCAGTTTCAAATCGCTGGGCGAATATTTCCGCACCCGGCCCTTGGTGGAGAATGGCGAGCAGCGCCGAAGCGTCCAACACAATCCTATTCACGCCGCTCGGCCTCGCGGCGCTCTGCAATGATCTCGTCGGCGAGAGAAGTGGTTGGCGGAACGTGCGCCCGCACCAATTGCTGGGCTTTGGCCAGGCGCTGGCGCAGAGTGGTAATTCGCAACTCATCATTTTCGAGGCGCAGCACCACGGTCTCGCCCGGATGGATGCCTAGAGCACGGCGAAATGAAGCCGGGATCACCACCCGGCCGTTTTCATTGATGCGGATGGGGCGTTCCTTCACCTTCATGACATTCTACATTCTCATTTTGCTCAGACATGTCAAACGCTACGAACGTGACAATCTGACAAAAGATGCATGGGCTCACCGTTTTTTCACCCCCAGATTGAGTTTTCGCCCGAGGAGCTCCACGATCCGCCCATGGGTTTGCGCGGGCGTGCCTCTCGCATCCACTGCGTTGACGCGTTGCGGCTCTCGGGCGGCAATCACCCGGTAGCCTTCGTGCACCCGTCCAAAGAATGCTCGCGTTTCCTGCTCAAAACGGTTCTCGTCGGTGTGTTTGCCCCCATTCTTGCCGGCACGCACGGCGACGCCTTGGTTGCGCTTGCGGGCGCGCCCCACGCTCTTGGCCGGATCGGAGTTGAGCAGGATGGTCAGATCAGGCTGTAAATCTCCGCACAGGACACGATGAAGTTCGAGTACCGCCTCACTGCCCAGCTTGCGCCCGCTGCCCTGGTAGGCTTCCGTGGAATCGGTAAAGCGGTCGCAAAGCACGATGTGCCCGTGCTCCAGCGCCGGCTGAATCACTTCCGCGATGTGCTGGGCTCGCGAAGCAAACATCAGAGCCATCTCGGCCATCGGCGATAGACCCTGGGTCGCCGAGTCGAGCAATACACGCCGAATCTTCTCGCCGGTCGCAGTCCCCCCTGGCTCACGCGTCTCAACAACTTTATGTCCGGCTGCGCGCAGCTTCGCTGCCAGCTTTCGCATCTGCGTACTCTTGCCGGTTCCGTCTAGACCTTCGAAGCTAATGAATTTCCCGCGCCGTGACATCGTCGGAATGATAGCAGCGCTGATGCGTCCCTGTACCGGCCCTTTCATGACTGCTAGAATCTAAAATTCTGCAGTGAGATCCATTCGTCGACACCATGGGGGCCTTATAAAAATGAAACTCTCCAGATTTCTGGGAGTGATCTGCGTTCTTTTCTCCTCTTTCTCACTGTGCAGTTGGTCAGCGACGCCGACAACCATAGCCATTTCTGTCGACGCTACCTCGGCTCCGCGCAAGATCTTCCACGCCAAGCTCAAGATTCCCGCGAGCCCTGGAGACCTCACCCTCTACTACCCGAAATGGATCCCTGGCGAACACGCTCCCGATGGACCCGTGATTGACCTAGCCGGGCTCAGATTCACTGCCAGCGGCAAAATTTTGAAGTGGCGCCGCGATCTGCTCGACGGCTTTACCATCCATGTCGAGGTTCCTGCCGGCCAGACCGAAGTGAACGCCGAACTGGATTTTCTTTCTCCTGCAACCTTCGAAGGAGGCTTCTCCGCAGGTTCTTCCGCGACCGACAAAATGGCAGTCATCAGTTGGAATCAGGTTCTGCTTTACCCGAAAGGCTGGAAGTCCGACGATCTAACCTATGTAGCAACTCTAAGACTTCCCGCCAATTGGAAATATGGAACACCTCTGCCCATCGCGTCCACCACTGGCGAAAACGGCGAAACGCAGATTATATTCAAACCATCGTCCCTCACCACGCTGGTCGATTCGCCCGTAATCGCCGGCGAATTTCTTAAAGTTGTCAAGCTTGCCGATGACCCGCTTACCGAGATCGACGTCGCCGCCGACAGCGCCGCCGCTCTCGATCCTCCGCAGGAAGTCTGGGACCACTACAAGAATCTGGTCGAACAGGCCAACAAGCTTTTCGGCGCCCATCACTATCGCGACTACCACTTCCTGCTGAGCTTGAGCGATCACGTGGCGCATTTCGGCCTGGAGCATCATGAGTCCGACGACAGCCGCATCGACGAGCGCGGTCTAGTCGACGAAAACTCCCGCAAAATGTCAGCGAGCCTCCTCCCCCATGAGTATGTCCACTCCTGGAACGGAAAATATCGGCGTCCGGCAGATCTCGCTACGCCCGACTATCAGCAGCCGATGCAAGACGATCTGCTCTGGGTCTACGAGGGTCTGACGAATTATCTCGGCACCGTGCTCACGGCCCGCAGCGCGTTGCTCAGTCCTGAACAGGCGCGAGACGACTTGGCCCTGACCGCTGCCGCTCTCGATCACACACCGGGTCGCGCCTGGCGCAACTTGCAGGATACTGCTGACGCTGCCCCCCAGCTTTACTTCTCGCCGCAGGCTTGGCACTCCTGGCGCCGGGGAACGGATTTCTACGACGAAGACACGCTGAACTGGCTCTGGGTTGATGTCATTATCCGTCAGCAGAGCAAGGGCGCGAAAACCATCGACGATTTCTGTCAGCTCTTCCACGGCTCTCCCAGCACCGGGCCGATGGTGAAGACTTACACCTTCGATGACGTCGTTTCGGCATTGAACCAGGTCGTAGCTTACGATTGGCCGGGCTTCTGGACCGAGCGCCTCACCAATCATGGTCCCGGAGCCCCGCTCGGCGGAATCGAGGGCAGTGGATGGAAGCTGGTCTACGACGAAACTCAATCTGAAATGGAACGCGGCGCCGAGGCCGGCTCTCATACCGTCGATGGCTCATTTTCGATCGGCCTCGAGCTGCGGGATGACGGCCTCATTACTGAGGCCATCGAAGGCATGCCTGCGGCCATCGCCGGAATCGGACCCGGCATGAAACTGATTGCGGTAAACGGCCGGCAATACTCGGCGGAAGTTTTGCGCGACGCCCTCAGATCCGGCAAGGGTGGCACCGCACCGCTCGAACTTCTGGTCGAGAATACTGACTACTACAAGACCTACAAACTCGACTACCACGGCGGGGAGCGGTATCCGCATCTGGTGCGAGATGATTCCAAGCCTGATCTGCTGACGGAGATTTACAAACCCAGATAGCTTCGGTACGAGGAGAGCTAAAGAGTATGAACTTCGACTTCGGCGAAGCGCCTGTGGACTCGCCGCGGAAGTTCTCGGCAAAACTGCGGAAGAAGAACCTCAGAGTCCTGCTGCTCGGTCTGAATTTTATCCTGCTTGGCGCGAGCTTCCCGGCTCACACCCAAACTTCCATCCTCGGCTTTACTCCCGCCTCCGCCGCGCACCAAGCTGAGATCGAAATCAAGTTCAAAGCCATTCCTTCCCCCGACGAAGAGCGCCGCCAGCATCACATCTTCACCGCTGAACCTCACGTCGCCGGCTCCCCACGCAACAATGAACTCGCCCGCTACATCGCCGACCAGTGGCGGCAGGAAGGCTTGGAGGACGTGGTCATCCGTCGCTACGATGTCTACGGTTCCAATGCAAAGTTCACTTCGCTCGAAATGGTCGCGCCCATTCATTACCGCGCCATTCTGCGCGAACTGCCCGTCCCCGGCGATCCTGACTTGCACAACAAAAGCATCAGCTCGGCCTGGAGTGGAATGTCGGCCTCGGGCGAAGTAACGGCTCCGCTTGTCTACGCCCATAGCGGCAATCCCGAAGATTACGAGCTTCTACGCAAGCAAGGTATCGACGTTAAAGGTAAAGTCGTCCTGGTTCGCTACTCCAACCCCTACAGCTATCGTGGATTCAAAGCGCTCACCGCCGAGCGCGAGGGCGCGGCCGCCCTCCTCATCTACAGCGATCCCGCCGAAGACGGATATAAAAAGGGCAAGGTTGTTCCCAGCGGCCCCTGGGGCCCCGAGTACCACATTCAGCGCGGGGCGATCACATACGACTTCATGGTGCCTGGCGATCCTCTCACTCCGGGATGGGCCTCCATTCCCGGCGCGAAGCGCATTCCCGTCGAAGAAGCAGTTTCGATCCCGAAGATCATGGCGCTGCCGCTTTCCTGGCACGATGCCAAGCCGCTGCTCGCTAGTCTGGATGGTCCCCTGGCTCCCGACGATTGGCAGGGCGGACTGCCTCTCCAATATCACCTCGGTGGAAAGCGTGCGCGTGTGCACCTGAAGATCGAAATGGACAACTCCACTCAGCCTTATTACGTAGTCGAAGGCCGCATTCGCGGCGCGCAGTTGCCCGACGAATGGATCGTGCTGGGCAATCATCGCGACGCATGGGTCTTCGGTGGCGTCGATCCCTCAAGCGGCACCGCATCCATGATGGAGCTGACCCGCGCACTCGGAAAACTGGCAAAGTCAGGAATGCGCCCGCGGCGCACAGTTGTGGTTTGCAGTTGGGACGGAGAAGAAGTCGGCCTCACCGGTTCCACCGAATGGGGAGAGCAGTTCGCCGACGAACTCCGCAAGAAAGCCGTCGCCTATATCAACGTCGATGAGGCCACGTCGGGACCAAGCTTCCATGGCCAAGCCGTAGCCTCGCTCGCGCCCATGCTGGTCGAAACTGCGCACACGCTGCAGGATCCGTCCGGCAAAACTTTGTACGAGGCGTGGAAGGAATCATCCACGCGCGAACGCCATGAATCCAAACAACCGGAAGAAGTCACTGACTCGAATCTCGCCGACACCCGCATCGGCAGCGGCTCGGACCACACCGTCTTCCTCAACTTCGTTGGCATGCCCGTGCTGGGCTTGGGGTTCGAAGGTGCTTATGGCGTGTACCACTCGGCCTACGATGACTTTTTCTGGATGAACCACTTCGGCGATCCCGGCTACCGCTATCACACTCTGATGTCACAGCTATGGGGAGTGCTCGCGCTCCGCCTCGCCAATTCCGACCTGCTTCCGTTCGACTTCGCCAGCTACGCCTCCAACCTTCGCCAATTCGTGAATGAATTAGGTAAGAGTAAGAACATGCAGGGACCGCAGGCCTCGGTTGTCCAGCCGGGCGAAGCCCGGCAGTCGCCACCACTAGATCTCAAGCCAGTGCTCGATGATATCGACGACTTCGAAGCCGCCGGCAAGCGGCTCGACGACTCCGCAACCCGCGCCCTCGCCTCCGGCGCAATTGATCCCAAACTCGCCGCAATCATCAATCACGGCACCATGCAAGTCGAACGCAACTGGCTCAACCCCGATGGTATTCCCGGACGTCCCTGGTTCAAACACATTCTGTACGGCGCCCGCTTCACCTACGCGCACCTCGAGTTGCCGGGATTAACCGAAGCGGTCGAAAAACAGGATTGGCCCATCGCCCAACAGCAAGCAGAAATTCTGCGCCAGGCGCTCGCTGGCAACACGAAGCTTCTCAATCAACTCAACTCTGCACTGACGAGCGCGACCGGCGGAAAGTAATTTCTGCAGAGCCGATTTTGGGTGGCGCAGCGCGGTCAGCGTTGCGACCAGAAACAAATGTGAATAGCGGCTCTTAGTTCGAGCGGCGCTCGCCAACAATGCCCGCTTGAGACGCGCTCGCTCATCACCCACGCACCCCTTTCAACCCAAGTCGCTTCTCGAAACAATCGAAATCGTGGTCCCGGTGCAGTAATTCGTGCTTAGCCTGCAAACAGAAAGTGGCGATCGGGCTATCGATGGTCTGGCGGACGGTGTAGCCCTGCTGGCGCAAGTCCCGGTGGTTTTGAGCGGCCGCCACAGCCACCCTCACGGCAAGACATTCGAGATAAACCTCAATGGGTAAATATCTCAGGTTTATGGGTATCACTCAGGCCGCCACCTTTGGGGGGATTTCCCAGGTTTCGGCCAACCGGCAGGCCGATCCATGAAGTTCGAATCATAACGTCAGTCAAACTCGAGAACTTCCTGCTCCAGCGGATTACTCCACACCGGGGCGAACGACTGGCGATGCAGCGGGGTCGGACCGTACTCCAACAGCGCTGCCAGGTGCTGCGGCGTGCTGTAGCCTTTGTGTGAAGCCAGGCCGTACTCGGGAAACACTGCGTCCCACTCGCACATCATGCGGTCGCGCTCGACTTTGGCCAGAATCGACGCCGCCGCAATCGACGCGGAAAGCGCGTCCCCATGGATGATCGCCTTTTGCGGAAGTTCGCAGTCGAGCCGCATGGCATCGATCAGCAAATGATCGGCTGCAGGCTGAAGCCGCATCACCGCCTCGCGCATGGCAAGCCGGGACGCGTGATAGATATTGATCTGGTCGATGCGCGCCGCATCCACCGCCGCCAGCGCCCATGCCACTGCGTGTTCACGAATGCGCGGCGCCAGCAGCTCTCGCCGCTCTGCCAGCAGTAACTTGGAATCCCGCAGCCCGCGAATCCGGTAGTCGCGGTCGAGAATCACCGCCGCCGCCACCACCGGACCGAACAAAGATCCGCGTCCCACTTCATCCACTCCGGCCACCATCACAGCCCCTGACGCCCACGCGTTTTTTTCGTAACGCAGAGTGCAGCGCAACGTTTTCAGCAGGCGCAGCTTGACCGCGGACGGAGATAGGGAAAATTCGGAGGCCGTCTTTGGAGGGCGTGGCATCAAAAAAAGGTTCCCCCATCTTCCCCTGCCACCAGACATTTCTGCAAGCCAGAAAACCATAAAACCGGAAAAATAATTTCCTGTTCCTCGGGCTCGTTATGCCACTTCCGGGTCATACCGTCGAGGCAAGGTAAGGCCGCATGGTAACCATTACTTCGAGTACGAACGTACATTGGCCGGCCGGACATGTACTGCTATGTTGGCAGCAGATCGCCCGTTCGCTTAGGAGCATTTTTGGACGCAGAATCCATCCAGTTGCACCAGGGGATTACGCCGCTAGAAAAGTTAATCCACCTGGCGCTCCCGGTTCGCCTCACTCATCTGGCGAGCGGCGGACGGGGCGGCCAGGAGATTGCGTGTACGTACGATATTCATCCCCGCGGCGCCCGTCTGCTTAGCTTCCGCGACGTGAAAGTTGGGGACTTGATAACGGTCGAGCGCGGGCGCAACAAATCCATGTGCCAGGTCGTCTGGACGGCGGATCCGAAATCTGCGCTGCGCGGCCAGTTCACAGTAGAGTGCCTCGAGGGCAACAGAATTCCCTGGGAAGACGAATTGCGGCAAATGCAGGAGCGGTATCTGCCCATCATGGCAGACGGCAGCCCTAACAATAAGCGAGAGACCGCGATGAATACCTTCAGCAGAGGCGCCCAGAACCGACGCCGACGTCCGCGATTCCAGGTCGAAGGCGAAGCTGATCTAGTGGAGATTGGAGGTCGATCCAGCGTCGGCCGCCTGGAACAGCTTTCAGAATACGGTTGCCTGATCAGCGCCAGCGACCTTCTGGTCCCTGGAACCGGCCTAAGGCTGGCTCTTAACATCTACGACGTCAGCGTCGCGTTGAAAGGTAACATCAGATACACGGCCGGAAACCGCGCCATGGGGGTTGAGTTCCATGAGATCCGGCAAGGCGACCGTCCCCTGCTCGATTATGTCTTGAGCCAGGTGAAGAACCGCCGCAGCCTTGACTTCGCGGACCTCGAGGTCGTCACAGAACCCTTAGCAGGGGCAGCAGCGGCGGGGTAGAAATTGATTCATGCCGTGTCCGCAGCGAAATTGGACGCGCCAATCCTCGAACTTTCCGTTTTCGTCATTCGACATCGCGCAGCTATTCGGCGTCGCGCAGGCGCGCTGCTTTGCCCTTAAGGCCGCGTAGATAGTACAGTTTGGCGCGGCGAACCTTGGATGAACGCAGCAGATCCACCTTGTCGATCACTTTGGAGTGGACCGGGAAAATGCGCTCCACGCCTTGGCCGAAGCTAATCTTGCGCACCGTAAAACTGGCTTGCGGGCCGTTGTCGCGCTTGATGACCACGCCTTCAAAGGCCTGTAAGCGCTCTTTGTCGCCTTCTTTGATCTTCACGTGAACGCGGACGGTGTCGCCGGGGTGAAAGGCGGGGATGTCGGTGCGCTGGGTTCTGGCCAGCAGTTTTTCGATAATAAGGTTTGACATATTGATTCGTCCTTCTGAATTCTAAAATTCTGATTCTGATTTCGAAAAATCTAGATCTCTGGTTTCTCGATCCCGTTTCGCTTGATGTCCGCTAAAAACTCTTGGTCTTCGCGGCTCAGCAACGCGCCTTCGAGCAAGTCAGGTCGATTGCGAAACGTCTTTTCCAGCGCCCGTTGACGGCGCCAACGCCGAATTTCTTCGTGGTTGCCAGACATCAGCGCTTCTGGGACCGCGATTCCGCGAAACTCCGCTGGCCGCGTGTAGTGAGGATAATCCAGGAGTCCGTTAGACCCGCAAGTCGAATCCGCACCGCCTGCCGTCCGCACGTTCACATCAACCGTAAACGATTCCTGCCGCGTCGACCGTTCATTTCCTACGGCGCCCGGAAGCAGCCGCATGATTGCTTCCACGATCACCGCAGCGGCTATTTCCCCGCCACTCAGAATATAGTCGCCGATAGAAATTTCCCGATCCGCCAGAAAATCCGCTACTCGCTCGTCGACTCCCTCGTACCGCCCGCAAACCAAAACGATCCGGTCGAGGCCAGCCAGTTCCGCTGCCACTCTCTGATGAAACGGTTGCCCCTGCGCTGACAGCAGGACTACCGACTCCTTCCCTCGGCCCGCGAGACGTTGTTCCCGGGGAGCCAAGTGCATCGATTCCAAACATTCAAACAGCGGTTCCGGCTTCAGCACCATGCCTTCGCCGCCGCCAAAAGGACGGTCATCCACGGTACGGTGACGATCGTGGGTAAACTCCCGCAGATCGTGGACTTGGATTTGCGCCAGCCCCATTTCCTGGGTCCGGCGTGTAATGCCGTATTGCAACGGTCCACGAAAGAAGTCCGGAAAGATGGTTACAATGTCGGCCTTCATCGCAGAACCCAAAATCTTCAACCCAGAAGCACAGGCAACACCCAGGCTTTTCCCGTGAGCCTCGGTGTGCTCGGTCTAATGCTTTTTCCTTCCCTCAGCCTGCTCGCGTTTCTCCTCAGCGGTTAGCGGAGCGTTCACCTCGAGCAAACCTTCCGGCAAGTTCATCCGCACCTGCCGGCGTTCCAAATCCACGCTGTCAAGATATGCCTCGGCGAACGGAATCTCCACCCGGCGGGCGCCATCGCGTACCATCAAGAGCGGCGCTTCGCCCGCTCCAAATTCAACATCCTCAATGCGTCCGAGGTTGCGGCCGCGATCAAGCACTGAACAACCCACCAGGTCGCTAACGTAATTCCAGCCCGCTTGCAATTCCGAGCGTTGACTCTGCGGCACCTGCAACTCCGATCCCACCAGCGTTTCGGCCGCGGAAATAGAATCCACTCCGGCGAACTTGAAGACCAGCAGCCCTTTGTGCGGCCAGAAATCCTGCACTTCAAGTTCGCGCCTGATCTTATTCGGTTCCCGCGGCAGTGCCAGAAGCTTCATGCCCGGGAGGAAACGTCCCGGAACGTCGCTGTAAATCTCGCCCGCAACTTCGCCGCGGCGGCCCTGCGTTTTCACCACGCGAGCCAGCGTAATGAACTCACCACTGGTTTCAGGCTTTTGAATGGTGCGGCCCCTGCCCCGGCGCACTGGCCTCCGCCGCATTCCCGATCGCTGCTGGTTAACTTCAACGTCAGTCGATTACTTCCAGCGTGTATCGCTTACGCGCTCTCACTCCTGCGGCGCTAAGCAGCGTCCGCAAAGCGCGCACGTTGCGTCCTTGCCGGCCAATGATTTTGCCCACGTCCGCTTCGGCAACTTCCAACTCGATCACGTCGTCATCGAGATGATCGACGTAGACCGCGTCCGGCGCATCCACAATCCACTTCGCAATCTGTTCGATAAGAGCGCGAACATCTCCCGTGGTTTCAGTCATAGCGATCGATTAGGCCACGGAAGCCGCTGGAGCAGCCGCGGGTTTCGAGTAGAGCTTGCCGACACGCTCTGACATTTGAGCGCCCTTGGAGACCCAATAATCGACGCGATCGCGCTTGAAGTCGATGCTGGTGGGATTGGTTCGAGGATTATATGTCCCCACAACTTCCACGGGCCGGCCATTCCGCGCGCGCGCTTTCTCGATCACGACGACGCGGTAAAACGGTTGTTTGCGCGCACCCATGCGCGACAGTCGAATCATTAACACAGAAGTATATCCTTGTTCCGGAAGAGTCCGGTGTGGTCAAAACAAACTCTTATTATGCCGGAGGTTAGCGGGAATGGCAATAGGCGTTGGACGGGGATGGACGCAGATAGTGTTCTTAGTTTCGATTTAGCGCGAGAGCTGAGACGGCAACTCTTGAGGGAAATCGTAAGCTTCCGGGGGGTTGCAGAATTCTTCAATATTGCGCGCAAGCGGTTCGCTAAACCGATGAGCGTGTCCGAGGCCGAGCAGTAGTTCCGCATCGTGCTCCGCCCTCTGCTGGTTGTACATTCTTCACCCGCCCCTCATTTTGAAGGTTTGCGGATCGCAGACCGACACCGCATGTCTTGCCATCTCTTGCTATGACTCGCTCATCGTCGCGGCGGCTCGGGAGGCCACTGCGAGAGGCTCTATGGTCAAGACTTCCAGCCTGGGGGGAGGTTTCAAGATATGCGGATTGAGAATCCGTTTGCCACCCCGCGAAATCCAACATCTTTCCTCGTCCTGTTAGACTCAAAGGTTTGGAGGTAACCCCTTGCAGGCGGTCTATATTCTCTCCGGGGTCCGCACCCCGATTGGAAAATTTGGCGGATCACTGGCGTCGCTAACGGCGGTGGACATGGGGGTGGTAGCCGCCAAGGCCGCGATGGAACGTGCCGGAATCCAGCCGGGGCAAGTGGAAGAAACTATTTTCGGCAATGCACGGCAGGCCGGGGGCGGACCGAATCCGGCGCGTCAGATTTCTATCCGCAGCGGAGTGCCGGAGGAAGTTCCAGCATTCACGGTGAACAAGGCCTGCGCCTCGGGACTGAAGTCGATTGCACTGGCTTACCAGGCGATTCTGCTCGGCGATGCAAGTTGTATGCTGGCTGGCGGCACGGAGTCCATGTCGCGCATGCCTTTTTATCTCGAAGCGCGCTGGGGATTTCGGCTGGGCAATCAGGAACTGGTCGACGGTATGTATCGCGACGGATTTTTCTGTCCCATGGCGAAGATGGTGATGGGCGAAACCGCCGAAGCACTGGCCGAGCATTACAAGATCTCCCGCGAGGAACAGGATGAGTATGCGCTGCTGTCCGAAACCCGCGCCGCGCGAGCGATTGCAGCAGGACGCTACGACTCCGAACTTGTCCCGGTGACGATTGAAAACAAGAAAGGTGTGACTACCTTCAGCCGCGACGAACATCCGTTTCCCGACTCCAGCATGGAAAAGCTGGGAAAGTTGGCGCCTGTGTTCTCGAAAACCGGGACAGTCACGGCGGGAAATTCTTCAGGGATCACCGATGGCGCCGCCGCCGTGGTCTTGGCGAACGAACATTTCGTGAAGAAGAACAACCTGAAGCCGCTGGCTCGAATCTCGGCCGTGACTTCGGCGGGAGTTGATCCCCGCACGATGGGGATCGGACCTGTCCCGGCACTACGGAAACTGGAAGAGAAACACAGCCTCAGACTCCATGAATTTGGATTGATCGAATTGAACGAAGCCTTCGCCGCCCAGGTGCTCGCCTGCGACCGCGAATTGAACTTCAACCGGGACCGGCTCAACGTCAACGGCGGCGCCATCGCCATCGGGCATCCCATCGGCTGCACGGGAACAAGAATTACGGTGACCTTGGTCCACGAGATGCTGAAGCGCAACACCCGTCGCGGCGTGGCCACAGTGTGCGTCAGCGGCGGCTTGGGGATGGCCCTGGCGCTGGAAAACGTGGTGTGACGAAGGCGGCTTCGGCCATGCTTTTCGCGCTCCTCAGTCGGAGGCTGGCCTCGCGTCGGGGCTCCCGGCGACCAATATTAATTACGAAGGAGGCTGCCGCGAGTCGACGGATGGAGCGCGGTTCGTGTTTCGCTGGGTTGCTGGTGATCGCACAGCTTGGGTTGGCGCAGGAGTTTTCCTGCGGACGTAGTGAACACGAAAGACGATGGGAGCTGAAGAAGCTTTACGCAGGGGAGGGACAAAGTACAGTTCGAAGTCGAGACCGGAAATGCGGGGATGGGCCCTGCCGCCGTCATCTTTAGTGAGGGCAAAGATGAGGGGCAGGATAAATATACCGTGGTCATGTCGGAGCGGCGCATGTACATGGACGCTCCGACGACGATGGTTAAGCCGAAGAGGATGGCTAAGCCGTTGATGACTCGTTACTGGCGCTTGCAGGAGGGAAACGACGCCTGCCCGGAGTGGAATAAAACCGCGGAACAGGCGGGAACCTACAAGAACCGGGGGGCTGCACACTGGGGTGGCTGCATGAAGATGGGCAGCGACAGTCTGAACCGACGCAGCACGGTCAATCGCGATGGGTTTCTAAAAACCAAGGCGAGAAGAGTCCTATATGGGTAGACACGAAACTGCGCTGTGTGGTGAAGACCGATGACGCGGCGGGCGGCTTCGAGCTGCGCAATATTCACGATTCACCAAGCGTCGCAGCCATCGAGTCTGTTTGAGGTTCCCAGAGGACTGCACGAAGTTTGATATGGGCGGCAGGATGAAGCAGCCGGGCTGAGGCTGACCGCTAAAGCGCCCGCGTTGACTGCGGGAAAACGCGGTCGCTATACTTTCTGTAAGAGGCTGCCCCGAGGAGACCGAATGGCCCTTTCTGCGGTAATCGTGGACGATGAGCAGCTCGCCCGCGACGAGCTTGCCTTTCTCCTGAAAGCCGCGGGGGATGTGATCGTTGTAGCGCAGGGTAAGAACGGTCTCGAGGCTATCAATCTCATCAAGGAACACACTCCTGATCTCGTCTTTCTCGACGTCCAGATGCCCGGCCTTGATGGCTTTGGCGTCATCAAGAAACTTCTCGACAAGAAGATTCCCCTGCCCAAGATCGTTTTCGCGACCGCTTTCGACCAGTATGCCGTGAAGGCGTTCGAGGTCAATGCGGTGGATTATCTGCTGAAGCCATTCGACAAGAAGCGCGTCGCGCAGGCTGTGCAGAAGGCGCGCACTCAGCAGGATGCGGAGGCTTTGCCAACCGAAAAAATCGATAACTTGGTTCGCATGCTGCAGGCACCCAAAACCCAGAGTTCAAAAATCCTGCTCAAGGCTGTGGGGCGAATGTTTCTGGTGGACCAAAAAGAGATCTGCTACGCCTCAATCGAAGACGGAGTTATTACGGTGGTGACGGCAGGGCCGTCCGGGATGGAAGGGCATTCCAACTGCCGTACTTTGGAAGAGCTACTCTCGAGCCTGGATGCGGGATTGTTCTGGCGCGCCCACCGCTCGTACCTGGTGAACATTAATCGAATTCGCGAAGTCGTGCCCTGGTTCAAGAGTTCCTACCAGTTGCGCATGGACGATAAGAAGCAGAGCGAGATTCCAGTCAGCCGCGCTCAAACCAAGCGTCTGCGGGAGCTTTTCGGTCTCTGAGTTCCTGGGACGCCGAGCTGTGATTTGTCCGGCAAGCGGTTCCGTTTTGATCTCTTCCGCCGCTTGGAAAGATAGACTTTTTCCTGACCGCGACCCGGCGGTTTGCTGCGCTCTTGCCACTGACCGAAACCGATCCTTGATCAGCGTTCCAGTAAACGAATGAATCTCAGTTCTACTCGACCCAATCGGTCAGATCGGCATGTTAGCTGAAACACAGTTCGATTTTTTCCCCGCCTCCCGGAAGACCATTCAGACGGCTAGAGCCTCCAAGCCCGACCGGTCGCGAATCACCAGCGTCGCTCCTTCCAGACGGATTAGCCTCTTCTTCTTCAAATTACTTAGCAATCTCGTGACCGTCTCGCGCGACGAACCAATCCTCTGGGCCATCTCCTCGTGGGTCATGGCCGAACGCAGACGCTGTTCGTCCGATTCGACGATTCCACGGGGCGCGCACGACAGCAACAATCTGGCCAGCTTTCCTGAGGACGAACGCGCCAGCACCAGGTCATGAATATCACGATAGGCGCCTTGGAATTCCCGGCTGAGCGACTGCGCTGCGTGCACTCCCACTTCGCTTTCGCCTTGCAGCAGGCTCATAAGGTCCTGGCGACCAATAAAATTCAACTGGCACGGAGAAGAGGTCTCGGCAGTCATTTCGTAGTTCGTAGCAGAAACCGCGGCACTCAAACCCAAAACCTCTCCCGCCTCAGCCTGCTTCAGGATCAGCACCTTCCCTTCCTTCGACGTAGTCGACAGCTTTACTGTTCCCGAACAGAGAATGTAAACCCCCCGCGGAGTCTGCCCCTCGACGAACAACAGCGCCCCGGAAGGCATCACGCTGTGGTAGCTGGCGGCGTCCATCGGCCGAAGTACCGCAGGTGAAAAGCGACAGAAAAAACCGTCGCGGCTGGCTTTGCAACCCGTGCAACTCTCGATCACGTCCAGATCATATGGAGTTTTCATGCCCGCCTCCTTCGTGGAATTGCGCCCCACTCGCTCCTCGGGCGTGCCGTTTGGTGGAAATTGCCGCTTTAATTCCTGTGAACGCTCCAGCAGGCACAGGGCATGGGCGCGCGTGTCCTGGTTCGGATTACGCGCTGCGGATATAACTTCCCATGCTGCGGAGGGATCGCCACTCCGTTCCCACTCCGCCTGACAGAGGAGCAAGTAAAGGGGATCAATCTCGGCCATTGCCGGGGAGGTAAATGCAATGGGCGTCCGATATTCCTTAGGGGCCACTGGCCGCCCTGCCCAAACCTCACTTGGGACCATCGGGCTGCGCTTCGGGGGGATGATGGCGAGCTTTGGCAGCAAACGAACTAGATGGTTCCTCGAATGATTCCTGACCACTAGCAATTTCCACGCCCCAGCGAGCCCTTTATCGACGAGTCAGCGGCCCGCCTCCGCCTTCGCGCGGACTCATCGAAGACTCTCAATTTTGACGATTAGGATGATGTCAGAGCACCTTTTGTTCCAGAATGGAGCGCGGCCCGAGACCGCCTAACTAGCTAGAAATAAACAACTTATGAAGATGGGTTTGGCTAACCCCTCCAGTTCGCTGCCGATTAGTCGGCAATCCCGGCGTAGATCGGCACTTGAATCACAACCTTCTGGAGTCGACCTCGAACTAGTCAGACGCGGGCCCGGAGTAGTCTTTGCGCGTAATTCCCAGCCGTTTCATCTTCGATTGCAGTGTCGTGCGCTTGACTCCGAGCCGGTGAGCCGCTCCCTTCGGTCCCGACATTAATCCGCTGCTCTCCCTCAAAATCCGGATGATGTGTTCCCTTTCTGCTTTATCCAGCGAAGATTCCACGTACCCGTGGCTTTCCACCTCCAGCTCCGTAAGAGGCGCGTGCAAGGCGGAGCCTTCGGTGAGAATGACCGACCGCTCGATGAAGTTTTCGAGTTCCCTTACGTTTCCTGGCCAAGTCCAATTGACCAAAGTGTCCATCGTCTCGGTGGGGATGGTCTCGATGACACGCTCCATCCGGGCCGCGAATTTTCTAACAAAGTATCGGACTAAAAGGGGGATATCCTCGCGCCTCTCGCGCAGGGGAGGGATCCGAATCGGAAAAACATTCAAGCGATAGAACAAGTCGCTCCGAAATTCCTTGTCCGCCACGCTTCGGGCCAAATCCCGGTTGGTGGCCGCAATCAGCCGGAGGTCTACTTTAATGGTCCGGACCCCACCCAGCCTTTCGAATTCCTGGTCCTGCAAGACCCGCAGTAGTTTGGGTTGCAGCTCTGGAGAGATTTCGCCTACCTCGTCCAGGAAGAGCGTACCCCCGTCAGCCATCTCCACGCGCCCGACCTTCTGCCGGATCGCTCCCGTGAATGCACCTTTCTCGTGACCGAACAATTCGCTCTCCAGCAGGCCGGTCGGAATCGCGGCGCAATTCAAAATGACAAAACTCCTCTCCTTACGCTTACTGGTCGCGTGAATCGCGCGCGCGATCAGACCCTTGCCGGTTCCAGTTTCGCCCAACAGTAGGACTGTGGCATCGCTATCTGCGACCACCGAGATTTGATCCAGCAGGCGCATAAGCGCTCGGCTTTCTCCGACGATTCCTTCCACGTGAAGCCGGGGGCGGCTCTGGCCTTCCAGATAGCGTCTCTCCCGTCGGAACCGGCTCTTCAGCTGCTCGACCTCCCGCGCAATGCTGGCGTTTTCCAAAGCAATCGCAAGTTGCGCTGCCACCTGATTCAAAAGTGCGAGATCCTCGGTCGTAAACGCATCCGCCCGAGTGCTGCCGAGCACTAAAACTCCCAGTGCGCCCTTCGGCCGGATCAGCGGGACACAGCACAAGGACTGCAGACCTTCGGTCAGGAAATAATTTGACGCTTTGGAGTTGAGCCCCTTTATCTCATCTTTGTTGAATATCCTAGAAGAGCTCTGGCGTAGGCCTTTGCCTGCAGGATCCCTCGGTACGACGATTTCGAAACCGGGCCTTTTGCCCAGCGGAAAATCGACCGCCTGCCGGAGCAACTCCCCACTCTTTTCGTCGCGTAAAAAGAGCGCCGCATATTCTTGGTGCAGAACCCGGCGAAGATGGGCTGAAACCTGGGGAAAGACTTGCCGGACGTCGCGTTTTTCCCCCAGAAGACGGCCCACGTCGGACATAACCTGGCCCCGCTTCTTCTCCGCTTTCAGTTTTGCGGAAACGCCGCGAAAAGATTCTTCGAGTTTCTTTTGTTCGGTGATTTCGACTGCAACAACGCCGATTTGTGCCACCCGGCCGCTCGAATCTTTAACCGGAACGTAATGTTCAATCCAGTGACCGGGCTCGGTTCTGGTCGGCAACACAGCACTGATTTCCCGGTTCAGAATGGCTTGCCCCTCGGTTAATACGCTGGTGAAGTGCGGTTCAATCAGTTCGGCGACATCACCGAGAATCTCACGAACGCTCTTACCCAGATGCGCCTGAAGGGATACGCCGTTCATCTCCGCCATCGTCTTGTTAATCCCAACATAGCGGAAGTCAGTATCCAGTATGCAGAGACCCACGTTCGATGCGCTGGAATGAGCCTGTAAAAGCTCCTCCCATTCCTTGAGAGATTCAGGAACCGCGAACGACGCCGGATTGCTCCTCTGCTTATTTCCGGAACTTTCCGATTGGCCGGTCATGCGCCACTTCCCTGGCGTACTACGCTTTTCAGGATTCCCTGCGATCGAACGCGCCGCAAGAATGCGGAAACGCCAGCAGGAATGAAGGGGGGTTGCGCCGAAACGGCAGTCGTAAGCGATCTTGCGCGTTCGTCGCAAAGGGGAACTACGTCAGCTAGCCTGCGTA
This sequence comes from Candidatus Acidiferrales bacterium, assembly GCA_035603035.1. GTDB lineage: Bacteria > Acidobacteriota > Terriglobia > Terriglobales > Acidobacteriaceae > Sulfotelmatobacter. The sequence continues at coordinate 10,170 of DATNLE010000088.1, read as the reverse complement.
GCGCACTGCTCTGCATGTCAAACTCGAACTTTGTCGTACGTGATGGGAACATCAAAAAGGTTTCTGCGGCCCTGCCCCTCATGCAGCGCCGCCGTACCGGTCCGCAAAATTCTCAGGGATTATACGGGCAAAGCTTAGCGTTATCGTTGAGAGTTCGGAAAAGTTCGTTTTTCGTAAACTCGATACGCCGCGACATAAAACGATAACTCTCACAATTGCAGAGCAGGGTTGCTCGGTTCCCTGTTGCGTCACGGTCATCAAGGGTCGGAGTGGCCGAAAGTTCCTGCAAGCAGGAACCTCCCGCAACTCAAAGGAAGGGTGAAGGGTGGAAGACTAAACCAAAGCCGTGGCCGCAGTCAGTTCTCCCATCGCCTGAGTCGGTGTGACTTGAACAAGTTTTTCCTGCGCTTCCGGCAAAGCCGCCGTGGTCTCCGCACCCGCACGCCTGTCCACGGACGATGTCACCATAGCAGCGACAAGCACTATGAAGGTCACAACCACAACTCGAGAATTACCAGTGGGGATACGCTCACCCCCCTGGGAATGCTCAGGAGGCGGGGCGGGGAACGAAGACGAACGCGGGCACGGGTGCTTCATATTCGGCCTGACGGCTCTTTGAGAAGGCATTATGGAGAGCTACAATCGTCGTTATGGCTCGAGGCTGGGAAAGCAAGTCCGTCGAAGCGCAGCAGGAAGAGGCCGCCGATAAGAGTCTCTCCGGGAAGCCGCGACTGACACCGGAAGAAGCGAACCGAATCCGCGAAACCGAGCGCCTTCGCCTATCGCTCAGAAACATCATTGATCAGCTTGAGCGCAGCCGGAACTCCCAGCATCGCGAGATGCTGGAACATGCTAAAGGCGACTTGGAGAGAAAGCTCGAAGAGCTTGGCGCATAAAGGTTCGACCATCACACCAGTTGCTCCAAGCAGTTCGTCCGGAAAACCACGTTTTTCCTTTTCCTGCAACGCCAGAACGCTGCACCACCATGCGCGCCATCCGGCAATGCCGGTCCGGTTTCGCTCTCAGCCCGCTGGGGTAAACCTTTCGTAACACTGACGTATAATTAATCCTTCCATGAAAGCCTACGTTTATGTTTCGCTCAAGAAGAGCGTTCTCGATCCTCAAGGAAAGACCGTTCATAGCGCACTCACCAGGATGGGTTACAAAGGCCTCGAAGAGGTCCGCCAGGGAAAATATTTCGAGCTTACACTCGATGGCGGGCTAAGCCGCGAGCAGGCGCAAACCGAAGTCGAGCGTATTGCTCGCGAAGTACTTACAAATCCCGTCATTGAAGAGTTCCGCTGCTCCCTCGCAGACTGAATTCATGGAGTTCCCGCATGTGTGGAATTGTTGGCTATGTCGGCAAAAAGGAAGTAGTTCCGATCATTATCGAGGGTCTGCGGCGGCTTGAGTACCGCGGCTACGACTCGGCCGGAATCGCCGTCGCCGGCAACGGTGACAAGCTGCAGCTCCGGCGCGCGGAAGGCAAATTGCGTAACCTTGAAGAAGTCATCCGCCTCAAGCCGCTCGAGGGAAGCTACGGCATTGGCCACACGCGCTGGGCCACTCATGGACGTCCCACGGAAGAAAATGCCCACCCCCATCGCGACTGCACCGGCAAGATCGTGGTCGTCCATAACGGTATCGTCGAAAACTATCTCAGCCTGAAGAAAAAGCTGATCGAAGAAGGGCACACGTTTTCTACGGAGACCGATACCGAAGTCATCGCCCATCTGATCGAAAAGCACCTTTTCAAGCCCGGGAACGGTCATCGTCTCGCTTTGGAGGATGCGGTGCGCCGTACCGTGAAAGAACTCAGCGGCGTTTTCGCCCTGGCCGTGATCTCGGTCGATGAGCCCAACAAAATCGTGGCGGCGCGCAACGGCCCGCCACTCGTGATTGGGTTGGGAAATGATGAATACTTTGTGGCCTCCGACGTCCCTGCGATTCTTTATCACACCCGCGATATTTTCTTTCTGGCCGACGGCGACCTTGCCATTGTCACTCCGGTTGGCGTTCAGCTCACGGACTTCGACGGAAAGCCCATCCGGCGCCAGGTTCAGCACGTGACCTGGGATCCGATCATGGCGGAAAAGGCCGGCTTCAAACATTTCATGCTCAAAGAGATTTACGAGCAGCCGCGCGCCATCCGTGAAACCACCCTGGGACGAGTTTCGCTCGACACCGGTCACATCTTCCTCCACGAGATGCAAATCAGCGAGGCCGAATTCCACGCCGCGAAAAAGATCAACATCCTGGCTTGCGGCACCAGTTGGCACGCTGGACAGGCCGGTAAGTTCATGATCGAAAGCTTCGCCCGCGTTCCGGTCGAAGTCGATTATGCCAGCGAGTGGCGCTACCGCGATCCCATTGTCGGCGAGAACACCATCACGCTCGTCATTTCACAGTCCGGCGAAACCGCAGATACCATCGCGGCTCAGCGCGAAGCCAAGACGAAAGGTTCGCACACGGTCGCCATCTGTAACGTGGTCGGGTCCATGATCACTCGCGAAGCCGCCGGAACAATTTATACTCACGCCGGTCCCGAGATCGGAGTGGCCTCGACCAAGGCCTTTACCTGCCAGCTCACGGCTCTATATCTTTTCGCGCTCTATTTGGCCCAAGTGCGCGGCGCCATGACGGCCGAGCAAATTCGCACCGCGGCGCAGGAATTGACTCTCATCCCAGCCAAAGTGGAAACCATCTTCACTCACGACGAAAAATATGAAGACTTGGCCAAGCGTTTCCAGCGCGCTCACGACTTCCTTTTTCTCGGTCGCGGCATTCACTATCCCATCGCTCTCGAAGGCGCCTTGAAGTTGAAAGAGATTTCCTACATCCACGCGGAAGGATATCCTGCGGGTGAGATGAAGCATGGTCCCAATGCGCTGATCGATGAGAACCTGCCAGTGGTCGTCATCGCCACCCGAGACAGAAGCGATCCTGACTCGATGCTGCGCTACGAAAAGACGATGTCAAACCTGAAAGAAGTCAAGGCTCGCTCCGGCGTAGTCATCGCGCTCGCCACTGAAGGAGACGAAGAGATCAAAGAAGCCGCCGATCACGTCCTGTTTGTCCCCGCCGCACCCGAAGAGCTCTCCCCGATTCTGGAAATCGTTCCCCTGCAGCTGCTGGCGTATCACATTGCGGTGCGCCGCGGCTGCGACGTGGATCAGCCGAGGAATCTTGCCAAGTCGGTTACGGTGGAATAGTCGCCGATCGGCTTCGGCGGTTGATTTGGCAGGAAAAGTGTCCAACCAACTTTCCTCGCCGTTGTGCCCTCTAATGATTCACTCAGAAGGATGAGCGGAGGATTTATGGCAAGCGCAAAACAGAAAACGGCTGCTAAGAAAAACATCAAGAAAGCAGCAAACGCTGCAAAAAAGAAAAGAACGATCGCTCATCTTCCGAAAGCGACCCGGACCGCGCTCGGAAAACAAGCGTCCAAAGTTGCTCGTCATAAAGCAGCCTGACGCTGCCGATCTTGACGATCAATTGGGCAAGCCCTTCTCGTCATATAACAATTTGCCGTGATCCGTTGACCACTGACCACTGACCACTGACCATTGAGCGGTACGGTTCCGCCCCCGGGGCCGCGCACTCCAGCACGATCGTCAGCAGCCGCTTCCCCCATCGGCCATTCTTCGTGCGGCGCACCGTTCCAGTCGCTCCGGTACCGCCCCGTCCACCGCGGCAGTCATGCTCTCCCCGTCCCCCGTGCTAATTCCCGCACTCAGGGCCGGGTCTGCTCGCCCTTGATGTTTAAGCTCATCTGCCTTCTACCTCTGATTTCCACCGTCCAACCCTCTGCCACAGCCTCCTGCAACAGAGCAGCAATGCCGCGCCGGCTGCGCCCCAAACCCCAAACGCCGTATCCACCACCCAGCTCGGCGCCGCGCCCACTCTTCGCAACAAGAAGGGGAGGAAGTTCCAGGTCGTAATGTGAACGTAATCCCACGCATCTTGCGTCATGGATTCGTTGTTCAATCCCCACGCATCCATTTTGCCCAGGGCAAACGCCGCGATGTTTTTGAAGCGCAACGCGATCACGAACGTGGGATGGCCCACGGTTTCCATCTGATAGATTTCCAGCGGTAACCAGAACGCAAGCGAAGCAAGTTGAATAATCAGATCGACCGCCAGGAGTACGATTGCCCCGCGCCAGATCCATATCCCCACTTGGCCGCGATAGCGCAACAACAACGGCAGCGAGAGCAGCGTTGCCATTTCCACTGACGTCGAAACGTACCGATCGCCCCAGGCGAAGTCCCCGGCCCAATAGGTGTACTTCGCGTAAAAGCAGATGTAGACGAGCAGAAGAAACAGCGAGGCTAGGCCATACGCGCGGACCTCCGGGGACAAACGCTTCCATAGCATCACCAGTAGCACGAGCGCCAGCACCAGCAGGGGATCGAATAGGAAAATCGACTTCTCCGGCTTTAACAGCGGTCCCAGAACGCCTTCCCAGAAAGGAGTAGACCAGGGAAAATTCGCCGGGAGCGTTGGGTCCTGCAACCGCTGCTCTTTTGCAAACAGCGATACGTACGTATTGGTGAATGATCCAAAACGGTAGAACTGGTAGAGCCGGTCAAGCGCGAAGAAAAAAGCATACACGGGAGCGGCGACCTTGCAATAAGCTACGAACCGCCGCCACAGTTCGAGTCCTCGCACCCGCTCGAACCAGAATACAAGAAGAAGAAAAATGCCTCCCGCCACAAGGTCCAGCGCCGTGGTCAGTCTGGTCAGTAAGTTCAGCCCGAGCGCGGCCGAACCGGCGAACAGCGCCCAGTTGCTTCCCGTCCGCAACCACTCATACTGGAAAGAGAATCCGGTCAGCGTCAGAAGCATGATGTAATTGTTTTCCATCATGTTCTGTGTGTAATGCAGATGGGTCGTGCAAAACAGCAGCGCCAGCAGGCCGAGTATTGATTCCTTAACCGTAAATCGCAACTGCCGGAGCAGACGAAAACCCACCAGCACGGTCAGCACATTTACCAGAATGCTGGTGCTGTAACTGACCACGATGCTGCGCACGGCGGGATCGTCACCGTAACCCAAAAAAACGTGCCAATGGGCGATCCATGTGCCGACAAGATCGGCGGGCAACATCAGCAACGATTGGCCGATGCCGTACCAGCTATAGATTTGTCCACCGCGCCCATGCAAGCCGAACTCAGGATACTCATTGGGGAACACCTGCGGCTCCGAGGTCCAAAGCCAGTGTGTAGTCTGCAGCCGATGCATGGTATCAGCCGTACCCAACTCACCGGATTGGGCCACAAAGGCCAGCAGACCTGCCACCATACACAACAGCACCAGTGGATCATTGAACCAACGACGGAGGCGCGAGCTCATCGTCTGGATGGTAATACAGGTCTTGCCCGAGGCTTAGGGCATCACGGTTGAATTTATGCAGCGCCTCTATTCCTGGAACGGGTTTCGCTCCGGCGCGGTAGACTTGTATCGGGAAAAATTTAATGTCTGTCTGCTCATCGTGTGGAACAGAAGTACCGGTAAGCGGCCGCTTCTGCGCGGCATGCGGAGCGCCCGCCGGCAAAGCGGATGATCTTGCGGCGTTCGAGCTCGCCACGGCAACCTCGCCGCTGCCTCTTCGGCCCGCTTCTCCAACCTCGTTGCGGCCTTCCAGCTCATCGCGCCCTTCCAGTTCAACCATCTATTTGAGTGAAGGCCGTTTCCTTCCCGGCCGCCTGTTGGCCAGCCGTTACCGCATTATCGCCCTGCTTGGAAAAGGTGGAATGGGTGAGGTGTATCGCGCCGATGACCTCACGCTAGGCCAGCCTGTAGCGCTCAAGTTTTTGCCCGACGAAGCCGCGCGCGACGAAAGTCTATTGGAACGTTTCAAGAATGAAGTACGAATTGCGCGGCGGGTCTCTCATCCCAACGTTTGCCGCGTCTACGATGTGGGCGACATGGAAGGCCACACCTTCTTCACGATGGAGTATGTGGACGGAGAAGATCTCGCTTCACTTCTGCGCCGCATCGGGCGTCTGCCCGAAGACAAAGCCCTCGACATCGCCCGCCAGCTCTGCGCCGGACTGGCTGCGGCCCATACCAAAGGAGTGCTCCATCGCGACCTCAAACCCGCCAACATTATGCTGGATGGACGGGGGCAAGTTGTAATCACCGACTTCGGTTTGGCTGGAGTCGTCGATCAGATTCAGGGCGCCGAAGTGCGCAGCGGAACTCCGGCCTACATGGCGCCCGAGCAGTTGGCAGGAAAAGAAGTCAGCACCCGCAGCGATATTTATTCACTGGGCCTGGTTTTGTACGAAGTCTTCACCGGCCGACGAGCCTTCTCCGAGAAACCCGCAGGGAAACTCCGGACAGGGGACAGAACTCTCAGCCGGCCTTCGACCGTGGTCAAGGATCTCAACCCGGTGATCGAGCGCGTCATTCTCCGCTGCCTGGAGACCGAGCCCCCGGCGCGGCCCGCGACAGTTCTCAGCGTAGCCGCCGCTCTTCCCGGCGGCGATCCTCTAGCGGCTGCGCTGGCGGCGGGGGAAACTCCATCACCGCAGATGGTCGCTGCCTCGGGTGAGACAGTTGGACTGCGACCTCGAACTGCCGTTGCCTGCCTGGTCTCCGTGCTCGTCGCTCTCTGTGTGGCCACGTCTCTGGGGATTCACTACAGCGGTCTACGAAAGATGCGCCTGGAGCTGACTCCGGAAGTGCTCACACAAAAGGCGCGCGAAACCATCGCCCGGCTGGGCTATCCGGAGCATCCGGCCGACAGCGCCTCAGGCCTCGACTACGACAGCGCCTTCCAGGATTACGTCGAGCAGCACGACAAACCGCATCCGGACTGGAACAGCGTGCTCGCCGCCCGTCCTTCGCTGCTTCGCTTCTGGTACCGGCAGAGCCCCGAAGACTTGGTAGCGGAGAGTTTTCGAGACCAGTTGCTCAATCCGGGAATTGTTGTGCCCGACGATCCTCCCGCGGTTCTTTCCGGGATGATCAATCTGCAACTCGATCCCCAAGGGCAGCTCATTTATTTTCAGGCCATCCCGCCAGAGAAAGAGAACTCAGCCGGCACCCCGGCACCGTTTGACTGGAATATTCCATTCACCGCCGCGGGACTCGATCCTGCGCAGTTTCAGAAGGCGGATCCCCTCTGGAACTCCCTAGCTGCTTCGGAAACGCGCATGGCGTGGACAGGAACCTGGCCCGGGACCGAACGCCCGCTTCGGGTGGAGGCAGCTTCCCTGCATGGCAAGCCGGTTTTCTTCTCGCTCATCGGTGACTGGACCAAGCCGGAACGCATGCAAAGTCCGCAGGATTCGACGGGGAAAAAAGTTCGTCAGGTCCTGCTTATGCTGCTGGTGCTGTCGTTGTTGTTGGGAGCACTATATCTGGCCCGCCGGAATTATCGCCAAGGACGAGGGGACCGGGATGGCGCTTTCCGTTTAGCTTCCGTTATGTTTGGGTTGGAGATGCTGCTGTGGCTGTGCCGGGGCCACTTCGTCGCCAGCCTCGACTTGTTCTTTTTGTTCGTTCTTGCGGTTAGTACCGGACTCTCGATCTCGGCAACGACTTGGATTCTGTATCTCGCGCTCGAACCCTGGGTGCGGCGACGCTGGCCGCAGGCGATTATCTCCTGGAGCCGCCTCCTTTCAGGACAGTTCCGCGATCCGCTGGTGGGGCGCGACATTTTGTTTGGCGTGATGCTGGGCGTGGTGTGGATTCTTATCATCCGAAGTCAGTTCATCTTCACGCTGCGTATGGGAGCTGCGCCCGAACTCTATTGGACTGACTACTTGATGGGGGGCAGGCAGGCGCTGGGCGCGTGGTTGGCGCAAATGCCCAATGCGATTCTGGGAACTCTCTACTTCTTTTTTCTATTGCTGTTTTTGAAAGTCGTGCTGCGCAGAGACTGGCTGGCGGCGGCCGCCTTTGTGGGCATCTTCTCGCTGCGAGCCTATGGTTCGTCGTACTGGACCGTGGAATTGCCGATGTATATCCTGATCTACGCTGTCGCCGTGATGATCGTCTTCCGCTTCGGCCTGGTGCCGCTGAGCTGCGCGATCTTCACCGTCGATATGTTGTCCAGCGTCCCCTTCACCACCGACCTTTCTGCCTGGTATATGCCAACGTCGGTTCTGGCGCTGCTCAGCGTGCTGGCCCTGGCAGGGTGGGGGTTCTACCACTCGCTCGGCGGGGAGCTGTTGTGGCAGGCCGAGATAAATTGAGCGCCCGCTGGGGCTCGCTAGGCGGAGCTGCCGTCAGTTCACGAACCCCGGCTCGGTCGTAGAATCAGTACCGTGCTCCCTGGTCTGGGTTACTCTGCGGCTGAGAAGTTAGGAGCACGCGGCGCTGTTCTCACCCGCTGTACCCCTGGGGAACTTTCAACCCGAGGGAGCGAACCGAATGTCGGAGCCACTGGTCGTCGCGTATGCTTTGCCGCCGGGGCCGGCAGTGCAGCCCCCTGTCAAGCGTGGGGCCCGGCCGGTGGCCGGGGTAAACTGGAAAGGAACTCAATCCTTGCTGCTGTTGCTCAACGCTCCAATCAATCGCAACTTCCTGCCCTCCCACCGCATCTAAACCTTGACAACATTACACTCAGGTCTTAGCATGGGAGTGTTGGCAATCATAAGGACGCTGATTACAAAGCACTTATTTGCATCAAGAGGAGAACAATATGGCCAAGATTATTGGAATTGACCTTGGAACCACGAATTCTTGCGTGGCGGTGATGGAGGGTGGCGAGCCCAAAGTTATCCCGAATGAAGAAGGAGGGCGGACGACGCCATCCGTGGTTGGGTTTACCAAGACAGGGGAGCGGTTGGTGGGGCAGGTCGCGAAGCGGCAGGCGATTACCAATCCGGAGAATACGGTTTATTCGATCAAGCGCTTCATGGGACGGCGCTACGAGGAAGTCCAGGAAGAAATCAAGATGGTCCCCTATAAGGTCGTGAAGTCGGGCGACCATGTCGCGGTGCTGGCGCAGGGTAAGGAGTACACGCCTCCGCAGATTTCGGCGCTGATTCTGCAGAAGCTGAAGAAAGCGGCGGAAGATTACCTCGGCGAGAAAGTCACCGAGGCGGTGATCACTGTTCCCGCCTATTTTAATGATGCTCAGCGGCAGGCCACGAAAGATGCCGGGCAGATTGCCGGCCTCGAAGTAAAGCGCATTATCAACGAGCCCACAGCGGCCGCGCTGGCCTACGGTCTCGACAAGAGCAAGGACGAGACCATTGCCGTGTACGACTTCGGCGGCGGAACCTTCGACATTTCGATCCTGGAAGTCGGCGAGGGCGTAATCGAAGTAAAGGCCACCAACGGCGACACGCACTTGGGCGGCGACAATCTGGATCAGCGTATCGTCGACTGGCTGATCGATGAATTTAAGAAAGATGAAGGTCTCGACCTGCGTGGCAAGGGCAACGAAATGGCGCTGCAGCGTCTGCGTGACGCGGCTGAGCGCGCGAAGATCGAGCTTTCGACCACCATGGAGCACGAGATCAATCTGCCGTTCATTACGGCGGATGCCAGCGGTCCGAAGCATCTGGTGAAGAAGCTGACGCGGGCCAAGCTCGAGTCGATGGTGGAAGACATCATTCAGCGCTCGGTAGGTCCGTGCAAACAGTGCATGAAAGATGCGGGCGTGGATGCGAGCAAGATCAACGAAGTGGTGCTGGTCGGCGGACAGACGCGCATGCCGCGCATTCAGGCGCTGGTGAAAGAGTTGTTTGGCAAGGAAGGCCACAAGGGAGTGAATCCCGATGAAGTGGTCGCGATTGGAGCGGCGATTCAGGGTGGCGTACTCGGCGGAGAGGTAAAGGATCTGCTGCTGCTCGATGTGACCCCGCTGTCGCTTTCGATTGAAACGCTGGGCGGCGTGGCTACGCCGATGATCCCGCGCAACACGACGATTCCGACTAAGAAGACGGAAACGTTCTCGACGGCGGCAGATAATCAGACGTCGGTGGAAGTGCATGTGCTGCAGGGCGAGCGACCGATGGCGGCGCAGAACCGGACTCTGGGCAAGTTCCACTTGACCGGGATTCCGACGGCTCCGCGCGGCGTGCCGCAGATTGAAGTGACGTTCGACATTGACGCCAACGGCATCCTGAACGTGACCGCGAAAGATACGGCCACGCAAAAGGACCAGAAGATTACGATCACGTCGTCTTCTGGATTGTCGAAGGAAGA
>DATNLE010000061.1:0-21032 GCA_035603035.1 Candidatus Acidiferrales bacterium | reverse complement strand
ACAGATTCTTAGTGTCAACCTTTTCGAGAGAACGCCCATTTCACAGGCACTTGAGCCACTCGACAGCGACGCAAATCTACTCGCGGACCCTAACCAACTGAACCAACTGATTTTGTTCGATCTTTAACCGGACAGCAGTGACATTTACTAATCCCTTGCCACCTCGCGGATCTGATCCTTGGTTATTTAGAAGGATGGCTTCTATTACCAGATGAAGAAAGCCGGGAACAACCTGACACGCCGGAAAACCCGGAGCGTTGTGGATCTGAAGAACGCATCCAAGAAAGTAGTCTGGACGCCGCCTCTGATCTGCCCCTATTTGCCGCCGATGGCAGCCGCCATTTTTTTTGTTTTCAGTTTGTCAGCAATCGGTCTCCCGGAGGATTGCCCGAAACGATCGTTCAATCTGGCGTTGTCCTAGATCGCGCTCTTAGATTTCCGTGACCTCAACGGACCGAACGTAGTAGCCAGCCTCCAATCGCCTTGATGGAACCGAAATATCCTTGACTCTGAGCTGGATCGAATAAATCCCCGGTTTTGTCGGCGCCCAAGCATGTGTCCAGAAACTCCACGGGTCGTTCACGGTCTGCTTAAAGTCATCCACCGGAACGAAATCCTCCCCCGGATTGAATCGTATCTGCAGGCCATGCACAGGCCGGGAACCACCCCATGCGATGCCATTCACGCGGTACTCGATTTTTCGGTCGACAAGCCGTTTTTCGACCCGGATCGGCATCGCGGCCTGTTCAATGATGGCGGGGCGATAGTCTCTTGCCAGCTCCGGCACGCCTTGCTGCATCGTTCGGGTTGCGAATTCTTGCATCTGAGAAGTTGCAGGAGCGTCCCCGCCAATTAGCGCGATTTCATTGACCCACTTGATACATGTACACCCATACCAGCCCGGCACAACCAGGCGAACGGGAGCGCCATGGTCTTTGGGTAAGGACAATCCGTTCATCTCGGTAGCGAAAAAGGCCTTCGATGAGTTGAGTTCGTCCACGGTGAATATCCAACTTGCACCCGGTAAGGATGTGGAGGAAGCAATCGGGTAACGATCGAAGCCTGAGATCAGCACGCGGCTCGCAGCCTTTTCGATCCTCAATGAGGCGAGAATTTTAGACACTGGCGCGCCCGTCCAATCAGCAACGCTGAGCATGCCGAAGTGCGCGAAACGCACATTGCCGGAACACTCCATCAAATGCAAACCCGCGGGCCTCGACATTTTCCGCAAGTCCGCCATGCTGATCTGCATGGGTCGATTACGGAGTCCCCTCAACCTGATCAACCAGGGCGTACGATCCTTCAGAAGCTCGGAAACGCGTGTGCGCACATAAAACTTCTCGTTCGCGGTGATCGGATTATCCGGCGTAATGGCCGACAAATCTGTATATAGACGTCCATCAAGACCAGCCCCCATGGGGATTTCCATGGGCATGAGACCTTCTCCCACAAATTCGATCAATCCGAGATACTTGCCTTTTTGGAAAGCATCCCCTCTAGCACCTCTGAAGAGGGTGGGCAGCCACAAATCGTGGAAACCGACGAGCGCAGCGCCGCTAGCGCTCAGAGAAGCCTTCAGCATCTCCCGTCGAGACAGCTTTGTTTTTCCCTCACTGGTCATGCTGGCGCTGAAGGCCGGATGCTGCTGTTCACCTTTGGGCATTAGAAATTATGCAGATTGAGTTGCTCTACACCGCCCTTCCATGCGAGATCTAACTCGGCCTGCACAAATCCCGCGTCATGAGATCTCCCGCGAGATCGCAACACTTCCAAGAGACCGAATAGCGAGCGCGGATTCCGCGGATTCCGCTGCAAGTCTTCCCGAAAGACTCGCTCCGCTTCGGAGCTCTGTCCGTCCAGAAACAACGCCGCGCCCAGTGACTCACGCACAGGGTAGAACCAGCTTGGTGGCTCGGCATATTTCAGACTATCCTGGATGGCAACAGCATCCCGCAGTTGCGCAACAGCCTGACTTCTTTCTTTCTTGGCCATTGACAATTTCGCCGCTAGCACATCAGACGCGATCTTTAGAATATCGCGGGTTTTGTTGGGCGACATGGCAAAGATTTCATCTGCCGCCGTACTCTCCAAAGCTTCCGCCACGACTTCGTGCTCCGCTCCAGCTTCCGTAAGCTTCCCCGTAGCGGCGAGTGCCATGCCGCGCGCAAAGTGCCACATTGCGTTCCCGATTTTGAGATTTGCATCGGGCTGAGGCAGCTTCAAAATATCGTCCCAACGATAGAAGCGCACCAACACTTCAGATTGGACGGTGAGGAATGCCCGCAACTGCGGCATTTCCTTCACATGTGGAATCACTTGGGCCACGAGCTTGCTCGCGGCCTCCTTGGCTGCTGAAGAGTGGCCATCCATACTTGCCGCCGCGCTGAGAAAGTACAGGTCATGGAGGTAAGACAGAATTGTGAACATATCCGGTTTGGAAGACTCCCGAATGTTGTTCTCATCGACTTGGGCAGCTTTCACACAGGCATCTTCCGCCGCGAGGTAATCCCCGGTGCGGATGTAGACGTGCGCGGGCATGTGCACGATATGGCCGATAGACGGAGCAAGCGAGGGCAATACCTTCGCATACGCAAGCGCGCGTTCCGGATTGGCCGATCCCTCGACGGCATGAATATAAAAATGAACCGCTCCGAGGTGACGCGGATCGCGCTTCAGCACCGATTCTAGAACCGAAAGAATCTCCGGCGTTCCTCCCCCGGGCGTACCGTCCGGGTTCCAGAGTGCCCAGGGGCTCAGGTTCATAATCGATTGAGCGTAAAGAGTCGCCGCATCGAGGTCGTCAGGATAGCTTTGCGCCAGATCGCGCATCGCATTCTTGAACTCGACCGCCAGTCGCTCGCGGTTTGGATTTGGGCAGTTGCAGTACCTCTTGCTCAGTGCGGTGATATAGGCACGCTCAACCTCGGGACCAGGTGCCGATAGTCGTAACGCGTTCTGGAGAGCTTCGTAGGCCTCGCGTTCACGCACTGGGTCCCCGGGCGTAGGATAGTAATAGTCTGAGTCCAGCGCGTAGGCGATGCCCCAGTAGGCCATTGCCATGTTTGGATCAAGCCCCGCGGCGCGGCGGAAAGAGTTCCCCGCTGCGCTGTAATCGAGGGCGTAAATCATCCCTAATCCCTGGTCAAATCGACGTTGGGCTTCCACGCTCTGGGTGCTTACCGGGTGCTGGTAGCCATGAAAGCCACCCTGAAGAACGTCTGGAGCCGGCGTATTTGCAGGTGGTTTCGGCCGTTGAGCCAGGCCAGCCACGGCGAACGTAAAGACCAAAACAGAAGTCAGGTTTGCATGTTTTACCGAAATATTCACATTTCCTGACTCGGGCTTTGCTCCCCGCCTACCTCAAAATAGCGGCTATTCTACACCCGCTAGGCCAGTTCACAACTTTGTGGTCGCCCAGATTGGGCGGCAATCGGGCCTCCTCGGGCCTCCGATCATATTCCACAAGTCCGCTGAATATGGTAATGTGTTGGCGATCTGGCATTGCAATCGTTTACATTCATAGTTCTGAGAAGTTTTGGTTTAACTCGGTCTCTGTTTCCTTGGGGGATGAGATCAATGATTTCAAAATCACCAAAATCTTCACATTCAGTAGCGATTCTCGTCTCGCTTCTTCTGGCGTTTTCGAGCTCACTGCTTGCGCAGACCTCGCGCTGGACGGTGGAGGAAGCGAAGAAGTGGTACAGCCAGCAGTCGTGGCTGGTGGGTAGCAACTATATCCCCGAAGACGCCATCAACCAGCTTGAGATGTGGCAGGCACAAACCTTCGATGCCGCCCAGATCGACAAGGAGTTGGGTTGGGCGGAGCGTATAGGGATGAATACGATGCGCGTCTTCCTGCATGACTTGGTCTGGCAGGAGGATCCAGCAGGTTTCACACGACGCATCGATCAATTTCTGCAAATTGCCTCCCGGCACCACATTAGGCCGCTGTTCGTGTTGTTTGACTCATGCTGGGACCCCAACCCGAAGCTTGGGTTGCAGCATCCTCCCATCCCGGGTGTTCACAATTCAGGGTGGGTGCAATCTCCTAGCGCCGAAGCGCTCAAAGACCCAGCTCAAGAAGCGAGGCTGAAAGCGTATGTGGAGGGGGTAGTCGGAGCGTTTGCAAACGACGCCCGCGTGTTGGGTTGGGACGTGTGGAATGAACCGGCGAACGCCAACGAGGGCAGCTATGAAAAGCAAGAGATGAAAGAGCTGAAGAATAAGACGGAACTGGTTGAAGCGCTATTGCCGAAGGTCTTCTCCTGGGCAAGGGCTGCACATCCCTCGCAGCCGCTGACCAGCGGGGTGTGGAACATCGATTTCGAGAAGGGAAAGCCACTCACCAAGATCCAACAGATCCAGTTGCAGAACTCCGATGTGATTACCTTCCACAATTACGACTGGCCCGAGGTTTTTGAGAAGGAAGTGCTGTTCCTGCAAAAGTTCAATCGTCCGCTGATCTGTACCGAATACATGGCGCGTGGAGCGGGAAGCACATTCGACACGGTGTTGCCCCAGGCGAAGAAATACCAGGTTGGAGCAATCAATTGGGGCTTCGTCGCGGGCAAGACGCAGACCTATTTCCCGTGGGATTCCTGGCAGCATCCGTACATTCTGGAAGAGCCGCCGATCTGGTTCCATGAGGTGCTGTACCCAGACGGAAAACCCTATCGCGAAGCCGAAGTCAAACTGATCCGGGAGTTAACGGAGAGAGGACACTGAGGCCGCTCGAACCCAGAGTTGCGCCGCTTCTTTTTTGATTTTTTAACTCTTACTTTTCTGCGAAACTAGAGGACCGAGTCCGGAGTTTCGCTCATCTATGCATTTTGGACTCTCTTCTCGCGACGGCCACTTTCGGCCTCTTCTGGGCGGGTGCTTGCTTGCCTGTCTTGTGGTTTGCTTGCGAGCAAGCACTGCTTCAGGTTCATCCAGCCCTGCTGACCAGTACTATGAACAAGGAGTGCAATCCTTACGACAGGAGCAATGGAAGTCCGCGGCTTCTTCCTTTGAAGAAGCCCTCAAGCTGGATCCGCGGCGCGCAGACGCCGAAAACGGGTTGGGGGTTGCGCTGGGCAAGTTAGGTGACCAACCAGGCTCCCAAGCCGCATTTCGACGCGCGGTCGAGATTGATCCGAGCTATGCCGAAGCGCACTACAATCTAGCGCTATGGCTGCGAGAGTCTGGAGATATCGGCCAGGCTTCCTCTGAATTAGATTCCGCGATCAAGCTGCGCCCCGACTATGAGGCCGCGCAGCTTGCCTTAGGTTTGATCCTCCAGCAATTGGGGGAGCCGGATAAAGCCGTCGACCTCTTCAAGGCAGTTCTTCAGCAAGATCCGCGCTCGGCTGAGACCCACAACTGGCTTGGAATGGCTTACGCGCGGCAGAATCATCTCCTGGATTCTATCGCCGAGTTCCAGCAAGCTGTCGATCTCAACCCGGACTATGTCGACGCCTATAACAGTTTGGCTTCTACGCTTGCCCGAGCTAAAAGATTTGACGAAGCTATACGCGTATTTCGCTCCGCGCTTGCTCGGGCGCCCCAGAACGCGGAATTGCGCTTGAACCTGAGCCGAGCCTTGCGCGGCAATGGTAGCCTCGATGCCGCTTTAAGCGAGCTGAAGTTGATCGTGAAAAACGGTGACGATGCCGATGCGGAATGCGAAATAGCCGCCATTTCGAGGCAAAAGAGTGATTTCCGAGGAGCGGTTGAAGCATCGGAGAAGGCGCTCATTCTCAGACCCGGTATGAGCATCGCCTATGAAAATCTAGGCTTGGCATTGCAGGCAGAATCCGCAACGCGGGTCCCTCAGCACAACGGATCTCAGGGCCATGCGCCCAGCAGCGAAGCAAAGGAGCGCTACGATGCCGGTCGTGGACTGCTTTCTCAAGGAGAGATGGTGGGCGCGGAGAAGCAATTTGAAAAGGCGGTCCAGGCGGACCCGAATTGGGCTGAATTCCACAATCTTCTTGGCTTCGTCCTTGGCCAGTTGGGCGACCTGCCGGCAGCCCTCGACCACTTGCATAAAGCTGTGAGCCTGGACCCGGCCCTGGCGACTGCCCACTACAACTTGGGGGTCGCGCTTTGGTACAGCGGACAAAGACCTGAGTCGATATCAGAGTTACAGACCGCCCTGCGATTGGACCCGGCGTTCGCCGAAGCGTACTCGTTTCTCGGCATGGCCTACGGCCAGACTGGCGACGTGGATGGCGGGCGCCGATACCTCGCGCGCGCGATCAGTCTGAATCCCGATCTACCTGGTCCTCATATCGATCTTGGCAGCATTCTTCTCAAGACAGGTCAATCCGCGGCTGCCTACGAACAGTTTCAATCGGTCGCCAACAAAGACCCGGCCGAGCAGATTCCAGGCCTGGAACTGGCCATTGATGCAGTACAAGGGGCGATCAAACAGAAAGCAGACGATCCACTGGCTTACGATACCTTGGGGCTTCTTTTGGGTAAGGCGGGAAGCGATCCGCACGCGGTGATAGAGCAGTTTCAGAAAGCCATCCAGCTCCGTCCCGCCTTCGCCGAGGCCCACAATCACCTCGGCCTGGCCTTAATTCAGACCGGAGACGATGAGGGAGCTATCAAAGAATTTCGCGAGGCGCTCCGGTTTAATCCCAATTACGCAGAAGCTCTTGCAAACCTCGGCGCTACGTACATCGCGAACAACGATGACGAAGCCATCAAAGAATTGGAGCGAGCGATCAGCCTGCGACCGGATTCAATAAAAGCCCAATATAACCTCGCGATGGCGTATCTGCCGAAGTACGGCGTCGACAAGGAAATCGAGCAGTTACAAAAGGTGATCACGTTAGACCCGAAATTCGCTGAGGCGTACTACTCTCTCGGCAAGGCGCTCATGCAAAAGGGTCAGATCCGGCAAGCAGTGGAACCGTTGCGCCAGGCGGTGAGTCTCGATCCCATGTCCGGCCGCGCTCATTATCAACTGGGGTTGGCATTATCGAGGACGGATGACACCGACGAAGGCAAGCTGGAACTCGACCAGGGACTGAAGCTGACCGCGGATGACGAACGCAATCGGAAGATCAATGCCCTGGAGGCTCAGGCGAAGCTAGAGATAGACAAGGGAGAAACTCAGCAAGCATTGGAGAATCTCGGGAAGGTGGTTCAGCAGTTGCCAGATTATGCGGAGGGTCATTTGACCTTGGCCCAGGCATTAGCAAAGGTGGACGACCTCGAAGGCAGCCTTCCAGAGTTCAAGCGAGCATTAGAACTCCAGCCGAAGCTATACGCGGCTCAGCTCGGCTTAGGTCAAGTTTTGCGGAAAAAGGGGGACCTCGCGGACGCCAAATCCGCGTTTCAGGAGGCAATCCGTCTGCAACCATCATCGGCCGACGCCTACAACGAGTTGGGCTTGGTGCTAAGCGACTCAGGGGACCAGAATGGCGCCGTGGCCGCCTTTCAAAAAGCCTTGCAGATCGATCCGGGGAATGGCGCAGGCCGGGCAAATCTCAATGCCATTCTCAGAAAGATTGATTCCGCTTCCACGCAGACGACGCTTAGTAACTCGATGGGATCAGATTCGTCCCCGCCGCCGCGGATCTCAACGCGTGAGCTAATTCCAAATAGGGACAGCGACGATCTCGGCCAGATCAAGGGTTTTGAGGCGTCAATAAATGGGGACAGAATTGACCAGGTTGAGCCTCTTGTGCTCGCGTACCTGAAAGGGCATCCGGATTCATGGCGAGCCCACTATATCCAGGGATACATCCTGTTCCGGATGCGCGACTTCAGCGATTCCATCAAGGAGCTGGCTAAGTCTCTGGAGCTGAATGCCGATAATCCAGAAGCACACAAGATTCTCGGCAGAGACTTTGTCGTCATCGGTCAGGTTGATTACGCCCAAACCGAATTGCTGCAGGCCGTGCGTTTGAAACCCCAGTCGTCCGAAATCCATTACAGCTTGGGCGAGATCTATTCACGTAAAGACATGTTCAAGGAGGCGAAGGCTGAGCTCACGTCGGCGATTCAACTGGATTCCACCTATGCTGAGGCCTACAACGCGCTGGGTTTCGTAGAAGAATCTCTGGGAGACGATGCGGCGGCTCTCGCAGCCTACAACAAGGCGATGCAGATGGCTGACCAGAAAGGACTCAAGTATGACGCCCCCTATATCAACTTGAGTGCTTATTACAACCGTCTGGGTAAACCAGAGACTGCTCTTCCGTACGCTCGAAAGGCAATCGATCTGGACTCGAAGAACGACTTGGGTCACTACCAAATGGCAAGGGCTTACCAGTCCCTTGGCCAGTGGGATCAGGCGGCCGAGGCTTTGCGCAACGCTATCTCGGCCAATCCGGTCAGTCCGACTTCCGCCCAATACTATTATGTCCTGAGTCAGGTCTATCGAAAACTTGGGAAGGAAAAGGAAAGCTTGGCGGCCCTTGAGCACTTCCAGGAACTCAAACATGCTACCGAGCTTGTCGAGGATAAGATACTCAACAACCGTCGGCCCTCCATTTCCAACTCCGAACCCGCTGAAAAGCGATGACATTCGCTTCTTGTGACCTGAGCTGATGCACCGTCGGGAACCGCCGTGAGGCATGCTTCTGCAAGCGGCCTTAGATTCCGTCGCAAAAGTAAAGCAGTGTGGCGTGATGGATACTGATGGGGCAACCAAGAGTTGGGCTCAGAATGTTCAGTTTCGGGGTGCCCAGGAGGTAATAAAACACGCGACACCAATGAGAGACCCGATAGCAACCTCAACGTGGTGGATTACAGTCTTACTCTCCTCATCGATGCTGAAGGTGCCGTAATATCCTACGTAGCCATCTGCGATCTGCCGAAGTTCATCACAGCTCGCGCTCGTAACTGCGATGGGGTCAGTGATAGAAGACTTTCGTCCCGGCTTCATCACATGAGCGGACATTCGTCCCGCCTCGTCGTACGTGAGAGGGCCAATCGAATATTCACCATAAGGATGCAGCACGTTTCCATCAACCCAAATCTCAAATGTCAATAGCTTCCATGCCCCAATCAACCGCTTTCTGATGGAAGCTTCAGGATTGTGGCCGCGTGATTCCTTATTTGATTGGCGCCGATTCATTCCTTGCTAACCCCCGCTCATCGAATTAATTAAGGTTCGCACATTTCATCGTCTTTTCGTCGGACGCACGCCGGTACGGTATCAACCCAGAACGGCGTTTTCCCATTCGAAGTATTTTTTCAGGTCTATGCCTTCGTCAAGTCGCTCCATGGGTCTGGATAGCAGGGACTCATCCCTTCTTGGATTTCTCTAAAACGGGAGGGAAGGAGTGGTTCAGTTTGAGCCCATCTCGACTGTTCTGTCGCTCATCCAATCTGCCATAATCTCTCAATGTGCGGACGATACCGACTGTCACGTCGGAAGAAGATCATCGAGGAATACTTCGACGCTGCCGATTGGCAAGACGATTGGAATCCTCGCTACAATATCGCGCCGACCCAACAAATTCCGGTTGTCCGCCAGCACCCGAAGAAACCGTTTCGTCAAATGTCCACCATGCGCTGGGGTCTCATTCCGTCTTGGGCAGCCAACCCTTCGGTTGCTGCCAGCATGATCAACGCACGGTCGGAGACAGCCGCCACGAAGCCTGCGTTCCGCGATCCGTTGAAATTCCGAAGGTGCCTGATCCCCGCTGATGGGTTCTACGAGTGGAAGAAGACGCCGACGTCCAAGCAGCCATTCTGCTTTGAGGTCAAGGACGGCGGGCTATTCGCGTTTGCCGGATTGTGGGACGGATGGAAGAATGCGGAAGGGCAGTGGGCGCGAACGTGTTCGGTTTTGACTACAACCCCAAATGCTGTTACCGCGACCGTCCACGACAGAATGCCAGTTATTCTCGATCCCGCCAGCTACGATCTGTGGCTCGATCCGGGGATGACAAAAGTCGAACCCGTGTCCGAACTGCTGCAACCCTACGATGCAATGCTAATGCGGTGCTTCCCCGTGAGCACGCGGATCAACCACGTGGCAAACGATGACGCGGAGTGCTCGCGACCTGTGGAGCTTGCCCAGAACCAGCAAACATTGTTCGGGCAGGCTGTGCCGTGGAGCTGATCACGGCTGACTGATAAACTTCCTGCCATAACCGACAACTGGGGGTGGTTGCTATGAAGAGAATCCTGTGCGGCAACGTTCTTTTCGTGTGTCTGCTCGCCTTTGCAGCCTTGACTGTCGCTCAGTCCGAGGCGAATGCCCCCAAATACTTCTTTGTGCTCTTAAAGCGCCCGTCGAATGCCCCGCAACTGAGCAAAGAGGCTGGTGAAAAGCTTCAGGAAGAACACATGGCGAACATCCGCAAATTGCATTCCGAACATAAGTTGCTAGTCGCAGGACCTTTCATGGACGACACATCATTGCGTGGCATTTTTGTGCTGAAAGCGGATTCACTGGAGCAGGCTCAAGATTGGGCTGGTAGCGACCCAGCGATTAAGGCTGGGCGTCTCCAAGCGGAAATGCACGGACCTTGGGACATCGACCCCAGCACGATTCACGAACCAGAAACGACTCAGGGCATGGAGCAGTACACGCTTGTCCTGCTGAAGAGTGGCGAAAAATGGAATCCCAGCGCAACGGGGTTCATGGATGTGATAAGACAGCACCATGCAGTCCTCCAAGAAATGACCGAGAAAGGGAAGATCGCGGTTGCAGGACCTTTCCCGTTAAGTGATCCGGGCGAGTTACGAGGAGTCACCATATTCCGCGTTGGAGTGGAGGAAACTGCGAAACTCGTTCGTGATGATCCGCTCGTCAAAGCCGGACTGCTGAAGACTGAAATCCATCCGTGGATCACAGGTAAGGGCGTGCTGGCGTCGGGACAGCCAATGCCGTGAAGCAGAGAGCGTGCGAAAAGTATCTTTTTCGGAATGTCGAGGTCAGGCCGTATGCGCAAAGTCATCGTCTACATCGCCACTAGCGCTGACGGTTTTATCGCCAGACTCGACGGCTCCGTGGACTGGCTGGAGCGCCCCCGTCCGAAGGGCAACTACGGCATGGGCGTCTTCTACAAATCCATCGACACGATCCTTGGGAATCACAAGCGCGATTCGTCGGAACATAAACCCCCTACTTCGTCTGCATTCGCTTCGGATTAACATCGGTACCTGCCATCACTGAAGAGGATTCGTCTACCGGTTGTCGGCGGTTGTTGACCGACGCCGGAGCGGCACCGTTAGCTCCTTTTTCTCATCGGGGTTCAGCGCCTCAATGTGAATCGGGTCAGAGACGCTATACCCCTCGGCGCGAACGTGAACCGTAAAGCTGGCATGCGAAGGGACAAGAACCGGCTGGGGTTCCGGAAGATTAGATGTTCCCCCTTGGCGATCATTTCTCGAATTCTCGACGGTGATGGTGAGCTTCGATAATTGTTGTTGGGTGTCTGCGTCAATGGCAACTACGTCCAGCCAAGCACCTCTCGACCCCATGTCCAACGTGACATTCTTGCAACCACCAGTGGCGGGCACCGTGACCCTCAGCAGTTTCGCCAGCCCGGGTTGGTTGACCCAGCCAACCCAAACACGCGAGAAGCCCTCTGCTTCGTTCTCGAAATAAAGGTCGTAATCCCCGGGGCGTAGGCGATCCAACCGAAATCTCCCGTTTTCATCCGCATGCACGGGGTTGTACCCGTCCCCGGCGTTTGGGATGCGTCTTGCGTCGATGAGCGTGTTCTTGACCGGAGCAAAGCTCTCAGCGACGGCGGTGCCCGTGATACATCCCAAAGCCTCCGCATGAAGCTGGGCAAACACTTCGCGCACCTCGCCGGGCCTGATCGCCGGAAGATCGAGGATGGCTGGAGAGTACCCTTTGGCAGTAATTTCAACGTGCAGCTTGCTCGAAGATGGCACCTGAGCGTATGGCACGCCTGCGCGGAGCATGTCTCCGACTGGGAGCCAAGTGCTCCAAGCCCCTGCCGCTGCGTGAACCGTGAGGTCGGTGATGGACTTGTTTGTCGCGGCGTCGGTTACCTTGAATTTCAGTTTTGCCGCCCCCACCCGTGTCCCTGCGTTATAGGTTATGGTGGTACACGGGCTGGGGGCTGTGACAGAAATCGGTTGAGGGAGCCTGCTGGGATAGACCAACGAGTCGTTGTTTGCGCCTAGCTCGTAGTGCGTTCCGGGTGGAACGTCGTCAATTTCGAAAGCCCCGGAGTTGTCGGTAACCGTTCCTCCCACAGGTTTCTGACCACCGTCCCATGTTCGTTCGGCGAGTCCCACCTGCATTCCCGGGAGCGGCTGACCAGCATCATCAACGACAACGCCTCTTACGCACCCCATTTGGGAGTGTGCAGCCAACGGCACCAGAATTATCGAGGCTACGACTGTGAAAGGAAGAGGTCGCACGGTCGGCGGGAACCTCCTTTATGACTTCAGGAACCGCTTTATTTTACTCTTGTAACTTCTGCGCCATCCAGAGATCGCCGGTTAACCGAGAGTCCTGAATCGTAGCTGTCATCCGTTTCGACGGCGCTTTCCAGCACCTCGCGCACAATTCCGCGACTTTCAAACCCCTCTGAGAGGGGAGTTTTCGCGGCTGCGGCAGGCGCTATCAATCTGCCGGATCAGCAGGATTTCCAATGCCACTGGAGAAACTCACACGAGACTCTGCCGGAGAAGACCGAAAAATGCACGCACGTCCCGAAGTGAAACAGATTTTGATAAGCCAAAAGCTCCTTAAGTGGGCATCAATCGGGAAAAACCCAAGCTACCAGCTCTGATTTTTTTATTGGGCGTTCTCACTGCGGACCTTACCAACATGGATAGAGACGCTTTCCGCGTCATAGTGTGCATAATGTACACTAGTAGGTTTCATCCGCCACCTTGAAAGCCAAGACCCAATGCAGCCAACAATCCCTGATCGCAAGAAAAGTATCCCGAGCACAAGTGCATCAAGAAGCTCTTCTCGTGGTTTGTCGGCTACACGCTAAGACCTTCCCAGGGCCGAGCGTCAAACCTTCCCGATTGCGGATTAGCCACAGCCCGGCTCGTCTCGCGATCCACAAACGGGCTTGTGGGATCGAGTGCCGAGAATTTCGATGCAAAGTGAGAGAACCCTTCAGCCGCCCGATTTACGGCGCGGGCAACGGAAAAATCCCAGCTTGGTTTTTCCATTTGGTCTCATCGTCGGACCTCCGAATATCTTGCGCTGCGCTGCTGCAGTGGTCTCGAATCTGCTCGTGTTACTTGCGTCCGGTGGTATTGAAAGGCGAAACGTCCAAGACCCCTGAGTGTTCAACGCCGTACGCCGGCAACAGGGAGGACATCAGTCTTGCGACGGAGTAAGATTGGCCCAATCGGGAGATTGTGAATTCTACAATTCGAACGATCGGACTCAACAGACGACAACCAACCACCTGTGGCGAAACGCCTAGAACCCTATCGAAGAAGGAGAACCTCAATGCCATACCTTAACGTCGGGAAAGAAAACTCCACTGTGATTGATCTCTACTATGAAGACCATGGCTCGGGTGACCCCGTAGTCCTCATCCACGGATATCCGCTGAGCGGCGCTTCCTGGGAAAAGCAGCTGCCAGTGCTTCTGGCAGTGGGTCGCCGCGTCATCACCTACGACCGCAGAGGATTTGGCAAGTCGAGCCAACCAACCGCGGGTTACAACTACGACACCTTCGCCGAAGATCTGCACAAACTCGTGACTAAGCTCAAATTACGCAACTTTGCCCTGGTGGGGTTTTCGATGGGCGGCGGCGAAGTGGCGCGTTACATCGGCAAGCACGGATCGAAGGAGGTAAGCCATGCCGTCTTTATCTCCTCGGTCCCGCCCTTTCTCCTCAAAACGCCAGACAACCAGGAAGGTGTAGACGGTAGTGTGTTCGAGGGAATCCAGAAAGCTATCGGGGCGGACCGATACGCCTTCTTCACCGACTTCTTCAAGAATTTTTATAACACGGACCTTCTGCTGGGCAAGCGTGTCAGCGAACAAGCCGTCCAGGCCAGCTGGAACGTCGCAGCCCGAGCTTCGGCCACGGCCAGCCTCGCCTGTGTGCCGACGTGGCACGAAGACTTCCGCAAGGACCTGAGCCGAGTTGACGTCCCGACGCTGGTCATTCATGGCGACGCGGACCGCATTGTGCCGATAGCAGCAGCGGGAGAGCGAACGGCCAAGCTGATCAAAGGAGCGCGCCTGTCAGTGGTAAGGGATGGGCCGCACTGCATCACCTGGACCCACGCGGAGGAAGTGAATTCTGAACTGGTAAACTTCCTGGGGAAAGGGGCTGCGAAACCCACAACCGCAGAAGCCCCGAGAAAAGCGGTCGCGTAAAATAGCCAAGTTTGTATTCACCGAAGGTGGTGCGCAAGCCCGTTGGGAACTCGGAGGGACTGCCTATGGCTTGCTTTCCTTCGCTGGAACGAGCCTCCCCCAACGGATCGAAAATCTCCGGTGAGGCTGTCCCTCATCATAGCGCTCAAAAATGAGTTCGTCCGAGACATAGAGCGCGACTGGCAGGGGAATCGCCGGAGGGCGAGCGCTGACAGCAGTTTGGGGAGAATCATGCTCGACCATGGGCCTGATCCTCGTTTGCTAGTGCTGTGTGCCGAAAGCCCGTCGCTTCGTCTTTAGATTGAAGGCCAGAGTCCAGCTTTCCACCCCTCGGGCTGGCAGGTTCCAAATCGCTGAAATTACTCGGAAGTGCGACCCTCTGCAGAGTGGGAATACGCATCCTAACTTTGCGAGACTTGACGTGTTTTCGGAAACTTATAACAACGTTGATCTACCGACCCGAAACCTCCGGCACTTTGCACCCCAAGGGCGCCAGGCACCGAGTTGCCACGGTTGCAACATGGGAACATTTCATTGCTCCAGCAAACCCGGCAACCGTGTGCCTCCGGCTACTCATCGAGTTGGTAGGCGGACGAGAGCTAATGCACTCGGCGTTGTTGTGTTTGGCTTTCTGACTGGACTCTCCGCTTTCGCTGTGCCCTCCGAGAACCCGCCAGCACCGGCGAATGAACTGGTCCGGGATGTCATCAAGAATGAACTCAAGGCGGAGGCCGCAGACCACAGCCACTGGGCGTTCCAACTTCAATCAGAGAAGGCCGGCAAAACAGAGCTCGACCAGGTGGTCGAGACCAAGGAAGGCAATCTGCAACTTCCTGTCTCCATAAATGGTAGGCCACTCACTCCGAAAGAGAAACAGCAGGCTAATCGGCATATTCAGGAGATCGTTCACAATCCTGGCGCACTGCGGAAGTCCTTGCGTGCGGAGAGTGAAGATACTACTCGAACTCAGAGCATGCTCAAAATGTTGCCCGATGCCTTCAACTATAGCTATGAAGACCGCAGCGGAGACTTGATGAAACTGAAATTCAGCCCCAATCCGCACTTTCGCCCGCCATCTCGCGAGGCGCAAGTATTTCACGCCATGGAAGGGGAACTGACCGTCGACAACCGGCAAAAAAGGCTTGTGGAACTCTCAGGTCATGTGATCCAGGCTGTAAAATTTGGAGGCGGACTGCTTGGGCATCTCGACAAAGGTGGGCAATTTAACGTCAAACAGGAACAAGTGTCACCCGGCTTTTGGGAAATGACGGTCCTCGATGTGCAAATGAAGGGCAAAGCTCTTTTCTTCAAGACCATTGCGGTGCAACAGAAGATGCTTCGCAGCGGTTTCCGTCGCGTGTCCGATGATCTGACCCTGGCCCAAGCGGCGGACATCCTCCGCCAGTCGCCGTCGCGCGCCGGGATGCAGCAAATCACTTACGGCCCAGCACCTACAGTCATCGCCCAAACAGCTTCGGTGCGGAGGTGAGCGGTCTAACGATGCGATTCTGGCCTCGGTTGTAAGGTTTAATTTCCTCGCCAACTGCATCTAACAAATCGGAAACATTGTGATCCGAATCATCACCATCGAACGGGAATACGGTTCGGGAGCGGCTCAGATCGCCAAAAAGGTTGCGGCCGCGCTGGGTTGGAAACTTTGGGACCAATTGCTGACCCAAGAGATCGCCCGACTTGCTCACTGTGAGCCATCCGCGGTTGAGAAACGCGAAGAGCGTCAGGACCCGCTTTATTATCGTTTGCTCAAGTCCTTCGTTCTTGGAAGTTACGAGGGCAGCCCGGGTGAGCCCGTGGAGGCCCTCGACGCCGACGGCATTGTCAGAATCTCTGAGCGCGTGGTCGAAGATGCCGCCGCTTCGGGCAATTGCGTAATTGTGGGAAGAGGATCGCAGCACTTCCTGCGGTCCCGCGATGACACTTTGCGCTTCTTCTTATACGCTTCTCGAGAAGAAAAAATATCGCGCTTGATCTCTGAAGGCAACGGCGAACGCGATGCTGAACGGCTGGTTGATACAGTCGACCGGGAGCGCGCCGCCTTCATTAAGGAGTACTTCCACGCCGAGTGGCCTAACCGTTCCCTATATCACGCCATGATTAATACATCCTCGGGAGACGAAACCGTAATTCAAGCGATCTTAAGTTTCCTCCAACATTCCGAACCACACCTTGAAGGGTCACGCCGCCGAACATTGTAAGCGAAATCTCAGCCTCATGAACTGGTGCCGTCCTTATGCCGACATTTGGAACTTCTTCGCTCAAACTGCGCCGTAATACAAGGAAACATTTCGCATTGCTGCCCGACCCCGGTGTTCCGTGGGTCTAGCGGTAATACTGCTCACTTGCCACCAACCTCGAATTCGACGCGAACCTCCTCTTTAACCTTAACGGATCCTCCCAACACTGACGGGTCTGATCCCGCAATCTTTCTGGCGCAACTGAGTCGACCCCCGGTAGACATTGTTCTGGCGCACCACCACCGCTTCTGCAGGCCTGGTCTGGCCGTGAAGGCTCAGATCGCCGTGCACGTTCCATTTGTTACGTCGATGGCTGTTCCGAGCTGGCATCCGCTACCCATCGTTGCCAGGCGCTGGAGGTGACCAGCAGGCAGAGCAATAACGTCGATCCTGCCGTTACCCGCGATTCTCCAGAGCATCTCCAGCCCAAGACTCCAGGACGGGCGGACCGATCCGCCCGTCCGTGGTGGTTGTGTGCCGAAGGCTCGCATCATGACTGCGCCTCTGCGGTTAGTGATGTGAAAGCCAGACGGCACATCTGCAGACTGCTTGGCGTCCGACCAGCCTAGCGTCCTTGACGCAAGCTCTCGATACTTCCGATGATGATTCGGCGCCAGTTTAATTCGTAGGATCGACGCGGAGTTGTCAAAAATCAAAAATCTGTAAATAGCCAACGATGAGCCGGTCGGGAAACGGCTAAATCGCCGGTGGTAAGGGAAAACGCTGCAAAAGTGAAACCCAGGCTGGTTTGCTTGTTCTTGACCAACTCTGGATCTTGACAATTCCTCGTGGCCGGTGTCGCATCCCACGCTGGCGGACTTGCCGCAAAGTAAACGGCGCGGCGCCGGTTTCATTTTGCGCGGTCCCAACAAATTCCGCTAGAAGGCGAACCTGTACCCCATGCGAGGTACTGTTTGAAAATGGGTCGGACACCCTGGATCCAGTTCCAACTTGTGTCGAAGTTTCATAACGTGATTGTCGATGCTACGGGTGTTCGTGTCGCCGCCTCCATCACTACAAACTTGTTCCACCAACTCCGCGCGCGTGATGAGGCGATTGGGGTTCTGAACGAAAAATTGCAGAGTCCTGAACTCATGGGCCGTCAGCCCGACTGACGTGCCGTTTCGGGTGACCTCGACCTTCTCGAAGTCGACCACAATGCCATCAAAAACAACCCTATTCGCTCTGGGGACGGACTTGGTGTGACGCAGCGCCACGCGCAGCCGCGCCAGGAGCTCCCGCGGACTAAAAGGTTTGGTTATATAGTCGTCAGCGCCCATCTCCAATAGCGCTACTTTGTCACGAAGGTCACAGGAGGCGCTCAGAACAATGATGGGGATCGAAGGCGCCGTAGCTTTCATTTCTCGACAGAGAGTTCTTCCTGACAACTCAGGCAGGTTCAAATCCAGGATCGTCGCAGAAGGCGCGTGGGCATGAAAGCTGTCGAGCCCTGCTCGCCCATCTGAGTAGGTGTCGACGGCGAGACCTTCTCTCTCAAACAGATGCTTTAGCGCCCTCTGCACGGAAGGATCATCTTCGACTACCAGGATCCTCTTTGTCAGCTCTGACGATCGAGGCTGGGGTGTTGTCGATCCGTCAGACGAATTGTCCCCGAAACTCATGACGTTACCATGTGCGCAGCTGCGACCCATGCCTTCTTACGGATTCGGTTGGAACGAAATTACCAATCCTTGCGAAGGCCGATAGACGGTGGCGCCCTCCTGGACCGTCCGTAGTTCCTTTTAGCCAATCACTGACTGAATGAGACTTTCAGATTTGCCGCTGGTGCGCCCCCGCCAGAAAATATTGGGGCAACATGGTCTGGCGATTGTCAGACAATTGTTAAACGTTTGCAATTTGTGCGCCGTGCCGACGGTTAACCTGGCGGATTTTGTGGCACGAGGCTTCACCTCAATTTTGAATGAGGTTTGGTCGCGGGCTTCGGTCACAACGCCCACCGGCTAGCTCTACGCGACTCCAGTGAGGAAACAATGTCGATCGCGGAATAGAAAAGGAATCAGACAGGGTAATAACCTATGTTTCAGCCAGCAGTCCTCAATCGATTCGAGCAGTTGTATTAGGTTTTCTCAAGCTCCATCAGGCATTTCTCGTTTAATCACGCATCAATCTTGCTCATGATCCGCTCTTCTCCTTGCCGGTTTTGGCGACCGCCAAGGCTCTGCCCTCGCCCGCAATGGCAAATCACTCTAATGCAATACAATGAAGCCCGCTGTGAATCTTGAGGGATTATGGCAAATCTAGAGAACGCGCTTCAGCAGCTTCGTAATGAGCGCAAGCAGGCGCAGTTGCACGTAGAGAGGCTGGATCAAGCAATTTCGGTCATTGAGTCGTTAAACGGTTCGGGAACATCCCGTCACCCAAACCAACCGAAAAGAATAGTATCCGCGGCTTCACGGCGGAAAATGGCTCTGGCGCAAAAGGCGAGATGGGTGAATGCTCGGAAGGAATCGCAACCAGCAGCGGCAGGCTCAGTCCATAAGAACGGTCATACGATGTCGGCATCTGCCCGCAGGAAGATTGCCGCCGCCCAAAGGGCACGCTGGGCGAAGATACGAGAAGGGAACAAGAAGGCGGCGTAAAATACGGCGCGAGAGTAAAGCCCGCGGCTTCGGTGGCGGGATGTTCTCTTTGAGGAGGAATTATTGCGGCTTGGATGCCAGATGAGCTAGACAATACTTGCGACCGTGCTCGGCCGCACTGTCACACTGTTTGCTTCCTGCGGCAAACTCGCAGCGCCATACCTCACAAGCACACCGAAACCCGCCCGCCAAGCTCTTGTACCAATGGTGAAGATGCTTCCGATGCGACACGACTGCCATAGATTTCACTATTTAGGGATTTCCTTGGCTGTATGCAAAACTCGATAACCCTTGCACATTGGTGCGAAGCGCCTTTCAAAGGTTTGCGCAAGATCGCAGGTACGTAAAACTACGATCACTTGCGCCATAACCATCTCCTTCAGGCTCGCGAATCGCTGGGGCTGGGCTGCAACAGCTCCTACCACAGTCATCCGGACCTACAGCGTACTTGAATCGCACAACTGGAGTCTGAGCAAAACTGCTCCGCAGCCACGACGTACTCGTCAGTCCCGCAACCGGAGGTAACGCCCGCTGGGAAGTATCCCTCATCGTCACTCGCAATGTCTCTGGAAAACCCAGCGGAACGCCCGCAGTAGAAAACCATCAACTCTGGTCAATTCTTCCGGATTGCCAACCGCGTTTTTGTAATCAGAGATGGCAAGCTCGGCTGGGGAGGCAGAAGTGTCCTGTCTCCGGAACACATCAGGCCAAAGCCATCGGTCAAAGGTCTTCTTGTAGGCCTCCAGCACGTCCTCAGCCAAGCCAAATCGAGCATGAAGGAACGTCTGTTCTCTTTGTGCGCGGCGTAGAGGCTCGGACTCAAATCCAGCAGTGCTCCCCGATCAAAATCTGCGGGTTTTGCTTTGACATCTGTCCACCTGGCTGTGATTTCTGCTTACGTTTAGCCATGCGCTCCACGATTCCACCCTCCGTGGTTCCTCCGATCCCGGCAAACGCCGGAAATCTCGCCTGTATTGAATCGCCCAGGTCCCTTCCATCCGTGGCAAAATGAATCCCCACTAATGAATCCCCACTTATGACCGCATCGAGGCCTGAGCGCCGACCCGCGACCGAGCAACTCTCCGGTGTCATAGAGCGCGTTACGTTCCACAACGACGAAAGCGGGTTTTGTGTGCTTCGCATCAAGACAAAAGGGCATCGAGAGGAGACTACAGTCGTGGGATCGCTGCCTTCTGTGAACGCTGGGGAATGGCTGGCCGCGGAGGGATATTGGGTCAGGGACCTGGAACACGGGCTGCAATTCAAGGCGACCATGATGAAGACGGTACCGCCCACCACCGCCGAGGGCGTTGAGCGCTATCTCGGGAGCGGTTTGGTAAAGGGCATCGGCCCGATTCTCGCAAAGAAGCTGGTCGCCCGATTTGGAGCCGAGGTACTGGTGCTAATCGAGAAACGGCCCTCCGAACTGCAAACCGTCGATGGCATTGGCCCGAAGCGCCGGGAGCGGATTGCCCATGCGTGGCAGGAGGCAAAGCAGGTACGAGAAATCATGCTGTTCCTGCATAGCCACGGCGTCAGCACCAGCCGGGCGGTGCGAATCTTCAAGACCTACGGCGAGCAGGCAATCGAGCAGGTGCGGGGCAATCCCTACATGTTGGCTAAGGACATCTACGGCATCGGCTTTGCGACCGCCGACCAGATCGCCCAGAAGGTCGGGATTCCACGGGACTCGTCCAGTCGGGCAAGGGCGGGCATCGATCACGTGCTGCTGGAAGCGACCTCGGACGGACATTGTGCCTTGCCTCTCGGGAAGCTCAAGCTGGCGGCAACAAAGTTGCTGGAGGTTGGTGAAGCTCCAGTCGAACAAGCTTTGTCGCAGATGCTCACCAGTGGCTCGCTATTGTTGGAGGAAATCGATGGCGAGCCCCTGAT
>DATNLE010000058.1:0-50954 GCA_035603035.1 Candidatus Acidiferrales bacterium | reverse complement strand
CTTCGACTACACGATGAAAGCGCAGATTACAGGCGCTATACCGGGAAGGAAACAGAAATGACGACCCTGAGCTCATACTTGCTATTCGACGGAAATTGCCGGCGGGCCATGGAGTTTTACAAATCCTGCCTCGGAGGAGAGCTGATTCTGACCCTGGTGAAAGACACTCCCGCGAAGGAGGGGATGCCTGAATCCCAACACGGCAAGGTTTTAAATGCCCGCTTACGAGGCAGCGACGTCGATATTTCGGCATCGGACTGGCTGCGGCCGGACCAGACGCCCATTCGCGGCAATACCGCTTGTCTCTATCTCAGCGGAGGGACGTTCGAGGAATTAAAGTCCCTATTCGAAAAACTCTCCGAGGGGGGCGAGGTCACAGACCCTCTGAGCCAGCAATTCTTTGGGACGTATGGGGCACTGAACGACCAGTTTGGCGTCCGATGGATGTTTCACACCCACACCAAGTAGAGGTGAGAACAGCATAGGAGAAAAGGACATGAAGTACATTTTGCTGATGTCGGGCACGAGGGCAGGCGTTGAGGCGTACCACGCCTGGCCCAAACAGGATATCGAGGCGCATATGGCAGTTCTCCACCGCATCAACCAGGATCTCACCGAGTCCGGAGAATTTGTCGCCACACAGGGCTTAGCCGAGCCGAAGGAAGCCAAGGTCGTGCGTGGCGAGAAGAACGGCGTCCCGGTCACGGACGGCATTTTCCCCGAATCGAAGGAATTTCTGTTGGGCTACTGGATCGTTGACGTTCCGAACGCCGAGCGCGCTCATGCCATCGCGGGACGGATTTCCGCAGCGTCCCTAAACATGCCGATTGAGGTGCGGCAGTTCGCAACCCATGACGCCAAATCCCGATAAGCAAATGTGGTGACGGCGGCGCAAGAACCAGCGCCGAACTCAACAGGAGTAGAAAATGAATACATTCTGATGATGAACGGCAAGCCGCCAAGGGCATCTTCGCGTCGTTGCGACACGAGACTTTTCTCTCTCGCGGGATCGACCCGTGCCACGGTCTGGTAGGCTACCCACGATTCAGCGAAGTCGCTAACGGCATGCCCAGGGAAACGGGCGATCGCCTTGTTTGGCGGCGAGCTACAAAAAGCTACCCGGAAGCTACAAGTGCGGGTTATGAGAAAACTGCGGTTTTGATGTGCAAACCTAGTATCGGTTCGGAAGTCCTGAGAAATCGGTGTACGCCCTCGAGGGATTTATGATAAGCGTGATTTGAATCCCTCCCTCTCCGCCAGTTCTTACAATCCCAACCACTTCGCCTTTAGTGAACCGTGGCACGACTATTCTCGGCTTCTCCAGGTTGCAGTACAATTGCTTCCGCTAAGACTGAGGGCGCGTTTTGCGATCGTAGACATACCAGGCTAGTTATGCCCCAGATCAAAAGTTTGTATTTCTCTCGCCTTCCGCTAATAATTGCCGGAATCTTCGTTGGCCACTTTTTCTTGTTCGTAAGCGCAGGCCGAGGGCAGGGTGCTCCGCTCCCGAACACCGGGGGCAATACAGATCTTCGGATGAGTGATGTTGCGATCAACCTTTTCTGCGACGAAACGCGAAGGCTGATCGTAACCGTGGTCGACGAAAATCGGGCTCATCTCGACCGACAAGCAGTTGTGAAAATACACGATATCAAGAAGGACATCACGACTTGGGAGACTACTTCCTTGAGTGAGTCCCAAGTGACTTTCTGCAACATAGATTTCGGAGATTACGAGATTGATGCCGCCGCGGTCGGATATCTGGTCGAACACAAAGACTGTCATCTGGTCGGCACTGTCCAAGAGCGTAAGTTTCAACTCGTAATGCACAAGGATCCGATGGACGTTGAATTGAGCGCTCCCGATGAGGCTTTGCCCGCCGCAGCTCGCAAGGACATGAAACATGCAGTTCTCGCCCTCAAGTCCGCAAATCTCAAAGAGGCGCAGAAACGGCTTGACAATGCTAACAAGCTCGCTCCGTCCAATCCCCAGATCAATTTCCTGTATGGGTATCTGTACTTCCAACAGAAAGAGTTCGATAAGGCTGAAACGTACCTGAGCCGCGCTGCCACGCTCGATCCGCGCAGAGTGCAGCCACTCACGCTGCTCGGCCGAGTGCAACTCGAGCGTCAGGAATATGAAGTTGGGCGGAAGACACTCGAGCAGGCAGTGGTAACCAACTCCAGTTACTGGATGGCGCATTATCTTCTCGCCGACGCCTGTCTCAAGCAAAAGGAATACGACAAAGCACGTGAGCAAGCCCAGCTTGCTATCGATAAGGGAAGAGGCGAAGGGAACATTGCGCAGCTGGTTCTGGGGCAAGCACTGGCGAACCTTGGGCGAGATCAGGAGGGAATCCAGGCCCTGAAAATCTTTGTGCAATCCAACCCGAGTAACACGGCCATACCGCAGGTAAAGACTTTGATTGCCCAGATTGAAAGGCGCGGCGCCGGTCTAACTTCAATTCAGGGACCGCCAACCGATACTGATCTCGCGCTCGCCGCGTCGGCTCCCTCTCTGTCCCAGAGCGCTTGGGGACCACCTGGAGTAGATGAGGTGAAGCCGCCGGTTGCCCCGAACGTCAGCTGCCCCTACCAGCAGGTTATCGAAGGCTCCGGTGAGCGCGCAAAGCAGTTCGTCGATAACATAGCTAGGTTCGCTGCCATCGAAGACATGACCCACGAGCAGCTTGATAAAACTGGTAATCCCCTCACCAAGGAAACTCGCAAGTTCACCTACGTCGCTTCCATCACCGAAGATCGTCCCGGCTTTTTGATGACCGACGAATACCGAAATGCGCGTTACGGAGTCGCGAATCTTCCCGACAACATCGTCACCGAGGGTTCTATGAGTTTGGCGCTCATCTTTCATCCAGATATGCGGGACAATTTCGAAATGTCCTGCGAAGGGTTGGGAGACTGGCGCGGGCAATCAGCCTGGCTCGTACATTTTCGGCAGCGCGACGACAAGCCCAACCGCTTCGCGCAATACAACGTGGGCTCGCAACATTACCCGATGAACATGAAGGGTCGCGCGTGGATAACAACCGACAACTTACAGATTGTGCACGTCGATGCCGAGCTGGTGAAGCCTCTGCCTCAACTCTCTGTCCAACACCAGATCGCGGAATATGGTCCAGTCCACTTTCAGAAGGGAAACGTGGACTTGTGGCTGCCCCAGAAGGTCGACATTTTCATGGAACTGAATCGCCATTATTATTATCGCCGACACAGCTATGATCACTACCAGTTGTTCTCGGTCGATTCGGTGGAGAAGTCGGGTCCGTTCAAGTCAGATGAGAAGTGGCCAGTCATTAAGAATGCACTGCCTGGCGCCCCCATCCAAAAACCCTGAAGCCACTCACAGACATCGTCCACCTCTTAACTCGCACTGCGCATTCTGAGGATTGGAGACGAACGCAATCGCGAGCGACTCCCGCCGAAGGTTGACCGAAATGACTGAAAAGCTTGCGCTGGTGATCACGCTACTTAGCGGGCTCGCGGACCCGCCCCTCTTGCCAGGGGCGGGCGATCCGCACTGGACCAGTACATGCCAGAGTTGCTTCAAGCGCTAAAGCGCTTCTGCAGGCAACCGCAGCAGTGGCAATCCCCCAGATCTGCGGCCCACCACATTATTCTGGCCGCGCGCAGCGCTGATGGAGAAGCTACGGGGCCGGATGATTGCGAAAGCTGCCAAGCCCGGCGATCTGATGTTTCCCAACACCATCGGCGGCGTGGAGGGACACTTTCTCCGCAAACTGCAAGCCATTGCCGAGGGTGCTGGCGTAGTGGAGCCGGAGCTGCACAGGTTCCGGAAGTCCTACGCAGATACCCTCGCTGATGAGGGCTT
This sequence comes from Candidatus Acidiferrales bacterium, assembly GCA_035603035.1. Taxonomy (GTDB): domain Bacteria; phylum Acidobacteriota; class Terriglobia; order Terriglobales; family Acidobacteriaceae; genus Sulfotelmatobacter. Next base: position 47,105 of record DATNLE010000058.1, on the reverse strand, counting down.
GCCCGTGCCCACGATCATGAATCGGCTGGGTCGCTGCTCTCTGGAGGTGAAGCTAGAGTAGCTGCGAGGGCGGGAAGCTGAGGGCGAACAGGAACAGAATTTTGCTAACCAGTCGGCATTGGCGGTGTACGCCTAGCCGCAATTTCTCACAAAAAGAAAATAAAAGGCCGTCGTTTCGTGGCATAACAGCTATGACAAGTAGAAGTTAGGCCAACGAAGGAGGACAGCCTTATGACTACAGAGTGTAACCAAGAACCGTTTCCATTTCATCCCCTAAATCAGCGAGAAATCCGCGGGCAATTCGACGGCGGATCCATCACCAGCGATGCTGGGGGTTTGTTGCTGCGGGAGGTGGAAAAGCGGACGAACATCATCGGGCAATTCGCCAGCTGCTTCAGCGACTATCGGGATCCGGAGTTGGTGGAACACGGGGTGGCAGAGTTGTTGGCGCAACGGATCTACGGATTGGCATTGGGCTACGAGGATTTAAACGATCACGAGGAGTTGCGGCGCGATCCGTTGTTGGCGGTGCTGGTGGAGAAGGAGGATCTGATCGGGGAACAGCGGCGACTGGTGCGCGATCAGGGTACCGCCCTGGCTGGCAAGAGCACGCTGAACCGAATGGAACTGGGAGCGGCGAAGTTGGGGGAAAAGGAGCGGTACAAGAAGATCATCCTGGACGAAGCGGCGGTGGATCGGACGCTGGTGGATATTTTTTTGCAAGCGCATGATGAAGCGCCGAAAGAGATCGTGTTGGACTTAGATAGCACCGACATTCCTCTGCACGGGAAGCAAGAAGAACGGTTCTTCCACGGCTACTACGGGCATTACTGCTACCTGCCGCTGTACATCGTGTGTGGCGAGTTTGTGTTGTGCGCCCGCTTGCGGCCGTCCAATATCGATGGGGCCAAAGGCAGCGTGGCGGAGGTCGAGCGGATTGTGGAGCAGATCCGGCAAGGGTGGCCGCAAGTGCGGATTATCTTGCGCGGCGATTCGGGTTTTTGTCGCGACGAGTTACTGACCTGGTGCGAAGCGCAGGGAGTGGACTATGGAGTGGGCTTGGCGCAAAATGCACGCCTGCTGCGGGAGATCGTAGCGGCCAGCGCACAGGCCGAGAGCCAATTTCAGCAGAGCGGAAAAGCGGCGCGAGTCTTCACCGAGTTCGTCTATCAGACCAGAAACAGTTGGTCGCGAGCCCGCCGGGTGATCGCCAAAGCAGAACACCTGGAGAAAGGGGCCAATCCCAGGTTCGTGGTCACCTCGCTGAGCGCGCAAGAAGCCGTCTTTCCTGCCCCGTCGCGCTGGGGGGCGCAGAGCTTGTATGAGGAGTTTTACTGCGCTCGTGGCGATATGGAAAACCGGATTAAGGAACAGATGATGTTGTTTGCTGATCGCACCAGCACGTCCTGGTTGCGCAGCAATCAAATCCGGCTCTACTTCTCCACCGTGGCCTACCTGCTGATGCAGGCTCTGCGGCGGTTGGGCTTGGCGGGCACCGAACTGGCCCAAGCGCAGTGCCACACGGTGCGCTTGAAGTTGCTCAAGATCGGGGCCCAGATTCGCATCACCGTACGCAAAATCTGGGTATCGATGTCGACCGGTTATCCGTACCTGGATCTGTTCCGCCAGGTGTACCGGAATTTAGAAGTCATCCCTCTGCGCTGAAAGGGGGCAGTAGCGAGACGAAAATGAGACGCACGCCAAGTTCGGGAAGGGGTGTGTCTTGTCCGGACCAAAAAAACGAAATCCTCGCGGGCTAAGACCACGAGCTAGGCCGCCGGAAGAGATTCCTAGAATGATTTCCGGATCTTGAGCTCCTTCGCTGGTGGATCGAGCTAATTTTCATCGATCCCTCCCCTCGGTGAGACATCCGGGCTAGTGCGCCGCCGACTTGAAAACAGCAATTCAGCGCCGCCGTTGTTCAGAACATTGTTGCACGATGGGCGGCTTCTCTGGTCGTCGGTTAATTCTCGCGATCACAGAGACCGCCAGATTCCGTCTGTGCATTCCATTCGATTTCCAAAGTCGGTGCGAACTCCTTTTCCCGCTGGTCCGACGTTTTTCGCTGCCGATGCAGGAATGACTCATTCGGGAACCGCACGCCGCCGCAAGAACTCATAATTTTACCGGGCCGTCCGCCTGAGTGCATTCGGTTGGTACCCGGTAGCTCTGCATGCAGCATAGCGGCTTTTTTTCGCGGTACGGATTACGGTACGTAAATGAGTTGCGATCATCGCCCGAGGGCCGCGGCTGCAATTCAAGATGCAACCTGGGGTCCTCAGTTAAGGGGACATTTCTAATGAGTCGGCGAGGTGACATTATCAAAGAGTTTCAACACGGACGTCGCGCGGACCTCCACAAACCGCAGTTTCCCGCGTTACACTTGGACTGCCCCAGGGCACGGAAACCCTATGCGGGAGATTATGGAGCCTGATTGGAAAGTGCTGCGGCGAGTGCATCCGCTCGCGCTCGAACGCTTCTGCGAGCGTGTCCTTGCCGAGATCGACCGCGTCTCGCGCGATGGCGCGCCGAGTCACCATGCGCGCTACCTCCAAATCTTCAGGATTCTCCAACAACGTGATCGGGAGATGGCGCGTCTCTTCGACAATCCGCGGCGCTCTCATGCACTGACGATGCTGGCCTGGATCTTGGCGGGAATCTTCAATCCGCAGATCAATCTGCGCGAACATCGCTACTTCGGCAGTCCTCTCAAGGACCGCGCGCGCTTCCTTTTCGACTTTTGGGCAAACGCCCGTAGAGGAGACGGAGCGGCGCTGCAAAGATGCTGCCTGAGCAACATCCGGATCACGACGTTCTTCGCGGGTGAGTGGGAAGCAAAGATAGTGGATCCGAGCCGGATCTCGCAAGCCGAAGCCGTCGGCTGTGAGGTGGATTTCGCCCCTACAATGGAGTAATCACCCTATGACTCCCTACACCTCATGTTGACGAAACCGAGCGCCGAGCTGACGCTGTTCGACACGCTTTCGCGACTCACTTTCAGCAGAGCGGCGAAGCTGCTCGGCCCCACGGGTAACCGCCTCATCGCCACAGGCGGCAAATTCGACATTGACCTCACCACTCAGGTCAAATTCGATCGGGAAATGTTTCGGCTGACTCTGGACGGCGCGGCGGTCACGCTGACTTTGAGTGCGGCCGCCCACCATCGTCTCGAATGGCGCTGCGACGCGTGCGTGGTGCCGTGTGAGCACGCCGGGGCGGCCTTCTCTCTGATTCTCGAAGAGAAGCTCGCGCTGGGACTGGCCGGAGCACCAGCCGTGCCGGCCTCAGCTGAAAGCGTGAGCGAGGAGGCGCTGATCGCGCAAGCGCTGGCGGAGCGGGTAGAGCGCGCCCGGACCGAGAAAATGCGGCTCACGTCTCTCGACAGTCAGGAGATCTGGACCGACTACACATTGACCAATGCGGCCTCCGGCAAGTCGTACCGGGTCGCTCTGCGAGGGTGGCAGCCGGGACAGTCGTACTGCTCGTGCCCGGATTTCCGTAAGAACACACTCGGTACCTGCAAGCATATCCTTCATGCGCTGGAGAAAGTCCGAAGACGATTCTCCGACTCGCAGCGCAATCGATCGTATCGGCGCCGGGACATCAGTGTGCATCTGTCATATGGGGAGGAGCTGGAACTGCGTATCTTGTTGCCGCCCCACCTCGATGACGTGATCACCGGCATCGTGCGCCCGATCCGCGATAGGCCGATCACCGATCTCCCGGATCTGCTGAAACGCATCCGTCAACTCGAAGCACGCGACGTCGCCGTGACGGTCTATCCCGATGCGGAGGAGTACATCCAGACCCGTCTACGGCTGCAGCGCATCGCGGCAAAGGCCGCCGAGATCCGGCGCGATCCGAAATCTCATCCACTGCGCACGACGCTGCTGAAGGTAGAGATCCTTCCCTATCAGCTGGACGGCATCGCTTTCGCAGCCAGCGCTGGGCGCGCGATCCTGGCTGATGACATGGGACTCGGGAAGACCCTTCAGGGTATCGGCATGGCGGAGCTGCTGGCCCGCGAAGCAGACATCCGCAAGGTCCTGGTGGTTTGCCCCGCGTCCGTGAAAGCCCAATGGCGCAGCGAGGTTCTCCGCTTCTCAGGGCGCGATTGCCAGATCGTCTTAGGGAACGCTGCGGGGCGGAGCGGTCAGTACGAGAACGGATGCTTTTTCACCATCTGCAACTACGAGCAGGTATTGCGCGACATTATCGCGATCGAACGCGTGAGGTGGGATCTGATCGTTCTGGATGAGGGCCAGCGCATCAAGAACTGGGAGGCGAAGACGGCTCAGACCATCAAGAGCCTGCGTTCGCCGTTCGCGCTCGTGCTCTCCGGCACGCCGCTGGAGAATCGGCTCGACGATCTTTTCTCCGTCGTCGAGTTCATCGACGACCGACGTCTCGGACCAGCATTTCGATTCTTCAACCGTCACCGCGTCACCGACGAGAGCGGCAAGATCCTGGGTTACAAGCATCTCAATCTGCTGCGCGAAAGACTAAAGCCGGTACTGCTGCGTCGGACGCGCAGCGCGGTGATGAAGGATTTGCCCCCGCGCACGACGGAAATTGTGCGGATTGCGCCCACGGATGAGCAGGCGGGCATCGAACTGGCGCAGATGCAGATTGTGAGCGCCATCGTCCGTAAATCGTATATCTCGGAGATGGACCTCTTGCGTCTGCAGAAAGCATTGCTGCTCGCACGGATGAATGCGGACAGCACCTTTCTCGTGGACAAGCATGCTCCGGGCTTTTCGAGCAAGCTGGAGCGGTTGCAGGAGTTGTTGGAAGAGCTGGCCGCGGAGGACGATCGCAAGATCGTGCTCTTCTCCGAATGGACAACCATGCTCACTTTGATCGAGCGGCAGATCACGCGGCTCAAGCTCGATTTCGTAAGGTTGGACGGGTCCGTCCCGCAGAAGAAGCGGCAGCAGCTGGTGGACCAGTTTCAGCGCGATCCGACCTGTCGCGTGTTCCTCACCACCAACGCGGGCTCGACGGGACTCAACCTCCAGGCGGCGAATACGGTCATTAATGTCGATCTGCCGTGGAATCCGGCCGTTCTCGAGCAGCGCATTGCCCGCGCGCACCGGATGGGGCAGAAGAACCCGGTGCAGGTCTATTTGCTCGTGACCGAAGACACGATCGAGGAGAAGCTGCTGGCGACGCTCTCGGCCAAATATGATCTGGCTCTCGCCGCGCTGGATATGGAATCTAATGTGCAGGAGGTCGCACTCACATCTGGCATCGAAGAGCTGAAGCGGCGCCTCGAGGTGCTTCTCGGCTCGAGGGCAGACGCCGCAGTAGACGAGACGGAAAAGCAGCGCCAGCAGCAAGAGGCAGAGCAGCTCTCTCGCCGCTCGCGTATGGCGGAGGCCGGAGGCCAACTCGTCGCTGCCGCATTCGCATTCCTGGGCGAAATGATCCCGCAGTGTCAGCCAACGAACGGTGCAGACCAAAAGGCAAGCGAGTTCAAAGCTCGTCTCACCGAGTGTCTGGAGCGCGACGAGCAGGGCCGCCCGCGACTCACGGTCACACTGCCAAACGAAACCGCGCTCGAGAGCCTTGCTAGGTCACTTGCCGCCCTGTTCACCGTTACCGAGGCGTGATCTTTGTACGGTCGCCAAACCTGTGACGATTGAACCTTCGCCCGGATAGGTGATGTCGGATTGATTCTATTTGTATCGACAAGATCCAGTTGGGGCGAATCGTTAAAGTTAAACCTGCTTCCTCAGATCTGTCGTCCCGTAGAGCATCCCGGAGCATGTGTCGCTTCCGTCACCTACCATGGTGCGAATCAGAAATTGAGAGAAGGTTGGTTTCTGCGGTGTCTTTGGGCACGGAAATGGTGTTTCATTTTTTTCCCGAGCGATGCATGAGCGCGAAGAAAGGCGATATAGCCTGCTTCGTCGAGGTTCCCGCTCGCCAACTCCAAAACCATTTGCGCTGCGTCTTCCTCGCTAGCGTTAAAGCGATAACCGTTGAGTTCGAGAAACAGGACTCCCACCACAAATCCCGTGCGCTTGTTGCCATCTACGAAAGGATGGTTGCGCACGACGCCCCACGTATAGGCGGCGGCCATGTCAACAATGTCGTGAGACTCGGCATAGGCGAAGTGCTGTTGCGGCCGAGCCACGGCTGATTTCAACAAGCCATCGTCGCGCAATCCCGCCGCCCCGCCGTGCAGCGCGAGCAGGCGATCGTGCAGGACAAGCGCATCGCGCTCGTCGATCCAGACTGGTTCCTTCACTTTGCGAGAACGTGGAGTGTATTGCGGTAGCGGCTGATGATGTCGTCCGCCTTCGCCATTTTTTCCTCGAAGCCGGGATCGTAAGGCGTGAGCAGGTAGCCACCCTCCGAAGCTTCGACTAGGAACAACGGTTCCCCGTCCCGGGTGTGCAGACGATTGATGACCTCTTTCGGCAGGACAACTCCGAGCGAGTTCCCGAATTTGCGGACCTTGAGTTCGACCACAGCTGGCCTCCGGCGTGTTATTACTATTGTAATAACTATGAGGCTATTTTGGCAACGAGCGCACATCGCCCGATTTCTGGCTAAAGATGCAGAACAGCACGATCTCTGGCAGGAGCAGCAAAAGGAGCAACCCAACTACAGCATAAGCATACGAGATATGTTGAACAGTGATCCATATCCGCAAACCAGACCCTCTCTCGCCTGGATTATGGCTGACAACATCGCATTCAGAGCACGAGACGGCGTGTCGCCGGGCAACTGCAGTTAGAATATAAACAGTGTTTTTCCAGGAGCCAGGCCTGGCTTCGGAGCAACTATGATTGGATTCTCAACACGGCTATCTTTTGCGTTTCGCTGTTTTTTCTCGCTGCTGTTTCAGGGAAAAATCCCGCAGGACCTACTGCAGGCGCTGGCGGGGGCTAAGGTAGAGGTCTCACCCCTTGCCACCGCGGCAAAGGCGACTGCTGCCACACCAACCGTCAGAGGCGACAAGCCGAGCCCTGAGTCCCTCGACCGGGCGGTGCAGATGCTTGCTTTGTTGCAGCGCGACGGCCGCTTTGTGGACTTTCTGGAGGAGGACGTTTCTTCCTACCCTGACGGGCAACTCGGGGCTGCCGTACGCAGCATCCACACTTCCTGCCGCCAGGTTCTGGAGCGCTATATCAAACTCGAGCCGATCCTTTCTTCAGAGGAAGACCAGCCCGTCACCGTACCGGTGGGCTTCGATCCGGCTGCTATCAAACTGGTCGGCAATGTATCGGGCGAACCACCAATTCGTGGTTTGTTGCGTCACCGCGGCTGGCGCGTCACCGAAGTAACCCTGCCGTCACTGCCGCAGGGTTCCGGCAGAGTGATTGTGGCCCCCGCAGAGGTTGAGGTCCCTTAGAAAACCTGCACCTCCGCGCAGATTAGGGTAATTTTCACGCGCCGCAATGCTGGCCACAGGAGATTTAGTTGGACTCACAATTCATCGTTGGCATCGACTTAGGCACCACCAATTCCGCGCTGGCATACTGTGAAAGCGCCGCTGCCTCGGAAAGAACCCGCATCGAAGTTGGCACCATTCCTCAGGTCGTCAATCCGAACGAAATAGCCGATCGGACTTTGCTCCCATCCTTTCTCTACATTCCGGGTGACTTGGATTTTCCCAAGGGCAGCCTTCGCTTGCCGTGGGACGCGGAACCGAAGTTCGTGATTGGCGAGTTGGCGCGCAAGCGCGGGGCGGAAAGTCCGGGAAGGCTGGTCGCTTCGGCCAAGTCATGGCTTTCCTATGCTGCCGCAAACCGCGCGTCGGCGATTCTGCCCTGGCAGGCTCCGGCAGAGGTCAGCAAACTCTCTCCGCTGGAGGTCTCTTCGCATTATCTGCAGTACCTCCGGACGGTATGGGACGTGCATCATGCGGCGGACGGGAAGGGCCGTGCCTTGGCCGAACAAGACGTTCTGCTCACCGTGCCCGCCTCGTTTGACGAGGAAGCGCGAGAGCTAACCCGGCGTGCGGCAGAGCAGGCTGGGCTGCAGCGCGTCACGCTCCTCGAAGAACCGCAGGCCGCATTCTACGCATGGCTCGAGAGCCAGGGGGATGGGTGGCGCAAGCGCATCAAGATTGGGGACTTGGTTCTGGTTTGCGACGTGGGCGGTGGAACCACCGACTTCAGCCTGATCGCGGTTTCGGAAGAAAATGGAGACTTGGCGCTGAAACGTGTCGCAGTCGGCGACCACATCCTGCTGGGCGGCGACAACATGGACCTCGCACTCGCCCGATTACTGCAACAGAAGCTGGAAGCCGAAGGCCATCGCATCGACACCTATCAGTTACAGGGTCTGTGGTACCAGTGCCGTTCTGCCAAGGAGCATCTGTTCGAACATCCCAAGAGCCAAAAGCAAGATGTCACCTTGTTGGGGAAAGGACGCAAACTGGTTGGGGGCACTGTCAAGACGGAGCTGTTGCGCGAAGATCTGAACCGCGTCCTTGTCGAAGGATTCTTCCCCAAGGTAGGAAGTGGTGAAATGCCGGCCGGGCAGCGCCGGATCGGATTTCAGGAATTGGGGCTGCCGTATGCCGCCGATGCGGCAGTCACGAAGCACCTGGCGCGCTTTCTGTCCCATCAGGTGCAGAGCGGTCCGGAAGCTGGCACCATTCGGCGGGGCCGAAATGGTTTGGCATGCCCGACGCATGTGCTGTTCAATGGCGGCGTCATGAAGGCGGACGTGTTGCGTAGGCGCCTGGTAGAGGTGCTCAATGGCTGGCTGACCGAAGAGGGCTTTGAAGAGCTCGGTCCAGCCAAGGTTCTGGAAGCGCCTGACCTCGAGCACGCAGTGGCGCGAGGGGCGGCCTATTACGGAAGGGCCCGGCGCGGACAGGGAGTACGCATCCGGAGTGGCGCCTCGCGCACTTACTACGTCGGAATCGAAAGCGCGATGCCAGCCGTCCCAGGAATGGAAGCCCCGCTGAAGGCGCTCTGCGTGGTGCCCTTTGGGATGGAGGAAGGCACCGAGGCGGTGGTGCCCGACCGGGAGTTCGGGCTGGTCGTCGGGGAGCCCGCAGAGTTCCGCTTCCTGAGTTCCACGATTCGAAAGCAGGATCGGGTCGGCGATCTTCTGGAGAACTGGGGCGGCGAGATCGAGGAACTCAACCCGCTTGAAGTGACGCTCACGCTCGAGGGCCAGCGAGGAACTGTGTTACCCGTGCGCTTGGAGTCACGCGTGACAGAAATCGGTACGTTAGAACTCTGGTGTGCTTCGCGTGACGGTGCCAACCGCTGGAAGCTTGAGCTGAACATCCGCGAGAAGAGCGCGTAATGACGAATCGGCAGCAGTGTGTTTTGAGACCGTGATGGAAGGCCCTTCCCGCTACCTGATTGGCATCGACCTGGGCACAACGAATTCCGCTGTGGCCTTTGTCGACACCCGCGAAAGCACGAACCAAGCCGATTGGTCAGGAATAAAGGTCTTTGAGGTTGCGCAGCTCACCAGCCCGGGTGAAATGCGCGCGCTGCCACTGTTGCCCTCCTTTCTCTATTTCCCAACTGAAGACGAACTCTCATCGGGTACAGTGAGCCTGCCGTGGGAAGAGCGTCCGTTTTCGATCGTCGGCATGATGGCCCGCGACCAAGGCGCCCTCGTGCCGGGGCGGCAGGTATCTTCGGCGAAGTCATGGCTGTGCCAGAACGGCGTCGATCGAAGGGCGAACATTCTGCCGCGCCAGGCGGAGCCGCCCGAACCGATGGTATCTCCCGTCGAAGCGTCTGCCGGTTACCTCATGCACCTGCGGAAGGCTTGGAACCACGCGATGACGGGCGAGGTCGCCACCAATCCGCAACAGCTTTTCGAGAACCAGGAAATCGTACTAACCGTGCCGGCTTCTTTCGACGAGGAAGCTCGAGAGCTGACGGTGGAGGCGGCACGAGAGGCAGGACTGCGAAACCTCACGCTGCTGGAAGAGCCGCTGGCTGCCTTTTACGCCTGGGTGGCGGAGCATCAGAAGGTTCTCTCAGAACACCTGCGAGATGGCGAGTTGGTGCTGATTTGCGACATCGGGGGCGGCACATCGGACTTCAGCCTCGTACGGGCCCACGTCAAAGGCCGAAACGTCGAATTTGAACGCACCGCCATCGGCGAACACCTTCTGCTCGGAGGCGAGAATCTCGACCTTGCGTTGGCGCGCTGCGTCGAAAAGAAGCTCACCACGAAACTCAGTCTGCGTCAGCGTCATGCATTGCGAATCATGTGTTCTGCGGCCAAAGAACGCCTGCTGAGCGAGGAAAACACCGATCGTCTTCCCATCAACATTCTGGGTGGCGGACGATCGGTCGTGGGCCAAATGTTAAGTAGCGAGTTGTGCCGAAACGAGGTGGCCGAGTTGATCCTCAGCGGCTTCCTGCCGCTGACCACCCCGAACGAGATGCCTCTGCGCACCCGCTCCGGTGGCCTTCGCGAAATCGGACTACCGTACGCCGCCGACCCCGCCATCACGAAACATCTTGCGGCGTTCCTCAAGCAGGCCGCAATGGCGATGGACGGGGGAGAAAATTCTCGGTCACACATCGATGATCGCCTGCATATGGCAAGGCCGGACGCTGTTCTTTTCAACGGAGGCTTTTGTATTCCCGCGCTCGCTCGCGAGCGGATCACCGAGGCCATTGCCAGTTGGTTTGGCGGCGGGTGCCGCCCGAAGATTCTCAGCAACGCAGTCATGAGCAGTGCCGTCGCAATTGGCGCTGCCTACTACGGCCGGGTGAGGCGGGGAGCCGGATTGCGCGTCAAGGCCGGCAGTGCCTGGACCTACTACGTCGGAATGCGTTCGGAACATGGCATCAAGGCGGTGTGCGTACTGCCTTCCGGCACCAATGAAGGCACGACTCTGCCGCTGCTGGATCGTGAATTCTCCGTGCTGACAAACCGCCCGGTATCGTTCCATCTGTACAGCTCGACCATTCGTCATGACGCGCACGGCGGAATCGCAGACTTGGACCCCGAGGAGGTCCATCCTCACGCACCCTTGGTCACGTTGCTGCGCTATGGAAAGAAGCTCCAGCAGATGGAACTGGCCGTGCGGTTGTCCGTGAGCTTTACCGAGGTGGGAACGCTCGAACTTTGGTGCGAGTCCGTGAGCTCACCGCACCGATGGCGGCTTCAGTTCGAATTGAGACGCGAGGCCGGCGCGACGGATCAGAGCGGGTACACATCGCAGCCCGCTTCAACTGCGAATCGACACGACTCCCTGAATATTTCGGGGCAGGCGCAGGAATCTGCCGTACGGCTGATTCGGCGTGCGTTCACCGGGTCCGGAGTGGGCGAGGGTGTTGCATCGGATCCTGCTTCACTGGTGGGAGAATTGGAGTCAGTCACGGGCCTGAAAAGAGAATCATGGCCCATCGTGACGGCGCGGGTCTTCTGCGATGTGCTTCTCGAGGTGGCAGACGGGCGAAAGCTGAGTCCGCGGCACGAAGTTCGTTGGCTAAACCTGTTTGGCTATTGCCTGCGGCCGGGTTTTGGAGATCCGCAGGACAGCTCTCGAATTATCCAGGCGCGCCGGATTTATCAGGTCGGATTGTCGTTCCCGCGAGAGCTTCAGTCCCAGGTCGATTGGCTGGTGCTGTGGCGAAGGATCGGGGGCGGCCTCAGTTCTGCCCATCAGCACGAGCTCCGGAACTACCTCGGAGACCTCGGTATTGGCCGTAAGAAACCTGGCACGCGTCTGAACCCCCAGTTGGAGCATGATGGTTGGCGTTTGCTGGCCAGTCTCGAGCATCTGTCAGGCGCGACCCGCGCGGCGCTGGGAAGTGAGCTACTTCGCAAGCTCAGCAAAGAACCTTCTGACAGCGGCTGGTTGTGGTCGCTGGGCAGATTCGGGGTGCGCATCCCACTCTACGGGTCTCTCAGCTGCCTGATTCCAGCCGAGACTGCGGGGGACTGGATCACTGCACTTCTGGACTTGCCGGAGCTAACGCATGAGACGGCGTCTGCGGTCGTTCAAATGGGCAGACGGGTCGGTCATCGCGCCCGCGACCTCACCGAGGACGTGGTGCAATCCGCTATCGCAGGACTGAAGTCAGCCGGAGTTGCAGACGATATTTTCCTGCGACCACTGCAGGAATACATTGCGCCGGTCCGTGCCGATGTGGTGCGCACTTTCGGTGAGCCGCTGCCAAAAGGCTTAGAACTGGAGAGCACCGCGAATTGTTTGTCGTCGGTTACCGCCCTCACCTGGTAGCCGCTGAGCATCATTCTCCCCGCGACCGTCCAGGGTGTGCTCAGCAGCATTTCAAAGCGTTGACTGGCGGACGCCGCGTCTCTAAGATGTAGCGACCTGAAAGCCAGGCATCTCCCTGGATGATCGGCCAAACCATTTCGCACTACCGCATACTGCAGAAGTTGGGAGGCGGTGGGATGGGTGTGGTTTACGAGGCCGAGGACGTTACTCTGGGCCGGCGCGTTGCCTTGAAGTTTCTGCCTCCTCAATTCAGTTGCGACGCGGCGGCACTCGAACGCTTCCAGCGCGAGGCGCGTGCGGCTTCCGCATTGAATCATCCCAACATTTGCACCATCCACGAAATCGGGCAGCAGGATGGCCAGTATTTTATTGTGATGGAGCGGCTGGAGGGCAAGACTCTGCGCGACCGGATCATGGGCCGCCTCTTGCCGATGGAAGAATTGCTGACGCTCGCAGTAGGGATCGCGGAAGGCCTAGATGCAGCACATCGAAAAGGAATTATTCATCGCGACATCAAGCCCGCGAATATTTTTGTGACCGAGCATGGGCACGCGAAGATCCTGGATTTTGGCCTGGCGAAGCTAACGCCGGGACAGAGCAGTTCGCCAGCGTCGCTGGGCGTGGCGCCGACGGTGATGAGCGGACTGCACCTGACCAGTCCGGGGACGGCTGTCGGAACGATCGCATACATGTCGCCGGAGCAGGCGGCCGGCGAAGAACTCGATGCCCGGACCGATCTGTTTTCGTTCGGTTCCGTGCTGTACGAAATGGCAACCGGCTTACCCGCTTTTTCAGGGAATACATCGGCGATGGTATTTGATGCGATTCTGCATAAGGCACCGGTATCGACGGCGCGATTGAATCCCAATGCGCCGTTGGAGCTGGAGCAGATCACTAATAAGGCGCTGGAGAAAGACCGCAGGCTTCGCTACCAAAGTGCATCGGAGCTGGGCGTCGATCTGAAGCGGCTGAGGCGCGAGGTGGAATCGGGGCGCAGCGGCGCAATCTCTACTTACACCGGGATAATGGTGGCCGCGACATCTTCACAAGGTCAACGAAAGATACCGCGGAAAGTTGTCGCTATCGCCGGCGCAGCGGTGCTGGCGGCGGGAGTGGTTGCGTGGCTGCTTCGTCCTACGATGCCCGCGCCGCGCATCACAGGGTCGACCCAGATTACGCATGACGGCTTGCCAAAGTCATTCGGGGGCCAAGTAGTTTCGATCGTGCTTACGGACGGACCGCGCCTTTTCATTCAGGAGTCGGCGGGCGGTCACTTCGTGGTGGCGCAGGTTTCCGCGACCGGAGGGGAAACGGTTCTGATCTCGACGCCGTTTCAAAATCTAGCCCTCGATAATATTTCTCCTGACAAATCCGAGCTTCTTATCGGCACATTCACGGGGGTCGAACTGGAGCAACCGCTGTGGGCGCTGCCGGTGTTGGGAGGGTCGCCACGCCGGTTGGGCAACCTGTTTGCGACGGACGGAACGTGGATGCCCAATGGCGATCTGCTGATTGCACACGCAGGGGAGTTCCAGGTGATCAATCCTGAGACGAATGCCGCGCACAAGTTTGCCAGCACGCCGGATTTTACCTACTGGCTGCGCTGGTCGCCGGACGGCCGTTCGTTGCGTTTTACTGCCAGCACTGTATCGGGTTTCCAAATCAGGGAGGTGGCGGCGGACGGCAGCGGCATGCACAGCCTCACGCAAACCCGGCGCGACCCGTCGAACGCGAGCAACGGCAACTGGACCGCGGACGGGAAGTACTTCGTCTTTCAGAACCGGCGTATCGACGCCAGAGCAGACCTGTGGGCTATTCCAGCGAAGGGAGATTTCTTTCATAGGGCGAATCACGAGCCGGTGCAACTGACCTCAGGTCCCATGAGTTTCGAATCTCCGCAGCCGAGCCTGGACGGCAAGCGAATTTTCGCCATTGGAACACAGCCTCGTGGCGAACTGGCGCGCTTCGATGCGAAATCGGGCCAGTTCGTGCCGTATCTTGGTGGAGTTTCGGCCGCCGACGTCACCTTCTCGGCTGACGGGCAGTGGGTGGCCTATGCAACGTATCCGGAACCGATTCTCTGGCGCAGCCGAATTGATGCCGGCGAGAAGTTGCAGTTGACACGTCCACCATTCCTAGCATTTTCGCCGTCATGGTCTGCGGACGGGAAGAAGATCCTGTTTACTGGGGCTGAGCCCGGCAAAGGTTTTGCAGCTTACACGGTCGCAGCCGAAGGGGGCGCCCCACAGCAGATCTTTGCCAGCCGCGATTTTGATGTGCTCTTTCCCCAGTGGATCCCGGACGGCAAGTCGATCGTCTTTCAGAAAAGCGAGGGCGTCGAAAAGACCGACGTCGAATTGCTGGATCTCCAGACAGGAAAGGCTTCCATGCTTCCCGGTTCTGAAACCTTGATCGGTCCGGTGCTTTCGCCCGACGGACATTTCCTGGCAGCGAATTCTTCGGACCGCCTGAGGTTGATGGTCTTCGACTTTGCGACCCAGAAATGGACGGAACTGGCAAAGACCGACGTAGCCGCCGTGAACTGGAGCCGCGACAGCAAGTATTTGTATATCGATTCCGGATCGGGCGTGAATCCCGAGATTTCCCGTTTGCGCATCGCGGACCGGAAACTGGAGCGGGTGACGGGACTGAAGGATTTCCGACGGGTGATATTTCCGATCTATCCGTGGAGTGGGCTCACCCCTGACGGTGCTCCTTTACTGCTGCGTGACGTCGGGACCCAGGAAGTCTACGCGCTCGACCTCGAGGCACCTTGAGCGCGATTCGGTTGTTAGCAGGAGTGTGGCCCACCGCCAGTGTAGCCGCAGGCCAGGAGAACACACGCTGCCCCACCAAGTCGCGCAACGAATGACCTTTCAAAGGGAGGAACGAAGGCGCTCACTCAATACTCCTCGGTCTCGAAGTTTTCGTTCTTGCCCTCGATACCACCTTTTTGATTTTGATTGCTTTGCCAGTTGTCTGGGAGTCAACCGGGAAACAGATGAACCAGGCCCCGGCATCGCTGGTCAGGATTTTATGGCGGGCTACGAACCTTACCGGCGCGGAAAGAGCCTCTCACTCTCTATTTCTTAGACGGATATTCCTCGGGAACATCCTCCTCCGGTACCTCATGCGTGCGAACTTCCCTCTCATCAGCGCCCGCAGCGTCTTCCAGGCCCGTCACTCCGTCGGCTTCAAACGCGGCGGTCAAGCGAACGACTCGTGACGGTTTATGGAAACACGCCGGCAAAAGACTCTGACATGCGATTGGACACTGGCAGTGTGAGGCCGGCGCGCGCGAAGACTTCAAATTCGTGATCGGCATAGGCTATGTGCCAGCCCGCTTGCTGAATCACTCGCGCCACCGGCGCGGTCTTCGGGACCAACACCAGATCGGTTGGATATGCATTTAGAGTTTCTTGCCAGCCTGGCTCGGCCGCGTAAAACTGGAAAATACGATCGACCCACGCTTCCGGATACGCTACCTCGTAGCGGCCGTCTACAGATACCTTGACCGCAGGGAACAGTTTCCAGGAGACGTAAGCGCCCTGACGAAAAGGCACCATCAGGTTTCCGACGAACCGCTGCTGGCGAAGGTATTCAACCGCCCCAACGGGATAAGCGTATGTGCTATCTGTCTGCGGCACTCGCATCCGCCAGAATTGCCAGCGAATGGCGTCCGTGAAATAGATGGTCGTGACAATCAGCCAAACGGAGAGCACGAAGCCGAAGCGCCTTTGCGCGAAACTCGTGATCCACCGCCCCATCGGCGTCCCCTGGACGTAGGCGGGAACGTGACTGATCCAAGCGATAGCGAACAGCGGCATCAGTTTGCAGTGCAGGGTTGCTTGGATAGCGGCGCCGATGACCATCAGTAAGCCGGGTGCGTTGCCGAGTCCGGTCTTAGCGACGGAATAAGCGGCAATAGCGAGTGCTGCCAGAAATACTGTCGTCCACCAAGGGCCGTAGATCCATACGGGCCGCCACTCCTGGATGTAGGGGCGAGCCATTGCGAGGGCATGCACGATGTAGCGGACATATGCAGGTCCAAAGGGATTGATGAATACCTCAATGCTGCTTCCTACGAGGACAACCAGCAGATGTAGGAAGGGTTGGCGACGGAGCGCCTGTTCAAACGAGTAAAGCGCTAGAAGCCCGATACCCACGACGAATCCACCGTGGAGATTAACCCATAGCGGGAAGATGCAGAGCCATGCTACCAACCACCGACGATTGCCCCTTCGATCCTGCTCGAAAAGCCAGAAGCAACACGCGGCGAAAAAGAACGAATACACTTGGGCTCGAATCACTGAGAGAAACCCAAATTGGCTAAGATAAATTGCGATTGGGCAAAGAAGAGCCCACACCTGTACGTCCGCTCCAATCGACTGGGCACACCGCAGGGACAAAACAGCGATCAGTAGCGCAATCAGATACTTGATGGCTAGTATGGAATCGCTTCCCAACCAATAGGTGAGACCGTAAGCGACCAGACCAGCTCCCCACTCATGATGTATGCACGGATAGAGGGTGGGTGTATAAGCGAAGACATCCCGGGTAAGGAGATGGCCTGCACGAAGGCTCTCGCGGATGAGCGCCATTTCGTGCCAAATGTCTACATCAACGAGATTAAAGGCAGTCAGCGAAAGAAAGAAGGACATCAACCCGGCATAAGATGCGAATCTCAGCCAAGTCCGCCTGCCTTTTTGTGCGGTATTACGGACAACCGATTCCGTCACGAATTGAGGTCCGGTCACACCTCCGACGCAGATTCCCTCCGTCTTCACAGCACCTCCTCCGTGATAATAACCAGACACTGGTCTGACATACCACAGAAGGGTCGGTAAAGATCCCTCGCATCCTGTAGCCCTATCCATTGCAGCCTGCGGGAGCCGAATTGCCTAAGTTCTGGTGGTCCTTCAATCACAGTTGAGCCCATTGGCGAATGGGACACACAGTCCGATCAATTTCCTCCTGTCAGACAATCATTCCAACAGCTTTCAGGTCGCAATCCGGATTGCCCGTCAACTGGACAGGATCCAGTAAGACTTGCGGCTAGGCGCGCGACCGCACCTTCTCTTGGTTTTCGAGGATTCGCATCACCGCTCGCCTTCCTGGCTCGCGATCTCCAGTGACCAAGAACGCCAGAACCGCTCCCTGGAACATCTGCAGCACTTCTTCGACGGTCGGACGATCGGGCAAATACCTCATGAGCAGCTCGATCCACAGCCTTTGCTGCTCGGCATAGAACAGCCTCGCGCGTTTCGAACCCGACCAGGCGCGCTTGGACAGATCCATCACCAGCAAGAGCACACCTCTCGATTGAGGAGCAGTCGTGCGGTCCCAGAGAGCACTCACAACTGCCTGCACGGTCGCTCCCGGCGGAAATGCCTCGGGAACAAATTGCGCGCGCAGCCGGTTTTCGAGGCGCGTAATCGCCTGCTTCTCGATGTTCTCACGTCCGCCGAAATAATGAACCAGCATGCGCTTGCTGCTCCCGGCTTTGCGCGCCAATTGGTCGAGGCTTAAGTCGAGGGTTCCCGCTTGGACGAATGCCGCCAGGCACCGATCGAGCAGCACGCCTAAGTCCGGCTTTTTGCGACGGCGCATCTTGTCTCCTGGTGTACCGCATGGTACATTTAATGTACCATGCGGTACATAGAACGTACCGCGTGGTTCATCTTAGCATGGGAGGAGCCGGTATGAAGATCCAAGAAAGCCTGCTGTTGCTTTCGCTCGGCCTCATCATCTGGATTTTGGGGACCATCTACTACGCGTACGCTGGTCACCGCGTTTTAGAGACGACACCGGCACGATACTGGGTGAGCTTTGCAATTTCTCCCATTCTCTCCGCCGCGTTCTGCATCCTCATTCTCCGCTGGCGTCACATCGCCCCGTCCAACTGGGCCGTCGCCATGCTCCTTCTCGCCATACCTGGAATGATCGGAGAAGCGGTCGTGCTTTCTCACTTGGGGACGTTCATGCCGCGAATTCAGGAAGCATCTGGCGGCCGCTACGGTGCTTTTCTCTTCGCCACCTACGCCGTCGTTCTCGGCATCGCCGAATTCGCCACGCTTCGCTCCGCACGTTAGTAGAGAGAGCAAAGGGGCAAGCATTGGAGGCCGCGGCATAAAGTAAGCTCGTCGCGGTGGGATTCAGGTTCACCGCAGTCCGGGTGAGTGGTCGGCAACCCTTACTCTGGGATTACTTCAGGGTTGACCGTGACTCGGGCCCGATCAGACATGAAAGCCGAATCGACTCAGCATTTCGCGTCGCCCAAGAGTTGTAACCTCCAGAGCTCTGCTGTCAAGATCCTGGACCACCCATTTTCTTTTCAGTGCAATCCTCAGCAAAGCCGCCCCCAGTGCTCCGCCGACATGGGGCCGCCGCTCACTCCAATCCAGGCAGGCGCACGCGAGGCGACGCCGCAGCCTCCGCGTCGCCTCGATGTCAAGCCCAAGAGCCTCAAATGCAGTCGTACCTTCAGGGCTTAAGTCGTACTCGTTGTCGGCGCCGGTTGGAACGGCTAACAGCCACCCGAGTGCCTTGAAGCGATCATGCAGCGATACCCCCATCGCACCCGCAATGTGATCGTAGCAAGTCCGTGCGGCGCGTAGATCGCTGGGCGTGTTCGGCACGAATTTTTCGCGAAAGCCTCCGGCCACGGCGAGCACACTCAGGCATTCAAGCGCATTGGCCACGGGGGGCCCATCCAGGCTGTAGAAGCGATGCCTTCCCTGGACGCAGACTTTCACCAGATGTGCCATCTTCAAGAGATTCAGGTGAACGCTGGCCGTTGACGGACTCACTTCAGCCACCACCGAGAGCTCCGTGCTGGTCCGTGCATGGCCGTCCATCAGGCAGTAGAGTATACGAGCTCTTGCCGGCTCGCCGATGGCTGTGGCAATTCTGGAGATGGCTGCGTCAGGGTGCTGCCTAACATTCATACTTTGATGGTAGACGAATTATACATTTCGGACAATTGGCATACTGACTGCAAATAGATTCGGCAGGGCCCCTCAAGCAGGAATATATGCCTGCTGAGCGCAAAGCGAGGGCAATTTGCGAAAAGTTTGGATGGTGATCGTATTGTTCGTTGTTACCGCCGCCTTACCCTCTCGAGGTCCACGCGCCCAGTGGAAGACACGATGGAGTTACGAAGGAGCAAGCGGACCCGAGCATTGGGGCGACTTGGATCCGGACTACGCTGCCTGCAAGGTGGGTAAGGAACAGTCTCCCATCGACATTCGGAAGGCCAAGAAAGTCGAACTCCCCGCCATCCGGTTTGAATACAAGAGCGGGCCGCTCAAAATCATTAACAATGGCTACACTGCGGTTCGGGTAAACTACGCGCCGGGAAACGGGAATTTGCTATTCGTGGGAGACCAGCGTTACGAACTGACGCAATTCCACTTTCACCATCCCAGCGAAGAATCCATTCACGGTAAGCCCTACGATATGGTAGCCCACTTGATGCACGAGTCCAGCGACGGCAAGGTTGCTGGAGTCGCTGTTCTTCTCCAGGCTGGCCGCGCGAATGCCATCATTCAGCAACTTTGGGAGCATATGCCCAAAACCCCGGGCAAAGAGGAACTGATCGACGGAGCCGAGGTGAATCCCACCGGCCTGCTGCCCCGCGACAGCTCCTATTACACATACACGGGTTCGCTGACGGCTCCGCCCTGCACTGAGGGCGTCACCTGGTTTGTGCTGAGGACTCCGATGGACATCTCTGCAGGGCAGATCAGCGAGTTCGCCGCGCTTTATCCGCGCGATGTTCGGCCCGTTCAGCCGCTCAACGGACGCATCGTTAAGGAGAGTCAGTAACGCGACAATCCGCGCTAGCCACGACGAATCGCGGCAGGACGCCCCGCTATAGGAAATGTAATAGCCGTTTGGGTCGTGGTACTGGCAGCCAGTCGCTCTGCAGTGGTAACCGCGGCTCCGCTAGCGAACGGGAGTTCTCCAGAAGACATTCGGGTGCGCGGCGAAACGGGAGGGGAGCCGCCTCATATCGTCTTCGCCTCTGATCAGCCCACCGGGGAACTCAAATCAATGCTCTCGGAGCCGGGTGTCGTCGCGGATTTGTTAGGGCTGAAGGCGGGTATCGCCCTCGCTCTTCCAGATTTAACCGCTGATCGGGCGAGCCTGGTGCGTGAATTGAACCGTGACGGCATCTCGGTGACTGCTTGGCTCACGCTCCCACCGGAACAAGGTTACTACTTGAATGCCAGCAACGCTCGGCAAGCGGAAGTTCGCTTCAGTGATTTTGAGAAGTGGACGACTGCCAACGAGCTGCGATGGGCGGCGATTGGTCTGGACATTGAACCCACGATCCAGGATTTCGCGACACTGAGGCAAGGCCGCAGATTCCGTTTGTTTTTGACTCTGCTGGGGCGTTATGTCGATACGCGACGCGTCCGAGAGGCGAAATATACGTGTTCCGCGCTCATGCGGGAGATTCGCTCGCATGGGTATCAGGTCGAAACCTACCAGTTTCCGTTTATAGAGGACGAGCGCGCCGTCCGATCGTCTGTCCTTGAGCGGCTTACCGGCATAGTGGATGTCCGGGGCGATCGGGAAGTTCTGATGCTTTACACCAGCTTCAATCCCAGTCTCGACTCCGCATTGATCTGGGTCTACGGTCCGGAAGCACAGACCATCGCAGTCGGAAGCACAACGGGGCCTGCCTCAGGTCCTCATTTTGCCAGGCTTAATTGGGAAGAATTCTCACGCGATTTGATGGTCGCCAACCACTTCTCGCACGAGATTGGCGTGTACAACTTGGCAGGTTGCGTTCGGCAAGGATTCCTAGCTCGCCTCAAGAACTTGAATTGGAGCGAATCTGTCACAATCTCGGCGGAGTCGGTTCAAAGAGCCACGAAGCTCCGGGAACGTATCCAGAGGGTCTTGTGGATGGTTTCAAATCTTCCTTATTTTGTCGCAGTGATTCTAATAGCCTTCTTTTGGACAATTGTGTGGTGGAAGAAACGTCGCCTTCCCCGGAATCCGTAGGGATCATGCCATCGTTCGACAACAACTCGAACGGTTGCTCCTGCCCACATCGACAATACAAGTCCCGCCATTTTGCAGCGAGGACGTCGAGGCCTGCCGAGTAAGCATTGGCATCACCGCTTTAGGCCTGAAGGCATCGGGCCCTTTCCGGCTACAGCTTTTCGGGGTGTGATGCAGAGAGTTGGCCGGTGATCTTCGGCTATCCGGACGTAACCGTCTTCCCTTAGGCAGAAGGGCCTGGACGCCAGAACCCATCTCATAAATCCAGCTTCGGGGGGAAGCAACTGTTGTTGACGAGGGCGCGCCAATCCGGCGGACATCCGTGCAGCAGCGCGGGGGCGCAAGCTGAAACATCGCCGCGCAATCTAGTGATGATCGATACGCTTGATCACGTGGAGTCTACGATTCGTCCCAATCGTGTTTTCGCCTTCCCGCAAGGCACGGTACTGTAAGAGAAATTTCAGCTCGGTGTGTGATTCATGAGCACGATAGCGATCACCGTAAACCAGAAGTCATATCGAATCGATGTTGCACCTGACACCCCGCTGCTTTGGGTTTTGCGCGACACTCTCGGGCTCACGGGCACTAAGTATGGCTGCGGCATGGGACTCTGCGGTGCATGCACGGTACACCTGGACGGCGAGGCACGGCGATCATGCCAAACGCGAGTGGGTTCGATCGGAGCGAAGAAGATCACAACGATCGAAGGTCTCTCACCCGATCGCAGCCATCCGGTTCAGCGCGCCTGGATTGCCGAGCAGGTTCCGCAGTGTGGTTACTGCCAGTCGGGACAGATCATGCAAGCTGCGGCCTTTTTAGCCAGGACTCCCCATCCAACCCGCGAGCAAATCAACGAGGCCATGAACGGCAATGTCTGCCGCTGCGCTACTTATCAGAGGATTCGCCGCGCCATCCAGCGCGCGTCAGGACAGAACGCCGAATGAGTCATCCAGCCCAATTTAGTCGGCGTGAATTTCTGAAGACGGGCACCGGGGCTGCCGGAGCCCTTATTCTGGGCTTTTCTCTACCCACGCGCGCACAAGTTCGGGAACCGGCCTCAAGTGGACCATTCAAGGTCTTCCAGCCCAACGCATGGCTGAGAATTACTGCCGACAATCAGATCACGATTCTTGTAGAAAAACCAGAACTTGGACAGGGCGCGCGTACATATACTCCGATGATGATCGCGGAGGAATTGGAGGTTGATTGGTCCACCATTCGTGTCGAGCAGGCCCCAACGATTCCTCCGATTTATCGGGGTTTGCGTACCGGCGCCAGCGGCGGTGTGGCAAGTACTTTTACCCCGATGCGTCAAGTGGGGGCCCAGGCACGTGTAGTGCTCATTACAGCCGCGGCCCAGCAATGGAAGGCAAAGAAAAGAGACTGCCGAGCAGAGAATGGCACCGTAGTGCACGGTCCGACAAACCGCCGCTTGAGCTACGGTGAACTGGTGGAGGCAGCATCCGAACTCCCGCTGATCAATCCAGACACAATAACTTTAAAGCAGCCTAAGGATTTCCGCTTTATCGGTAAATCCATACCGCGCACCGACGGGCCGAGCAAGGTGGATGGGAGCGCGACATTCGGCATCGATGTTCGAGTTCCCGGCATGCTCTTCGCCGTGATCGCGCGTTGTCCCTTCTTCGGCGGCAGGCTGCAAAGCTTCGACCCATCTGCAGCCAAGACCGTTCCGGGAGTTCAGGCCGTTTTTGCGGTTCCGCCCCTCCCGCGTTACTTCAACACGGCCGGTGGTGTGGCTGTGGTGGCAGATTCGACGTGGGCAGCCATGCAGGGCTCGAAAGCACTTGCACCGCGGTGGGACAAAGGACCGGGGGAGAACGAAAGCACGGAACACCTGCGCCAGCAAGTCAGGCAGCGGGCGGTCGCCGCTCCCACTTTCATTGCTCTCGACCGCGGTGATGCCCTCGATATTTTGGCTGACCCAGTCAAGAAAGTTGAAGCTTCTTACGAGTCGCCATTTCAAGCCCATGCCACGATGGAGCCCATGAACACGACGGTTCACGTCCGCGATCACGAGATCGAAGTGTGGTCACCCACGCAGTTTGCGGATGAGGTGCAAGACGAGATTGCCAAGCTTTCTGGTTTTCCACGGGACAAGGTTAGCGTGCACATGATGCTTTCGGGAGGATCGTTCGGCCGGCGGTATCAGTGGGATTACGCTGCCGAGGCATGGCAGGTGGCAAAGGAAATGAAAAAACCGGTACAGCTGCTCTGGACGCGGGAAGACGACCTGCAGCACGACTTCTATCGGCCCTACAACTACCAGTGTCTCGCGGGTGCCTTCGATGCTCAGGGCAAGCTTGCGGCATGGTCCACCCGCGTTGTCACTACGCCCATTGCAGGGTCGAACCTTTATACGGGGTTCCCTGAGTCTGCGGAGACATTGAAAGACCCAGCAACCATTGCGGCTCTGGAATGGTATGGCGGGGATGTTGCGCCCTACTCGATCCCAAACTTTCGCCTGGATTATGCTCCCGCGGATTCCGTCGTCCCGCGCTCCTGGTGGCGGTCGGTGGCATCGTCGTACACCCCATTCGCTAAGGAATCTTTTCTCGATGAGTTAGCTTCCGCCCGCGGCCGCGACCCATTTCAATTTCGAATGGATCTGCTCACGGGCACGTCGCCGAATACGGAGCGTCTGCGGAGGGTATTGGAGTTGGTTGCGGAAAAGTCAGGCTGGGGCAAGCCCCTGCCGAGAGGCCACGGCCGTGGCATTGCCTGCCGTTCCGGGGAAACTTGCAGTGCCCAAGTTGCCGAAGTCTCCGTCGATGATGACGGCGCCGTTCAAGTTCTTCGAGTGGTGGCGGCTGTTGATTGCGGCATCGCGGTGAACCCTGACGGGGTGCGAGCGATGACCGAGGGGGCTATCAATTTTGCGCTCACCTCCGTGCTGACCGGCGAGATCACGATCAAGCATGGCGCAGTCGAGCAGAGCAATTTCCACGATTATCAAGTGCTACGAATCAATCAGGCGCCACATATCGAAGTTCATATCGTGCCCAGCGTCGAAGATCCGAGTGGTGTGGGTGAACTGGGCGCGATGCTTGTGCCTCCTGCGGTAGCGAATGCGGTTTTCGCCGCGACCGGAGTGCGGGTGCGGCGTCTACCCATCGATCCACAGGTTCTAAAGCGTTCCCAGTCCTGAGACGGACATGACCATGCAGCCTGAAATCGACCGACGTGAGTTTCTGAAAACGACCGCCCAAGGCAGTGTTGCCTTGATGGTTGGGTTCTATTTGCCTGTGCGTGGATCAGGTGAGGACATTCCCGACAGCCGGGTTTTCCGGCCCAATGCCTGGATCCGAATAACTCCCGACAACCAAATCACCGTGCTCACCGAAATACCGGAAATGGGCCAGGGCCCGCGCACCGTCGACACCATGATGCTGGCCGATGAACTGGAAGCCGACTGGTCTACCATCCGCGTGGAACAGGCACCCGTCATTCCCGAGATCTATCGGCATCTCTCCACCGGCGGTAGCGGCGGCACCGGGTCAGCCTGGGATTACATCCGCAAGGTCGGCGCTCAAGCGCGCGAGATGCTGCTCACGGCGGCAGCGCTGCAGTGGGGAGTTGAGAAAAAGGACTGCCGAGCGGAAAACAACACGGTGGTGCACGCTCCGAGCCGACGCCGTCTTAGGTATGGCGAACTGGTGGAAACGGCTGCGAAACTGCCTGCACCCCAAGCCGAGAGCATACCTTTGAAACCGGCTTCCGCATTCGGTTTCATCGGTAAACCGGTTCCCCGAGTCGACTTGCCCAGCAAAGTAGGCGGCAGCGCGATGTTTGGCATTGATGTCCGAGTTCCTGGAATGCTCTTTGCCGTAGTCGCACGCTGTCCGCATTTTGGCGGGAAGCTACAGAGCTTTGACCCTAGCGCAGTCAAGGCAGTCCCGGGGGTTCGCGCCGTTTTTCCGATTGCGCCTCTCGGCTTGCTCCCGAAGCTCGAACGCAACATCAATACGGCAGGAGGGGTGGCCGTAGTAGCCGACTCGACGTGGTCGGCGATCGAGGGCCGAAGGGCATTAAAGATCTCCTGGGACAAGGGGCCAAACGGACCCGAGACAACCGAAGCCCTCAGCCAGCAGCTTAAGGCGCAAGCCGCGGCTCCGCCTAGCTTTGTCGCAGTAAACCAGGGAGATGCGCTCAAGGCGCTTCAAGAAAACGCCAAGAAGGTCGAGGCGTTCTACGAGCTACCTTTCCAGGCCCATGCCACCATGGAACCAATGAACACCACGATGCACGTGCGTGAGGATGGCATCGAGGTCTGGTCTCCCACGCAAATTGGTGCCGGACTGCAAGAGGAAATCGCACTGCTTTCGGGGCTCCCGCCCAAGCAAGTGACGGTGCACATGACGCTCTGTGGTGGATCGTTTGGCCGCCGCTATCAGTGGGACTTTCCGGCGGAAGCGTGGCAAGTCGCTCAGGAGATGAAGCAACCCGTGCAGCTGCTGTGGACACGCGAAGACGACATGCAGCACGATTTTTATCGCCAGTATTCTTACCATCGCTTGTCGGGCGGCTTGGACGCCCGGAACAACATCGTGGCATGGTCCCACCGCGTGGTTTCTACGCCCATTCGTCCGGTCTTCGAAGCGCCAGAAAAATTAACGGACCCGAAGCACGTCGCCTCACAAGAGTTGGGCGGCGCCGATGTTCTCCCCTACGCTGCGTCGAATGTCCGCTTGGATTACGCGCCCGTACACTCCGCCGTCCCTCGAGCCTGGTGGCGGTCCGTGGCACACTCATTTAATGCCTTCGCGACAGAGTGCTTTGTTGACGAACTGGCACACGCCGCCGGTCGCGATCCGTATGAGTTTCGAATGAACTTGTTGCGGGAAGACCGTAAGCTGCCCTGGGTTATGTGGCCGGATGATCCGCCGCTTGAGACGCGAAGGTTCCGGGCGGTGTTGCAAATGGCAGCGGAGAAATCGGGCTGGGGACGAGCGCTTCCTGCAGGGCAGGGACGCGGCATTGCGTGTTGTTGCTCATTCGGAAGTTATCTGGCTCATGTGGCGGAGGTCTCGGTGGAGAAGGACGGCACCGTGCATGTACTGCGCATCGTGAGTGCCGTTGATTGCGGCACGGCCGTGAACCCGGATGGGGTAAAAGCCATGACCGAGGGCGCCGTTAACTATGCGCTCACGCCGGTGCTCAACGGCGAAATCACCATTAGAAACGGAGCGGTAGAGCAGGGCAACTTTGATGCCTATCAGGTCTTGCGAATCAGTGACGCACCCGACGTCGAGGTGCACATCATGCCGAGCAACCGAGATCCTGGCGGCATGGGCGAAACTGGCGTTCCTCCCCTTGCCCCCGCCGTGGCGAATGCTGTGTTCGTCGCCACGGGAAAGCGAATTCGCAGACTGCCGATCGATCCCGCCTCTCTGGCCGCGACTCCACCGGTATCCTCATGAAACACCGGGCTCGCCTGTATCTTCACATCGCTTTCTTTACTTGGTTAGAGGTTGTCATTTCTCCATTGTTTGCAAGCCGGGCTTCTAGGCAAGCATCCGGTGACAGAGGAGCTGCCATTTTCCGAAGATCGTGCTCGGTCTGCCATAGCATCCGCTCGGGTGAAACCAAAGTTGGCCCATCTTTGTACGGAGTTCTCCGGGAGGGTTCAGGACACTCCGAGGAAGCGGTACGGCAAGTAATTGCGAACGGCAAAGGCACGATGCCAGCGTTCAGAGAGAAATTAGAACCGCTTGAGATCGACGATCTGCTCGAATATTTGAGGACTCTGTAGCCGCGCGTCGAAAATTGTTTCGCGCCGGAGTCTTGATTTAGCATTGTCTGGATTGCGGGAAAACCTCAACTTGTATGGCACATTCCCAGTTTGCCGTTGGGCGGCGCAAAGTGTTATTGCCTGCAGCCTGGTTGGCCGCGGTGGTGGTTTTCGCGATGCAGTGGTTTGTCTATGATGCGGCTCGTGGAAACCCCGACCCTTTCCGCTATTACCTCTGGTGGTCGTGCTACACATGGGGAATACTGACTCCCGTAGTAGTGACGTTTGCCTATCACAAGCCGATAAGCGCCCTGACCTGGAAACGAGCTCTCCCACTGCATCTGGGCGCCAGCTTTGTGCTGGTCGCGAGCGAGATTTCAATAGAAGCAATGCTGGGCAAGTTGCGCCTGCATCATGATCTATCAGTGCAAGGGGCGCTGCGGCACTACTTCACTCGTCATGCGCAGGTCAGCCTGCTTACCTACTGGATGCTGGTGGGCGCGGTGCTGCTGTACCGAATGCGCGATGAAGCCCACAGGCGCGAACTGCGATCCTCTAAACTCGAAGCGGAGCTGAGCGCGGCGCAGTTGGAGGTGCTGCGCACGCAGATTCATCCCCATTTCCTGTTCAACGCCCTTCAGGCTGCCACCACGCTGATCCATGAGGATCCTGATGGCGCGGAAGATATACTCCTCCGCCTAAGTGAACTGTTGCGCGTATCGCTCGACGAGTCCCACATCCAAGAGGTTCGTCTTGAAAGGGAACTCGAAGTGCTCGATCTTTACATGGGAATCCAGGCGCGCCGTTTTGGAGATCGCCTGCGGTTTGAGGTTTCAATCGACCACAACGTACGGGACTGCATGGTTCCTGCGTTGATTTTGCAACCCCTCATCGAGAATGCCATTCGGCACGGCATTAGCAGACATAAGGGAAGTGATACGGTCTCAATTCGTGGTTTTCGCGAAGGCGAGTTCCTGCGACTGGAAGTACGCAATCTGAACAGCCGTCTGGAAGACAAGCCGGCCCGGTCACTGGGACCGGGCGTCGGCCTGGCGAACACGCGCGCACGTTTAGAGCAGCTCTACGGCGACCGGCAGGAGTTTGGGCTACGAAATCTCGAGCCGACCGGAGTCTCCGCCGAACTTTCAATTCCGTTGCGATCGGCTCCGCTTCTCATCGAGGCACCATCTCGATGAGCATCCGGGCGTTGGTGGTTGATGATGAGCCGCTGGCCCGCCGCGCTATACGGCGCTTCCTGGGCAAGCATGTCGGCGTGGAAATGATTGGCGAATGCGGCGACGGGGAATCCGCTGTCAGAGCAATTCGGGAGAGAAAACCTGATCTCGTTTTTCTCGACGTCCAGCTGCCGGAGATGGACGGCTTCCAGGTGCTCAGCGAGGTTGGCGTCAACCAGATGCCAGTCACGATTTTTGTGACGGCTTACGACCGCTACGCCTTGCGTGCCTTCGACGCGAATGCCATTGACTATCTGCTTAAACCGATCGGCAAAGAACGGTTTGAGCGCGCTCTGACTCGCGCCAAGCACCGAATTGCTGGCCCGTCCAACTGCGACGAGGTGCAGCGGATCCTATCCAGCTTGGAGCGGCTTGCGGCGGCGCGAATATACCCGGAGCGTTTGCCGATTCCCCAGAACGGACGAGTATTGTTCGTCGCGACGAAAGACATCGACTGGATCGAAGCTGAAGGCAACTACGTACGTCTCCACTCCGGCAGTCGTGACTACGAATTCCGCGAGACGCTTGCCGCCCTTGAGGAGAAGCTCAGCCCCTCTCAGTTCCTCAGGATACATCGCTCCACTATCGTGAATATCCACCGTATCAAGGAGATCCAAGCCTGGTTTCACGGCCATCATCGAGTCCTGCTTGAAAATGGCACAGAACTGCGAATGAGCCGGTACCAACGCGAGATCGCAAGAAAGTTGGGACTGGGTTAGTGGAAATGGAGCATCTTACCGGATGGATCAAGATCTCGCGATGAAGCCCTGGCCCTGCTCGAGCAGCACTCGGTCAAAAGCAGCCGTGGACAACGGCATGGCATCAACCAACGAAATGAGCCATTCTATTTATGCGAGACCTGAGCGACGACCAATGGGAAGTTCTAGATACGTTGATTCCCAAGCCGAAACGCCGAATTGATTGTCTGCGGGAGTCCTTGGAAGAGCCGCCGATCAGTCGTGATATCGCCGCAAACGATGTTCGTCTTGCGTCTTGATCCTTCGGTTCCGGCGAACATGCTGGCTTGGACTTTATGAGCCCGGGTGGCTCGTTGCCCTTCATCGGTAGGGGTGTTCTCAACCGCAGCCGACTGCTGCCCTCGATCGTCCTCACGATCATCGGTTCTGGATTGGGCGCATTGCTGTTGCTCAGTATCCCGCTCAAGGCCCTGCCGGTCACCATCCCTGTGACTGGCGTTGCCGTTTTCTCGCTGCTGAACAAGAACCTGGAACGG
Source organism: Candidatus Acidiferrales bacterium (assembly GCA_035603035.1). GTDB lineage: Bacteria > Acidobacteriota > Terriglobia > Terriglobales > Acidobacteriaceae > Sulfotelmatobacter. The sequence continues at coordinate 17,682 of DATNLE010000058.1, read as the reverse complement.
GCCAGTCAAGATTGCGAACATGTCGCCTGATTCTTCCTGCTGGGCTACTGGAAAGTCAATGTGGTTTGGCCGATCTAGTTTTCGGCGCTGGACCCGTTTATATGCGGAAGGCGCGCCGTTACGCATCGAGGAGAAGGGCGCAACGAGTTCTATAATCAGAGGCCCGTCGCTTACGGCAGGCTGTGTCCGACTGCCTTGGGTAGCGTACCCCCCCGGTGCATCCACCCAACAACAGTCGGACACCTAGCCGCGCTCTGCGCCACACCCTAACCCGAGTGCAAGAATGTGGCTCAGTGCAAACTTGGTTCTATTCGGTCACGCAAACAGGAGTCGTACAAAATCGCAGACCGGGGGCCGGATGGTCTTGCAAATCAACCTCCGTCGTCGGTCAAAGGAGAATCATGAGTTTTCGAGGACGGATTTCAGAGCAGAAACGTGCACAGGAGGACTTGCAGAGAACGTGGATCACGCGGATACAGGGGATAAGCTTCATGCCGCTTTAGCGATTGACGGCCGACGCACCGTGCCGCTTCGCGAACGCGCTTGGGCAGAACGACCGAAGTAATCGGGGGACGGACGAACGTGGTGCCTGGCACTACGGGAGGCCCCTGATTTACTGGGGTTTCGGTTTCGTTATAAGCGGTCTCAGGAATGTCGCTTAGTGGAACTACGGAAACTAACAGCACCGAAGCCGTCAGGAAAAGGAACAATGCGTAGACACTTCGCTTCATTGCCCCTCCCAGAACGGAACGGTAACAGCGCGAGGCGAGCGTTGTCAAAGGAATAGTAGCCGCTCAAGAATTTCGTCCCGCTTAGGGGCGATCAAAAAGGGCGAGCGTCTCCGCACCCCTTCCCCCTCAAGATATTCGACGGAACTCAGCCAGGCAGCACAAATGGGGCGAAGGCACGTCCTTGCAGAGCCGGAGACCCTGAGAAGATGCCTCCACTTTATACAACCGATTTCCATAATGTTATTCCTCAGCAAGCTTTAAAAACGACCCGCTTCGGTCAGATATCGGACAGACAAACTTCACAGTGGCATTACATTCGGCAGCAACGATCTCTCCCCATGTTGGTCATCGGTTTTCGGGGGAGAGCCGATGACCTTCTCTGCCCACATAGGTCCGTTCGACTGATCCTTAACCATCAATCGTGCAGATGTCCGCATGGAGTTTGGTGCGGCGAGTTCGCGCACGGCATAGTCTTACCGCGCCATGAGCGGGTGCAGCAAGTGCGATTTCTGCCCGGAGCCGCACTCTGAATGCGACGTTCCCAATCGGAACAATAGCTTTTTCACATACCCTTGCTTGCCCTTTGGTGCCTCAATTGTCTGCTTCGATACCTTTGAGTTTTTCTTGAGCAAGCTGCTAAACGTGGCGGCAAGCCGAAGGTGCGACTCCACCGTCACCAGCCTTCAGGAATCCCGCCATTGTGCATCATCTGAGCTCTTTGCACTACAAGCACTCTCTCCACGCGCTCACCGGTTACACACGGCACACTCGCCGCATCATTGATTGCGATATTCTTAAACCTTTTCTTGGCGCGTAGCACGCTTTGACGGCCGGGCCGAAAGTTAACGCCCGCGCTAAGCCGTATAGGACCGTTCGAATCTTCGAATCATTGCGAAACTAGACCCACCCGCTTGGGCAAGTTTCGTCAACATTGCTGCACTCACCAGCGACCGGAGAGTTGCGCTCGGCAACGCGACATTTCATCGGGCGGTGCCCTTGCGAGTTTAGCGATGTACATCTCCCGGTTCCCTTCACTACTTAGAGGGCCCGATGCTAGCCGAAGAGTCTTTCCCGCAATGGCAACGCTGAGTAAACTAGCCGGGCAGGATGGCGAGCAAATGACTGAGATGAAGCCCGATCCGCCGGTAGCCTCCAAATTTCCCAGCCGGGAATGGTTCGGGTCTGGGGCGGCGTTGTTTGCCGGTTTCGGAACGTTGCTAATTTTGATGGCGACCGTATCCATCGATTCGCTCCACACTCTGGAAGCGTTCGAGACCCACGATACTCAGATTCGGAAAGAGTTTGTTTACCGCGAACATACGCTGGAGCAGGTTCGAACCGGCGTGTACGAATCGGGCGACATCATAAGTGACTATGCCGTGATCGAATCAGACCCGCCATCACAGGCAAGGCTCCGGAATGAGTTTCAATCGATGCTCAAGGAGACCACCGCATCATTAAAGGCGTGCATTCAGTCTCTTCCTGCAGACAAAAGAGAGCCCTTCCAGCATCTCGCTGACGAACTGGAGCGATACTGGTTGAAAGGTGATCGCCTGCTCGCATTACTTGCGACCGAGAAGAAGGGATCAGGTCATTTTGCACTCCGCAGCGACGTTCTGTCCCAGTACGCGGAGGTATTGGCCATTACCCGAGACGTCAGAACGGTCAATGACAACGAGTTAAAGGAAACCGACCGGAGGATAGCGGAAACATTTGCGCAGTTTCGACGCCGCTTGCTTGCGTTCGGCATGATTGGTTTCGGCTTCGGATTGATTCTGGCAACGACCACCATTGTGTACGCCGGGCGACTCGAGAAGAGTCTCCAGGAGAAGTACCGCGAAAGCCTTCAGGCACAGCGCGAACTGAAAGAACTATCCAAGCGTCTGGTCGACGCCGAGGAGCGGGAACGGCGCGCTATTTCCCGGGAACTGCATGACGAGGTTGGCCAGTCCCTAAGTGCTCTGCTGATTGATGTGGGGAACTTGACAGAGATGTGCAGCCAAGATGCTGCCTTTCGGCAGGGGCTACAAAGAATTAAGACGCTTGCGGAAAACTGCGTCAACGAAGTGCGAAATATGGCCCTGCTCTTGCGTCCGTCAATGTTAGATGACCTGGGCCTGGTTGCGGCCCTCGACTGGCAGGCGCGTGAAACATCTAAACGTACCGGTATGCTTGTCGAAACGGTGGACGAGAATGTCTCGGAAAGCTTGCCGGAAGAGTACAAGACGTGTGTGTACAGAATCGTGCAAGAAGCTTTGAATAATTGCTCGAAACATGCATACGCAAAGAACGTCCGAGTTGTGGTGCGCCAAGATCCGAATTACTTCCGAGTCAGCATCGAAGATGACGGTAAGGGTTTTGATGCAAGCCGGGTGCGCGGGTTAGGACTAGTCGGAATGAACGAACGAGTGAGTCAATTGGGCGGAGTGTTGAAAGTGGAATCCGATCCGGCGCGAGGCACACGTCTTCGAGTCGATTTGCCCCTCCCATTTGCCTCCGCCAACCTGGAGAATTGAGTTCATGAGGAAGCTGCGGATACTGTTGGCCGACGACCACATTGTCATGCGTACAGGGTTGCGGGCTCTTCTTGAGCGCCAACCAAACCTGGAAGTTGTAGGCGAATGTGAAAACGGGCGTGAAACTGTTGCACTAGCCGCCTCGCTCGAACCAGATGTTGTTGTGATGGACGTGGGAATGCCTGTTCTGAGCGGCATCGAAGCTACTCAAACGATCGTCACTCAGAACCCGAACGTCGCAGTAGTCATTCTCAGTATGCACGCCGACGAATCCTATGTGATGCGCGCTTTGAAGGCCGGAGCCCGAGGCTATTTGCTTAAGGACTCAGCGGCTGCCGATCTGATCGGCGCCATTCAGGCGATTTCGCAGGGCAAATCCTTTTTCAGCCCTAAAGTGAGTCGCATCCTGGCAGAGGACTACGTCCGTGTTCTCAAGCAAAAAGGCGCCGTAGATACCTACGACTTGCTCACGAGCCGTGAGCGAGAGATTCTACAACTTCTGGCCGAAGGGAAGACGAACAAGGAAGTAGCAACTGCTCTGACCATTAGCCCCTACACGGTCGAGACTCATCGCAGTCACATCCTGCAAAAATTGAACCTGCATAATTCCGCGGAGCTCGTGCTATACGCGGTTCGCAAAGGCATCATTTCTTGACCGGGCAAGGAGTCATAGTCCCTCGGCTTTCTCTTGCCCGGCTCTACTGAGACCTCTCGGCCTCGGATAGCTCCTTGGCCGGATAGACCCTTTCCTCCCATCATCCGAATCTGCCTTTACGAAACTTTGGTGGCCGCCCCGGTAGAGCGGGCAAGGTAAAACAGGTTCGCATCAACTCCCCGTTTATGAGTGCCGTCCAAGAGAAAAGCGGATCAGTGGCGCCTCAGTCGGTGAGGCCCATCGGGTGGCGCAGAGGCAATCCCTTTCCATCAGCGGCGTAGCTAAATTTGCGACTCAAAATACCCTATGGTTGGGATAGCCCTCCGTCACCTTCCCCTCTATGCTGCCTGCAGGTTGAAACGACACAGACGTAGGGTCGCAATCAGTCGGAGAGAAGCGAATCAATATGCAAGAGACTGGAATCACTCAGTCACAGAAACCAGTGCAACCCGTCGCCGTGATTGCCCTTGGGTGGGTTCTTATTCTTCTAGGCATTGTGGGGTTGGTTCTTCCGGTAGTGCCGGGAGCCGTTCTTATAGGCGTCGGCGTTCTGATCGTCAATCCCCAAGGTACGTGGTTGAGGCGCATCCTCGAGAAATGTCGAGTGAGGGTTCCCGTGCGCCCGTCTTCAGGCGCTTCCCCGCTTCGAGCGACAGTAACCAAAGCCTCTTTTGGAAGTATCGGTCCGATGCTGGATCGCAGTTCGAAGGTGAGATGGCTCGTTATGGATGAAGGAACGTTCCAGCGCAGAGGTCAAAGATGAGACAAAGGACGCAACCAAATGCAGGCAAGGCCGAAGCCCTTTGCGGCATCCACAACGTACTGATTTTCGATGAAAACATCGAAGACCTGGCTCGGCACGCCGAAGTTTTCGAGGCTCATGGGTTCGACGTCCACAAATGTATGTCGGTTGAAGCGGCGATGCGCTCTGTTGAGAGAGAGGAGTTCGAATTCGCCGTGGTGGATCAAGGCTCCTCAGCTTTCGAGGGGCGTCTGGTAATAAGACATTTAACTCGTTACAACTCACATACTCCCTTTGTTGTGGTGGCGCGCCGCAAGGAAATGGTGTGTTGTCAGCAGGCCCTAGCCCTGGGAGCTGCGGGCTATTTGGAAAAGCCCGTTCCCAGCGCGGATATGGATCGGATTATCAAATGCTATGTCGGAAGCTCATTCACGAAATGTGTTGACGCGTCGGCGGGTGACGAACCTCCACGCAGATAACGGATAAAGAACCGGAAAAAAGTGAGCGCAGGAGTGCGTCGATGAGAATCTTCTTGTTAATGTTCGCCATTCTCTTGGTTGGTCTACCGGCGTTTGCCCAAAAAGACGAAAACAATCGCATTAAGAATGCCGGCAGAGTTATGGTCGAGATTCTTAATGTTCCCGACGATATTCCGAAGGATCTTCTGGGCAGGGCGGAATGCGTCATCGTTCTGCCTTCGGTAATGAAATTTGCGCTTGGGTTCGGGGGCAGTTACGGTCGAGGCGCGATGACTTGCCGGAGCGCCAAGGATTTTAGCGGACAGTGGAGCGCACCTTCGATGATGGCGCTCGAAGGTGGAAGCTTCGGCCTGCAGTTGGGAGGCCAAGCGACAGACTTTGTCTTGTTGGTAATGAATCAGCGCGGGGCCGATTCAATTCTCAGCAGCCAGGTCAAGCTCGGCGGTGACATGGCTGCTGCGGCCGGACCGAAGGGCCGCAGCGCCGCAGCCTCTACGGATGTCACCATGCGGGCAGAGATTCTGTCGTATTCGCGTTCACGAGGATTGTTCGCCGGGATTTCTCTTGAAGGCTCAACTCTCCGCCCCGATAACGACGGGAACCAGAGGCTCTACGGAAAAGGGAGAACGGCAAAAGACATCGTGATCGACAGTGCGATTCGCCCGCCTGCCTCGGCGAAGTTGCTGCTTGCCACTCTGAACAAGACATCGCCCAGGAATGAGTCTGATAAGTAGGGATCAGTGCCGCAACACCAGCAGGTTAGACGGCTCTGCCTGTGAAGAGAACGAGGTCAACAGCTTATGCCTTTACTTAAATACTGATCGAAGAACAAAAAATCACAGCGCACGAATACAGATTTGTCGTTCCAACGATGTGAAATTGACTTGTACCGGGTCGCTACCAGTGTCGCCGGAGAATGAACTTTGGGTCGCCGACTAACATCGCGAGATCTCAACAGTCAACGGTATTACAGCGCAATCAAAACCCTCATTGACGGCGGCCAGTTGCGGGACCGCGTCACCAGTTAACGCGTGCGTGGTGGATTTGGACTGCCAGCGCTTTGCAGGAAGCTGATGAGCCCAAAAGGACAGAACCATGAATTTCACTAAGTTCTACAAATCTCAGCCCTCTGTCCTCTGGAAAGCAACTCTCTTGTTCACTCTGGTGTCAAGCTCCTTGATTGCGGCAGATCAGCTATCGATTCGATGCGGGCTTGAGGGATCGCAGCGCATAGTGGACGACTTGCTAGGAGGTCTGATTGCAGCCTCAATCTTTCATTTGTACGAGCGCCATAGACTGCGGCGGCTCAGCGAACAGCTCCATGTGATCGACCTCATGAATCACCATATCCGAAATGCCCTTCAACCTCTTATGTTGACGCCAGACGAATCTGGTGGGATGGCGCACGTGAAACTGATTGAGGAATGCGTTCGTCGTATCGACTGGGCGCTCCGCGAAGTACTTCCAGGTAAGTGCAAGGAACCGTTCATGGGGCACGAGGGCGGATTCGTTCCGAGCGCTGGCTCAAGCCTCGCATCGCGGGCGCCAAGTTGGTCGAAAACTCAGGATTGCGAGCCCAAACCCGCAACGGAGCATCCGAAACCACTGTTTACCCAGTGGCTCGATAACTGGAGGAGCCGGAATGAAAGAGCAAGTTAATGAATTTCGTGAAGCACTTATTCGGACGAAGTCGCCAACCGAGTAACGCCAGAAGTCAAGGCCGGTGGTGACTCGCAATGGCGGCCGCGATTCCTATCTGTGGGGTGGGAGCTGGACAATTCTGCGGCTGCTGGCTTCAGAACCGCCGAGACAGTTGGCGAATGGCGGAGGGCGTAAAACGACGAGTAACCCGATCGCGTCAACCAATTGGACTACAAGAAACGAAGACTGTGCAGATTTGGTGCGAGCGCAATCAGAGAGATAACAATGGACAAAGGAAATAGGCTATTTCTTCATTCCTCCGTTGAACACATGTCACGAAAAAATGTGTTCGCCAAAACCTTTTCTAACTCGGACTCGGATATCCAGGATAAGAGAGTGGCCCAGTTGCTGGTGTTATTGCAGCAACTCGACGAATCCGCGGGAGGATTGGGAGCATTCCCGGAACCCGAACTCCGTGAAGTCGTATCGAGCGCGGTCCGACTGTGTGGCTTTTTGAACCCAATTGAGGTCCGCGACGTGATTGCCACCGTTTTGGAAGCGCTCGAAATGCGATCCAATCCCGGAGCGTCCGCGACTTTGTTTTGGTTGAGGCTGCGGTGAAAACTTCAGAATTATTCGCGCATGGTGGAAAATTCTTAAGGGAGGCTTGATCTCAAGGCCATCAACACCATCCTGGGATACCGGCGTCCTCGAAGATATGGCAAACGCGAAAAGTGCTCGGCCGATTGGGAAGCGGTCAAGAGACCTACGTATGATCTAACGATCTTCACATCTTCAAGCTGCACTGCGGCAGGTTGACTTTGAAGATTCATACAAAGGCGAACGCGTGCTTTGCATGGAGGCGATGGCTCACAACACCCTGGAACTGCCCTGTAGGCGATCTCTGGAGAGCTTTCCAGAGATCGTTTTCCGTTTGAAAAGCATCGTGGAGCGCTTTATGAATGCCCTGTCGTGCATCGATCCATGCTTCATCGCGCAAGAAACTCTGGAACAACTTCCGGCTCCGGTGCAGGTGGGCAAGACCAAGGTGGGTGGGATCGATTTCAACAAGCCGCGCATGCGTTGGGTTGCCCAAGCGGTACTGGCCTCCCCTCAGCAGGACGACTCCCAGTACGGCTCACGTCGTGCTGCCTACGATTTGAAGAGGCTTCGCGGGAAGCAAATCATCTGCCCATCGGCACGACCGCGAGATACGAAACCATTCCACAGGGGCCGGACCCATGGCAGCACTGCTCGTCCTTCGCGACAAAGACATTAAACCTTTGCTCGCGGCTGCCCAGCGGCATCGGCGGTCGCCGCAGAGCCCCGCCCCTCTAGACATCGATTACAAGCCATTGGTGCGAGCATGCGCGGAGTTCTCCACGAACTGGGGATTGCTGTAAGAACGTACGAACCGCGACAATTATTTTTCCCGGTTTCGCCTCTAAGGGCCTAAGAGGCATACTGTCGGCACATACTACCCTAAACTTAAGAGTATGCCGTTTTTGGGGCGTGCACCGAGGAGCCGGCTGATGGGCCGTCAGTCATCGAGTCATGGCGCTAATTCGGGATGTCAAATCTGGCACACAACTCGCACACAGAGTGCCCGCTTGCGCAAGAACGCGGTATCCGCGAGATCGCTCACAGAATGGATTGTAAGGTCGTGTCAGCACCCACTCCGCAAGAAGTACACACTTATGAGTCGGGTCGCTCATCTCTGTTCTTCGCTAATCTTCGCTACTTACGCCGTAATAGAGCAGCTAAGAGCGCCCTGGCGATTTTGAAGTTGCTTCCTTTGATTCCAGCTTCTTGCGGATGCGGCGCAGCTCAATGAAGCTTAGAGCGGTCATCGCACTAAGCACGGATCCAAACAAGATCATCATAAGAGTGTCCATCGTGCACGGGCTCCTCGCCTGTTTAAGAATGCAGGGTCAATGAATTGAACTGGCTGCATTCGAAAATACGGTGCGGTTACTCGAACGTTTACTCTCGTATTGCTTCCTTGGTGTATTGCTTCCGATGAGGCGGATCGTGTCCACTACCAATTCGGGAGTGATGGCCAGATTCGCGGCAAAACAAAGCGCTCCCGACTCAGATCCGAGTCGCGAAGCGCTTGTTGGGCAGCCCTCCCCCAGAACTGCTCAGTCACAGGGTAGAACTGTTAGAACACCAAGGGAATGGCACGCGCGTGCTATCCAGAAGATCCGTTTTCCGTACAAGGCAACCGGAAGCTCCGACCGCTAAATCGGAAGCGGAAGCCAGGACTAAAGGCCGATTTGCCTGCATAGAATTCCGGCGCGCCCAATTGCATTCAAAGCTTGATGTAAGATTCCAGGCATATATCCCAGAGAGGATTCATGCGCTCGTTTGTCAACTTGCACGCCCTGGCTGCGGCGGCGATTCTGCTCCCTGCAGCGCTGCTGGCGGCAGATGCAGACACAAAGTTTCACAACCCTCCGGTTTCGGCACAGGCGTCGAAGAATCCGTACGCAGGAGGGGAGGAAGCCGCACAGGCCGGCAAAATGCATGAGCGCAATTACCTGTCGTGTCACGGGAAGACGGGAAAGGGCACGGGCAAGACGTCGTCGCAGGTGAACGAAAGGCTCGATTCGGTTACGCCGGGTGAAATGCTCTGGCTTATTTCGCGGGGCGACCAAGATAACCCCATGCCCCCCTGGGCGGTTAAGCAGCGCTGGCAGATCGTGAACTATGTAAAGTCGATGGCAACGTCGCAGCCCGCACAACAGGCAAGCGCGCCGCCACCGCCCGACATGAACCCGTCGAAGCTGCAGGCACCCCCGCCGATCCCGCCATTCACCGATTTTCGTTACGAGAAGCCGGGAACGCTTCACAAGATTACGGTAAGCGATCTGCCCCCACCTTATGCGACCAAATCGGCGTTCAAGTTTCCACTCCCGGTTGCCCGGCCAGCGAACGTGTGGCCGTCGGCGCCGGCCGGATTCAAGGTGGAGTTGTATGGGGCTGGGCTCGAGAATCCCCGGACCTTGCGCACGGCGCCGAATGGCGACATTTTTCTTGCGGAAACCGATCCCGGACGCATTCGAGTGTTTCGCGGGCTGACCGCCGACGGCAAGCCCGAGCAATCGGCGATATTTGTCAGCGGCCTGAAACAGCCCTATGGTCTGGCTTTCTATCCTCCGGGTCCCGACCCGCTATGGTTATACGTGGGCAGCGCCGCCCAAGTAGTTCGTTTCGCTTATCACAATGGCGATTTGAAGGCGAGCGGATCGCCGCAACCCATCGCCGATTTGCCGACGAGCTGGTTCGGGCACACGACGCGGGCGGTAGAATTCTCGCGCGATGGCAAGCGAATGTTTGTTGCGGTAGGTTCGGGATCGAATGTGGACGATCCTGACACACACCCTGGAGAGAAGAACCGTGCTGATATTCTGGCATGCGATCCGGAGCATTGTGTGTTGACCGTGTATGCCTATGGCATTCGCAACGCGGGAGGCGGGATTGCAACGAATCCGCAGACTGGCGAGTTGTGGTGCTCGGTGAATGAACGCGACGGTTTGGGCGACAATCTCGTCCCTGACTACATCACTCACGTGCAGGAAGGTGGCTTCTACGGTTGGCCCTGGTGGTATTTGGGCGGGCATCAGGATCCGCGGCAGCAAGGCAAGCATCCGGAGTTGAAAGACAAAGTCATTCTCCCGGATGTGCTGCTGCAGCCGCACATCGCGTCGCTGGAGTTTACTTTTTATCAAGGTCAGCAGTTCCCTGCCGAGTATGCGGGAGACATTTTCGCTTCCGAGCACGGCTCCTGGAACAAATCAGTGCGCGCGGGCTATGAGGTGATCCGAGTGCCGCTGCACCACACCGGCCACGCCAGCGGCGAATATGAAGACTTCCTCACCGGCTTCGTGCTGCCAGACGGTAAGGTATGGGGGCGTCCGGTGGGGGTGACCGTGGCTCCGGATGGATCGCTGCTGGTGAGCGATGACGGATCAAACTCGGTTTGGAGGGTCAGCTACAGGGGAAAGTGACGCGGAAAGGTCCCGCTAAAACGGGAGCGTTATGCAATTTTCAGTTATTGAGAAGGCAGTGGAGCAGTGAATTCCAGTCCAAAACAGTATCCATCACGATAGCGGACGATGGCCATCATTCGTAAACGATGTGGAATACCGAACTCAACCTCCAGCAGATCACCCGGTTTCAGTAGGAGTCCGGCATACAATTCCATCCCGCCTTCACTTAACTCCGTGCCTCGGCCGGGAACCATGACGGTTGAGAAACCGTTGGTGACGGCCACCTGAACCGGAAAGTCGACCGGATGCCGCTGCCATCGACGCGTGCTTTTGGAGGGGGGCATTTTGCTCGATAATGAACGCGAGCAGGTCCTGGTTCAAATTACGAAAGTGCAGTAGCTGCGCTCGAGTGTCGGCTGCGGGGAGCCATTTCGCTCGGCAAATTCTTAGCCGGTCCCACCTTGATTTCGTCACCATATTTCCGATACTGTCGGATACGTAAAGGACGCGATGCCTTATAGAATCTGAGAGGTAACTGGAGCAAGTGGCTATGGAAACACAAGGCGACCGCAATCCCGAGGAAGTTCCAGCCCAGGCAGCAGCGCATATTGCAAGTGCTCACCAGATTTTAAAAGCTCTGCAAGAGAAGATTGGAAAGCATCCAGAACTGGGTGCGGCCATTACGAAACTGGAAATGGCGCTGAATACGTTGGCGGTAAAGACAGGCGGAATGCTCTAGCGGCGAGCGAAATAGACGGTCACTCATTGACCCCGGTTTCGACTGAACCGCCGTTCCTTGACTTCCTTTGGCGCAGGGATGAAAATTTCCTTATAACCCCTGCAAGGAGCGAGCAGGTTGACAAGCACACTGCGCGCTGCCGTTTTAGCGAAGCGCCCCGTCTAAATGTGCTGGACTACTGAGGCCGCTTTCTGTGCATTCGTGTCTGATTCAGGTTGGGCGTACAGCACGCTGGATCCTGGTGATCGCTTCGCTCCTGGCCTCAATCACGCTGAGTGGGTGTGGATCTGGGAGTGTTCAGTCGGCGGTGCCTCCAGCTACGATACCGCCTACTGCGGCGCCGCCACCTGCGATAACTGCGGCTGAGCCTATACTTCTTTTTAACGGAACCGGCACTACCTCCTCAGACGTCGCTGCGGTCAAAGCCGTTCTCGGCACTCTGGGCGTCGGCTACGTCACCGCGGATTCAACTCAACTGAACGCCATGACCGAACCGCAGCTGGGAGGATACCAGCTGATCATCGTCCCCGGCGGGAACTCGATCACGATTGGGCAGAGCCTCACCCTGGACACCGCATCCATGATCCAAGGCGCGGTGCAACAGTATGGCGTGCATTACCTGGGACTTTGTGCCGGCGCTTTCTTTGGGGGATATTCCATTTACAACGGAGTCGATCTCACGGGGGGGGTGTCGTTCGATTTTTACGCCGATGAATATAAGGGAATTCATCTGGAGCCGGTCGAAATTTCTTTGCCTAATAGCGGTCCGCTCGATGTGTACTGGCAGGATGGTCCCCAGCTTTCAGGGTGGGGCGCGGTGGTCGCCAAGTTTCCCGATGGCACACCGGCGATCGTCGAAGGCCAATCCGGCAAGGGGTTTGTAATCTTTACGGGCGTCCATCCGGAGGCTCCGGAGAGCTGGCGAGGACTACTGACCTTCACTACCCCGGTCTCGGCAGACCTGGAATACGCGGGTACAGTGATCCAAGCCGCCCTGAATGGAACATCGCTGCCTCACTTTTAGAATCAGCAGCGGGCGGTTCTAACCACGACTCCAATTTCTCGTGTGCTCACACCAGGGGCGAAGACCGTCTCGTTGAACACCCAGCAACCAGAAATTTTGACGCCCTCATTTGCAAGAATATGGGAGTAGAATCGGCCAGCAAGGTACTAACATGAACTTTCGCAGGCTGTGGCGGCACGACGGGGGCCAGGACATTGCCGAGTATGCTGTGATGCTCGCCGTTATTCTGGTAATTGTAGTTGGTACGATTCGGCTGGTCGAAACAACGCGAATACCGTATTTTCGAATGTAGCCAGTTCAATTCAAATGAGCCTGCATTTTTGAGCAGGGAGGAGCCCGCGCACGATGGACACTATTGTGATGATCATGTTTGCATCTGTGCTGTGCACGATGACCGCACTGAGCTTTATCGAGCTGCGCCGCATTCGCAAGAAGCTGGAATCCAGGCAAGGAAGCTCAAAATCGCCGACGCTCGAGTAATCCGGTCTCCTCTAAGTAATAGAACTAGCCGACACAATCCACGGCGCGCCGCAAGGGTGGTGAGCCAAGACAACATTTCGTTCATCCGCTGCAAGCTTGCTCGCTGCAACTAGCTTCGCGAACGGCGAGAAATTCTTCACAGGCCCAGGCTTTTGACAGCTGTCATTGTCAGCAAGTCGGAATAAGCTTCGGCCCCTTTCTTAGCCAGCGATTAGTTTCCGGCGCGTATCTGAAACGTTCTCTCACAATTTCGCACTATGGATAGGAACGAGAGTTCCGGCGACTGCGCCAGCACCTCCAGTTCGCAGGAGAAGAGACGTGTGGATGAGATCATGCGCGGTTTGTAAGGCACTGTTATACAAGCTCCGATTGTCCGATTCCGTGCGCTGTCGTTGCGGATGGATATGGTAGAGAGACGTACTTTGAAAGCTGATTGCATCCCCCCCACAACACATTCATTAGGAGGAGATTGCAATGGCAATCGTTATTGAGTTTTACGTACCCAAGAACTTCCCGAAACCGTTGAGGCGAGCCCCGCTGCGACAGCCGGGAAAGGTTATCGAGTTTTGCTTGCGGACGAAGAAATCGGCCTAGGTCAACCCAATTCTCGCCGACCTGCCATTCTCCGGCAAACTCTCGGTTAAGCTTTTTTCAGCAGGCGGGTCAGCCAGACCAAAATCACCGCCCCCACAAATGCCACAATAATGGAGCCGATCATGCCGCCGCCCGGCCAGATTCCCAGAAGACCGAAGACCCAGCCGCCCACGATGCCGCCCAAGATGCCCAGAATGATGTCCACGAGTACGCCGTAGCCACCGCCCTTCATAACCTTGCCAGCAAGCCAACCCGCGATCAGCCCAACCACGATCCACGCAAGCAATCCCATGACGAGCCTCCCTGCCGCGCTTTAGGCGGGAATTTCTACTTTGCTGCGACCGACCGAAATATACACGTCTCCCCTTCCATCTGCAACGGCCCAAGATCGCAGCGCCTGGGCACAGACGGAGATTCAAAGGGTTCTTTGCTCCGAAGTCTGGATACCTCGTTTAGGCCTGAGCCGCGCGGCTTTTATGGAACCAGACCCTCAACCGCCCGGGTACGCATGCTGTCAGCCTCGATCACTTCGCCTTTAAGGACCATCCCAGCTACACCTATGCTGTCGAGAGAGCGTTGTGCGGCAGCCGTGTGCCCTTCCGTTGGTTGAGCACAAGATAAATCTCTCCACCCGGTCAGGAATGAATACCCAAGCCCCTCCGGGGGCGGCGCACAGCTGCGCGCCGAAGGCGTGATTGCAGGCGTGCAAGTGACTGCCCCTATAGCAATTTACGTCGGTCACCTCGCCGCGCAGGCTCGCAGCTTCTCCGAGTTCGGCTTGGCCCACAAGCAAATCAATGTTCCCCTGTTTTGCCATTCTCCGCGCTTTTGGCAAATCGGAAACCGGTTGTTGGAGCTGCGTGAACGGCATCTTGTTCAGCTCATTCCGGTCTCCAAATTGGAAAGCACACAATCCCGGAGCCGCGATTGTGATTAGCAACGCTGGCGCCGATTTCTTACTGCGATGCCCTCTTCGTAGCGTGGCTTGCATCGTTAGGCTCGCGCTGCTGGCTTTCGGAGCCCGTATAGGTGATACGCCAGATGGAGTTCGAACCATCATCGGTTATGAGAAGCGATCCGTCCTGAGCCTCAGTGACGCCGACGGGCCTTCCCCACACGTGTCCGTTGTCGACTGCAAATCCGGTCACAAAATCTTCATACTCACCGCTGGCTCGGCTTGTCTGGTGCAGAGGTACGCGAACCACTTCGTATCCGGCGCGCACCGATCGGTTCCATGAACCGTGTTCGGACGCGAAAATGTCTCCTTGATATTCGGACGGAAATTGCGTCCCCTCATAGAACGTCATCTCGAGTGAGGCGTTGTGAGGCTGCAAAAGCACATCCGGGACCAGAGCCCTATCTCTTAACTCCGGATGTTTGCCCTGATGGCGCGGATCTTGGTGGTTGCCGATGTACCACCAAGGCCAGCCATAGAAGCCGCCTTCTTCGACGCGGGTGATGTAGTCGGGCACCAAGTTGTCTCCCAGGCCGTCACGTTCGTTGACCGAACACCATAACTCGCCGGTCTTAGGATTGATCGCGAGCCCACCTCCGGCATTGCGGATCCCGTAGGCGTACACCCGCATGTCTGAGCCATCGGGGTTGAACTCCAGGATGTCGGCTCGATTCTTTTCAGCCGGCGTGGTGTCGGGGTCGTCCACATTCGAAGCCGATCCGACTGCGACAAACATTTTCTTACCGTCGGCGGTGAACTGAATGTCGCGCGTCCAGTGCCCGCTACCATGAGGGAGATCAACCATGTGCTGCGCCGGTCCGCTCGCCTTCAATTCTCCATTCTTGTATGGAAAGCGCACAACCGAGTCGGTGTTTCCCACGTAGACCCATTGCGGATTCGCTCCCGGAGGATAGAAGGCGATGCCGTAGGGCTGGTTGAGCCCTGTGGCAAAAGTCTCGGTCTGTTCGGGCTTACCGCCGGCAGTGATTCCGCGAAACACTGTGACTTTCCCGCTACTGCTTTCGGCCAGGAAGAAATCGCCGTTGGGCGCGACCCGGATCAATCTCGGATTATCCAGTCCCGTGGCATATTCCTGGACAACGAATCCAGTGGGGGCCTTTGGCCAGGCACCGCGGGGACGCGCCACCAATTGAGGCCCATTGCTCGCTGACTCAGTGACGTAAGGAGCCGGAAGATCCTGCACCGTGATCTTGCGAATCTTCCCGGGCTGTTCATAGCGAAAGTCTGCGTAAGGCGGTTGTGGCGGGGGTGCGTTAGTCTTGACCGGGTTCACATCGGCCGAAGCAGAGTCGCTCGACGGTGTAGGCGTGGAATTCTTGAGTGACTTCAAGTAAGCGACAATCTGCCATCGTTGCCGCTCAGGCAGGGCGGCCCAGGACGGCATGCCGTTATTGACCGATCCGGTTGTGATGAACCAGAAAACCTCCCCGTCCGTTGCCACTTGTGTTGGCCCCTGTGCCAGCGGGGGAACGTTTCCACTTCCCCGTCCCTGAATCCCATGGCAGGAGCCACAGTTGGTAGCATAGAGTTTTGAGCCTGCTGAAAGGGCCGCCTGCTGACCTGCGTAGGGGTTCTTCAATTGATTGCTGGATGTGGGCGCGTTATGAAAGTGCGCGTCCTGAGCAATCAGCGTCGAAACTGAAAAGATCAACGGGGTGATGCAGACTATTGCATTCAGGAAAAAGCGTCCGGCACTAAGTCTCATTGTTCTCCTCCAGCGGTCCTCGCCACAGGCAGGCACACCGCTGTTTAAACAGAGGCAAGTTGTTTGCCATCGTGCAAGAGCCTTTCTCTTCAACAAGCTGCCCAATTACGATGGGCCTCGTGCCGCACTCAATGACGCAGGCAAAATATGGTCAATGACCCGGTCAGTATTTCGACGTCGCTGTCCAAATACTGACGGTCGAAAGAAAAAAATTGTCGCTTATGCAAACAGATGTACACCCTGTATGCCCTATTAGCATCGATACAAAGTGGCAGGGAGAATGCTGGCCTTGGGAGGAAGAGGAAGAAGAGGATCTTGATGGTGAAGACCCTCCCTCCGTGTGAGGTGGCAGAAATGTCGCACCAGGAGATCGCGGAAATATGTCGATCCCGATGGGAACTGCCATGTCACGTCTGGCCAGAGCCGGAAGGCAGTTCGCGATTCACTCCTTGGCGCTTCCGTTTCATCCTATCGGGAGACTTGTCTGATCACTTCCAGATGCACTCGAGCTTACAGGAATGTACCGCGAGTTTAAACTCGTAAGGGTCAATCGAGACCAGTTTGTTCCGAGGCAAGCAAAAGCTGCGGCTTGTCGGTTGGTTTCACAAAAAGGGCAAGGACTCTTCGATGCTTCGACGCTGTGATACTGAGGTGCGAATCAATCGGCAATCCGGCAGAAAGAGGAAAGCTTATGGCAGCCACCACTTTGGCAGCAACCTTGAACAGTCCAATATCCGAACTGCGATCGGCTCCGATGGAACGGATTTTGGTTATCGAGCACCATGGCCCGTTGCGGAAGATTCTGCAGCGGCTTTTCTCTTCCGAAGGATATGCAGTCGATGTTGTCCCTGATGCCGTTCGTGGTTTGGAGAGACTTCGCCAGGGACTACCCGCCGCAGTGATCCTCGATTTACCGGGTCCGGGATCCTCCGGGCTTGATCTTTGCAAAAGGATCGTGAATGAGATTCCTGGATTGCCGCTTGTAATTCTAAGCGGGACTTCGGACGTAGCGGACAAGGTCCTTCTTCTGGAAATGGGAGCCGACGATTACGTGACTATACCGTTTAGCCCACGGGAACTGGTTGCGCGTCTGCGCGCGTCAATCAGGCGTGCGTCGCGCTTCAGTCCAGAGAACGCAGATGTATATGTCTTTGCGGACGTGATGGTGGACTTTTTCAAAACCGAGATTACTCGTGGCGGCGAGAAAATCACCGTTACTCCAAAGGAATTTAAGACACTGAAGTTCTTGGCAAAGAACGCCCATCGCGTGATTTCGCGGGATGAACTTCTCGATAAAGTTTGGGGGTACGAGAACTACCCCAGCACGCGGACGGTGGACAACCACATGTTGAGGCTACGACAGAAACTGGAGAGCGACCCTTCGCACCCGTCGCACTTTCTCACAGTA
>DATNLE010000054.1:0-2703 GCA_035603035.1 Candidatus Acidiferrales bacterium | reverse complement strand
GACGGTGGGTTGCGGTAGACCCCAAGTATACAAGTCAAATTTGCTCGCAGTGTGGATTCAAGCATCGCGATAACCGCAAGACCCAGGCCGATTTTGCCTGCCTGTCCTGTGGGTATCAGGACAATGCAGACCACAACGCAGCCGTCAACATATCGGCTCGGAATGAGCCGCTAGACGCTAACGTGAGCGCAGTAACGCTGTGCGTAGTCTAGGAATCTCCGCCCTTCAGGGCGGGGAGGTTCAACCATTCACCCGCTGCATCATCTCCTCTGGATAACGCAGTCCCGCCGCAGCGCCGGCGGGGAAGATTTCGTCGATACGTCGCAGATCTTCCGTGCTTAGCTGGACCTCAAGGGCTGCGACATTCTCCTCAAGATACTTGCGGCGCTTGGTGCCAGGGATGGGGACGATGTTCTTATCCTGAGCGAGCACCCAGGCCAGCGCCAGCTGCGCGGGCTTGCAGCCTTTCTCCTCGGCGATCTCCTCGACGCGGCGCACCAGATCCAGATTCTTCTGGAAGTTCTCTCCCTGAAAACGCGGAGAGAACCTGCGATAGTCGTCTTCGGGAAAATCTTCAAATCGAGTGAACTGGCCGGTGAGGAAGCCACGTCCGAGAGGGCTGTAGGCGACGAATCCGACGCCGAGTTCGCGGCAGGCTGCGAGAATTTCGTCTTCAGGTTCGCGGCTCCAGAGCGAGTATTCGGTTTGCAGCGCCGTAATGGGATGCACTTTCACCGCCCGGCGTAGCGTCTGTGGCGATGCCTCGGAGAGACCAATGTGTCGGATCTTTCCTTCCTGAACCAGCTGGGCCATTGAGCCGACTGTTTCCTCGATAGGAGTGTCCGGATCGACGCGGTGCTGGTAGTACAGGTCGATCGACTCGACTCCCAACCGCTTCAAACTTCCCTCGCAAGACCGGCGAACATAGTCGGGCTTGCCGTTGACGCCGCGAACGGCAGGATTTGCGGGATCGCGGACAATGCCGAACTTCGTAGCCAGCACGATCTTGTCGCGTTTACCTTTGATCGCCCGGCCAACCAGTTCCTCATTCTTGTACGGTCCGTAGGCATCTGCCGTGTCGAGAAAGCTGATGCCAAGCTCGAGAGCGCGGTGAATGGTAGCCATGGATTCGTCATCATCGCGGCCGCTGTAAAACTCCGACATGCCCATGCAGCCCAAGCCGAGCGCAGAGACTTTGAGACCACTCCGTCCAAGTTCACGAAATTGCATGATGATTCCCTTTCAGAAGAGTGTGCAGCATGAAGGTAGCTGATCAATAGATGCGGATCAGAGGCTTCTGGGATTCAGTGATCTTACCGATAGATCGCGCTGGAATTCCGGCGGATTGCATTTCGACGACCAGTTCCTCGCAATCGCTTTCTGCGACCGAGAGGAGAAGTCCGCCGGCGGTTTGCGGGTCGAAGAGCAAAGTCTTGAGTTCGTCGCTTACCCCGGATTCATAGCCGACCACGCATTCCGCGAATTCGCGATTCGCCTTCAGGCCGCCGGGAATCTGGCCTGCGCGAATACATTCCAGGGCGCCAGGCAGGATTGGAATATCTCTCGAAAACAATCCTACCCCGACATTGCTTGCCAAGGCCATTTCGCGCGCATGCCCAATCAGGCCAAAGCCAGTGACATCGGTCATGGCCTGGACTCTGTATTCTCTGCTAGCGATCAGTTCCACGGCTTGCTTGTTCAGCGTGGTCATCGATTGAACCGCGGCCTCGATCCATGCCGCTTCCGCTTTGCGGCTCTTGATCGCAGTAGAGATCACCCCGGTGCCGAGCGCTTTGGTGAGGATTAAAGCGTCTCCCGGCTGGGCTCCGCTGTTGGCTAAGATCTTCTTCGGATGGACCAGTCCGGTGACGGCGTATCCGAACTTGGTTTCTTCGTCGCGAATGCTGTGTCCGCCAATTACGGTGCATCCGGCCTCGATCATTTTCGAGAGCCCACCAGCCAGGATGCGCTCCAGAATCTCGAGGTCAGCTTTTTCGGGAAAGCATACCAGCGCGAGCGAAGTAAGAGGACGGCCACCCATGGCGTAAACATCACTGAGAGCGTTGGTAGCGGCGATCTGCCCGAAAGTGTAGGGATCGTCGACGACCGGGGTGAAGAAATCGACGGTTTGAACCAGCGCCTGATCGGGCGAGATTTGATACACCCCGGCGTCGTCGGCGTGATCGAAGCCGACTAGAACATTGGGGTCGTGTTGCCGGGCTAATTTCCCAAGCACCGTGTCCAGCGCCGCCGGACTCAGCTTGGATGCTCAACCCGCGGCTTTTACCGACTCCGTTAAGCGGAAGGACTTTCGATCAGCCATGAATGCATTGTACTGATTGTCAATCCTTGATTATGAGTGGAGGGACTGGCAGGGCGATTATTTGACCACGACATCGGTAACCTCGATGTTCGGATACTGGTGGTTCCACTGCGCAGAAATACCTTCAAAGGTGAGTCGAAAAGTTTGGCTTTGACCGGAGGCGAGGGGTAAAACTCTGAAGTCCACGGCTTCAGGATAAGGTCCGGTGGCTTTCAACACCTGCAGCGGAATTTCTTCCCGCTGTGCGGTTTGTCCCAAATCGTCTTTGAAATTCACTTCGACGATCACGTGAGTAACCGTCTTGTTGCCAGTGTTGGTGATGGTTCCGTCAACGTAGCTGACAGTCGCTCCTACAAAATTCTCCGCCGCACTCATTTTGA
>DATNLE010000038.1:0-35273 GCA_035603035.1 Candidatus Acidiferrales bacterium | reverse complement strand
ATAGGCAGCGAGTGCGGATTAGCGGTAACGACCATGTTCTTTTCGAAATACGGAGACGGCAGAATGCCGGCGGGAAAGTTGATCGTATTCAATCGCGAACTGCAATACGCATTGATGGTAGGCGGCGTCATGGTCCACGCGCTTGCGGTCCACCAAACTCGACCCGGAAACCGTAGCTGACATCAGCCTTTCGCCGCTCTGCATCCTCAAGGGTCTGAATCCTAATCTGTCGGCGCGACGCGTGATTCGTCAGCACTTATGTCCCGTCCCACCTAATTATTTACAATATCCCGGATTCGTGATCCGATAGGCGCATGTTCGTTCGCGCTACTGCTCTGCCTGTCGACCAGGTCCAGAAAAGCCAATTGGAATCGATGGCTCGGGCAGGTACTACGCCACAAAAGACGGCCCGCAAATGCACGGCGATCCTGCTGGCAAGCCAGGGCGTGTCGAACTACTCGATCGCGCAACGAACCGGCTTGTCCCGACCGACCATTCTGGCAGCCCGGGTCGCCTTCACCGAGCGTGCGATCGAGGGCATTCGCAAAGCGAAAACACGCGAGCGCTCACGCCGGGCACTCATACCAGAAGTGGAGCAGAAGATTCTGGACACAACTTTGAAGACTCGACCGGTCGACGCGACGCACTGGAGCGTCCGAGTACTGGCCGCAAAGTTGGGTGTGTCGCGCATGATGGTACAGCGCGTCTGGCAGCATTACGACATCCAGCCCCACCGGGTGGAGAAGTTCAAGATTTCTAAGGATCCGAAGTTTGAAGACAAGGTGCGGGACGTCGTTGGCCTGTATCTCGACCCGCCCGACCGGGCCTTTGTACTCTGCGTCGATGAAAAGAGCCAGATCCAGGCGTTGGACCAAACCGCCCGGGGCTTGGTGAGCGTTTCGCGCTGGCGGTCGAGGCCACGGTTGAGGCACTAGCAGAACATCCGTTGCAATTCCCTGTAGTCTAGCGGAGCCGTCGCCGTGCGGGAGTGCAGCGTTTCCCGTATGGCATATCTTCGAGGTGCAAGACAGTCGGATTGTGGTGATAGCCTGCTTCCACGGCAGGCGCAATCCGAGGCGTTGGCAATCCCGCTCTCTGAAATTATAAACAGGTAAGCTAAGGGCTCGCGGCTTGAACTCCAGTTGCAGACGTTGCTTCAGATAGAGAGTATTCAAGCCAATTTTCAACGCACAACCCAACGCACAAAATGCGATGTCTTATACGACTTCCGCGAACTTCGGCAGTCCCCGCGGTCTGTTAAGTCGCTAAAAAAACTGATGCGCTCAGATTCACACGGTAGAGGTCAGGAGTTCGAGTCTCCGCATTAGACACCGCAGGATGTGCGCTCCGTTTGCGCGTGTAAGCACCCGCGACCCGCGCACGGAGACTATGCCAGCTTCGCCAAATTCTCCGATCCGGATGGCAACCGCCGAGTGCTACAGAAGCGGGCTTCCGCAAGGTCTGCCGTTGCCGGAGTGCGCGTGTTCTGGTCGTGTCAGGCTACTCTTACCTAACCGGTAAGGGAAGGGTTGCCGACCATACGATCACGACTATCTGCCGCGTCTGAGCGCTACGCTTCTCGGTAGCCGCGAATTCGAAATCACATTTACGACCACCCGCATGGTCATCGCTAGACTTTGTTTCGGTTCATTGTGCGAGAAGTCACCGGTCTCCGTTTCTTCCGATGCGCTGGAAAACGTCACTAAGTTGGGTTCAGTTTCCTCCATTGCCGCGATTTTTCTTTTACCCTCGTAACTTTTCTGCACCCTATTCATCCGATAGGCTCAGTTCCAAATTCACTCAGTACTGGAATTCACGAATCCAAAGTCTTAAGGGAGCAAATAATGCAAATGGAACAATCTGTTCGAAAGCAGGTTCGCGCAGTTAGTCTCGCCATGCTCAGCCTATTGCTCGGCCTAGGCGCCCTCACTTTTGCCCAATCTGCTGTAACCCAGTCTACCGCCGTTGTTTATGTTGAGAGCAATCTCCCCGACCGGAATTCTGTTTTAGCCTTCGCCCGCAGCGCGGACGGAACCCTCTCGCAGATTGGCGACTTTCCAACCGGCGGAAAGGGCGTGCTCGATCTTTCCTTGCAACTCGGTCCCTTCGACTCCGATCAGGAGATCATCACCAATGCGCAACATAATCTGCTGTTTGCTGTGAACCCGGGTTCGGACACGGTGGCAGTTTTCCGCATTCTGCCGGATGGGAACCTGGCAGCGGTCGCAGGATCGCCGTTTCCCTCTGGAGGCTCCAACCCTGTCAGCCTTGGCTTGGCGGCGGATAAGTTGATCGTGGTGAACAAGGCGTTCGATCCAGCCCGGCCTTTCCTCAAGATCCCGAGTTATGCCGTTTTCCAGATTCTTCCGAATGGCCAGCTGAACGAAGAGCTCTCGGCCGTAAATGCGCCGCAAGGCAGCTCGCCTTCCCAGGCTGCAATATCTCCCGACAAGCGGATCGTCTTCGATGCGCAATTCCTGGCAGGATTCCTGAAGACCTTTTTCTTGCAGCCGAATGGCACATTGTCTCCGGGGGAGCGCATTGCCCCACCCGTCCTCTCCGGCAGCACCACGAAGCCCTTGCCTCTCGGCCTCTGGGCGCACCCGAAGCAGCCAATTCTTTACGTTGGGCTGGTGAACGTCAGCATGGTTGCCGTGTATCAGTTCAATAACACCGGCGTTCTAAAGTTCGTCACCGCAGTTCCCGACTCAGGAGCGGGGGTTTGCTGGGTTCGGACCAACGATGAAGGCACTCGTCTTTATGCCTCGAACACCGGCGACCGCAGTATTTCGGTCTTCGATACCACCAACCCATTAGCGCCGGTTGAGATACAACATCTGGTGCTGCAGGGCGAGGGGAATCAGTTCGAAATCGAACTAGACCCGTCCGGCAAATTCCTCTATGCCATGTCGCAACGCGCCAGCGCCTCGACTCCGCTCGGTCGGGGAAATACGCTGCACCTGTTGACGGTCGACCCTGCCACCGGGCTGGTCGCCGAGCCGAACGCACCGCTGCCGCTCGCGGTACCCAATGGCGTCAGGCCACAGGGATTGGCAAGCGTACAACCCCTGTCTGAGTAACGATTCATTCCACCGCACCACTGCAGTCGATGTGAGCATGAGGCATCCTCAAGGTCGGTTACGCCTTGAGGGTGCTTAGTGCGCATCATTGACTGGTTTTTCCGCCAGACGCCGCCCAGGTGTTTGCTGCAGACGGAAACCTGGATGGATTCGGGGCTGCGATCGATCACTGCTAACGAACGCACGGGCACAACAAATCGCTGACTTGCTGCATGATCAGAACTTGTAAGTGTGCTTCACCGGAAAGGGCGAGTGCGACCATTCGGCGCTGAGTCCAGAGGAGTCAAACAATGTCGCCACGGTGCAACGGCGCCGTAATGCTCGTGCGTGTGAAACAACGATCGGTATTTGCGATCAAGCTCTCCTCACGCCGTCTCAAGCCAAAACGGTTGCACAAATCCAGAAAGGCAGAACAAGGTGAATTGTGAGACTGGGGCGACTGCTTGCGACTATTCACTACTGACAGCCGCGGAGGTTGCGAAAGTTCATGAACTTGAACGGCGGCACAATCTGCTTAGCTGTCAATGGACCCTGAATTGTGCGACCAATCCTTGCTGACCCCGATGGAAGTGAGGCAAATTGCCAATATCGAGTGCGAACGGAATCTCATAGGATGGATGGCCGCCGCCGCCGCGGCAGTCCTTGTCGCCGGCGGTTTCGAGGTGGCTAGATCTTCGGTCTTCAGCCCTCCAGAACTGCGTTCAGAACATGCACAGCCCGGTGCTGGCGTGCCCCCGGATCTGTTGGGGATCGTTTCGGGGGATGGTAAGACTTTTCACGCAGCTGGGTGTCCCTATTCGCGACAAAGCCCACATTCAGGCAATCCAGGCCCGGGAAGCGCTGCGACAAGGATCTGCCCCTTGTGTCCGCTGCATGAAAAAGTATCTGACCGCCTGATCTCAGTTGTGCTAACAGCAATCGGCAGGCCTTCGCTCGAGAAGACCACTGCATAAAAGCCGGCGCAGGTGTTCTGAACTGGGGCTGAAGGCGGGAGTCTCAAGATCATGGTAGTCGGTAATATTGCCTGCACCAACTATCCTGAACTCGAACCTGAAGAACGCAGCCGAGTGCTAGTTTTGCTTCATGCTGTCGTCGTGCTTCATGTTGTCATCTTTCTTCATGTTGTCATCTTTCTTCATGTCGTCCTTCTTCATGCTGTCGTCCTTCTTCGTCTTTTTCTTGGACTTCTTGTCCTTCTTCATGTCGTCTTTCTTCATACTGTCGCTCTGTTTCATGCTGTCCTGCTTCATGGCATCGCCAGACTGTGCAAAAGCCGAAAGCGATACTGCCAGAAGACACATTGCCATCAACCTGCGAATCATCTTGTTCATGAACTTTTCTCCTATTCACGTTCGAATTGACGCCGACGAAGCTGGGCGCATACATGGGATGTGAAGTACCGTGGAAAGTTACAGGATCCTTCCTTTTTGAATATGAAATGATGCGGATTGAAAGACCATCTTATGAATCTGTGGCGTTTATCTTTCCTGGACAGGGTTCGCAGTCACCCGGAATGCTGCACCACCTTCTCGATCATCCCGCGGTTGTCCGTACGCTCGACGAAATCAGCGAAGTGCTTCATTCCGAGGTGTGCAACCTCGACTGTGAACAAGCTCTCAAATCTGATGTTTCTGTGCAGCTCGCACTGCTCGCGGCAGGAGTTGCCACGCGCGCTCTCCTAGAGCAGCCCCTCAATCCCGCGGCCGTTTCCGGTCTCTCCGTCGGAGCATTTGCCGCTGCTGTTACTGCTGGTGTCTTGTCGTTGCAGAATGCGGCTTAGTTGGTAAGGCTGCGAGCGGAGCAGATGATGAAACTTTATCCGAGCGGTTACGGTCTCTCCGCGATTGGAGGGCTCAATGAGTCCCAGCTCGCGAAAATCGTGCACGCTGTGAGTTCAGTCCAAAACCCGGTCTTGGAAACATCAATGCGCCGCGCCAGATTGTGATTGCCGGTTCGAACGAGGGATGGATCGTGCATCGGAAAAGGCTCGGCGCCAGGGCGCCAAGAAGGCAGTGCGAGTGCATGTTTCTGTTCCGTCGCATTGCCCTTTACTCCAGCCTGTTGCGGATCTCCTCCGAAAGCGAATGTCCTCCGTGAATCTGACAACGCCGCGAATGACTTACATCGGAAATGTGAACGGGCGAGCCATGCGCACCAAGGAGATGGTTGCGCGCGATCTGGTAACCAACATTGCGCACGGCGTCCGCTGGCACGATGCGACAACAGTACTCAAGGAATCGGGCTGTAACATTTTTCTTGAGATGGCCCCGGGACATACTCTCAGCGACCTCGCTGAAGAAAACCTCCCTGGTATCAGATCCGTTCCCGTCGAGGCGAATGTATTGACCAGAGTTTTGCGTCTAGCCCACCAAAGAGGAAGCCAGTACGTTAGAGGCCCTCGCAACTGTTGAACGCTTAGGAGGGATCATGACCAGACCCGGTTCTGAGAGTTTAGCCTCGATCGGGTGCCCGCCATCATGCTTACGTGGAGCGTCGCAGAATTCGGAGAAAGACTGTATGGACGAGATCATGCAGCAATCGAATGCCACTGCATTGCCTGCAGTGGCGTTCACGGTTGTAGGCAATAGGAGAGAAGCAAAATTCACATTATGGCTAATATGCGTGCGATACCGATTATTAACTTATTATGATAATATCTATCGCACAGGAGGAAGCAATCATGCCGTCTAGCACTTTGCCAAATTCAGGCCGTCACCAACACTGGGACGTTCAAGAAGGTTCGGCACAGGATCTCGCTCCTGACCTCGAGAACTCCGAAGGCCAAGCGCTGGTGTTCGTCTCTCATTCCCGAGGGGACGACGAACGGACAAAAACTGTCTTCGAAACCCTTAAGCGAGCGTCCCAATTCATCGACGTCCTGATCGACAAACGACAGGAGGACAGTTGGGAAGCCCTTATCGAAGCGCTGACGCCTGATCTTCCGTTGACTTCAAACAGAATGATCGAGGCCAAAATGTTCGCTCAAGCCATAAAAGGGATTTTAGAGAGCGACGATTTTGCCAAGGCCACAGACATCGCTGAAATCGCTCATTTCAGCAAGAGAAATCCAAGCTCCCAACCGAATAGATGGAAGAAAACTGGACTGATCTTTGCTGTGCCCTACAAGGGAGTCGATCTTTATCCGCTTTATGCCCTGGAGCTCAAAAAAGGGGCAAAGCCTCTTCCGATCATGAAGAAAGTCCTTCAGGTTCTTGCGGAAAAGGACGACTGGCAGAAGGCGTTTTGGTTCGGGAGCATAAACACTTATCTCAGGAACAAAATGCCGAAAGAACTTCTGAAGTCGAAACCTCAGGAAGTGTTGCGGGCGGCTGAGATCGAGGCGTCGGGTGTACATCACGGGTAGGGGAACTGCATATCAAATCTCCGACCGGCACACTCGAAGCGACCATCATTCCCTTGGGTCTGGGAAAGACGATATTTCGTGTCCATCCGCATGCGTACGGCAGCGCGGAGTTCAATCCCTCTGCAACCGGCAACGCAAGATTCAGTCCCCTTGTGAATGCTGCGGGCGTGGTCATTCCGACCCTCTATGCCGGTACGACTCTGGACTGTGCTCTGATGGAAACCGTCTTCCACGACGTTCCTTTCGCGGCTGGTCCCAGGATCTGGTCAAAGGCCTCGCATGTTGCCGGCAAGGTGTACTCGCAGCTGACGCTGAGCCGCGATCTTGCTCTGATCGATCTCTCGGCGATCGCCCTACACAAGCTGGGAATTTCCCGGAAGGATCTGATTGAGTCCGACGGCTCGCAGTATCCCGAGACTCGCGCCTGGGCCTTGGCGCTTCACGACCAACATCCGGATGCCGAAGGTCTCACCTGGACTTCTCACCAGGCCGATCCTGAGCGCGCTATTGTCTTATTTGAAGATCGCCTCACCGGTCCGGCGCTCGTTGTGAGTGGAGCGCCGTCTCCACTTCTATTGTCCGACGGCAGTGCAATTCTTGAGGTTCTCACCCTTGCGCAGCGACTAGACGTCCTTTTGACTCCTTAATCCCGGTCAACCGTTAGTTTTGACCGGCCTCTGCCGCGTGAAAGCACACTGGAAATTATGGTCCAATAAGGGTCCACGAACTGTTTCCAAGGGTCATTAAAACGTTTTTGTAGCGCCATCCGTACCGCGTGTTTTCAGTTAGTTACGGGTGAAATCCTCGCTGTCACAGCAGGGGCCCGCAGTTCCGCTAACCTTATTTCTACTGTCTTTCAATATTTCTACTGTCTTTCAATCCTGAATATCCCCTTGGAAGAGCCTTTGCTTCAAAAGGAGTTAATTGGGGCCGGCGTCAGGCTCGAGCGCTTCTAGCCATAACAGCTCCTATCTCAGGCTGTTGGCTTATCCCAACCAACGGGGCACCCGCTTCTTGTACATAAGATAAACTTGACCGAATGCTGCTTCCAAACTCCGTTCTTCCCGAGGCACAAGTACGAGATTCACAACTAGCAGTAGTGCGATACATCCCAGAAAAACGGCCAGGCTTCCAAAGAACAGCGCCCACCCCAGCCATAATGCTAGTTCCGCGACATACATCGGATTCCGCGTAAATCGATAAGGTCCATCGGTGACCAAGACCGAGGGCACCAGCCCGAGCCTGACGGCATTTGGTGCATGCGCAATTCCTATGATCAGTGTCCAAATAAGGAGAGCCGTGGCAACGCCAACCGGGATCAGTCCGAGCAAATTCCAGAACTCGGGCGACCCGTGTACCCAACCATAGCGATGTGTCAGCTTGGAGATCGCCCACGGAACCGCTCCATGCGCAAGCGGTATCACAATCAGACAGACAAATAGCGCCAGCAGGATAGCCATCCATCGGGGAATGACAATTCTGTTCGGCTCGGATTTAGGAACTTCAGACGGACTCATAATGGCACACAAAAGAAAAGTGCTTTCGCTGGCAGTATATGCGCGAACCCGAACGGCTGAAACGAGTAACGTTCGTCAGGCTCCAGCAAAGAAATGCCAGCGGATTGCGTCACGCTCAACGGTGGCTGCTGATAAATCTTAGTTTCCTATCGACAAGTGCCCCGGCGGTGAGCTTGCGCGCGGACCAAGTGTTATCTTTTTCACCGCGCTCTGCCCAGATCAGGCGAAGTCGGATATGAACTCCGGACCGGGAACCCACGACCTCACACCGTTAGTGCGCGCTTGTTGGCTGCGGCCGGTTCGTCCGGTACGGTCGATGAGGCTTATGGCGCGCGGTCGATCAAAGTCGAGCTGCAGCTTGCCAATGTTCTCGACCTCAACCCCCAGGATCCCGTTTTCCAGGAGTTCGCGTCCCGGTGCAAGGTTAGATATCCGATGGTCGTGAAGGAGTTCGTCAGCGGCAGTTCTGCTTTTCACGATCCCCTTCCGGGCGGCATTCAAGGAATTCTCGGCAGTCATCGTATGATTCCCGCCGGCGGAGCGAGATTTGTTGCGGTGCCTGAGCCGGAGGCTAGAGACATCGTGATTCGCTATTGGCGTGTTCCCGGGGCCCGTACCACCTTCTTCGAACGTTTGAAGAACTTACAGGAACAACGCCGCACTAGTATCTGCTGCGAGCGCGACTTCGCCGTGCGGCGATCCGATTGAGAACTGAATCTGCTCGAGTGATTGATATTGGACTCGCATGTGGTGTCGGGGACATCTCAAATTTCAATCGGTCATTCCGTGCTGAGTTCGGCATGAGCCCGAGAGCGTACCGCCGCAGAGCCTAGCTTTCTTCAACGATGACGGGGTTCTGTGGCGTGACAGCGCTTCATCAGCTGATCCGGAAACTTCGAGGAAATAGGAGCAACGACAAAGGCCGGAAATGTCAGGCTTCCCCCAAACCGACTTCTGGATCGCCTCGAGTTTGGCACATCTACTCGGCTACTCGCATTTCTTGAGCGCATCCGCCTGTCGGAATGTACGATGAGTAACTCATGGGCCCAACAGGTGGCACTGGGATCCGATGCCGGGCTATGGACAAGGTGTTCCAAGGCCGGGGAACGAAGGCTTCATGACCATCCTCACACGATTAGAGCAATGGAAGCAGCAAAGCAAAATATCGCCGGAGCAGCATGCCCATTTGGCAGGCCTCTCCCGCGGAGAACCCTTTTCCCTTTTTCTCGAGCTGAACGTTCTCCTCTACGCCGGTGTGCTGGCGTTCGTCGCCGGACTCGGCTGGACAGTCAGCACGTGGTCGGAGCAACTCGGTGACATCCTCATCCTGACCGTCCTCTCCACCATCCTGGCCGCCTGTTTTTGGTACTGCTTTTCCCGCGTGTCCGCCTGGTCCCCCGCCGAAACGTCTGAACCGAGTCCGATCTTCGACTATGTGCTTTATCTCGGCAGCCTCATCTGGTCACTAGAACTCGCTTACCTCGAGAACCGTTTCCACCTGCTGTCCGGACGATTGGATTTCGATCTCCTGGCGACCGCCGTTCTCTTCTTCTTCCTCGCTTATCGTTTCGACAATCGCTTCGTGCTGTCGCTCGGTTTGTCCTCACTCGCCGGATGGTTCGGGCTTACCATCTCGCGCTGGTCGGGCCCTCAGGACGCGGCGTATCGCCAATATGCCATTCTCTACTGCCTGCTGGTCGGCGTGGCCGGGGCGATTCTTCAGCGCCGCGGCGTCAAACCGCATTTCTTCGGTACTTATCTGAACGTCGTGGTCAACGTTCTCTTTTGGGCACTGCTCTCCGGCGTGTTCAATCGGGAGGGTTACGGCCTATGGTTTCTCGCTTTGCTTATCGCCTGTGCCGCGTCTCTCGCCTGGGGACTGCGGCGACGGCAGTTTGCCTTTGTTGCTTATGCCTCTGTCTACGGCTACGTGGGTGTCAGCTCGATGTTCCTCCGTGGCGTCAGTGACGGAACCGCTGTCCTGGGCTATTTCGTCGTTACCGGAGTCGCGATGCTCGTGCTGCTAGTCCAGATCGGGCGGCGCTTCGGGAGGCCGGCGTGAGACTCTACAGTGCATCCAGCGAAGAAACTCTGCGCGCTCGCAAACTTCTGACGGATTGGGCGGGCGAGGGCTACCTTACCAAGGCGCAGTACCAGCTTCTGGAACAGGAAACAGTTTCCGAGCTCCGCACCACCAACATTTTCCTGCGGCTCGTCTTGTTCCTGTTCACGGTGCTCATTGTGGGCGCCGCCGCGGGGCTGTTCTTCGTGGTTTTTCTTTCGCGGCCGTCGGAGCAAACCGCCGGCGTTTTTTCCTTGATCTTCGCGGCAGTTTGCTACGCGGCTGCCGAAGTAGCTGTTTCCCAGGCCCGGCTCTATCGCTACGGTATCGAGGAAGCGCTTGCCGTTTGCTCGGTTGTTTTTCTCTGCGCGGGAATGCAGATCGCACTTTTCAGCGGCAGCCCTTATTCGGCAAAGACGGACGCAGCCCAGTCCCTGGTTCCCGCGGCCGGCGCCGTCTTTTCGCTCTGGATATGGCGCCGCTTCGGGTTCACATACGCATTTTTCGCCGCGATGATCTTCGTCCCCTTTCTGCCCGGCTACTGGACCTTCTCCCACTCGGCGCAGCATCTGATCGTCGCCGTGTTCTATGCAACCGGACTCGCGGGTGTAGCCGCCGTACGCGCCCGCCACCGCTCCGACTACCTCGAGGAGGATTATTCGCTCGTCGAAGCGATGCTCTGGCTCGGCATCTACCTGGCCATCAATCTCCAGCTTTCTTCGTTGAGCCTTTTGTCGTTCAACCTGCCCGTTCAGTGGTGGCGCGTCACTCGGGCCACTTCTGAATTCGCAAGGCCCTTCTACTGGGGAACGTGGGTGCTGATCTGGTGCCTGCCGCCAATCGTACTCGCACGCGGCTTTCGCCAAAAGGACCGGTTCGTCATCGCCGTGGGAGCGATCGCCGCCATCCTGACCCTCGTGTGCAATAAGCCTTATCTCGGCTGGCCGCGGCATACCTGGGACCCGATACTTCTGGGCATATTGTTAACTGCTGTCGCGATTTTCATCCGACGCTGGCTTGCCCACCACCCAGGCGGAATTCGCCACGGCTTTACCGCCGCACGCCTTTCGGGAAAGGACAAGCACTGGATGAACGTCGGGTCCAATGTAGTGGGCCTGGTATCGCCCCAATCGATAACGCCAGAGCCCCAAACCAGCAATCCGGGCGTCCACTTCGGTGGGGGACATTCGGGGGGCGGAGGCGCCAGCAGCGATTTTTGAAGGGCCGCCGGGTGGATGGGCTAGCGGTTGGCTCAGCGCAGAATCACAGCAGACACGCACCTCCTCTACCGGAGAGATCGCAGACAGTGATCCGAAGGCCGCACGTGAACGTGCTCGGCTTTGATCGCTGTTTCATTCCCAATCAACGTAGTCTCGCCAAAACACGTGGACTCAATATCGTGTCTTGGACAGGTCGCGCCAGATTCTGCAGAAACGGGCTCCTGGGAAACGTGGCGTACTGCTCAACGGCCGGAGCCCTCGTTGCATCATGACAGTGCCATCGCGCTGTCATTCTTCGCAAGAATCAAAGGCTCTTCCACATCGATAGCTTCCCGTTCCCGAGAGACGATCATCTCAACAACTCGATGTTGTGGAAGGGCTTCATGGCATCCTCGCCGCTGACAGCAGCGATTTCGTCAAATTCAAGGAGAAGCAACATGACATTGCATTTTGCCAAGTCGTTTTATTCGCTCGCTGTTTTGGCCGGACTTTCTCTGTCCGTCGTTAGCGCAGCCGCACAGTCTTCCGTTCCTACTGGCAAAGAACTGGAAGGAACCTGGAAGGTTGTGGTTACTCAAAGGGATTGCAACACGGGCGATCCCCTCGGTACTCCCTTCCAATCTCTGCTGACCTTCGCCAGCGGAGGCACCATGACGGAGACCACAGACAATCCCATGTTCTTTCCCGCCGAGCGCGGCCCGGGCCACGGGGTGTGGAGCTTTCAGGGTGGAAGCCGATACACCGCGGCCACAACCGCCTTCGTCACCCTCAATGGCGCTCTTTCCAAGACTCAAAAAATTATCCAGACCATCGAGATGAGCGATGACCCGAATCGATTCGCCACAGTAAAAGCGACGGTACGGTTCTTCGACCCGACTGGGAAGTTGTTGGTGACTGGCTGCGCGACCGCAACCGGAAGTCGTTTTCCGTGAGTGGTTTGTTGAGTCGCTAGCGATAGCAAAAGTCGGCATGCGTTCGCGATTCGGGCAATCCCCCACCGTTCCTGAACAGCGACTTGGGGACGGTGGGGATTGGCCCTGGACGACGTGCCTCGCTGCACAAAATTCAAACCAAAGAAAGTCAACGAGAACTTTATCGAGGAGGAGAACTCGTTATGAAGCGAACGCTAGGCATGAGATATGAAAATGCAAATGTGACGACGGTCGGGCTCTGGGCTTCACCTGGGCGCAATCGCCGGCAGCGAACTCAACGGTGCCATCATTGATCAACTACAACCGCACCCTCACCGATGACAGCGGCAAACCGCTGGCTGTGATTGGCGCGATGACCTTTTCCCTCTATGAAGACTCCGAAGGCGGAGCGCCGCTGTAGATGGAGACACAAAACGGGAGGCCGGACAAGCTGCGGACCGAAGGAGGTCTTGAAGTGCCACTACACAGTGCGACTGGGGTCCACGACGAGCGCCGGGCTTCCATTGGAAGTTCATGAGTGGCGAAGCGCGTTGGTCTCGGTTTGCAGTTGGCGGGCGACGCCGCGCAGCCGACATCCTCGGCTGGCGCTGTTTCAGGACCGGAAGTGTCACCCAAACCTGTCGCTCTGCATCACGCTTGTCCGTGACCCGGGTCGGAATTTTCTAATTGTCGCCCATCACCCTAGTTAGTCATTATGGCCCGTGAAACGAGAATTTTGTTCTCGTTGTAACCACGTTGTAACGTCCAGTTGCAGCATCCGGGTGCGATGGAATATCAAGGGCGAAGCCCTTGGCTAGTTAGATGCTGACTTTCAGATGCGCAACGACCCGCAACTGTTGATACAGAATCTCGGCATCCCGGATTTCCGGCCCTGGAAGAACGATTCTGTCACTCGCCAATGCGATGTTCTTACTGATCGGTGTCCGTCCTTACTCGGTAGGGTTTACACTCCCACACTCTTTTCGAGATCTAAGACCCTGCTCTGCTGTGCTTTGCGGGTTTGGTACAGATCGTGCTCTGAATTATGGAGGCGCTGCTGCGGAGAAACGAGGCCAAGGCAAGTTCTTCATGTGCTTGTCCGGCGAAAAAATCGGAGGAGTGCCATGCCGCGAAAACCTCTAATTCTGTGTGTCGATGACGAATGGAACGGACTGGAAGGTCGCAAGATGCTGTTTGAGGAAGCTGGGTGCAAGGTCCTGGTCGCCACCAGCGGCAGAGAGGCTTTGCAACTGTTTGCCACCCATCCCGTCGATTTGGTGGTGCTCGACTACCACATGCATGGAATGAATGGGGATGTCATCGCAGAGCACATGAAAGCTAGTGAACCCGATGTTCCAATCGCTCTGCTGTCTGCAGATGATGGGCTACCCGAGAGCGCTCTGAAATGGGTAGATGCGTTTGTGTCTAAGAGCGAGTCGCCCGCGAACCTGCTACGGATTATCGAGCATCTGCTCGATCCGCGTTTTCTATTTGCTCCGCTCGATGGTTTAACTGACGGGCGAGGAAGACGCGCGGCATAGGACTATTGGCATAGGACTATTAAAGATGCAGAAACTGCGATCAGTTCCTAAAGGCAATCGAAGAATCGAAGGGCTTATGGAGGTCACTATGAAAAAAGCATTCCGAAGAGTAGATCCATTACTGTGGGTATTTCTTTTGGTTTCTGCTTTGCTTCTACCCGTCGCGGTGTGTGCTGAAAACGATGTGATGGGAGAGATTCAATTTGAAGGAAAATCCCATATTGAGAAGACTTCTGGGGTCTGGGTTGACGGACAGTACGTGGGCTATCTGAAAGAACTCAAAGGATCGAAGAAAGTCCTTCTTCTGCCTGGCGAACACGTAATTACGGTGCGTCAGGACGGCTACCAAGACTTCGCACAACGTATTCTTGTCCAGCCTGGCCAGAAGGAAGTCATTCGCGTGGCCATGGAGAAAGCCCCTACCGGACGGCTTCCTGATGTGACGGCCACAGTCAAGATCACGGTCAACCCCTCCAGGGCCGCAGTTTTCTTGGACGGACTTTTCGTGGGACATGTAGGGGAGTTTGAGGGTATGGGACGCGGGATGCTAGTTGCGCCGGGAACACATCAGATCAAGGTCGCCCTTCCCGGCTACCAAACTTTTGAGACAGACATCAATCCGCTCGCTAATCAGAAGGTTGAAATTAAAACTGAGTTGGTCATGACTGGCGCTCCTCCGGCGGGGCCCCTGGTCAAGACGGAAACAAGTGACACCCAACCGCCGTCTGTCGTTCGCGAGGCAGCCGTACCTTCACAGCGTTGAAATGTAACCGGAGGCAAACTAAACCCGAGACAGTCTTAAGATTCTTGAACCTTGATTCTGAGAATTTATCTCTCAGAGTTCTCAAGCAGCAAGTAAATCGATGATGTGTTGAATCGAAGCCTCGGCCTTCTGATAAGCGAGTTTTCATCGACTGCAGGTACCAATTCCTTACCCTGTCGAACCGAGGCCCGGTAATCGTGATCTCAAGTCCATTCGGAAGTGTGAACCGTGTCGGTCCTGTCGCCCACGGCATCACGAAATTCTCCAATGGGACGTTGAGGGGAATCGACAGAGAGTCCGCGAGTTCCAGGAGCGCTTCTTTGAAAGAGTGGGAGATGCGTCCTCGGGGGGAGAATCGCGTTGAAGCTGTTGTACCAGAGACGTGTGCTGCGCATATCCGGGAGTTGGGGGGGGAGTGAAGAGCGCTGGAGCTGTGTGGAAGGTGGGGCCCGGGATACCCCACACCTGGAAGAGGCGGATCAATAGTTGAGAATTACCTCCCTCGGCAGTTCGCCGCCGTAGCCGCATTGTGGAGTCAATCCAGAAGATAGGTTGGCTACTTTCCAGCCCGGGCTGGCGATCCGAACAAACTTGTCGTTGTAGAGCCCCTGGTCATAGAAATTGATCGAGCCATTGGCGGGGTAATCGCCGCACTGGGCTATGTTATAGACCTCCAGGACGCCGCCAAAGGCCCAATTGAAGGTCTGCCCAAAGCTTGAGGTATTGAGCAGCTCAGATTCGGCTCCCGTTGTCACATCAAGGGTAAAGATGTCCCACGAAGCGCAGGACTTTGTTCCCGGGGCACACGTGTCGATCAGAACGCCTAAGATAAGATCTCCGGAATTGACTGGCTTCGGCGTGGCCTCGTAGGCAGTGCCGGTGACGCAGCAATTCCAGCTGGCGATGCCCCAGGCTGACGCATAATCGGAGTTCCACCCCAAGACAGGCTGGATGATCGTCACAACATCGCTGTAGTCCTCCAGGCCATTGAACAGGTACACGGTCTGGCCGTCGTTGGTGCTCGGCGCCGGGGGAACGTTCCAGTAGGCATACATATAGGCATAGGAGGAAGTCGTGGTGGTGCCCGCATATTCAACCCAGGCATGGCTGATCGTGGGCTGATCAGCGGCTTTCTCGTCCCCGGTAACTTTTGCTCCGTCACCTTTGTAATGTGGATAGGCGCACACGTGCATGTCGTCGGAGGCTCCATTCGCGTGCTCGATGACTTTTTCATCTTGCCGCACAACGTCTCCCTTAGCCAGGTGCCCGACGCAGCTGGGATGGAAGTAGCCGAATGGCGTGATGACATAATCTGCCGGAACTGTCGCTGGGCGCTTTGCTCCAGCGGGGGTTAGAGCTTGGGCTGCGGTCAGGGCAGCAACCAGCAAGGTGATGGGAATCGAATTGAGAAGTGTGGACTTTGAGATACGAAACATCGTTTTTGCTCTCCTGTGGGAACAGGCCTTTGGCCCGCGGTGCTTGCCGAAGAAGAATTCATTGAGCGAATTCGCCCAGCCCGTCCACTCTCATAGTGCAGAGCCACGCGAATTCGTATCACGCATCGCGGGAAAGAAGACCCAGCCCGCGGTGGGTTAACCGGTTTTGACTTTGGGCCGGGGCCCCGCTCGATCGCGGCGAAGCGCTGCAAAGGATTTGAAGCTTCAGCCAAACTGGGCAAATGAGCGGGGCGAGGGACGGTGAATGAAATCGCCGCATACAAAAGTTAACTTTCGGTTACAGTCTGACTGACGAGGCGCTCTCCCAGTTCTCCTTGCGCGAACACCCCGACTTGGGTCGCTGCTCGTACGATCACTTGCCGTAATCCATCCTCCCCCAACGGCGGAACTTCCAACTGGTGCGCTTGAACCTGACGCCAGATCGGGGATTCCATTAGGTAGGCATAGAAGTCAGCGCGGACAGTCAATACGACAGAACAATGGTCCGTCGGGGCTAGGTTTAGATTCTTGAACCTTGATTCTGAGGATTTATCTCTCAGAGTTCTCAAGCGGCAAGTAAATCGATGATTTGTTGAACGGAAGTATTGGCCTTCTGATAAAGAGTTGGAGTTGGGTGGCGGGAGTATGGAGTTGGGTGGGACGACGGTGGAAGAGACTGTTGGCCAGGGGGCCGCAGATACGCTGGTGAAAGAGGATGAACATCAGAGCAACCCGGATGCCTTTTTCGGTGAGCTGGTAGGCGTATCGGGATCCGTCACGCGCGAGGAAGGCATGGGCTTTGAGCTTGCGCAGGTCATAACGGGAGTTGGGTCAGGGTGTAGGTTTCGGGGCTGAGTTGGAAGGTGGAGAGGAGGGCTTGGTGGATTTGGCGGGAGCGCCATCCGCTCAACTGGGTGCCGCGGTGGAGCAAGACGCCGTATCATTAGCGCCTCGGGCTGGCAAGCATGACGAGTCGCGTTCACTATCGTTTTGACACCTCTCGGTTCCTGAGTTCCTGACGCATCTTTCCCCCCGGTCTACAATCACCCAACGGACGACACTAGTTATCGCGACGGTCATGCCCTGCCCGTATCCGAGTTCCCGGTCGTATCCCTGAATGCTGTTAACGGCCAGTTGATGAACCTGGCGAACCGTCGGCATTGCTGGAAAAAGCATGAAATTCAAGAACCGGCTCCTATAAGTGGCGGAGCGGGTCCTCGATGCTCTCGGTACTTGTCTTGGTGGTCTCGCGTTCGAGTGACTTGGTGACGAGTTCCTTAGCGTTAAGAGCCACCGCCAAGGACAAAGCTAGCACAATCCCGCCGAAGAGAATCCCGAACGCAAGCTCGACAATTCCCGAAGCAATTCTAAGGTGCTCGAGAGCCATTGCCACCGCCAACACCAGCACCAGCCACTTCACGCCGACGCTCAACAAGCGACCGTACTGAAAGTTCATATTTACAGCGCCAATCAGAACGCTTCTTGCAAGAAAACGGGCAATGATCATTCCCGCTAACAGGACCAGCAAAGCTCCTAAGATGTTCGGTACATAGGCAAAGACGCTGCGTACAAGCAAAGAGGTCAGTTCCGCATCAAACGCCGACACCCCGATCAAGAGTCCAGTCAACACGACTAAAGCAGCGATGAATCGTGATACCAGGACAGATGGACTCTTCATGGGGGACCATTCCGCCGTTGAAGGGAAGCCCCATCGAACCAGCCGCTCATCAAACCGAATGCTGACAAGCAACCGGCGCACCACGATGGCTAGGATCCAGGCCAAAACGACAGAGATCAGGAGCGCCACAATCAGCGCCACCAATCCGGGCAACAGCCGGGTTAATGCGGTTATGAATCGCGTCGTTGACTGATCCAAGGCTTGCTTGACTTGCTCTCTCATAAACAAATCCCTCTCTCATAGCTCCGACTATGGGTTGAACCGATCGGGCCACCGCCACCGGGACACGAGATATGGTTTGGAGACTTCGTAAGCGTTCGAGAGTCGCTCAAGCCGGCGCTCCACCGCGGCCTCGTCGGCAGCCTCCATTTCTTTTGCGTAACCCGCCGCCCACCCCAGGTACAGAGGAGTCATCGACCGGAGCAGATGCTCACGGTTGATGGTTCGAAGACGGTGGGCGAGAGCGAAGTCGTACACAATTCGAGCCCACAATTCATCGGGCATCTCGAATTGCTCTGGCGTCAAACGCGTCAGCTTTCTGAGCTCCAGCAGAGTCGCAGGGGGGAGAACCAGCCCCCAGATCTCTTGCAGATCTCGATTTCCCAGTTGAAACGAATTCAGGAGGTGGTTTACATCGACGGTTGCGGTCTCGCGGGACGCGGTCAGCGGCTCGCCAAATCCGGATACTGGAATTGACCCGCGCGTTTTCTGCCAGCAAGCCGCATTCCGTTCCATGGCCAGAAACACCGGACCCAGGGCTTGGACCAAAAGAGAGCTGATGTTTGTCCAATCCGTGGGTGGGAGGATGCGGGGACCAACCTGCACCTGGCAGACGCGAAGGTTGTCGCAGATCGCAACCGGCGCGAGGGAGGCGAGCGGATGAATCCGATGGGCGTTGCCATCGCTCCCGCCGAGCATTTCCAACAATGCTCGCGAGAATCCCAAGTCCGGCCCTAGCGGGTTCTGGAGGCGCTTTCCGTAGAGACATCGGATGAGGGGACTGATAATGCTAACATTCAGCAATCCCTCGAACTTTCGGCGAACGTAGCGGGGAGCGGCCAGGTCAAAACCCGTTTCCAGCACGGGCTGCATGAGGTGGCAGACCCATTGCGGGGTTACCGCTTCCAGCTTCGAGGCAATGACGCAGCCCGCTTGAGCTCCCAGTCTTCTGCTGGCAGCGAAAAGCGATAGATAGGCGGCGGAAATGCTTTGCATCGGAGTACCCGAAGTATCCGCCCCGATTGGCGGCCAGGAGACGAAGGTCAACTGCGGCCCTTTCCCGGAACTCCCCGAAGCAGCCTGAGCCTGGACCGAACCGGCATCGCCTGACAGAATCACGATTCGCAAATCTCCACGAAGTGTTCGCAGCGCCTCATGCACCGTCGCCACCGACTCTTGATCGAGATTAGCCAAAATCCCAACCACCAGATCTGCGGCGTCTATTTGTTCGATCTTTTCCGGCGCTTGTTGTGGGATGAAATCACCTTCCACTCTTCTGGCCTCGGTCTCATTTTTCTTTCTCCACCGGGGGACCGTATGTCCTTCCCCGTGCCCGATTCATTCATGGCACAAGCAAGATAATCCCCATCAAGGGGATACGTACCCACGTGGGGCGGCTGTTCAACTCATAAAGTACTTCGTAGAGTGCCTTATCAAGCAGGAAAACATTAAGCAGCTTGCAGAAATCGGCGTTCCCAGGCGGCAGAAAATCGGGGCCTTGCGCGGCTTCACGATAGGCACGCAAGAATTCCGCTGCCGCCGACCGTTCCCAAAGCTGCGCCCAGGGTTCGAGCCGAGTCAAATCCTCGGGGTGCCGGGCGGTATAGTTCATGAGGCCGGCATAGGCGGCGTAACTGAAGGACCGCAACATGCCGGCGACATCTTTGAGGGGGCACTGCTTGGAGCGCCGAACTGACAGCGGCCGCGCCGGTTCACCTTCAAAATCCAGGATCACGAAATCGGTTTTTACCCGGAGCACTTGTCCAAGATGGTAGTCACCGTGAATTCGGATTCGTCGTATCGGCGGGAAATCACCATTGAGGGGTCCGAAACGATCGAGAATCGGACGGCGACGACTGAGCACCGAAGCCGCAACCTCGACTACTTCATCGGGCAAGTACGCCAGACGCTCCTTTAGCAAGTCCAGAACGCTGGAGGCGTGCTGTCGGATGCCGGCAAATTGAGCGTTAAGATCCACATCAGTTAACGCCTCCGGCGCGAATGCAGGGTCATCGGTCGGTGTCGCCAGCGCCAGGTGAAGTTGCGCCGTCCTGCGCCCCAGGATTGCGCTCGCTTCGAGGTACAAACCAAGATGGTCAAGGGCCACTTGAGTTGGGGGATTCTCACAGAGCTCCAGTGGACCCTGGGGCCCGCCGCTCAATTTTTCTGGGAATGGTAAGGGGGCGCACGCCTCGTAGTACCGGTCAAGCTCTTCCAGCGTCCATTTCCAGCCGTCGCCTTCGTTTGCGACCAAGCCCTGCAACAGCGCCAGATTTCCGAGTTTGCCATCAGTCGAGGCGAGTCCGTCGACTTCGATGGAGCCGGCAAAAGGAGGAATCTGGTTGAAGTTGGTTTTCTCGGTCAGGTACTGTCCAATTTCAGCGTCCGGATTCACTCCGGGCTCTTGGCGGCGGAACAGCTTGAGTATGAACCGATCACCGAACAGAATTGAAGTGTTGCTTTGTTCCGCTGAACCCCGCCGCACCCGTAATCCTTTCCCGGCCAAGGCCAGGAGATCCTGGAAAGCCTTTCCACGTATGCCCCGGACTTCCCCCTGACCTGCGTTTACTCTGCTCGCATTCTCAATCAGCGAGAACAACAACATGCAAGTCTGGTCGTCGAAGGCTCCGTCGTGGAGCAAACCCGCTCCCCGGTACGAGAGCACCGGAGCAATGATGGCGTTGGCGGCACTCCGCTGCAATTCGTTTTTGGCATCTCCAAAACTGATCGCCAGCGGCAGGAAATATAAGTCAGGAGGTCCAGTGTCGAACTCTACCTGCACCAGTACCAGCGCAGACTGCGATGGGTCCGATGAATCCTTCGATGGAATACTGAGAGGAATCCACTCCGCAATTCGAACGGACTTGATCTGTCTGGATTTTCCCGCAAACCAGCGCTGCTTGGGCAGGTACTCCGGGAGTTCCACAGTTTCCAGGCGGAGGCGGCCGGCCCCCTCAAGGACGCTCTCCCATCCAGCGGTTACGTTCAACGGCGCATGTTCTGTCATATCCACCGTGCTCCCAGTGGGCTTCTCTCTTCGTTGCAGCTCTAGCCAGAGAAAACTGTAGGATGCCAATGTCAGCCGATATGGGTGACGCTCGATGGGCGGGAATTCCACGTACCCGAGCATTTCCACCGGCGTCATGCCCTCCAGCTTCGACAAGTCCAGGTCGACGGGCTGCGCGAAGCGGGAAAGATTAGCGACGCACAAGACCTGTTCGCCTTCATATTCCCGAAGGTATGCCAGGATTTTGCGGTTCGACGGATCAAGAAATTCGATGCTGCCCCGCCCAAACACGCGAAACAGCTTTCGCAGGGCAATCATGTTACGCATCCAGCTCAAAAGCGAAGATGGATCGCCCTGCTGAGCCTCCACATTGATTGCTTCATATCCCCAAACCGGGTCCATGATGAGGGGACTATACAACCGGGCCGGCGTCGCGGCGGAAAACCCGGCG
The DNA here is from genome assembly GCA_035603035.1 of Candidatus Acidiferrales bacterium. Classification (GTDB taxonomy): domain Bacteria; phylum Acidobacteriota; class Terriglobia; order Terriglobales; family Acidobacteriaceae; genus Sulfotelmatobacter. The sequence continues at coordinate 14,024 of DATNLE010000038.1, read as the reverse complement.
TTGCGATCTCCGTTCCATTGCATGGGTGTACGAACGCCGTTACGGTCGCCCAGATAAATGTTGTCCCCCATTCCGATTTCATCCCCGTAATAAAGAATCGGCGTACCGGGAAAAGAGAGAAGCAAACTGTTCAGCAGTTCGATCCGCCGGCGGTTGTTATCAACCAGTGGCGCGAGGCGCCGACGAATGCCAAGATTGATGCGCATCCGAGGATCCGCACTGTAAGCCAAGTACATGTAGTCACGCTCATCGCTGGTGACCATCTCCAGAGTCAACTCATCGTGATTTCGCAGGAACAGCCCCCACTGGCATGCTTCGGGAATACCGGGAGTCTGCGCGATGATGTCGGTTATGGGCAAGCGGTCTTCCTGGCGGAGAGCCATATAAATGCGAGGCATGAGCGGAAAATGAAAGGCCATGTGGAATTCATCGCCGTTGCCGAAATAAGGACGTACATCGGCTGGCCACTGGTTCGCTTCCGCCAAGAGCACCCGGCTAGAATAGTCTGAATCAATCTCCTTTCGGAGTTTTCTGACGATAGCGTGGGTTTCCGGAAGATTTTCGCAACTGGTACCCTCACGCTCCACCAGATAGGGGACCGCGTCTACGCGCAATGCATCAACCCCTATGTCGAGCCAGTAACGCATCACCTTCAGAACTTCTTCGACCACTTTGGGGTTGTCGTAGTTCAGATCGGGCTGGTGAGAAAAGAAACGATGCCAATAAAACTGGTTGGCCACGGGGTCCCACGTCCAGTTGGACCGCTCGGTGTCGGTAAAAATGATTCTTGCATCCTTGTATTTCTGGTCGTTGTCGCTCCACACATAAAAATCGCGTTCCGGAGCGCCGGGAGACTGTCGCGCCGCCTGAAACCACGGGTGCTGATCGGAGGTGTGATTCACCACCAGCTCGATCATCACCTGCAAATCACGCTCGTGAGCGGCTGCTAGAAAAGCCTTGAAATCGTCCATCGTCCCGTACATCGAGTGGACGTTCATGTAGTCGGAAATGTCATACCCATCGTCTTTAAGAGGGGATGGGAAGAAGGGAAGCAACCACAGACAGGTGACCCCCAGATCCTGAAGATAATCCAGTCTCTGGATCAAGCCTGGCAAATCACCGATACCATCGCCGTTGCTGTCCTTGAATGCACGGACGTGCAATTCGTAAATGACGGCATCCTTGTACCAGAGAGGATCTCCCGCGCTGCCCGGACGCTTTGGCATGATGGGTTTTCCTTATCGTTAAACGCTTGTGGAAGACTCGGGGCGAAAAACCACAATTCCAAGAGGAGGCAGAGTCATATTCAGGGAGAAAGGCCGTCCATGAATCGGGAATGGGGTCGCCGATAATCCACCGAAGTTTCCCTGGCCGCTGCCCCCGTACATGGCTGCGTCGCTGTTGAGGACCTCTTTCCAAAGACCGTTCAAAGGCACCCCGACGCGATAGTTTTGACGAACGACCGGCGTGAAATTGCAGACAAAGAGCAGTTGCTCATTAGGATTCCGTCCTCGGCGAAGGAAGCTAATGATGCTCCTCTGAGCGTCATTACCATCCACCCATTCAAAGCCGGCGGCATCGGAGTCCCGTTGCAGCGAGGGATCGCTGCGGTACAAAGCATTAAGATCACCCAGCCAATGCCTCAGCCTGGCGTGAAGAGGCACTCCCAACAGGTGCCACTCCAGGCTGCCATCGTGATTCCACTCCGACCACTGGCCGAACTCATCGCCCATGAACAGGAGCTTTTTGCCGGGATGGCCGAACATGAACCCGTAGAGGAGCCGCAGATTTGCGAACTTCTGCCACTCATCTCCTGGCATCTTGCGCAACATGGAACCTTTCCCGTAGACGACCTCATCGTGCGAGAAAGGCAGGACGAAGTTCTCAGTGAAGGCATAAACCAGACCAAACGTGATCTTGTTATGCTGATAGCTTCTGAATACTGGATCTTGCGACATGTAGTCCAGCACGTCATGCATCCAGCCCATATTCCATTTGAGACCGAATCCCAGTCCTCCAACGTAAGTGGGCCGCGAGACCTGCGGCCAGGCCGTCGATTCTTCCGCAATCATCATGACGTCGGGAAATGCCGCATAAACATGCTCATTCACCTTTCGCAAGAAGTGAACGGCCTCTATGTTTTCTTTTCCGCCGTAGCGGTTTGGTACCCACCCTCCATCACGCCGTCCATAATCGAGATAGAGCATTGAGGCGACGGCATCGACCCGCAGACCGTCGACGTGATATTTGTCGAGCCAGAACATGGCGTTGCTGATGAGAAAACTTTGGACTTCGTTGCGACCGTAGTTGAATACAAAAGTGTTCCAGTCCGGCTGTTCCCCTTGCCGTGGGTCGCCGTGTTCGTAGAGATGAGAGCCATCGAAATATCCCAGACCGGTCTCATCTTTCGGGAAGTGGGCCGGAACCCAATCGAGAATGACGCCGATTCCACGTTGATGAAGCCAGTCCACGAGATACCTGAAATCGTCCGGCGTACCGAATCTACTAGTAGGAGCAAAGTAGCCGGTGGTCTGGTATCCCCAGGAGCCATCGAAGGGATGCTCCATAACTGGCAGCAATTCGACGTGAGTGAAACCGGTCTCCCGAACGTAATCCGCCAGCAACGGTGCCATCTCGCGGTAACTCAGCCAGCGATTTTCTTCTTCGGGTACACGCCGCCAGGAGCCTAAGTGCACTTCGTAAATCGAGATAGGAGCGTCGAGCGCGTTGCTGTTTGCCCGGTTCGTCATCCACGAACCATCATTCCAGGTATAGTTTTCCAGGTTCCATACACGCGAAGCCGTACGGGGACGCACCTCCGCGGCGAAACCATACGGATCAGTTTTGTCGACCGTGTACCCCTGGTAGTTGGAGATCACATGATATTTGTATATCGCTCCTTGACCGAGAGTCGGTATAAAGCTCTCCCACACTCCGGCAGAGCTGGAGCGCATCACGTTGGCCGTGGGATTCCATTGGTTGAAATCGCCCACCACGGAGACCTGCCTGGCATTCGGTGCCCACACAGCAAACTGCACGCCCTGACGTCTATCCCGCTCCGCGAGGTGGGCCCCGAGTTTCTCGTAGGCTCGGTCAAAGGTTCCTTCAGCCAGCAAATATGCATCGAAGTCGCTTAACGATTGCGGGGTTTGTACCATCGTTCTCATCCTTCCTTTTTAAATCTACATCACGGACCGGAGAAGGCGATTCCCTGACTCTTCAAGTTGCGGTGAGACCCTCTCAATTGCTACACGACCGCTTCGATCGGCGACTCGCGATATTTCTTTCATTTACGAGCCTCTCACTCCTAGGGAGCGCTGAGTTTCCCGCACATCCTGACCTGAATTTGATGCAACGCTCTGAGCCCAGGCCCACTTTTCTTGCAAACTTTGCGTTCCAAATCGCTGATTAAAATGGCCATCGCCGCAGACTGCGTATTGTTGCAGAATTCCTTCCCATGTCAAATATGCTGCATCGAAATCCGCAGCCATAACCCCAGAAATCGCCTTCGCCGCACGACCAACCGCACAGCCGATACTGGATGGAGAAGGTAAAGCTTGTTTATCGCCCGAGCCAGCGATTTGGACAATTTTCAACCTGCATAGTCGAACAGTAGGTTCTTTCCGGCATCTTCCCACCGCATCTTTCCGGAAGAGAAAATAGTAATCCTGGCGCCTCCTGTAGTATCCGCCCGCGACTCCGATTTTTCTCGTAGTTCCTCCTGGGGGAATCGTTGGGCACTCGGGTGGTCACGGATGGTCTCTGATGAGCCGCATCTGCGGTTATGATAACGGGCAAGCGAGCACTTCCTGCCGGTGGTGCATTGCCCATCCTTTGGAAAGTGGAGAGCTGCAAATCGCGAGGATCGCGACCAAGCCCTTGGCGTTGCACGGGATTATCCGGCCCGACCAGCGAAAGTAATCATTGGCCCCAGAAATCGGGGATTGCATCCAAGAATCGTTATGCCGAGACCGATCAAGCACGCATTGGTCGAAACCTACGAAGACGTGCTCCGGAACCACACTCTGCAGATGGCCGCGGCGCTATCGTACTACTTCGTTCTGTCGCTGTTTCCGTGCCTCATCTTTTTATCGGCCATCGTTGCGTACTTGCCCGTTCCCAATCTTTTCGAACAGGCGCTGAGTATGATGACCCGGTTCTTGCCTTCCGACAGCATGGGGCTGGTCAGCAGAGTTTTGTCTGACGTGATCACACCCAATCGGAGAACGTTCCTTTCTTTCGGCATTCTGGGCACGCTTTGGACTGCATCGGGAGGGTTCGCGGCGGCTATCGAGGCCTTGAATATTGCCTACGATGTCGAAGACGATCGGCCGTTCTGGAAAACCCGGCCTTTGGCAGTGGGCTTAGCGCTCATGACTGGAGCCCTAATGCTTGTAGCCCTGTCGGTAATGATGGTTGGGCCAAGATTCGGAGAATGGCTCGCCGGTCGAGTCCACCTCTCCTATTTGTTTGTCTTGCTGTGGCCTTACATTCATTGGTCCATTGCGATAGGGTTCACCATCCTCGCGGTGGAAGCTTTGTACTTCCTTGCTCCGAATGTTAAGCAACGTTTCTTGGCCACACTACCGGGCGCGATCCTTGCCGTGGGCTGTTGGCTTGCGCTCTCGTATCTGCTCGGTCTCTACTTTCGGCATTTCGCAAACTTTAACAAAACTTACGGGACGCTGGGTGCAGGCATTGCGTTGATGACATGGCTCTATTGGACAGGCTTTGCCCTGCTGGTCGGAGCGGAACTTAACTCCGAACTGGCGAAGATCAGCAACCAGGGCAAGATCGAAGAGAAGCATGCACCTCCGCCGATCACAAAAATTGATTTTGTCGCCTGAGGCCTGCGGTCAAAATCGGGAATAAGGCATGAGCCCGCCTCGAATTTTGCCGGCGTTCTTGAGGCAAGTAAGCAGACACAGTCATCTCGCGACCCCACCCATCGATCGCGAGGTTTAGAGGAAATCATGTCGAAAATGCGCAAACGGATTATTGCCCAGCCGCTTCACAGTCCACCTGCTGAGCAAGGGTGGCTCGATTTGGAAAGCATCGCATCGGTCGAAGTAACCTCCGAAGATAACGCTTTTCCGGTTGAATCTGCGATCTTGCTGCAAGAGAAGGGAGGCTGGCGTGCGGCGGAGCCGGGTGTCCAGACGATTCGGCTGATCTTTGACCAGCCACAAAGGCTCCGACGCATCTCGGTTGTATTCGAGGAGACCGAAACCACGCGCACGCAAGAATTCAGCTTGCGATGGTCGCCAGATCGGGGAGGTTCCTTCCGGGAAATCGTGCGGCAGCAGTGGAATTTCAGCTCGCCCGACGCCACGCGAGAGACCGAGGAGTACAACGTAGACCTTTCCAATGTCACACTGCTTGACTTAATCATCGACCCGGACAAGGGGAACGGCAAGGCTCAAGCCGCACTCTCGAGTTTGCGTTTAGCTTAACGTCTGGTCGCAAGATGTCAGCGCAAATCGGAAAGACAATCCAGGCGGCCGGTTGTTGTGCCCATAGGCTACTACCCCTGCCAAACATGCTGGCCGCAGCCGCACTGTACGGTCTCGGTGGGCACCTTTTTTGTTAATTGCTGTTTGCAGACTGGGCAAGGCTTAGTCATCACGTATGTCATACCTTTGTTCTCCCGGGCTCGGGCCGTCTGTCGAAAAACCTCTGCACGTTGCGTGCCAGAAGAGCGACTTCGTCAGCGCCTACGGACCTACTCGATCATCGAGTTGCGGAATAAGGAGCTTGGCCCTTGTAAGGCCCGTTTTGTCCCTATTCGCGATGAACGCAATAGTTTGAAGGCCCATATCGATTCATTCTGTCTGAGAGTGAGTGCCGCCGCCTCGTGCAGAGATACAGGAGTTTCTGTAGCGCAGATTTTCTCGGTGCCCTCCCGAAAGTTCCGCTCGCTCGCCAGGCTCAACCGTTTACGCAGCACAAAACACAGGCTTGCAGGTGATGGCACAACTCGTGCTCTCACCGAGCTTAAGGCAGAAAGGGGTCATGCTTGGACCTTCACATTGAGAAAATTGGTGAGCTGGCGGTCGTTGAGTGCGAAGGCAGAGTCGTGCGCAGCGAAGCCGCCGTCAAATTACGTGACGCAGTCACGTCGCTACGAAACGTGCGAATTATCGTGCTTGATCTTTCGGAAGTACGCGCCATAGAAGACGGCGGTCTGGGGATGCTTCTGTTTCTGCGACGATGGGCTTACGGCCACGACATTCAATTCAAGCTATTCAATCCTACTGGATCCGTGCGTGCCAGGCTGGAACTCGTCAACTCGATTGCAGAGCTCGACATTGCTACGCTTCATGAAATGATGGAACTCCTGGCCGACGCGGGTAGGCTTTACACCCTGGCAGCCTGAAGCCAGCCTGATGGGCGTGATCCGGCAACGGAATGTTTGCCCCTCCCGTCAGGACGAGAGAAAGTTGAGCGCGGCGTTGGCCTGCGAACTGCAGCCTCCTGCATCGTCAAAGCGTCGGCCCTAGTCGTGATGAGCTAGACATCAACGAAAAGTAACTGGATTTACGGTCGTTACCAGGGGATGTCGAGCACATCCTCACATAACAGGATTGCGGCCGTCGGACTTGACCAATGAAGCTCACCTCGATCGAGGCTCAGCTCACGCCCTTCGAAACAGCGTTGCTGGAATGCGCTAGCACTCACGTCCGAAGATCTTTTGGAGTGTTCCTATGAAACCCGTGATCCTCTGTGTCGATGACACGCCGAGCGTGCTAGAAGGCGAGAAAATGCTGCTTGAAGAAAACGGATATCGAGTCCTAACCGCGACGAACGGCAAGGAGGCGGTGAAAGCTTTCGCGTCGCATTCGGTGGACTTAGTGCTCCTCGACTACTACATGCCAGAAATGAATGGTGGTATGGCCGCGGTGCACATGAAGGATTCCAAACCGGACGTTCCGGTCGCGCTCCTGTCCAGCGATGAGTGCCTGCCACAGCGTGACCTCGAAGCAGTTGATTGCTTTATTCCCAAGTCAGAGCCCGTCGTCAGCCTCTTGGAAAAAGTCGACTATTTGCTGAGCCTGCGTTTTTTATTCCTACCCCTCGACGCCTTGAAGACGCGCGATACCAGAGGCGGTGCAGACGCCCATGAAGCGGAAGCAGCCTCGGACAAACCGAATGGCGTCTTTCTGAAAACTCACGGCATCAAAAAAAGACTGTGAATTTGGAAGATATGACCCCGGCGAGAAAAACATGTCCGGGCCGCTGTACGGACCACCGTTTATGGGCTGCTGGATTATTTCGATCCTGGTGGTTTTGGCGGGAGCTTTGCTTCTCCAGTGTCAGCAGGCCGGCGAAAGCAACAAAGTTTCCTATGAAGGTCAGAAAGTCGCTGCGGTAATCCCAGTTGCGAGCGCCTCCGATGACTTCCGGCAAACTCGTGGTGGGCGCGGCGATAATCGCTCCGCTAGGTTCAAAGCTGAGAAGCGGTAGCGCTAGTGCTGATCTCTGCACCTGATCGTTCCACCGTTCCACCGGCCGTGGTAAGTGCATGCGGAGAGCCAGTCCAGCCAGAATTTCACAGTTGATGCAGCAATGCCTCAGCCCTTTGTTCGGACCCATACAGGGCAGGCCTCCCTCGTCGCAGTCGTCCCTAAGAAGGAAGACAGGCGATTTTCCTTCGGCGAGCACGAACTCGGCGGAGACTCCACCTTGCCTGTCATCGGGGAGCGGCAGATTAGTTGAGAGAGCCGAAGTCAAGCGACCTGCCTTCCGTTTCCGGTGACGGTGTGGGAGGTACAGAATATCTTCTATCCCGCGCTGGTCAAGGCTTTCGAGGAAAACGCATGGGGCGCAGGCGGAGATCCTACGATGCAACAGCGTTTCGACAACCTGGTTCATCTGGCTGCGCAGTTGCCGCATCCGCGCACCGCAGCTAGAATTGCAGCTTTAGTATGCCGCCAACGAGAATTCCGAGTGCGACGTATCGGCTTCAACTGAACAAGGATTTTCGTTTCACCGATGCTTGCAAGATTCTGAACTACCTGAATGACCTGGGTATCTCGGATGTCTACGTGTCTCCGATCTTGGGCAGCCGGAAAGGCAGCGGGCACGGCTACGATGTCACCGACCCAACACGTATTAATCACGAGTTGGGATCAGAAGAGGACTTTGAGACCTTTCAGAACGAGTTGCAGAAGCGCGGCATGGGACTCTTGCTCGACATTGTGCCCAACCACATGGCGGCAAGCATGGAGAATGCCTGGTGGATGGACGTCCTCGAAAATGGCGCCCAGTCGGCCTATGCGGCGTATTTCGATATTGACTGGCATCCGGCGACGCGAAGCCTTGACGGGAAAATCCTTCTGCCTGTTCTCGGCAGGCCTTTCGGTGAGGTGCTTGATTCCGGCGATCTCAAGCTGACGTTCCAGGACGGCAAATTCTATTTTCAGTATTTCGACTCATTCTTTCCGCTCTCGCCCGGAAGCTACTGGGGCATCCTGCATTACCGAATCGACGAATGGAAGCAGCGGCTTGGGGAAGACTCGCCGGCTTATCACGAATACTCGGGCATTGTGGCGTCGTTTCTGCCTTTGACCAATGCGGACCGTCGTTCAGGAGAATCGGCCGCGGATCGCCGTTTGCGCTTTGAGGCGGCACGCGACCGATTGTGGGCGCTGCTAAAAAGCAACCATGAAATAGCCAGCTTCGTGGCGGAAAACATTCGCGCTTTCAACGGCAGCGAAGGTGATCCTGGCAGCCTGGGCACCTTGCAGCGATTGCTCGCGGAGCAACACTATAAGCTCGCGTACTGGCAAAATGTCAACGAGAGCATCAACTACCGCCGCTTCTTCACGATTGCGGACCTGGTTGGTGTTCGGGTGGAAGATCCGGTGGTGTTTGAAGCGATGCATGCGCACTTATTGCGCCTGATTTCACGGGGCCCGTTCATGGGACTTCGCGTCGATCACATTGATGGACTTCGCGATCCGCTGGCCTATCTGAACCGGTTGCAAGAGCGGCTCAGACCCGCGGACCACCCGGCGTCTTCGGCGGCTTATCTGGTGGTGGAAAAAATTCTTGCGCGAGGGGAATACCTTCCCACGGAGTGGCCGGCGTGCGGAACCACGGGCTACGACTATCTGAATCAGGCCAATGGTGTATTCGTGAACCCCCAGGGTGGCGTGAGACTGAAGCAGATCTATGCCGACTTTATCGGGCGCGAGCAGAGCTTCGTCGATGTGCTTTATCAAAAAAAGAAGCTAGTCATGAATACGCTGCTGGGCGTGGAGATGCGCTCTCTGGGGCGGCAGTTGGTGGAACTCGCAAGCCAGGACCGTTACGCACGAGAATTTTCGCGAGGCCAACTCGTCGAGGCATTGATCGAGGTCACCGCGGGTCTTTCCATCTACCGCACATACATTCGGAACATGGAAGTCTCAGAACATGCGATGAAGTACATCGGAGAAGCTCTGTCGGAAGCTCGCCGGCGGGCTGCCCACCTGAGCTCCGCCTGTTTTGATTTTCTCGAAGAGACGCTGCTTCTGAAGAATCTTCCGCACGTGCTCCCCGACCAGCGCGAGGCACGGCTTGCATTCGTGGTGCGGTGGCAACAATTCACCGGCCCCATCGTGGCCAAAGGAATGGAAGACACAGCGTTGTACGTCTACCATCCTCTGGTATCGCTGAACGAGGTGGGCGGGGCGCCGGAGCCGCGCGACGTGAGTTCGCGTGAAGATTTTTTTCGCTTTCTCGAGCAACGAAATCAGAACTGGCCGCACACTTTGAACGCAACGACGACCCACGACACCAAGCGAAGTGAAGGGGTGCGAGCCCGTATTAATGTGCTTTCGGAAATGCCGGAGGCTTGGCAGAGCCACTTGCAGTTGTGGGCCAAACTAAACGCAAGGCATAAAGAAGAGGTGGACGGACGCCCGGCGCCAGATCCAAATGAGGAGTATTTCCTATACCAGACTCTTCTGGGAGTCTGGCCGCTGGAACGTGGATCGTGCGAGACGCTAGTGGAGCGCCTGCAGGCCTACCTCGTGAAGGCCACGCGGGAAGCGATGGTTCACACCCGCTGGACGCGCCCCAATCAGCGGCATGAAGAGGTGCTGCAGCAGTTTGTTGCGCGGATTCTCTCTCCTGCCGCGGAAGATTTCTTGCGCGATTTTCGGCCTTTCCAGCGGGAGATCGCGTATTACGGGATGGTGAACAGCCTTGCTCAGATGCTGCTGAAGATCGTGTCGCCGGGGGTGGCTGATTTTTATCAAGGTTCGGAGTTGTGGGATCTTCGGCTAGTTGATCCTGACAATCGGGCGCCAGTCGACTTTGAGCGCCGCATCGCGTTCCTCGAGCAACTTGCACGCGACGAAACCGCCGATGCGACAGGCCTGATGCGGAACATGGTCGAGCACTGGCACGATGGGCGCATCAAGCTGTTCCTGGTGCGGAAGGCGATTCGCTTCCGACGAGAGAATTCGGCACTTTTCCAGGAAGGTGAATTTCTGCCTCTGGAGACACAGGGAGAATGTCAACAAAACGTCGTCTGCTTCATGCGCCGGAGAAATGGAAATGAAGTGGTGGTGGCAGTGCCGCGATGGCTTTCGCAGGTCGCGTCCTCGGGCAGAGGGCAGCGAGACTGGCGTGACACCGAAGTCGTTTTGCCCGCGGATTCCTCGGTGCGGTGGCGGAGTATCGTTACTGGCCATGATGTGATGGCTCACCGGGAGCTGGGCGGACAATCTCAAGCCAGGCAGTCGTTGAAAGTCTCGGACTTGTTTGAGGATTTTCCTGTGGCATTTCTTTGCTCCCTCAGCTGACGCCCGGTCCGCGGGGTCTGGGTTTCTTTCCACAAACACCTTCTGAGCGAAGCGCATCACACATCTGCCCCTCGCCGGTGCTCGTGGGCCACGCTGCGGGCGCAGATTCGTTACCTGATTTGCGAAATCGGCTATAAAGCGCAAAGTCAAATCTGCAATGATGCTGGCACGTCTGCCAGCTCCTTCTTTCCTTCTTTCGACTGCAAAGTGAAAAATGAAGCCGACGGGACAGCCGGACAGTCTGACATCGGGCCTCCGCTATTATCTGTCCGTTTCCTGTCCGATAGGGCTTTCTCAGGGATCGGAAACCGTTCTTGGACGCCGTCTGCTCGGTTCATTGTCAATCGGTTACGGTTTCAATCTGTCACGGCAGAGGTCACGGGTTCGAGTCGGGTCGTCCCCGCCATTTCAAATCACACTTACGGAAAGTGGTTTCATTCCCGCGCGGGCACAAAAAGGATCAGATAGAGATACAGCCTGGGCGGCTGAGAAGGGCCGCTGATCGTCCGCAAGTGCGCAAACTCACTCCGAGCAATTCCCTGGTCCCTTTGTCTGCTCCGTGTTATTCGACGGCCTTGGCGAGCGGTGTTTGACACACCGCTGCGCGGAAGCCTAGGATTTCAGTTGAGCAAGTACCTCTTCTTACTCTTTCAGGTCCCCTGAACTAAGTCAGCCCATCTGAAGCTTTTTCCCCTTAGATTGTCTCCGAGGAGGAACTACATTATGACCGTATTGACCCGTTGCGAACCTTTCCATCGGTCTGCCACTATGCAAGACCGCATAAACGTCATGAACCGTCTTTTGCGTGAGTCTAATAACCCTGAAGGCCCGGACGATGCGCGAACAACCAACTACGCACCACCGGTGGACATCTACGAAGACGAGCACAACATGACCCTGAAGCTTGAGGTTCCCGGCATCGACGAAAAAGACATTGATGTCCGCATCGAGAACACGACCCTCACCGTACACGGCGAGCGCAAGATTGAGAAGGAAGAGAAAGAGAAGAACTTCCGTCGTGTTGAGCGGCAGTACGGAGAGTTTACCCGCTCGTTCACACTGCCCAATTCGGTAGATCCGACGCAGGTGAGCGCCCACTATGATAAAGGTATGCTGAAGATCAAACTCGCCAAGAAGGCCGAAGCCAAGCCCGCAGATCAAGGTTAATTTGGCAGCGAGGAGACCCTCGAAGCCAAGGTTCTGCGTCGCTGGTTGTGTCCAAGAGCTATCGTGTGGAAACTTGCATTCATGGCGTCGACTAACCGGAAGCTCGTTTTTCAGAAAAACCCTAGATTTACAGGATGGGCGTGCACAACCTGTGGATGGGCCAAGCCCATTCCCCGCATAGTCGAGTCTGAGAGGGAACCACGGAGGGATATTGAGACCGACTTTGCCAATCACGACTGTGCCAAACACCCGCGTAAGGGCGAGCACTTCAGCTAGTCCGCCGCAAAGGATCGCTTCCGTGCCGCCGCTATCTCCGCGTCAATCTCTTCCATGGAGAGCTGATCCAGACCCTGCTCCTTCGCGGTTTTCTGGTTACCGCGCAGGACCAGAGTCATCGGACGATAGACCCCCATGCCTTGAAAATCCCCGTCCCGCGAGGGGGGCGGAATCCATACTAACGGAGAACGTGCTCTCCATTTCACGCTGAGCCAACACACTAGTCGGGCGGGGCAATAAGCTCGGCGAAATGAGGCAAAGGCTATCGGCCTTATCGGTGTGGCGGCGTGCCGGCCGTTGCTGAAGAGGATTGCCTGACGTTTCTTCCAGACACGATTCGTGCGGAAAGAATCCGTGATCACTAGCCGGCGCAATGTATGCTAGACTAAGTCAACTAGACTTAGTTTATGAGAGGCACCATGAAAACGGTGAATATTCACGAGGCGAAAACTCAGCTTTCGAAACTCATCGAAGAGGCGTCTAAGGGTGAGTCGTTCATCATTGCCAAGGCGGGCAAACCGGTCGTGAGAGTTACTGCTCTGAGCGCTCCAACCGGTGCTCAAGCACGGCGGCTCGGTTTCATGGCGGGTCAGATTTCTGTCCCGGACGACTTTGACCAAATGGGCAAGGAAGAGATCGAGCAAATGTTCGGCGGTCGTGGATGAAACTTCTGCTGGATACCCATCTCCTCCTGTGGGCTGCCGGTGAACCGCGCCGGCTCCCAAAACAAGCTCGAATCCTGATCGACAATCCGGACAACGAGCTTCTCTTCAGTGCGGCTAGTTTATGGGAAGTGGTGATTAAGCGCGGCTTGGGTAGGGAAGATTTTGCGGTTGATGCGCGGCTGCTGCGCCGGGGGCTTTTGGACAACGGGTACAGCGAGTTGCCAATCGTCAGCCATCACGTCGTTGCCATCGATAGCCTGCCACCTATTCATAAGGATCCTTTCGACAGAATTTTGGTGGCGCAGGCGACTGTCGAGGGGGTTACGCTGTTGACCAATGACTCCCTCGTGTCGCAATACCCTGGTCCAATCAGAACGGTGTAAGGAGTCCAGAATGTAAGGTTGTTCCCGTTCCACCGCGGTTCTTGAGTCGGTGGTCTCTTTCGTGACTCAGCGCCCTGCGCATCAGGCGGGATGGCAGCTTGCCTGCGGTTTGGACGCCTACTACATCGGCCTTTAGCCTGCTTGGAAGAAGTTGCGGCGCGCTAACTTTCTTGGAAGGAAGTTCATTTTGGCGATCTGCGAGGGCATGGCGACGCTGCGCCCTTAATCCCTGCAGGCCTCTCTCCCTCGAATAGGTCGAATGTTAAACTGACAACCCATGGATGGACCGGTGAGCGAAGCGTCTGCGGTGCGGGCCGCATCGAGCAACGATTTGTCAAAAGAGGACGGACCAATCGCCGGTCAATCTCCGTCGAGCCGGCGCCAGTCATATCAAGCAGCTGCGACAGCTTTTGTGGTGCTGTTCTGCATTGTTGGCGTTGCTCTCTGGGGCCTGCCTTTCTATTATGACTTCATGGTCCAACAATTCGGTTGGACGCGCGCGCAAGTGACGTCGGGCAATGCGCTGAGCAAACTTGTTGTCGGGCCCATCTTCGGGTTCGTCGCAGGATGGGTTGTGGACCGCTTCGGTCCCCGCCGCCTGATGATGATCGGCATCGTGATGGCAGGGGCGGCCTTGGTGGGACTGGGCTGGACCTCAAGCCTCGGCATGTTTTACTTTTTCTACTTTTTCAACGCACTGGGCTATGTTTGTGGAGGCCCGCTGCCTAATCAAGTGCTGT
>DATNLE010000036.1:0-1418 GCA_035603035.1 Candidatus Acidiferrales bacterium | reverse complement strand
GGCGAGGTCCCGGACCACATTCGCAATGTATTTCAAGAAAGCCTCGGCGGTCACTTCAAAAGCGGCCATACGTGGTCACTTCAAAACCGGCCATAGCGATTGGCCGAAGACGTGATTGTTTTACCTTGTCTCGGTGTATCTGGGCAAGTCGCGATTGTTGCGGTTTGAGCCGGCACTTGTGTTCAGAGGTCGGTGGCAGCGAAGAATGGGGCCAGCTGGATATCCGCTTGACTCACCAGCCTACCACCCGTAGTATGCGTGGTGATGGAAGACTACCCGCGAAACTTGCAGGAGTTCAACGCACGCTTTAGCAGCGATGAGGATTGCCGCGAGTACCTGCGTCAGCTTCGTTGGCCGGAGGGTTTTCGCTGCCCTCGCTGTGGGTGCAGGGAGGGTGCGCCGGTGCGAACAACGCTGTTGCGCTGCCACGAGTGCCGGTATCAGGTCTCCGTGACGGCGGGAACCATATTTCAGGACACCCATATTCCGCTTCAGCTTTGGTTTCAGGCCATGTGGTGGATGACTACGCAGAAGAACGGTGCGAGCGCCCTGGGATTGCAGCCTATTCTCGGCCTCAAACGGTATGAAACTGCATGGACGATGCTGCACCGGCTGCGTCGCGCTATGGTCAGGCCGGGACGCGAATTGCTTTCCGGTCGCGTGGAGGTGGATGAATGTTATGTTGGCGGTCCGGAAGAAGATCTGCCGGGCAGGCTGAATCTCGACAAAACGCTGATCGTGGTCGCCGTCCAAGAAGATGGCCCGGGCATCGGTCGAATTCGCATGCGCCAGATTCCCGATGCCTCATCCGCCAGTCTTATTCCCTTTATCGAAGACTCGGTGGCTCCTGGCAGCGTGGTTCATACCGATGGCTGGTTGGGCTATTCGCCCTTGAAGGGTAAGAGCTTTTCGCACCAGATCACTTATCTCAAAGGGAAACCAGAAGCTGCCTCAGAGTTGTTGCCGCGGGTTCACTTGGTGATCTCTCTGCTGAAGCGATGGCTATTGGGAACGCATCAGGGGGCGGTCAGCCACAAACACCTGGACTACTATCTGGATGAGTTCACGTTCCGGTTCAACCGGCGCAGGTCGCGCAGCCGGGGAAAGCTGTTCTTTCGCCTCGCGCAACAAGCCGTCGCCGTCGATCCGGTAACCCGCCACCAAATCGTTCACCCGGAGATCGAAGAATCGAGCGGCAAAACACAACCCCTTGGGGTCTGGTGAGTCAAACGGATACCCAGCTGGGGCCATTTTGGCAGGATTGTAGCGGTGCTTCCGCTGGTAGCATGCAACCACTTCCGGCATTTCCCCGCGTAGCGGGCGGACGATTCGCTTTTAAACTTCTCCTTGCAGCGGTGGCTCGCGTAAGGTCAAGTTGCCGGCGCGCCAACCTGCCAGCCTAGTAATGTTTCTGCTGC
>DATNLE010000009.1:0-2287 GCA_035603035.1 Candidatus Acidiferrales bacterium | reverse complement strand
GGAACCAACGAATAATAGGCTTCGAGCCGATTGGGGAAATCTGCGAGGGCGGCGAGGGTGATGGGGTCCATGGTTCTTTACGGCGTCACAAATCAGCGCTCATAGGTCCTGATTTCCAGCAGATGCTTGTTGGGGTCGTTGAAATAAAGGGTCGGAGCGATACCTCGCGCGCCTGACTCTTCTCCGGGAGACGTGTTCAGGCCAACTGAATTGAACGTTGGACCAAAGGCAATCCCGCGGGTCTTGATGCGTTTGTAGATGTCCTGAAACTCTCGCTTCGACACGGAAAAGGCGTAGTGCTCAAGACCCGGGGTACCCCAAGGTGCCAGCTGCAGCTGACAGTCGGGTCCAGCCCGGAGCACGGTGAACGGGCCATCGACCCCTTCCAACGGGAAACCCAATACCTCAGTGTAGAACGAGACGCTGGCATTCAGATCGTTGACCTTCAGGATGATGTGATCAAGCGAGGCCATCAGTCCCACCGATTGGCAGTGTGGATTTCTCGTCGAGATTCAGCGCCATATAGCGCGTCCCCGCAACGGGATTATGACAATACGGGGCGATCTCCACGAATCCTACGGAGCGATAGAGTGTCTGAGCCTCGGTCATGCTCGGAAGGGTGTCGAGTAGCACCCTACTGTATCCCGCGAGTCGGGCCTCTTTTATGAGAGCTTGAGTCAGCAGACGACCGAGACCCGCGCCACGGCCCGCAGAGCGCACATAGAGACGTTTCATTTCGCAGTCTGAGCTGAGTATGGGACGTAAAGCCACCACACCCAGAACGGAACCTCCGTTTGAGGCCAGCAGCAAGCGGCCCGCGGGTCGCGCGTAGTTGCCGGGCAGCGAAGCCAACTCCTCGGCAAACCCTTGAAAGCAGAGATCCACTCCCAGGGTGGACTGGTACTCGAGGAAGAGCTCTCGCGCTTGCGCGATGTCGGTCGCGGTCTCTGCCTCGCGAATGGTGTACATCAGCGGATGCTCAGGCCCTTAAGGAATGACGCTGTGAAACAGAGTTAGTATCATCGGTATCAGTCTATGAATAATAAACTAAAGAATTTCACGTTGCGTGCCGAGGAGTTTTCCGTCTTCGGCAGCGGTCTGACACGACCCGAGTGCGTTCGAGCCGATAAGGAGGGCGTTTGGGCGTCGGACGATCGTGGCGGCATCGCGCGAGTAACGCAAAATGGAGTTGCGGAACTCCGGGGCGAGGGTGTTTACGAGCCAAACGGGTACTCTCGCACCCCAGACGGAGCCTTCATCGTCGCGGGCCTGAAAGACAATAAGGTATTTCGCATTGATCGCTCCGGCCGCGTCAGCGTGGTGCTTGATAAGTTTCAGGGCGAGCCGCTTGGAACGGTCAATACCGCGTGGGCCGATTCAGCAGGTAGGATCTGGGTGTCCATGATGACGCGGCAGGAGCGCTGGTACCAGGCGCTCAACACCAAGCCAGACGGCTACATACTTTTGATTGAGCACGGGCAAGCTCGAATCGTGGCCGATGACCTTCACTTGACGAATGAGATCAAGGTGCATCCGAATGGCCGGTATCTCTACGGAGTGGAGACTCTGGGCAAGCGGATCTTTCGATTTCCCATCGGCTCAAATGGTGATCTCGGGCAGAAGGAGATATTCGGTCCTGCGGATTTAGGCCACGGGGCCCTGCCAGACGGGTTTATTTTCGATGAAGATGGCAACGTTTGGGTGACCATCGTATCGCGCAACGGCATCATCGTTGTTAGTGAAGAGGGCGAGACTCACACGGTTTACGAAGAACCGAATCTTGAGGCCGTCGACGAAATGGTGACAGCCCTGCAGCAACAGAAGGCAACCCCTGAGCACCTGATCGCTTGCGCCGGCAAGACACTGAACCTGCCAACAAGTTTGTCATTCGGCGGCGGGGACGGGCGCACCGTTTACGTTGGGAGTTTGGGGTTGCCGCATCTCGTTACGTTTAATTCGCCGGTTGCGGGTCTGGCGTTGTACTGAGCCGCGACGGCGAAACTCGAGAATGCATTTCGAGACGGCAATCCCGCGATCTCTTGAACCGCTCAAGGAGGAGGCCGCAAGGTCACGCGCCATCCACGTTCGCTCTTCACTACGAGCAGATCCTGCACCGATTTCGCACCGTCCGAAGACGTGCATTGCTGCGTCAGCTCAACCAACCCCGGCGCAATCTGTGTTTTCCCTGCAAACGAACATTTCAGATGATTGAACTCAGGAAAACCTTTTGTGCGAAGTTCATTTCGAAATGCCAGTTCTCGTCCTTCGGCTGCTTGTTTGATCATCG
>DATNLE010000004.1:0-1479 GCA_035603035.1 Candidatus Acidiferrales bacterium | reverse complement strand
GACGCCAAATCTCACCGTGTATTTAAACATCGTCTAATTGGGGAAGGAGGCCATCGATCGACCTCGATATTGATCGCTCAGAAGAGCCGTCGAGGCGACATTGCGGTGCATTGCTAGGGAAACGCTGAAATATTCATAAACTATTGACACGGAGGATGTTAAGTGTACATTTGAGGTCATGAATCGTCAGATAAGCTTTGCCGAGTCCGAATTCGCAGAGAAAAAGAAGGTGACGCGCCGGGAGAAGTTTCTCGCGGAGATGGAGACGGTCGTTCCGTGGGTGCGGCTGATCGCGCTGATTGAGCCGCACTATCCGCAGGGAGCGCGGGGGCGCCCACCAATTGGACTTGAGCGGATGCTGCGCATTTACTTCCTACAGCTTTGGTACACGCTCGCCGACGAGGCCCTGGAGGATGCAATCTACGACAGCCAGTCTTTGCGGAGCTTTGCCGGCATTGATCTGAGTTGCGAGCAAGTGCCGGATGCGACCACCTTGCTCAAGTTCCGGCATCTGCTTGAAGAGCACGATCTGACCAAGGCGATTTTGAATGCGGTCTGCGAGCATCTCGGCGAGCGGCAGCTCTTGATGAAGGAAGGAACCATCGTGGATGCGACGATCATCGAGGCTCCGACCTCGACGAAGAACCGCAGCAAGGAGCGGGATCCCGAGATGCATCAAACCAAAAAGGGCAACGAGTGGCACTTCGGCATGAAGGCGCACATCGGAGTCGATGCCGAATCGGGACTGGTCCATACGGTCATCGGCACTGCGGCCAATGTTTCGGACGTGGCCTGCGCCGGACAAGCTCTCCACGGGGCGGAGACGGTGGTCTATGCGGATGCTGGTTACACCGGCGTGGACAAGCGCCCGGAAATCGTGACTGAACACGGTGAAAAGCAGTGGGTTGTAGCGGCCAAGCGAGGTTTGGTCAAAGCGTTGCCGGAAGGTGAGATTAAGGAATTGACCCAGGAGCTGGAGCGGATGAAGGCGCAGGTGCGCTCCAAGGTCGAACATCCCTTCCACATCGTGAAGAACCTCTTTGGGTTTGAAAAGGTGCGCTATCGTGGCTTGGCGAAGAACATCGCCCAACTGTGCGGGCTTCTCGCTTTGGCTAACTTGGTCATCGCCAAGCGGCGCCTGCTGGAAGCGTAACTTGACTTTCTGAAAACTATGGAAAACACCAGCTAATCAGTCGGAACGCGAGGAGAATCGGCGAGGTTGCGAAACATGGCGTTTTGAAAGTGAAAACGCACCGGTGGAAAATCGCTCTTTTGCCTCCCACCAAACTGTCGACCGCAATTAATCAGCGTTTCCTTAGCAATCCCGATGATTTTATTTCAGTTTCGATTCATTTCTGAGAACGAATGTCGCGGAGATATTTCAGTGTGATTGTCTGTAGACAGCATAGAGCATGATGTTATTTGGGTCGCTTAACGTTATTGTGGGTACGCTATCTACCAAATACGGGATGCCGATTG
>DATNLE010000426.1:0-1150 GCA_035603035.1 Candidatus Acidiferrales bacterium | reverse complement strand
ATGACCCATGACCCCTGGTCCATTTCGGCCAGACTGAGAGAGACTTGCTGTCTTTCGGTCTTCACCAGGATCTCGGTGCCGGCCTTCACAGTGCTCTGGTCGCCGGAGATCTTGAATTCCTTGCCGTTGCGAACAAGCGCGATGGGCGCCTGCGGAGCACGACGAGAAAACAGAGCGGCACGTTGGGCCCGAACGAGGGGAGTGTCTGGTGCATTCGGACCGATCGAAGAGAGCAAAGCGAACCGGGCGGTCCGCGATTCGAGATCGACTTTGCCTGGAAGTTCTCCTCTGCTGTCGGAGAGATTCAGGCGACCGACATCACCCTTGCACACAGAGGCGTTCCAGGTGGGATGGATTTCACAGGTGTTGTCGGTGACGACGCTGTCGTTCTCACCATCGTTGAGCATGATGTGGGAATCGGGGATGCCGGTCACCGAACCGTCCAAGTCGTGGATCGACAGGGTCCGATATGCGTTGCCGCCGCGGTTATCATTATCGAACCTGGTATCGAATTTCGGGAAATAGACCGGCTTGGCGTTGACGAATTTCGCACCGCTGATGGTGCTTCCGGTACTGACCCCCGCGCTCGTGTACAACAGAAAGGACAGCGCACCCGTTTTTCTCCGATCGTTGTCTTGGAAATTCACGAATGTCGTGTTCACCACATCACCGCGGTAATCATAGTATTCGAAGCCGCGGATCGGGAAGTCAGGGATCCGCTTCTTGGGCAGGCTGCGGCCATAGGCAACTTCCTCGGGCGTCGTGGGATTGCCGCGATTGTCGCTCTCGCCCACGACCAGCGAATCAACCAGCCGTGCTTGAAACGGTTCGCTGCCGATGTCGCCGGCGGCCTGCGTCATGCCAATGGCATTGTCAGCGAGTTTCAAGTTGCTGTAGACGAACATGTCGCCCCGGCCCCAGAGACCGCCATTTCGGTTCTTGTAGCTGGTCAAGCTCTCGAAGTGCGACTCCACCACTTCGCTATCCAGGTCAGCAGGATTTGCCAACGGCAGGAACGGGATGGTGGCCAGACCGAAGGTGTTATCTTCGTAGATGTTCCGGTCGAACATGAACCCGTCGAAGTTGGAATGGGCCACATTGCCTCTGAATGCGCGCAGCGGCGTTCGGCGCGGCCAGATGGTCTTGCTGA
>DATNLE010000424.1:0-43754 GCA_035603035.1 Candidatus Acidiferrales bacterium | reverse complement strand
CCCGCAACGGAAGCACTTCCGTGATTATAGATGGATTTTCGAACAGTGATTACGGCTTTTGGGAGGTTTCTGTGGAATTCTGTATGTTGAGATAATTCAATACCTTAACGGGGTGCATTCCAACTGATCTGCGGTATAACCTCTCGACCCGAGATTTGGAGAAGACCTCAGGTAGAAGCCGTTGGTGGCTCCCCTTAACCAGGAAAAGCACGACCGCAACTCCCGCGCTCGCTCGGATAAGAGCGATGCACGTTCGGAATTCCCCGAAAGCGAAAAGTCTAGCGCCCCCCAGGAAGAAGCTCGACGCTCGGGCTTCGAGCTCAGCTAACCCAGGCCGATTTTGCATTTTCAACTGCGGAACCAGCAAGGTTGTGCTTCGCCGTGGCGCGCGACTCCGGGAAAATCCTACGAGGGCCCCGGGGCACGGTTTGCGGCTGCCGGGCAGACAAGCTCGCCTGTATCGCGTTCATCAATTCGTCGTTGTCGGCGGGCTTCTGAAAAAATGCCGCCGCTCCCACCTGCAAAGCGTGTTCTTCAGCGAGTGCTCCCCCAGAGTCGGTTCACGTGCAGCCAGACGATCCAGGGGTTCGACAGGTAACACAAGCAATAAGGCATGACCTCTGCAGATCGATTTGCCCAGGTACCCAAGTACCGGCCTTGCCAAACGTCCAGAGCAAACCTACGGCTGGCGGGATTGCCATCCCTGCTTTGGCGAGACGAGAAAGACCACGGAATGCTTCACCGGTCCTGTGAGTCCCCCAGCTTAGTTTTTCGGAAGGGGTTCTGACCGAGAGCCTGCAATATCTTAAATCACTGAGCCTGGACAATTAGGTTATCGGCGGGACTACGGCGAGCATTAGGCTTGCAACCGCTCGGCGACGTATCGAAAAGGGACGGGCATTAGTATCTGCGATCCGCGCACCTTTAGGGTGTGGTCGAAGCGCAGCCGTCGCAACCCGGGCCAACGAGTTGCTGTGCTGGATAAGAGTTTCATGAGATTAGCGTCCTCTGACGTCGCCTGAGTTAAGTGGGAGAATCCTTCGCCTCAGCCGGCCTTGCGTTTACTCTCAGCATCTTCCGCTGGAAGATTATCTTCGTCCCAGTCAAACGATAGCGCCCGCGCCGTGGTTTCGATGGGCTCGAGTTCTGGAATGTCGTCGGCCACCGATGCGCCGAGTTCGGCAAACTTACGGGCCGAAACCAATACGCGACTCTCAAGCGAACCTACAGCCTTGTTATAAGACTCGACGGCGCGGTCGAGTCCGGTACCGACGGAAGTGATGTGTTCGGCGAGAAGGCGCAAGCGGTCATGTAACTCTTTGCCTAGCGCGCTGATCTGTTGCGCGTTGCGCGCCAGTTTTTCCTGATTCCATCCGTAGGCCACGGCCTTGAGCAAGGCGATCAGCGTCGTCGGCGACGCGGGAATCACGCGCTGCAGCACCCCCTGCTCGATCAATCCGGGATCTTGTTCCAGCGCTGCACTGAAAAATGTTTCGCCGGGAAGAAACATCACAACAAATTCCGGCGTGGCTTCGAATTGTTCCCAGTAGTTCTTGCCACTGAGCGTTTTCATGTGATCGCGGACCTGGCGCGCATGATTCGCAAGGCACGCACGACGCGCGTCTTCGTCAGTGGTTTCGAATGCATCAAGGAAAGCCTGCAGCGGCGTCTTGGCATCCACGACAACGTGTTTGCCGCCGGGTAACTTCACCACCAGATCGGGACGCAGTCGACCGCTCTCGGTAGTAACGGACTCCTGCTCACTAAAGTCGCAGTACGGAAGCATGCCCGCGATTTCGACCACCCGCCGTAACTGGATCTCTCCCCAGCGTCCTCGCACATTGGGAGTGCGCAGAGCCCGCACCAGATTGCCGGTCTCCGATTGCAATTCTTTTTGTGTGGTAATCAGCGACTGCACTTGAGCGCGCAACTCGCCGTAGGCGTCCCCGCGCGCCACTTCCATCTGCTGAATCTGTGCATCCACTTTATTCAGCGAATCGCGCACCGGCGAAACCATGTCGGCGACAGCTTTCTGCCGCGCATCCAGATCACCCCTAGCCTGGCTTTGGAAGCGCTTTAGCGTCTCTTCCGCAATCACCAGGAACGACGAGTTGTTGCTCTTTAGGGCGTCCGCCGCCATGGCCTTGAAGGCGTTACGCAATTCTTCGCTGGCACGCGTGACTAGCTCGATCTTTTCGTTGCTGGACTCTCGTTCAGCCTCTAAGGCAGATTCCGCTCTGGCCTTCCCCGCAACCAAGTCGGTGTGAGCCTGCTGAAGCCGCGCCAGATCAACCTTCCCTGTCCCTAATTCCTTTTCCAACAAGGACAAACGTGCGTGCAGCGCGGCGCTTCGTGAACGCAGCGCCAGCCAAGCAATCAAGCCGCCAAACAACAGGCCAATGACCCCAGTGATGCCAGGTTCCATAGCGAAGGTAACTTCTCCAAGTGGTTTTCAGATTCTAGCGTAGCACCAGCGGCAGTTTTTACCCTGAGTCCGCATCCTCCCCGGATCGAGTTGATTAGCTCAAACGATGCTAAGGGCCCTTAGAGCCGGTAGAAGGTTCGTCACCACGTCCCTGCTGGCGTTTGTGCTGGCGTTTGTACAGGGAATGAGCGCCGCGTCGATTCAGCCTTCGGCTGGATTGATGGCTGCTGCCGATGCTGCTGCCGATCAAAGTGCGGAGGCGGCTGGCGAACCCACGCAACATGCGAGTCTGAAAGCGGCCGCGGCAACCTCCCCCAATATTCCCCTCAACTTCGATACCGAGGCTGAACAGACCCTTCTGGAGCTGGCCAATCAGGCCAGAGCGCAAGCCGGTGCGCCGCGACTGGCTCTCGATGCCGGCATGAGCATAGCTGCTCGTACGCATGCAGCAGCGATGTTTGCTGCGCGCCAACTTTCGCACCAGTTTGATGGCGAGCCTTCCCTGCCCCAACGGCTGGCGGCCGCATCCCGCACGCAGCTAGACCAGGAAGGCGAAAATGTCGCCCTCGATTTCGATGCCGAAAGAGGTCATCAACATCTCATGCTTTCGCCCCCGCATCGCGCGAACCTGCTCAACCCGGCGTATAACGTGGTCGGGTTGGGCGTGGTACGTAGCGGTGACAGGCTTTACATCGTGCAGGATTTTGGCCACGCCCTCCCCACCTATTCCCTGGCGGAAGTGAAAGATCGGATCGCGGCGACGGTGGCCCAAGCCCGGAGTCAGACGAACCAACCCGCTTTTGTCCGCCGCGATCTCCCGACCGCGGACGCTGCGGCCTGCTCCATGGCGCAAGCCGACAAGCTTGGCACATCTCCGGTTCATCAACTCGCGCAGCGCTACACCGTTCTGGCTTATACCGGCCTTCGTCCGGAAACGCTGCCAGGCAATGCCTCCCAACTATTCGGCAGCCACGGGCTGCGCAGCTTCTCCGTGGGAGCCTGCTACGCCCGTAGCGAGACCTATCCCAGCGGTGCGTATTGGGTCGTATTGTTGCTCGACTGAGCGGCAGAAGATCAAAGGGAAATTAAAATCTGCACCAGATAGAGTCAGGATATTTACTGCCTTGGTTGGTTGCAGTCGACCATCCATCGCGGCTCAAAAGCCTTCGGTCGTACCTCAAATTGACCGCACCTGCAAGTCTTTTAAGTGATCCCTAATCCGAGACTCGCACACCTCAGCATGAAAAAGGGACACACGACGAGGCATCAAGATGTTGACAGCTAATTGCTCATTGCGGCCAATACTGCACAAGCGTTATAGCTGGGAACCAAAACAATGGTACCCGCAGCCTGGAGGCGCAGTACCGCATCCTGAATCGAGCAATAGGCGCGAGTGCCGGTCAGCACCCCCAAGGGGGTGCCGGTTGAGTAGAACTGGTCGTTGACGATGCTACCGGCGCTCGCCGAGCCAGTGGCGTTAAACTTGTAGCCGCTCTTGCCGTTGCCGCCACCATTCGTGGCCAGAAAATTATCAATGAGGCAACCGGTTGCAATGCCCGGAGTGCAAGGCGATGCGCCGCCCAGAATCGCCAGCGTCAAGGGAAAGCCTACGGTGGCGTAAGCGCCGGAATAGGCGATTTCCGCAGTGTTGATATCCCGAACTGAGGCGGCTGCGGAAGCGTCGTTCGCCGCCATGCGGGCGCGCATGAGATTCGGGATAGCGATAGCCGCAATGATCAGAATGATGGCTACCACAATCAGCAACTCAATTAATGAGAAACCCTCTTGTTTCCGCATTTAGCGCTCCATTTCCCTCTCGACGGCTCTGTGTTATCGAAAATCCATATTCTGAAGACGTACTACTCCTCGCACGTGGAAGTCCAAAGTGAGCAACCGGGTACCTGGTTGCAGTCCTGTTAGCCAGCCTACCCTCGGGCCCAGAGGATGGTTCGGTATAAGAAAAAAAAGAAAAGCAGCGAAGTTGACTTCGCTGCTTCCCTTTCGTACCTTCCCCAAGTAGTTTGCCGAACTGACCTACTAGTTCGTCAACGGTGCTAGAAGCTGGCATGGGGCGTAGCCGGCGACAGGAACGTTGGAGGGCGCGGCAGCAGCAACGCTACGCACCACACCGTCATCAACCGCGCAAAACGCCGTGGTACCAGTCGTCAAGGCCAGAGCGGTTCCAGTGATTAAGAACTCGTTCGGAATGGCGCTCGGTGCAACGACGATAGGGGCAGTGACAAATGTGTAACCGCTCTTGCCGGTGCCCGGAGGGGTACCGTTGTTTGCCAGGTTGGCATCGACCAAGCAGGCTGTGACTGAGCTCGGAACGCAAGCTGTGCCTTCGACCGAACCCAGGACCGTCTGGGCAGCGAATCCAATCGTCGGAAAAGCGGCGGCATAAGCGATTTCGCCGGTAACAAGCGTACGCACGGAGGCGGCCCCAGACGACGTGTTGGCTGCCATACGGGCGCGCATCAGGTTAGGAATAGCAATAGCTGCAATGATCAGGATGATTGCCACCACGATCAACAGCTCGATTAGTGAAAAACCCTTCTGTTTCCGCATCTCGATTTTCCCCTCGTTTTGAACTTTCATTGAATTTCGTTTCTGCTCACGAATGAAGCAGTCGGGCATGATGATCGCACTTGCCGGGCCAAAGCCCATAGTTACCTTCGTTCCGATCAGCCTTCGAATAATTCCCTTGCTTTCAATAACCAGCAAAACTCTGGTGTTATTGTACCGCTTAGCGGAAGCCGCTAAATGCCAAAAACCGTCGCGAAGCCTGACAATTCGTGTCAGTCTGGGAAACGACATTCCTATTTCAGAACGTCGGCTGAATCCGGGCTTGCGCGAAAAAACCCATGTAGTGGCTGAGCTTGACAGCTGTGACGGAGGAAACCGTCGAGCTTCGCTCAACCGGACAGCCCGGGAGCTTGCCCGGAGCTTGTTGAAGGGGCGGCTGTCCCCACATCAGCATGTCCCAAACTAAGCCACGACCTAATTATTATTACTCCGCTTTTACCAGCAGGCAAGTCACATCGTCGTGCTGCGGTGTGTTGCCGACGAACAAATCCAGTTCCGCCATCAGGCGATTGAGCATTTCTGCAGGCGTGGCGGCCGCGCCCGCTGCGATTGCCCCCAGCAGGCGGGTTTCACCGTATTCGTCCTGGTGCGCGTTTTCGGCTTCGACCAATCCGTCGGTGAAGATGATAAGCCAATCACCCGGTGCAAGCGCCACGCTCGCCGATTCATACTGGGCTTCGGGTTGAATTCCGAGCGGTAATCCTCCGACGTCGAGACGCTCGATCAATCCTGTGCTGCGGCGCAGAATCGGATTGTTGTGGCCGGCATTGATGTAAGTGAAAATACGCCGGGCTGCGTCGTACTCCGAAAGGAATGCGGTGGTGAAACGCAATCCGCCCTGGCTGTTGGAGCACGCGTATCGGTTCATGTTCGCGACCAGTTCGGGCAGAGCGACCTGCGCGGTCGAAAGTGTCTTGAGGCTGGCTTGAAATGTAGCCATGAGCATGGCCGCGGGAATGCTTTTGCCAGCCACGTCGGCCACGGCAAATACGACGCGATTCTCTTCATTGGTTTTGCCGGGACGCGGAAAGACATCGTAGTAATCTCCGGCGACGGTATTGGCAGGGCGCGTGGCATAGGCAACTGCGATTCCAGGGATCTGCGGCGGAGCGCCGGGCAGAAGCCAGGTCTGGATTTCGCGTGCAATTTGTAAATCACGCTTCATCACGACGCGGTCGGCAATCTCGAGCATCAGCAACAGGAACAGCAGAAGCCCGCCCCAGAAGTGGAAATCGAATTCAAGCACGTGCAACTCGTGGTCGCCACCGCGATAACTGAAACCGCTGCTGGGGAAGACGAGCATCACTAGGGCAACCAGAAGAAGCACGCGGCGTGCTGGCGAAAGCTTCTCGAGAACTGCCCAGAAGAATTCCTTAACCACGTGCATCCGGCGGCCGCGCTGTGTGAGGTCGGCTGGAGTCTTTGCAGCGACATCCCGGGAATAAAGCCGATAGCTGGCGCGGGCTTCCGTTTCGAACTGCGACCAAAGTTGAGTAAGCTCCAGGCCTTCCGTAACTCGCCGCCAGAACTGGTGCAACCGCACTCCCAGCGGAGGGCGTTGCGCGGAGGCCGGTGGGGGAGCGGTCGCCATAAGGTTCAGCGATTATAGAGGAAGGGTGGAGATGCGATCCGATCTGAATTTGGAACTTCTATCGAACCAGGTTCGCAATTCCCTAGGATCGCGGACCAGTGGCCAACGTAGTGTCATTGGCGTAGGAGGATAGAAAACCAGCAATCTCTCGGCGGCTGCTCAATCTGATTATTGGCACGTGAGGCCCGCAGGAAAGTCTCGTCGCCTCAATACGCGGCCGGTTCACCTGGTCAAAGTTCCATATAAATGCTAGCACCTCTGCGAGTTTACCGATCCGATGAACTTCGTGGCGTTTGAACACTCGTGTAATTGCTCTCCAGACGCAGGACAGTCTTGGCCGCTCAAGCCAAATCACGACTGTCGCCCGAGGCAATCGGATATCGAAGGTGGCCAGTGCAAAGTTGCCGTCGCTGATCCACTCATCTCCCGCGTGCGCCTTCTTCACTAAACTTCGGAAAGCGGGAACGTCTTTCTCTGTCCAGTGCGGCTGCCAAATTGAATCCAGACAGATAACGGACGCGCCAGTCCGTTCGCCAAGCTGCCGCGCTAAAGTCGTCTTTCCGCTGCCGGCGCAACCTAGGATGACGAGTCGTGCCATATTACCCGGCTACACTAGGACTTTCGCTGCGTCAAGATCAACATCTCCCTGAATGCTGCCATCATTAGAACAACTTCAACTGCTCGTCAAACGCCTGCACCAGCCATTTGGCGCCATCTTTTGCTCCGCGTGGGTCAGCGCGCTCGATTCCATGCTTCTGGCGGAGGCGCGCGATCAGCTGTGATATCCGCTTGCCATACGAGGGCGGCAGGAACGACCGATCCTGATAGCGTCGGCGGTAGTTATCGACTAAATGCGGAAAGTGCTTTTCGATGAAAGGAAGAAAAACCGCCGCCGAACATGGTTTCAGGAACAGCGGATTGGCGAAGATGTGGCGCGCTCCGGCTGCGGCGGCCTCGCGAACCAGGGCCTCCAGATCCGCGGGAGAATCGGTAATGCCGGGCAGAACGGGCGAACAACTCACGCCAACGTTGATTCCGGCTTCACTGATTTCGCGAACTGCCTCCATCCGCAAATCCGGTCGAGGGGCGCGCGGCTCCAGAATACGCGCCAGTTCCTCGTTCAGCGTGGTTACCGTGATGTGGACCGACACCACATTGTTCCGCGAGAGTTCGCGCAACAGATCCAGATCGCGGACGATCAGATTCGATTTTGTGACAATACCCAGCTCCAAGCCGCGGTGGCGAACGAACTCTTCCAGGATTCCGCGGGTCACTTCATAGCGCCGCTCCGCCGGTTGGTAGGGATCGGTGGCAGTGCCGAGGGCAATGGATTCGCCTCGTTTGACCCGACGCAAGTCACGCCGCAGCAAATCAGCGGTATGCTGCTTGACATAGATTTTCTGCTCGAATTCCATGCCGTCGCGCATTTCCATAAATTCGTGAGTGTAGCGGGCATAACAGTACTTGCAGGCGAACTCACAACCGCGATAAGGATTAATCGTCCAGGTAAAAGGCATGCGTACGCCGGTGCATCGGTTCAACAGGGAGCGCGCGGGTAGCGTGAAGTATTCAACATTGTGCCCTTCGCGAAGCGATTCGCCCTCGGACGCAAGCCGAGCGATTCCAACTAGCGATGACTTCTGGGGAAAGGGGAACAAAAGCGGGGAACTCATTTTTAATATTCGCCTTTTGTTCGCCAATGATACAGTCCGGCCAGGGGGCGGTCAAGAGGGGACGACGGTCTGAGCGGTTTGAGCCGCCCTAAGCCTGCGGAGAGCGCAGCGAAATCGAAGTGGTCAATTGCACAGCATGACCGGGGAAGCGGCTAGCAGGCCGGCGGCGAGTTCGAGATCATGAAGGTCTTCCCGGCTGAAATCCTGCGTATAGCGGGGATCGATTCCTTTGCGTGAGATCTGGAGGACCCCGAGGACGGTTGAATTCGCATCGAGGATGGGTACGGACATCAGTTTCTGAATGGGAGCGGGGGGTGCCGCATCCTCAGCTTCGGTTCCCACTGGCTTGATCGTCTCAAAAATGCTGGCGTGTTTAACCCGGGCAAAGTTGTTGAAGATCTCGGCCTTCTTGCTCAAGGCAGTGTGGGCGGCAACCGCCTTGCTGGAAATCGGAATAGCCCCAGTGGTGCGCAGATGCTCGGGAAAGATGAACGTTAGCAGGCCGCCATCCAGCCGCAGCAGTGCAACTTCCGCATACTGAACTTTGAACACCGTCGCCAAAACCATGCTGACGTCTAGTGGTGTAACGCCTTCTCCCAGCACCGATCCCAAGGGCAAAAGGTTTTCGGGGAGAATAATTTCTTCTTCGATGGCCGCCGCTTCTTCAGGCTTATGGGTCATAAAGAACTCGCAGAATCAATTTTGCAACGTTCCAAGTGTCGCATTTCGAGCGCCAGTCGACACCCGTATTGACATCCTACAAGCCCTTTGATTTCAGCAAAGTAGCTTACGGCCATGACCTTCCGCGACACTCGGCCAGAGCGCAATTCGCCAGAAACCAGCAGCCCGTCTGACACTTTTTGTCAGGATCATTACGGCCCGGATGCCGATTCAGCGAAGGGGCCGGTATTGTAGGGATGCAAACTCGCCGTCTTCCCTTTATGGCTCCAATGTCATTACACTGCTTGCTTATGAGCGCTCCGCCACAACCCAATGTCAAGCTGATCAATGCCCCCGATTATCGGGAAGCCTATGCCAATAGCGTGCAGATGCGAGTGAATGTCTGGGACTTTTTCCTCGTTTTTGGCACCGTACAACAGCAAAGCGAAACTCAAGTCGAGATCCGGAACTTCCAAGGCATTTACCTCAGCCCGCAGCAGGCGAAGGCCCTGCTCGGACTCCTGCAGCAGAATGTTTCCGGGTACGAAACCGCCTTCGGAGAAATCAAACTTGACCCGCGCATGAGTCCCGGGGGCCAGGTGCACTAAGCATTTCTTCGGTCGGTTCGCGACGCCGCGCATCGGCACAGGTTGGGGCAAGATACGTGAGACCGCACCGCGCCAATCATTTATTTCATTGTTCGGATAATTTTCGGACAGGGCGACTGCTTCCGCCCAGGCACTGGCAGGGGGAACATTCTGACAGATTACCGGCGGGGCCAAAGCGTTCCAACGCAATGGTCGCGCACGTACCCAGCTCTGGTGTTCGCGATTATCTTTGCGTTTGTTTTTCTGCTGCACTTACCTCTCTTGCGGCTGCCTTACTTCTGGGACGAAGCCGGCTATTACGTTCCAGCTGCCCGCGATATCCTGCTCAGCGGAAGTATCATTCCGCATTCCACAGGCTCGAACGCGCATCCCCCGCTGGTAATGGTCTGGCTGGCATTCTGGTGGAAGGTGGTGGGTTACGCACCTTTGGTCACCAGGACGGCCATGCTGGTCCTGGCGGCTTTCTCATTGCTGGGAATATTTCGCCTGGCCGAATGTGTCGCTAACACGCGCGTGGCGATTGCGGCCACGCTGTGCACGGCCGTGTATCCCGTATTCTTCACGCAAAGCTCTCTGGCACAGGTGGACCTGGCCGCTTCGGGGCTCATATTCTTTGGCCTTGCAGCCTACGTGGATGGACAACCCATCGCAACCATCCTGTGGTTTTCCCTCGCGGCATTAACAAAGGAGACGGCGATTCTCGTCCCGATTGCACTCGCCGGTTGGGAGATCATCGGCCTTCAGGGACGTAAGAGTTCATTTCGGAAGCTGTGGCTGACCAGCAATGTAGCGAGCAGTGATCGGGCACAGAACGTCGGCTCGGCGCAGCGCATCGTCTCACTGCTCATCCCGGCACTGCCGCTCGCGCTCTGGTATGGCTACCACTATGAGCACACGGGATATGTCTTCGGCAATCCCGAGTTCTTCCGCTACAACGTGGCCGCGACGCTCAGTCCCGTTCGCTTCGTTCTGGCGCTGGCCATGCGGCTGTGGCAGATCAGCGGCTATCTCCACTTATGGGTTTTGACGTCAGGGATGTTACTTGCAATGTGGATGCTCCCGCCTTTACATGATTCAACGTCGGAACGTACTCGCATCAGTATTCCAGTGCAAATGGTTTTCTATGTCGTTGTTCTCACCTATTCGGTGGCAATGTCGTTGATCGGCGGCGCCGTGCTGGCTCGCTATATGCTCCCGGCGGTTCCACTTGTGATCATCTTGTCGGTCTCCACCCTATGGCGCAGAGTGAAATTCTGGTCCGCTGCGGTTGCGTTCGTTGCCCTGGCTTTTGTGGTGGCGTGGTTCTGGAATCCTCCCTATGGATTTTCGCCGGAGGATAATCTCGCCTACCGCGATTACATTGTGTTGCATGAGGATGGCGAGCGGTTTCTGGAGGCCCGTTATCCTATGGCCCGGGTGCTGACGGCGTGGCCCGCCTCGGACGAACTAACGCGCCCCTGGCTCGGCTATATGACTCGGCCAATGAGCGTGGTACGCATCGAGGATTTCTCTCTGAACGAAGTGCTTTCCGCGGCCGAGTTTCGTTCAAACTATGAGGTCGCCTTGATTTTCTCGACCAAATACGAACCCGGCTCTGCGCGGTGGGACCGCTGGCGCATATGGACACAATGGAAGACTCGTTTTTTTGGCTTTCATCGCGACGTGCCGACCGCCGCCGTCGCGCAAATTCTCGGAGGTCACGTCGTATTTTCGGAACAGCGGCGGGGACAGCGGATCGCGGTGATCGAGATGGAGAAGATCGAAGAAGCGCGGACCCCGCCCTCGGAATTAGAGTCTCAGGCTCTTTCTTTCCTACCTATTTCCCGATAGCGCTCAACACTGCATCGTTGATGCCCTACACCGTACCATCTCTGCCCGGCAACACAAAATAACCACTCGCGACCCTGCCAATTTCGCCGAACGGTTCATGAATCTTCCTTTTGGACTGAGCGTGACAACGTGACTGTACAGGCCATGCACAAATAAATTGTTAACAAAATGTCAATGCAATGCCATCTTGATGAAAAACGTCCGTACTCAGCGCTGCATAAGATGACAGGAGTACGTCTTGATAACCAGCCAAACTGCGCGACCCGTTTCAAGCTGCAGGGCATCGCGTGCCGCGAGCGTAAGGTAAACATCCATTTCCACGCCGCAATCGACGCGCGCGGAAATGATCATGTCTCTCCTCTCCAAAGAGACTAACCGCCCGGGAATCACGTTACGGGCGCTGAGTCCAACGGGCTTTCCGATGGCTAACAAAATATCGCCCGCGCGCACTCCCACGCGTATCCGCGAGCCTGCTTCGGCCCGAATCAGAGGTGTCTCCAGCAGGACAAAACATTCAGGCTTGGTGCCGGGCAGCCGACAGGTCATCGTGCCGCGATCCTCGTGCACCAACCAAACCGTGGCGTCGAAGATATTTTCAAAGCCGGCTAACTGCGCCACTGTTTCCTGAAGCGGAGCTCGCAATACCTCGTGCGGCGTTCCTTGCGCGACGATGCGGCCTTCATCCAGCACAATTACCCGTTCACCCAAGGCCACTACTTCATCGCGGCTGTGCGTCACGTACAGAATGGGGATGCGATGCGCCTGATTCCAGCGGCGTAAATCATCGAGAATCTTCGCCTTGGTGGGCGCGTCCAGAGCCGCAAGAGGCTCGTCGAGCAGGAGTATGCATGGCTCGGTCACGAGAGACCGGGCCAGAGCCACGCGCTGGCGTTCTCCTCCTGAGATTTCAGCCGGGCGCCGCTCCCGCAGATGATCGATCCCAAATTCCCGTAATATCTCAGCGGAGCGCTGCTTTCGCTCGGACTGCCGAAGATGAGCGAGCCCATACTCCGTGTTCTGCTCGACGGTCAAATGCGGAAATAATGCGAGATCTTGCAGGACATAGCCGATCCCGCGCCTGGCGACCGGAAGATTCGTGCGAGTGTTTGCGTCGAACAGAATTCGTCCACCCGCGGCGATTCGCCCTGCCTCGGGAGTCGCCAATCCAGCTACGCAATCGAGCAGAGTGGACTTTCCGGATCCCGACGGACCGAACAGTATCGTGAATCCGGACGCGGCGCTGAACTCCACAGCGAGAGAAAACTCACGCTCCGTGGAAGACAAAGTTTTACGAATGCGGGCACTCAGGGTTTGATTTGCGGTTTTAGATTCCACCGGCGACGACATCGAAGATTCGCTTATTTGATCGGGCCCAGGAGCCATAATCTTTGAGTCGGCACTCTGCGGTTCAGGCCGTAAACCACCATCAGCACCCCAAAGCAGAAGATCAGCAGGAGCACCGCCATGGCATTTGCGCCAGCGTAGTTGGAGGCCTGCACCTGGTCATAAACACTAATGGAGATGGTGCGCGTCACGCCCGGGATGTTGCCTCCCACCATCAGCACCACCCCGAACTCGCCCATGGTGTGAGCGAATGCCAGAGCCACGCCCGTCACCAGTCCGGGCATGGAGAGCGGAACGATTACGCGGAAGAAGGTGCGTAACGGCGAAGCTCCGAGCGTAGCCGAGGCTGCCAGCAGTTTCCGATCTACCGAAGAAAAAGAAGCCGCGAACGGCTGTACCGCAAACGGCAGACTATATAGGATGGAACCGATCACCAGGCCTGTGAAAGTGAACGCTAGAGTGTGGCCGGTCAGAGATTGCCACCCGCGTCCCAGGGGACTCAAGGACCCGAGTGCGACGAGCACGTAAAACCCGAGCACTGTCGGCGGCAACACAATTGGCAAGGCAACCAGCGCTTCCACGAGAAATTTCCACTTCCAGCGCGAGAAAGCGATCCAGTAAGCCAGCGGTAGACCCGCCATCAAAAGGATAGCCGACACCACCAGCGCCAATTCTATGGTGAGCCGGAACGCCTGCCAATCGATCGCCATCGGTCTTGCCACTTGAACTCTCAGTGGAAACGAGAATCCGTGGAGATTGTACAGGCACCGCGAGGTCACTGCTGAACTTCTCTGTTTTGAGGATTACGACTGCCCTTTCTCCTCGACCCCATCGCTGTGGGGCTTTCCTGCGCGCGTGATTCCCGTGCCGGTGGCAAATCAAACCGGTAGAAGACGGATTTGCCGCATTTGTAAAGCCTTTATTTACAATGGCGTGGATAGATTACGCTGCCTCTGTCTCCATTTTCTTCCTCGATTCCTAGCAAAGCAAAAACGAGGAAAGTCCGGAACTAATGGGGTGGAGGTACTGGTGGAGGAGGAGGTGGTGGTGGAGGTGGAGGTGGCGGCCAGCAACCAGGAGCCCAACCCGGTACCTATACAATTACGGTGACTGGCACGTCGGGGACGCGGGCTCAGCAAGCCTCTGCTATAAACCTCGGCGTGAACTAGTATTGTCAACTCGCGAAGATGCCGAAAAACGGGCCGTTCGAGAACGCGTACACGGGCCATCGCAGACCATGATTGATGCACGCTACAACGTCATCATCGTCGGCGGCGGAATCGTCGGCCTGGCCGTGGCCCTTGAAATTACACAACGATTTCCCCGCGCACGGCTCCTGCTGCTGGAGAAGGAAAATCACGTAGGCCGCCATCAGAGCGGCCACAACAGCGGCGTCATTCATTCTGGGGTTTACTACAAGCCGGGATCGCTGAAGGCGAAATTATGCGTGACCGGCGCCGCCGCGATGGTGGAATTCTGCCGCGAACACAACATCCCTCACCAAATCTGCGGCAAAGTGATTGTGGCCACGCAAGAAGAAGAATTCCCGCGTCTGGAAGAATTGCGACGACGTGGCGAAGCGAATGGACTGACGGGACTGCAATCCATCGGGCCGGAAGAACTGCGCCAGTTTGAGCCTCACGCCACCGGCTTGCGCGCCCTGGTGGTCCCCTCAACCGGAATAACCGACTACGCTGCTGTTTGCGACAAATATGCGGAACTCATCAGTAACCGTGGTGGAACGATTCACACCTCCCACGCCGTACTCGCTCTCAAGCGGACAGCGGATGAGATTGTGGTCGAAACGAACGGCGGTGCATTTTCCGCGACATCGCTCATCAACTGTGCCGGACTCTTCAGCGATCGCATCAGCCGCATGGCCGGCGACGATCCGCAGGTGATGATCGTTCCTTTTCGCGGAGAGTATTATGACCTCATCCCTGAGCGCTCGTCACTGGTGCGAGGGCTCATCTATCCCGTGCCCGATCCCCGATTTCCATTTCTCGGAGTTCACTTCACGCGTCGCATAAACGGCAGCGTGGATGCCGGACCTAACGCAGTTCTCGCTTTTCGTCGCGAAGGATACCGGCGCACGGATTTCAACCTCCGCGATCTGGCGACATCGCTGGCCTTTCCCGGATTCTGGCGGATGGGTGCGAAGAATTGGCGGAGCGGGCTGGACGAATTTCATCGATCTTTTTCAAAATCGGCGTTCGTTCACGCCTTGCAGCGCCTGGTTCCTGAGGTTCACAAGGCGGATCTGATTCCTGGCGGTGCCGGGGTTCGCGCCCAGGCAGTAACGCGCCAGGGAGCTTTGGTAGACGATTTTCAGTTCGTTCCGTCAGGCAGAATGCTGCATGTGCTGAATGTTCCGTCCCCGGCGGCGACCGCTTCGCTGATGATTGGGCGCACCATCGTGGACACGGCTGCGACCGGATTAGGCCTGCAATAGCGCCGGCGTGGCACGGTCAACCTCCGCAACGCTTTCCATCCCCGCGGCTATTATGGTTGCCTATCACCCAATAAGACGCGCACCGATCGCCCATAATCCGGGCGCAAACGATTCGGGACCATGCAGGAACCACAACTGATTCTGAGACAGATACACGAGGGGAATACTGCTCTATATCTATACACATCCTTAGGGAGAAACTCTAGACTCGGAGGCCAAAGCGCAGGATATCATCCACTAAAGGCCAGCTCTTTCGCACGTTGCGTCGCCTTTACCACCGCCTTGATCAGCGTCACGCGCAACTTTCCTTCCTCCAGTTCCATAATGCCATCGACGGTGCAGCCGGCGGGGGTGGTAACAGCATCTTTCAACAGCGCCGGATGGTCTCCGGTCTCAAGAACAACCCGCGCCGCCCCCATGGTAGTTTGCGCTGCCAGCAAGGTCGCAATATCCCGTGGCAGCCCCACTTTCACACCCGCTTCCGCGAGCGATTCAATAATAATGTAGATGTAAGCCGGGCCGCTGGCGGAAAGTCCCGTCACAGCATCCATATGTTTTTCGTCCACGACTACAGTTCGCCCCACCACGTCGAACATGGTAGTCGCGGTCTCCACGTGGCGGGCTTCCGCATATTTTCCTTTGGCCAGGGCGGTCATACCGCAGCACAACAGACACGGAGTATTGGGCATGGCGCGGATCACGGGCACAGGGGCGTCCAGGGTCTTCTCAATCAGGCTGTTAGGAACTGACGCAGCCACCGAGATGATCAACTGCCGAGGGGAAATATGGCCGCGGAGTTCGGCGGCAACTTCTTCGACTACCTGCGGCTTCACGCCAATCAGGATGATGTCAGCGTCTTTGGCGGCCTGCAAATTATTCGTCCCTACCGGTAGGCCCAATTTCGTGCTCAGCGCGCGGGCGCGTTCCTCGTGGGCGACTGTCGCCGTCGTCAATTCTGGTGCAAGCAGGCCATTCTTCAGCAGGGCTTGAAGCAAAATACCTCCCATCTTGCCCGCACCGAGCACCGCGACTTTCTTGCCCGAAAGATTGTTTCCCATTCTTGGTTTTCTCCGTTTCGCCACTACCGCCGCCGCTTCCAGCGGCGGTTGCGGCAACGTCTGAATTGTAACGGTTTTGCGCGCAAGTCACGGAAGCCCGCACAGCTAAGGGTTACGCGCCTTCCGGCGGCCACCTTGCTCCCATTGCCATGCGGTTTCCACAATCTCTCTGAGCGAGCGCGTTGCTTTCCATTGCAATACGGCCTGTGCGCGCGAGGGATCGGCCACCAGCGTCGGAGGATCTCCCGGTCGACGCGGCGCCATGCGTCGCGGCACTTTCGAACCTGTCACTTCTTCCACCATCGTAATCACTTCTTTAACGGAGCAGCCCGTGCCAGTGCCAAGGTTCAAAGCGGCGGAACTCTTCCCTGCCTCAATGTGCTTGAGCGCAAGTACGTGAGCATAGGCCAGGTCGTTCACGTGAACGTAGTCGCGAACACAAGTTCCATCGGGGGTCGGATAGTCGGAGCCAAACAATTCCAGTTCTTCTCGTTCGCGAGTCACGGCTTTTAATGCAGCGGGAATCAGATGCGTTTCTGGATCATGGAGCTCTCCGATTTCTCCGCTGTCGTCGGCTCCTGCGGCATTAAAGTACCGCAGGCTCACGTAACGCAATCCGTATGCCCGATCGTAAGCTTCGAGCGCATTCTCGAAGAAAAGCTTGGAGGTCCCGTAGGGATTCACCGGCTGTCGCGGGGTATCTTCCGTGATCGGAAGCTTTGCGGGTAATCCATACACCGCACAAGTCGACGAAAAAACAAAACGTCGCACCCCCGCGTCCAATGCCGCGTTGAGCAGCATCACCCCCGCCTCTGCGTTATTTTGAAAATATATTCGAGGATTCTGCACGGATTCACCCACCTGGGAATGTGCCGCGAAGTGCATCACCGCATTCACGCGGCGCATAACTCGAGCTAGCTGCTCGCCATCGACGATGTCAGCTTTCACCAACTCAAAGCCATCGGCCAGAAAAGCATGGCCACGCGATAGATTGTCGTAGACAATTGCTTCGTACCCGTGGCGTTGCAAAGCGCGCGCCGCATGGCATCCGATATATCCCGCACCGCCGACTACCAGAATCGCCAAATCGTTTCCTTTTATCTTTGAGTTTATCTTTGAGTTTTAGTCAAGACCATGGTCCATACCGCTCTCCCGGCCTTTGCTATTAAGAGCGAATTCCTAGGAGTTCAGCTGGCTACTCGCGGCCACAGGATCAGCTTGCTGTTCCGGAGGGTCGTAGTTCAGATTTTGACCTAGCCATCGTTCGACTTCCGCCATGCTCATCCCTTTGCGTTTGTGATAGTCCTCGACCTGATCGCGGTCGATGCTGCCTAGGCTGAAATATCGCGACTCCGGGTGTGCGAAGTAGAGTCCACTCACGCTCGAACCGGGCCACATCGCAAACGACTCAGTAATCAGCATTCCGGTATTCGCCTTCACATCGAGCAATCGCCAGAGTGTGCCCTTCTCCGTGTGATCGGGGCACGCCGGGTAGCCCGCGGCCGGTCTGATCCCACGATACTTCTCCTGGATGAGATCGGCGATGCTCAGATTTTCTTGACGACCGTAACTCCATTCTTCCCGCACCCGCTTGTGCAGGCACTCGGCGAAGGCTTCTGCCAGGCGATCAGCGACGGCCTCCGCCATGATCGCGTTGTAGTCGTCATTCTCCGCCCGGAACCGGTCGCACAGCTCCTTCAAGCCGATCCCACTGGTTACCGCGAACGCACCGATATGATCGGGCAATCCCGTTTCCTTCGGCGCGATAAAGTCGGCGAGCGACCGGCATGGCTCGCTGCCTTCTTTGTTTGATTGCTGGCGGAGGAAGTGGAACCGTTCGAGAACCTCTTTACGCGTGCCGTCCGCGTACAACTCGACATCGTCGCCCACCGCGCTGGCGGGAAAGAAGCCGTATACGCCCCGCGCCGTGATCAGGTTCTTCTCAATGATGACATCCAAAAGAGCGTTGGCTTCGGCGAAAATTTGGCGCGCCTGCGCGCCGTGCGCCGGGTGCTCGAAAATGCGGGGGTAAACGCCCTTCAGCTCCCAGGTGTGGAAGAACGGTGTCCAATCAATGAATTCGCGCAGCGTCGCCAGGGGAAAGTTGTCCAGCGCGCGAACACCGGTAAAGGCGGGCACGGGAAGGTCTTCGGCACGCCACTCGATCGGAGTCCGCCTCGCGCGCGCGACCTCGAGGGAAACGACCGTCTGGCGAGGCGCGGAGTGGGCCTTGCGAACCGCCTCGTAGTCACTACGAAGTTGCATGACGAATGCCGACTTACCCTCGTCACTCAGAAGGCTGGTCGTCACGGGCACCGCACGGCTCGCGTCCAGGACGTGTACCACGGGCTCGCTGTAGTGCGGCGCGATCTTGACGGCGGTGTGCGCCCGGCTCGTGGTGGCCCCTCCGATGAGCAGCGGCAACTTGAAGCCCTGACGCTCCATCTCGCGGGCTACGTGCACCATCTCGTCGAGAGACGGTGTGATCAAGCCGCTGAGGCCAATCATGTCCGCCCTTTCGAGCTTGGCGCGTTCGAGGATTTTTTCGCAGGGAACCATCACTCCCATGTCGATGACCTCGTAGTTATTGCAGGCGAGGACAACACCGACGATGTTCTTGCCAATGTCGTGAACGTCACCCTTGACCGTCGCGAGTACGATCTTTCCCTGCGCCTTGACCACTTGGCCAGCCGCAGCCATCGCAACTTTCTCCGCCTCCATGAACGGCGTCAGGTGCGCCACCGCCTTCTTCATCACGCGGGCAGATTTGACCACCTGGGGCAAGAACATCTTGCCGGCCCCGAACAGATCACCGACCACACTCATCCCGGCCATCAGCGGACCTTCGATAACCAAGAGAGGGCGGCCGAGCTTGATGCGGGCTTCCTCAGCGTCGATCTCGATGTAGGCGTCGATGCCCTTCACCAGTGCGTGAGAGAGACGCTCTTCGACCGTACCGTTGCGCCATTCTTCCGCCTTCTTCTCACTCGCCGCCGTGCCTGTCCCTTTGAGGGATTCACCGTGCTCCACCAGGCGCTCGGTCGCGTCGGGACGGCGGTTAAGCAGCACGTCCTCGACCAGCACCTTGAGCTCTGGCTCAATCTCCTCATATACCTCGAGCATACCGGCGTTGACAATGCCCATGTCCATGCCCGCCGCGATCGCGTGATAAAGAAACGCGGAGTGCATGGCCTCCCGAACCTTGTTATTACCTCGAAAGCTGAACGAGATATTTGAGACGCCGCCACTGACCTTCGCGTGCGGCAGGTTGGCCTTGATCCAGCGCGTCGCATTGATGAAGTCAACTGCGTAGTTGTTGTGCTCCTCCATGCCCGTCGCAACGGTAAGGATGTTCGGATCGAAGATGATGTCTTCGGGGGGAAAGCCGACCTCGTCGACCAGTATCCCGTAGGCGCGTTCGCAGACGCGGATTTTGTCCTCGTAAGTCGCGGCCTGGCCCCGTTCGTCGAAGGCCATTACTACCACCGCCGCGCCGTACTTCAGAACCTTAGCGGCGTTCTGGCGAAACTTTTCCTCGCCTTCTTTCAGCGAGATAGAGTTGACGATGCCCTTGCCCTGCAGGCACTTGAGCCCTGCCTCGATAACCTCCCATTTCGAGGAGTCCACCATGAAGGGCACTTTGGCAACCTCGGGTTCACTCCCGAGCAACTGCAGGAAGCGTGTCATCGCGGCGACGCCATCGATCATGCCCTCGTCCATGCAGATGTCGAGAACATTCGCCCCATTCTCTACTTGCTGCCGAGCAACGCTTACAGCTTTCTCGTATTTGCCTTCCTTAATCAGCTTCGCGAACTTAGGGGAACCGGCCACGTTGGTCCGCTCGCCGATCATGATGTAGACGCCGGGCTGCTGGGTGAACGGCTGCGATCCCGAAAGACGGAGGGGCTTCGTCTCCGTCGGAGCGATCACGCTTTCTGCTACGCTCATGCCGTGCTCTCGCTCAGGCGGGCGTAGGGTCTTCCATTACGCGTGGTCCTCAGCTTTCGCGGAGGCTGGCCTTCGAGCGCTTTGGCGATAGCGGCGATGTGCTCGGGTGTATTGCCGCAGCAGCCGCCGGCAATGTTGATCAGCCCTGCCTGTGCAAAATCGCCCAGGTATCCGGCCATGTCCTGCGGCCCCAGATCGAAGCCAGTTTGCGAGAGGGGATTCGGCAAACCAGCATTCGGGTAGCACGAGATCGCTACGTCGGCTTTTTCCGAGAGCTCCTCCAGGAACGGATACATCAGATCGGGTCCGAGAGAGCAGTTGAGCCCCACCGACAGCGGCTTCACGTGTTGCACCGCATTCCAGAACGCCTCAGTGGTCTGCGCGGAGATCATCGTCTCGCCGCCACGCCCAACCGCCGCCGAGATCATCACCGGCAGCTCTTTGCCGTTTTGATCGAACACTTCACGGATAGCAACGAGTGCAGCCTTGGCGTTCAGCGAGTCGAAGATCGTCTCGACCAGAAGTAGGTCCGCGCCGCCCGCGATAAGGGCGCGCACCTGCTGCAGGTAGGCGGTCTTAACCTGATCGAAGGTGACCACCCGGAAGCCAGGATCATCGGCATCGGGCGAGTTCGAAAGAGACACGGTCAGCGGCCCGATCGCACCCGCTACGAATCGCTGACGCGAAGTTGCGCTGCCGACACGATCGGCCCATTCCCGGCACTGCCGCGCCGATTCCTCGTTGATATCCCAAGCCAAGCTGCCAAGGAACGGATCGTCGATGATCTTCTGATAGAACTCTGGATCCTTCCGACCGCCGTGCTCGCGCGGATCGTCCACAAAAAATTCGCTCTGGGTAATGCTGGTCGCACCGAAGGTGTTCGTCTCAATGATGTCCGCTCCGGCCTCGAGAAACCGGCGATGGATGTCTCCGATCATCTCCGGCTTAGTCAGCGAGAAGAGGTCACCGTTGTTCAGCAGGCCCTTCTTCGAGTCCTTGAAGCGCTCCCCGCGGATGTCAGCTTCCGTCATGCCGTAGGTGCGGATGGTCGTGCCCATCGCTCCATCGATGATGGCGATGCGATGTTCGAGGATCTTTTCAAGAGGATGTTGGTGGACTTTCGTCATGTTTTCTTGATGCCCTGGGCGTGGCGATGTCGGTAATATCGGCACGAGGCCGAAGCCTCATGGCCGGAACTCACTCATTGAGCCTTCTGCGCACTATCGCTCTAGCTCAGCCCCATTCGGCGCCGAAGCAGGCTGTTTTGATTATAGCGATCCACAAACATCCAGGTTCTGGCGCCTGAGATCGGCGGCATGATCTCGATAGGTTGCAGCGCCTCGGACGCCGGCATGGGCCTGAAAGGGGAGCTGCCTACATCCGGCAGTTTCGTCCCTATTAAAAAGCGATTAGATGCTTTTCATAGGCCACTTGATCCTTACGCGCTGGGAGCGAGTCTTTCTGCGGAGAGCTGGAAAGCGCAGCGTATAGCTTTTCCACCTCACGCCAGTCGAAAGCCCTTCATCCCGACATCGTAAGGCTCAATTCATTCGAGCGATTGTCTTCGTCATGTCAATCCTGGAAAAATATTCCGACCAGGAGTGCTACCTTCTCCTGGGCTGTTTTCGTGGGGATGTGATTAGCGCACGGATCGCGGCGATCCGACATCTGGCTGGCGTAGTGGTTCCAAGGGAAACACAGTCGATGTCAGACTTAACCCTGACGTCCACGGTTGCCGAGGCCGGACTTTAGTTTGGCAAGAACATCGGACGTTGGCAGGTCCTTCCAATAATGTTCGAGATTCTCAAGTGTGGTTAACGTGCGGGTATGCATACGATCCACGTAGAGCACTCCGGCAAGGTGATCGATCTCGTGCTGCAAGATTCGCGCATACCAGCCAACCGCGTCGACCGTTTTGCTTTCCGCGTGCTCATTCAGGTATTCCACGGTGACCGCTCGCGCTCTCGGCACAATCGCCGAATAGCCTGTCACACTCAAGCAACCCTCAAAGAACTCGAGGCCGGTGTTGTCCGCCGAAACAATCCGAGGATTAATAATGACGTGAAATGAAATCGGTTGCCTTTGCCTTTCCGACAATTGCGCCGGAGAAAGCCTCCTGTGGTATTCCTCACGGTCCTCGATGACAGCCAACTGCAAGGCAACACCCACTTGCGGCGCCGCCAGCCCAACCCCGGGCGCATTGCGCATTGTGTCGCGCATGTGTTCAATCAATTCCTGCGTTTTCGTGCTGAGTATCTCTTCGCGGGACAGCTCATTGGCCGGCGCCCGCAAGACTTCCTCCCCAATTTGAGCAATCTGCAGCCGCACTTGGTTTACCTAATCCAAATATACCGGCTGCTCACAAACTCAGCCACTCACTGCCGACCTCGACCTGCGCCTGATAACGATCCTTAATCCGAAACCATACAAATGCTTACAGGAGCCTCACGCTTCCTGACGGCACACTCGTCATGATGCCGATCGTTTGCAAGCAGGAATACTTTTCCTGGCTTTTGTCACGAGGAGACGAACAGGTGTTGCGCATAACCGGTGAAAGTTCACAGCGTGGTGACTCTGCGCTGTTATGGCAGACTCGTTTACGGGACTAGAATCCACTCTCTTGTGCGCGGCCGTTGATCACTATGGGCGAGACATTATTGTGGACCTCAGCGGCGTTAGTGCAATTGAGGCAGCGGGGACAGGCGCCCTGGTGTCGATTCAAGCGGCAGACGAGAGCCTGACCGCAGCTACTCCGGCAACTGATCCTGCATCCATCCCGGGGTTTCCAACCTGGGCTCGGTAGTCAAGTCCATCACCAGACGTTCCAATACCATCCGCTTGCTCACAGGATTAGATCGCAGAGCCAAATCGGCCTTGGCCACGAGGCGAATTGCGCGAGTCAAGTCGCGGCGGGATTTGTAGCGGCGAGCTTGCTTGATGATGTCGTCCGCGGCGAATGGAGGCACCCGAAAGCCCTGCCACAGCGCGGCCCAGAGCATGCGCTGGTCGCGCACGTTGCGCTCGAGAATCACCAGCATCTGGCGGAAAGTTCTGGCCAGCATGTAGATATGTCCAATGGAGGCTTCTTCGCCATCGCCTGACAACAGCATCGCATCGAGCACTTCGAGCGCACGCACGCGATCTCTTGCGGAGATTGCGTCAGTCAATTCGTAGAGCGAGCGTTGCTTGGCGGCCAGCACCATGGTTTCGACGTCGCCCAGCGTGATGTGGTTCTTGGCGCCGACGTAGA
Organism: Candidatus Acidiferrales bacterium; assembly: GCA_035603035.1. GTDB lineage: Bacteria > Acidobacteriota > Terriglobia > Terriglobales > Acidobacteriaceae > Sulfotelmatobacter. Next base: position 20,329 of record DATNLE010000424.1, on the reverse strand, counting down.
GCATGAGCTTCTCCAGTTCATTGGAGATCATCATCATGTCGCCGCCGAGCGCGTCGACCAGCTCGCGGGCGCCGTCCGGGTCAATCTTCACGGGGATCGCGCGGCTGGCACAGAATTCGGCGATCCAGCGCACCGCTTCGCCTCCTTCCACGCGCGCCAGCTCAACGATGCCGCAGTACGGGCCCATGGTTTCGCGGATGCGCTGGTAGCGTTCTTTGTCCTGCATCTCCATGCGGCGGACGTCGGCGGGAATGCTGATGTGGTCGGCTACGAAAACAATGAGCGCATCGGGATTCGGGCTCTTACAATAGTCCTCGATGGCGGCGAGCTTTTCTTCGTTGGACCCGCGGCCAAAAAGATTCTTCACCCCACGCACGAAAAATACCTGAAACGGCGCCACCAGCGAGGGCGTGCGGGCACGGTCGAGAACTTCGGCAAGATCGTTCTCTGCCAGGTCGAATTCGAATAGACCGAAGTCACGCAGATCGGCCGGAACAAGGTGCTCGAGGATTGCGTGGCGGAATCGTCTGCGAAAGAAAGCCTCATCGCCAACGAACACGTAAGCGGGACGCAGCTTGCGCGATTCCAATTCGGTGACGAACCGCTCCGCTTGGGCAAACGCCCGCATCAGAAATCCTCCATCGTCAGGAAAAGCTTCGCTACAGACTCTAGCATTTAGAAGCCCTCCAGAATGTTAGAGACCAGGGTCCGTGCAAAATCCTGGGAGAGCCGCCGGTAGGCCGGAGAATTTTCCTCAAAAAAACTGGCCAGGTCCTGCGAAACTTCATACTGCTCGCGAAACAAATAGGAAGGATTCTGGTAGAGCACTTTGCCCTGCCGGTCTGTGAGCGAAACTTTCATACTCACCACCACTAAAACACTGGCGGCCTGGCCGGTTGCGGAGTTGTAGGTAAGGGGCGACGCGGAGGTGGAAATCACGGTGCCGCGCAGGGTGGCGTCGGCTGCTTCGCCAGGTTCATTCAGGATGTGATAGTGCGTACGAGTGGTGAATTCGCGCACCACGGACGCTGTAAGCATCTGTTCGATCCGATATGTAGTGGTGACATTCGTGAAAGCGGGAACCGCGATTGTCTTAACATTTTCCGGAAGCTGCACAGCGCTTCCGGCGGTATGGTATCCGCAACCAGAGCCGGCTGCCAGCACCGCCAGGCATACCGCGCACCACCATCTCATTGGATCTTCCCAACCGGTCGGGTTGCGATCATGCTCTCAGCACATTCCACAGCGGTGATGGCAGCGACTCTCAAATTGTCCACCGCAGCCCAGAGCCAGATTGAATTGGGACGCGATGGTTCGGCCTTCAGAGAAACCATAACATTAGGCTGACCCGCCGTATTCACGTTGCTGGGGTACGAATCGTCTTCGGATCCAGCCAGCGTCACGTGATCTCCAGTCAGGGCTTGTGACAATTTTTCCTGATTGACTGGCTGCTCCATTTCCAAAAAAATGCTCAATGCGTGTCCATGAAACACTGGCGGCTGAAGCACCAGCAGCGCGGGCTGGGGCGCATCCGCTCCCGCAAGTTTCTGATAGTGGCGGTGAACCCGTGCCTCGAGCGAATCCAGTGACAACTTCGAGTTCTGTCCGTAGCGCGCCAGCATATTGAACGCTACTTGCGTATCGAACAGATCCTTGGGCAATGTTTGGAAGGACAATAGATTGACAGTTTGTTGATGCAACTCGTCCATGCCCTTCTGCCCTTGTTCGGAAGCTGGTTCGAAAACCGTCACAGCAGCGCCGCGAACAGCGCTTGCTTGGCGCGCGCGCAGCAGGAGCAAGGCGAGAGCCACAGCCGCGGGATGGGGCACAACGCACGGAGCTGGCTGCAGCGCCGGTTGCCACTTCCGCCCGCGCTCGCGCTCCACCCAGAGAGAACGCACATCGGCACCCGCTTCCTCTTCGAGGGCGCCTGAAAGATCAATAATCGCACTGCCGGCATCGTGGGCGCGCTTCCAGTTCTGGCGCGTGGTTTCGGCGTCGGCGGCAAAGAAAGTGAAATCCATGTTGGTGAATTGCTCGGCGCGCACACTCTGGATGAAGTTGATCTCGTCGCCTGTGGCTTCGAGCTGTCCGATCGACTCGTCATCGTCGAGCAGACGCACATCAATCGCGGGAAAGTTGCGCTCGCTGAGCATCTCTGCGACTTCCTTCCCTTTGAGCGTGCCGGCACCCACAATGGCAGTGCGATAAAGCTGCCCGCGTGCGGAGGAAGCATAGGGCGACGCCACAATTTTCGACGGACTACTCATGAAGTCTGAGACGCCTCCTTGTATGGCGGTGGCGGAGGCTGGCTCCGGCGACGAAGGATCCACTGTAAACGCCAGAATACCCCGGAGAACGTATAAAGCAGCGCGACTGCGAAGAGCACGGGCTTCGAGAAGAACCAAATTCCGGCAAATAGCGCGCCAAAGAGAATGATCAGGCGAAACGGGTGACGAGAGCTGAAATCAATGTCTTTGAAACTATAGAACCGCCAGGTACTCACCATCAGGTAGCCCACTGCGGCGACCATCGCGAGCCAAGTGATCGCCGTGTACCAGGAGTCGAGAGGAAACCCTGACTGAAAATGAACCACGGCGGCAATCACTCCTGCACCCGCCGGAATGGGCATGCCAACAAAATATTTCTTCCCTGGCCGTCCCGGATTGGAAGGTTGCGCGTTTGTCGTGATGTTGAATCTGGCCAGCCGGCTGGCGCCGGCCATCAGAAAAAGGAAGCTGGCAATCGCCCCCAGCTGGGTCAACTTAATGTTCCACTCCGTAAGCGCTACCGGCGGCATCAGGTGAAATCCCCACGTCCAAGCCAGCATCGCTGGAGCCACCCCAAACGTGATCACGTCGGCCAGAGAGTCCAGTTCCTTGCCGAAGTCGCTGCTCGTGCCCGTCATTCGGGCGACTCGCCCATCCAGCCCGTCAAACAGCACGGCGAATCCAATTGCTTTGGCGGCATTATCCAAATGCCAGGAGTTTAGGGCACTGGCGTGAACAACTTCAAGAATGGCATAGAAGCCGGCCGCCATATTCCCTGTCGTGAACAGCGAAGGGAGAATGTACATCCCCTTGCTCATTCGGCGTCGACCACCCGGCGGACGTTTTGGAATGGGAAGGTCCATCAGCGTACCCCGTCGTCCGTAGAATGACGTCCTGCACTTGCCAGTTCGCCCTGAGGCTGCAGGTAGGCCAGGATGCTTGCCCCGCCACGAACCCGGTCGCCCACCTTCACCTGCAGGCTGGCCGTCGAATCGAGCAGTACATCTGTACGCGAGCCAAATTTGATCAGACCGACCCGTTGGCCGCGCTCGAGCCGGTCGCCAACTTTGGGATGGAAGACAATTCTGCGCGCCAGCAATCCAGCGATTTGCTTGAAGATGACCGTTTGGCCATCCCCTTCTACGCGGACGATGTTCTGCTCGTTCTCCTCGGCCGAAGCTTCATCCATCGCGTTCAGAAATTTTCCCCGCTGATACCGCACTTCGCGCACGATTCCAGCGATCGGCGAACGGTTCACATGCACATCAAAGACGTTCAAGAAGATGCTGATACGCGTCTTTTTCTCTCCCCCAACCGTCAGCCATGAGACGTCCGTGACCTTTCCGTCCGCGGGCGAAACTATAGCGCCTGGCGAGCCTGGAATCGTACGTTCCGGATCGCGAAAGAACCAAAGGAAAAACAACGCGAGCAACAACGGCACCACAGCCCAGGCCGGACCCGCGAACCATCCCACGAGGATGCCGGCAACCGCCAGGCCGAGAGCGTAAAAGTAGCCGTCACGAACCATGAGAGTAAATCCAATTATAGAGCAGGGACGAGCGAGTAGGTCTCAATTTGGCCGAGGCGCAAACAAAGAAAGGCGCTGATCAGCGCCCATGTCTAGACACAACATGTGTAGATACAGAACGACCTTTGCAGTAGCAGCCGCTTCTTGGTGGCAAAAAACTTAAGCTACCTGAGCGCCAAATTGCTGCCGGTACTGCCGCTCAATCGATTGCATCTGGTCTTTGAGCCGCAGCTTAAGCTTCTTCAGCCGGACTTCCTCCAGCTTTTCATCTTCGCTGAGATAACGCTTTTGGGTGAGAGAATCAAGACGGGTGGAATATTGCATATGCTCCTGAGCCAGCTTGCGGAACTCATCATGATTGGTCAGCAGAGCGTCATTCGAAGTCAGCATCCAGGCGGACCTCCATTGGGGGATTTCTAGGCTCAAGCTACCACAGCCCCAAAACTGGTTCAATGCCATATTTTTGGTGCAGTCTCGTTTTGAGAACCCCTCACAGGCTTAAACGATAGACTATTGCGTCTTCGGAAGGATCGGAGTAGTAATCAACGCGCGATCCGGTTTCCGCAAATCCCATCTTCCGATACAGGGCACGAGCGACGTAATTCGATTCGCGAACCTCAAGGAACATTCTCCGGCCATCGTTTGCGCGGGTGAGACGCATGAGCTCATTGATCAGGCGAGCTCCAATGCCGTGCCGACGCGACTGTTCTGCTACAACAATGTTCTCTAGCTCCCATTCTTGGTCAATTCCATGCGCCACCAGGAATGCCAAAATCCGGCCCGGCTCGCTTGAGGCTTTCTCAGACTGGTTTTCGGACGACGTCTCAACTACCAAGATAAAACGTCGGGAAAATTGAGGGTCACTGCTTGCGAACAGGCTCTCGTATTGCTGCCGAGACCAATGAGCTGCGGCCGGGCTCTGATGTTCGAGCTCGATCATCCCGGGGATATCGGCGTGATTTGCCTGTCGAAGGCGCAAGCTAAGAACCGATTCTCTCAAGCATTTCGGCATCGGTGCGGCGAATGTAGTTCGCCTCCAACTGCTCAGGAGCAATCGTCTCGCCGGATAAAATCTTGCGCCAGCCCAAGCGTGCTACGTCAGCGGCCGAGATCGGCGCCAGCCGTGAGATTGATAACTCAGCCGCAACCGCGGCCTCGGCAAGACCCGAGTCTGGAGTCACCACTGTCCAGCCTCGCGCCCGGGAAAGAAATTCGCTCCTGGTCAAGATGTGCTCTCTTAGCGTCGGCGCGGTTTGCGTAGAGACATCGCACTCTCCCACGTAGACATCCCCCCGTCCAGCATCCAAGGCAGCCATCACTTTGCCTTCAGAACCGCTTAGGAAGACGCACACTTCCAGTAGCGACACTGCCGCGATCGGCTTGTTCAGGACTTCCGCGAGCGCCTTCACTGCGGCGAGGCCGATACGAAGGCCGGTGAACGAGCCCGGTCCGGAGGCTACTGCGAAGGCCCCGATGTCTGCCTTGCTGAATCCAGCGCTCGAAAGCAACGCGGCGATTTGCGGAACAAGCTCCGCAGAAAAAGTTCCACCCACTAGCGACGCGATCTTGATCACTTCCACGTCCGGCTCATCGCCAGACCGATCCCCGGCTCGCGCTACCGCGATGCTGCCCTGCTTGCCGGAAGTATCAATGGCGAGAAAAAGCATGAAAAAACATTGCTTACGTGCGGCGCGATATCCCCAGCCAGTCAGCTTTGAAGCTATTCTTGGACCAACTCCAGCAGTACCCCACCCGCGCTGGCCGGATGCACAAAAACGTATTGATGCCCTCCAGCGCCAGTTTTGATCTCGTCCGAGACTAAGCGCATGCCGTCTTTCTTCAGACGCTCAACGGCCGCAGGCAAATCCGGCACGCGCAAGCACAGGTGATGCAATCCTTCGCCCCGCTTGGCAACAAACTTCGCGATGGTTGAATCTTCCGACGTCGCTTCCAGCAATTCCAATCGACTCTCGCCCACCGCAACCATTACCACCCGCACCTGCTCTTGCTCCACGGTTTCTTCGGAAGAGACCCTCAGGCCCAGCTTCTCGTAGATGGTCTTCGCCGCAGACAGAGAATTCACCGCAATCCCAAGATGATCAATTTTCACCATCAGTTTTTCCCCACGTTCGCCGCAATCTCCTCAATCAGGGTATAGGGATCGCGCTTGTGCTCGGCTACTTCGGTCGCATACTGGGCCACGCCCCCATCGCTCATCTGCTCCCGAGCCTTTTCAAGGAGCGCATCTCGCAACATTTGGAGGAGGCGCTCCTGCCAGTTCTCGACGCTCTTGTTTAGCGCCAGATTTTCCTTCTGCAGGTACGCCTCGTAGTCCGAGACGGCGCCCGCGAGTTCCCTGATGCCCAGGCCGTGGCTGGCAACAGTCTTGATGATCGGCGGAGTCCATCCATCATGGCGCACAGCGAGGGATTGCAGCGTCCGAATCTCGCGCTCCACATTATCAGCGCCGTCACGGTCGCTTTTGTTGATGACGAAGATATCGGCAATCTCCATGATGCCGGCTTTGATGGTCTGCACATCATCGCCCATGCCTGGAACTAAAATCACAATGGTGATTTCGGCCAGCCGCACGATGTCGACCTCATCCTGGCCCACTCCGACCGTCTCAATCATGATCAGCTCGCGCCCCGAAGCGTCCAGCACTGTAGCTACATCGGCCGTCGTGCGCGCCAGCCCGCCGAGCGAACCGCGCGTCGCCATGCTGCGAATATAAATCCCTGGATCAGAAAAATGTTCCTGCATGCGGATGCGGTCGCCAAGAATCGCGCCGCCGGTGTAAGGGCTGGTCGGGTCGACTGCGATGATGCCTACCGTGTAATTCTCTTTGCGGTAGTGGCGGGCCAACTGATCGACCAGCGTGCTCTTCCCAGCTCCTGGCGGCCCGGTCAGCCCCAGGACGCGCGCCTTGCCGCTGTGCGGAAACAAAGCTTTCAGGAGTTCGGTCCATCCCGGTTTGCGGTTCTCCACGGTAGAAATGGCGCGAGAGAGCGCACGAATATCGCCGGCGCGAAGCTGCTCAATCCATGTTTGGATTTGTTGACTCAACCGATCAGTGTAAAGCAGAAGACGAGGAAGAAGAAACCTGCTGGGAGTAAGGGAGTGGCTACTTTGAATTCATCCGCCATCTCGCGAAACCAGGGTAAAGTGCGCACAGATTGACCAGAGGAATCAGTATCAGAAGGGACAGCCAAATCTGAAACCGGCCGTCTTTAAAATCTGCACTTATGGGAGGATCACCACGAAACCTGCCACGAAACCTACAACCGCGATCAGCAGCCAGTGAATCGCATGAAACAGACCTTCAAACATTTACGCTACCCGCCAGTCTCAAAATGAAAGTAGCGCACCACCGGGCGTATCAGTCCCTGAGCAGTTGCCGCGCTATCACCAGTCTCTGAATCTCGCTGGTGCCTTCGCCGATTGTGCACAGCTTCACGTCACGATAATACTTCTCGGCCGGATAGTCTTTGATGAAGCCGTAGCCACCATGAATCTGCACGCCTTCATTGGCGCACCTAACGGCGACTTCGCTGGCATACAGTTTCGCCATGGATGACTCCAGCGTCGTTTTCATTCCCGCATCTTTCATCGACGCCGCCCGCATAGTGAGCAATCGCGCCGCGTCAATCTCCGTCGCCATATCGGCCAGCTTCCACTGGATCGCCTGAAACTCCCCAATTGCCTTGCCGAACTGCCGCCGTTCCTTGGAATAATTTAGAGCGGCCTCGTAGGCGCCCTGCGCCATGCCCAGCGACAAAGCAGCAATCGAGATGCGGCCGCCATCGAGCACGCGCATTGCGTCGATGAAGCCGTCGCCTTCCTTGCCCAGCAAATTCTCTGCCGAAACCACACAATCTTCGAAAATCATCTCCGCCGTGTCGCTGGCCCGCAACCCCAGCTTGTTCTCTTTCTTGCCGGGACGGAATCCTTTCGTTTCCTTGTCGACGATAAAGGCCGAAAGCCCGTGCGTGTTGGCTGCGCGATCCGTCACAGCAATGACCACAACCGCGTCAGCATAATGACCGTTCGTGCAAAAAGTCTTGGTCCCGTTCAACACCCAGTTGTTTCCTCGGCGCTTCGCCGTCATACGCGCGCTCCCGGCATCCGAACCCGACGATGGCTCGGTCAATCCCCAGGCACCGATGAATTCGCCGGTCGCCAGCTTGCTGACATACTTCTTCTTTTGCGCCTCATTGCCGGCAAGGAAGATATGGTTGGAACAAAGCGAAGTGTGTGCGGCTATGATGATGCCGACCGACCCATCTACACGCGACAACTCTTCGATGGCTATGACATATTCCACATAGCCCATGCCCGCGCCACCGTACTCTGCGGGAAAAACTATTCCCAACAGCCCAAGCTTGCCCAGTTCTTTGACGGTAGCAAGCGGAAACTCGCAAGCTTCGTCCCACGTCATGACATTAGGCAAAATCTCGCGCTCGGCGAACTCACGAACGGTTTTCTTCAAATGTTGCTGCTCGTCGTTCAGTTGAAAATCCAAGATTCCTCCACCGCTGCGGACTGTTATCGATTACACCATAGCGGGCGAACCGGGAAAAGTTACTGCGGAGATTTGTCGGCGGGAGCGCGCGAGGCCGCGCCAGCATTGAACGTTCGACCCCTGAGCGCGTGCAGCCCAACCGACCGTATGGTTCGCTGGAAAACGGATTGCACGCACCTGCCGCGATGCGAGCTGAAATCAGCGAAGCACTTCGTCCGCCAAAAGGAAGCGCTCGAAGACTTCATTCGATAGCAACCTCCCGCGAGAAGTCAGCCAGACCAAGTCTCCCTTCTCCTCCAAGAGGCCCAGGCTGATTAAGTCTGCTGTCGCGCCGCGAGCGTTTCTCACGGCGGCTTCGCCAAATTTCGCCGCAAGTTTGCCCAAGTTTACGCCGCGATTCAGCCGCAGCCCGAGGAAAAAACTTTCCTCCAAAGCGGCCAGTCGCGGGACTGCGGTTCGTTGCAGAGCTCCGCCATTCATATACTGTTCCAGGGAGTCAGAGGCCGCAAATCGCATCGCGTCGTTTTCCGGAGTGGTCGAGTTCAGCATGGAATGCGCGTCCACGCCAAAGCCAAAGTAAGGCTGCCGTGTCCAGTACTTCAAGTTGTGTCGCGAGTCGAAACCTTCGCAGGCGAAGTTGGAAATCTCGTACTGCGCAATCCCCGCCGCTCCGAGCTTGTCACAAGCTGCCAGATAGAAATCAGCCACAGCCTCTTCATCGGGGACAAAGTGCGCGTGATAGCGCGTGCCGCCCGCCAGCAATTCCCGCCCCAGCCGCGACTCTTCATCCACCTCGAGCATGTAGACGCTCACGTGGGACGCACCGGTCGCGATTGCTTCCGACAATGAGTATTCCCAGCTCTCGGCGGTCTGGTGCGGCAATCCGGCGAGGAGATCGATGTTGATGTTGGCAATTCCTGCAGCACGCAGTCGCGCGATGTCCTCCAGCACCGTCGATCGTTTGTGCATTCGACCGACCGCCGCCGCTTCCTGGTCGACGAACGATTGCACTCCGAAGCTGACGCGGTTCACACCGCAGCCCGGTAAACTTTCCAGAGTGGCCGCGGTAAGCGTGCCGGGAGCGCACTCGACCGTGACCTCTGCACCGGCCTGTACGTCAAACTGCGATCGCACTTTGGTAAAGATTCGTTCGAGTTGTGCGGCTGCGAGCACGGTCGGCGTCCCACCCCCCAGATAAATGGAATCCACCTCGCGTCCCAGCTGGCCGCCCATCTCGGTCGCTACCCGCGGCGCGCTGGCAATATCAGAGCAAACCCGATCCACGTATCGGTCGAAGACGGCGCGTGAAAATACGTCGGAGGCAAAATTGCAGTAACTGCACTTGGTGCGGCAGAACGGCACCGAAATGTAAATCCCCAGGGGCATGCTAATCCATTATCCCATCTGGGCCGGCTGGCAACCTTTTCCATCCTGCGATCCGCCGCCGCCATCTATTTGAGATACCCTGTTAGCAACGCGATGGGCGCGGTTTTACTATCATTAGAAAACGGATCGTCAAGAATCAATGTCGCAGGAAGAAGAAGTATTAGGCAAAGCTTACGACAGTCGCCTGATGGCGCGGCTGCTGAAGTATCTCCGGCCATACCGCTGGCAGGTGGCGATTGCGCTGATTTCGATTGTGCTGAAATCTTTCGCCGACGTTCTCGGTCCATATCTCACCAAGGTGGCGATTGATCGCTATCTTGCTCCCGCCGAAGGCTTATCTACGGGTTTCTGGAGTTGGCTCAGCCCGCGCGCCATCACTGGCATTGCGCAGATCGCGGCGATTTATGTTGGACTGCTCGTCTTTAGCTTTCTGCTTGAGTTTCTGCAAACCTACTTCATGCAGTGGACTGGTCAGAAAGTGATGTTCGATCTTCGCAGCCAGATCTTCCGGCATCTGCAGCGCCTGCACGTTGCCTTCTTCGACCAGAACCCTGTCGGGCGCCTGGTAACGCGGGTCACCACCGACGTGGACGCTTTGAATGAGATGTTCACTTCCGGCGTGGTGTCGATCTTCGAAGATATCTTTGTGCTCTTTGGAATCCTCGGCGTGATGCTGTGCATGAACTGGAGGCTGGCGCTAATCACTTTTGCGGTGCTGCCCTTCATCGTTTATTCCACAAAGATTTTCCGCGACCGGGTGCGCGATTCCTACCGCCGTATTCGTGTAGCCATTGCCCGCATCAACTCTTATCTGCAAGAGCACATCAGCGGGATGGTGGTGCTGCAGCTCTTCAATCGCGAGCGCAAAGCCTACGACCGCTTTTCAGAAATTAATCGCAGTCACATGGATGCCTTTAAGGACGCGATCATGGCCTACTCGGTTTATTACCCGGTGGTTGAGATTCTCTCTGCGATAGCGATTGCCTGCGTTATCTGGTTCGGCGGCGGTGACGTGATGCGAAGCGTTCCTGTGACCAGCGTTGGCGTGAGTTTCAATTGGAAGACGCTGGTCGCATTTCGTTTGGTGCCCGCCGTGGCGTCGTTGGGTGTGCTGGTCGCGTTCATCCAGTACGCGTTGCGCTTTTTCCGCCCCATCATGGACTTCAGCGAAAAATACAACATCCTACAATCGGCTATGGCCGCCAGCGAGCGCATCTTCAAGCTGCTGGACACGCCGGTGCAGGTAGTTTCACCGCCGGTTGTTAAGCGTCCCGAAGGAGCAGGCCGCATCGAATTCGATCACGTCTGGTTCTCCTACCGCGATGTCGATCCAGGCAAAGACCGTGGGGAGACAAGTGCTCGGGTGGGGACGGGCACTCTTGCCCGTCCAGCCGAGCAAAGTTCGGCAGTCTCTTCGCTCTTCACAAGCACTGCTCCAGCTAGCAACTCAGCCCCCGACTGGGTCCTCCGCGACGTGAGCTTCGCCATCGAACCCGGCGAGACCGTGGCCATCGTCGGCCACACTGGTGCCGGCAAGACTACGCTCGTCTCGCTCCTGTTGCGGTTCTACGATGTCCAAAAAGGCGCAGTCAGAATCGACGGGGTTGACGTGAAGGATATGGACCTGGCTGAGTTGCGCAGCCGTTTCGGCGTGGTCCTGCAAGATCCATTCCTGTTCAGCGGGACGATCGGCGGGAATATCCGGCTAGGCACAAAACGCATTAAGGACGCAGACGTAGAGAAAGCTGCCGAAGACGTAAACCTCGCCGACTTCATCCGCACTCTGCCCAAAAGCTTCGACGAAGAAGTCCGCGAGCGCGGCTCCACTCTTTCCACCGGCCAGAAGCAACTGATCTCGTTTGCTCGCGCCCTAGCCCACGAACCGAAGATTCTAATTCTCGACGAAGCTACTTCCAGTGTCGATACCGAAACCGAATTCCGGGTGCGCGACGCCCTCAGCCGCATGGTGGAGGGACGCACGTCGCTGATCATCGCCCACCGCCTTTCCACGGTGCAGCGGGCCGACAAAATTATCGTTATGCACAAAGGCCAGGTCCGCGAAATGGGCACGCACCAGCAACTCCTCGCCCAGCGCGGGATTTACTTCAAGCTTTATCAGCTGCAGTATAAGGATCAGGAGATCGGTGGGGTGCGGGCGCCCTCCAACCGGTCCGATCTCCCACAACCAGAAGTTACCGCGAGTGCGGATGATTAGGCATCCAGCCTTACAATGCTCCCTTGCGAATCCTGATCTCAGCCGGCGAAGCTTCCGGGGAAATGTACGGCGCGCAGCTCATTGAGGCTCTGCATCGGGCTGCCGAGCGAAACCCGGCGGAGCTGCGCACCGCGCGACAGCCGGGGGCGGCTGTCCCCACACAGGCATCTCTATCCATACAAGCACCTCACTTCACAGAAGCATCGCAGCTTGAATTCTTCGGCGTCGGGGGAGAGCGCATGCGCGCTGCTGGCTGCGACACCTTGGTCGACGCGAGAGACCTCTCGGTCGTCGGGATCACCGAAATTCTCAGCCACCTGCCCAAGATTTACAGCCTCTACCAGCATCTGATCAAAGAGGCCGACAAGCGCAAGCCTGGTCTGGCCATCGTCATCGACTCGCCTGCCTTCAACTGGCGTGTGGCGCGGCAGATGAAGAGGCGCGGCATTCCTGTGGTGTATTACGTTGCGCCGCAGTTCTGGGCGTGGCGCCAGGGACGCGTGCGCCTGCTGCGCGACTACATCGATAAAGCGCTGGTGATTTTCCCGTTTGAAGAAAAGTTCTACCGCGACCGTGGAGTGGACGCGACCTTCGTCGGCCATCCCCTGGCCGATTTACCGAGTCCAGCGATCGACCGCAACGACTACGCCAGGCAATTTCATCTCGATCCCGCAAAATATTGGATCACTCTCATGCCCGGCAGCCGGGTTAAAGAAGTCCGCATGAATTTGCCGACCATTCAGCAAGCAGCCGCCCAACTGGGCTCCGATCACGAATTTGTTCTGCCGGTAGCGCCCACCCTCGACCGCGCTTTTCTTGAAAGCATAATTGGCCGGCAACGCATCGTCCTCGTCCCCGAATCTCTGCCCGCGCTCTGGCATTCCCGTGCAGGTATCGTTGCCAGCGGAACCGCAACCGTGGAGGCCGCGATGATGCGTACTCCGTTCGTGATGGTTTACCGCGTCTCGCCGCTCACTTATGTGCTGGGCAAGCCTCGGGTTAAAATTCCGCACTTTGCCATGGTCAATCTGATTGCCGGGGAGCAAGTCGTCCCAGAGCTGGTGCAGCATGAGTTCACGGCTACAAATGTCGTCGCCCAAGTGAAGGAAATCCTCCCCGAAGGCCGCAGGCGCGAACGCATGCTGGATGGCTTAACTCGGGTGAAGATCAAGCTCAACCCAGGCCGAAACGAGGCTGCCGGAGAAGTCCCGCAGTCTCCAGCAGACCGCGCCGCAAAGATCATTCTGGACTTTCTCAGGGGATGGTTCAGGCCAAAAGGGAGCAGCTAAAAGCTAGCCGTTGCTTTCCCAAAACCTTGTGCTCCCGGCATCTTTTAGGTAAGAATCTTCATCATAGGAATGGCTAGGCCCATATCCGGGAGACTCTCCTTAATGCAGATACAGCTTCGGCGCGCCCAGAGCGTCCTCTCGGCTTCCTCTGCCCTGCTGCTGTTGATTTTCATCGCGATTCCCTCTTGGGCCGCCGAAAAAGCCCACCTGCGGGTGGACGACTACCAGATCGAGGCTGAACTGACGCCGCATCTCCATCAGATTGCGGCGCGAGCCAAGGTCAAATTCACTGCCCTTCAGGATTTGAACACCGCTATTTTCGAGCTCCATAACGGGCTGCGGGTCACCCGAGTTCTCGACGACAAGAACCAGCCGCTGTCAGCTGAACGGGTTACGCAGGATTCGACCATCCGCGTGCCGCTGCCCGCCGGATTGTCCAAGGACGCTTCGACCACGCTCACCTTCGAATACGAGGGCGAGATCGAAAATGCCGATGACAGCCCAGTGCCCGGGCTAAAGCTGGCCTACATTGGCGATGACACCAGCTACCTGCTGTACTCCGGGCGCTGGTTTCCGGTGAGCGGGTATGGACTGAACCGCTTCACCTCGACGATCAGCGTTACGGTGCCGGCTCACATGGTGGCGATCGGCAGCGGAAAATCTACAGTCACCGATAATGGGCCCTCGAAAAAGCCCAACAGCAACGGGCTCCCGACCAAGACATTTACGTTCGTGTATACCAAACCGAGTTTTCCCGGCAGCATCGTCGCAGGAATTTTCCAGGAATATAAAAGTTCCGACGGCGGGATGGACCTTCACGTCTTCTTTAAGCCCGATCACCAGAAGTTGGCTCCTGAATACACCACGACGGCGGTACAGGAATTTACTTACTTCATCACTCTTTACGGCACACCTTTATCGCAAAGGCTCAACGTGATTGAGTTGCCGGGTGATACGGTTCCGTACGCGTGGGCGCCGGAAATCGTCGGCCTGGCTGGTCATTCGATCACCGAAAAAACAAATTATCGTCTGCTGGCCAACGCTATCGCCCATCAATGGTGGGGAGTGTCGGTGAGTCCAGCAACCAAGGATGACTGGTGGGTAATCGACGGATTTTCCCGCTATTCCGAAGCCATGTATGTGGAAAATGCCGCCGGCGCAGCCGGTCTTGAAGAAGCGGTGAAAGATATGTCCGTGGGAGCGCTGGCTTACGATAATATGCCGCTTTCCAGCGCCAGCAAGCTGGATCCCTTCTCCACCGAGTTTCAGTCACTGGTGACCGACAAGGGCGCGATGATTCTGCACATGCTGCGCTGGGTGCTCGGCGAGGACAAATATCTTAAAACGATGCGCGAATTTGCCGAGACCTATGCCGGCAAATCGGCCAGCATGGACGACTTCAAAGCCATCGCCGAAAAACATTACGGCGAACAGCTCACCTGGTTTTTTTCCCAGTGGCTGGATTCCACCGGCGCCCCGGAATTTAAATTGAAGTACACAACCTATCGCCTGGGCAGCAATAAAGGTTTTCGCGTGACTGGAGAGATTGGCCAGGACCTCGATTTGTTCCGGATGCCCGTCGATCTTCGTATTGACACGGACGGCAAAACGGAAGACAAGAAAATCGAAGTGGTGGGCACGAACTCACCCTTCACCGTCGAGACCTTTGGGCGTCCGCGGCGAATCGCAATCGATCCCGACCATCACGTGCTCACCAACACCTCTGACGTGAAGCTGCGGGCTTCCATCCTTCGCGGACAGGCTCTGCAGCAGCAGGGCGATCTCTCCGGCGCGCTGGCCGAATTCAACAAAGCACTTGACCAGAATAAGAACAGTTCGCTGGCCCACTACCGCATCGCGGAGATCTTTTTCCTGCAGAGGAACTATCAGTCGTCGGCAAATTCCTACCGCTCTGCGATTAACGGTAACGGTGAGCCGCGCTGGACTGAGGTTTGGAGCCATATCCAGCTGGGCAAAATCTTTGACATTACCGGCCAGCGCGAACGTGCCATCAACGAATATCGCCAAGCCATCCAGACCAACGACGATACCTTCGGCGCTCTCCAGGAAGCGCGCAAATATCTGCAGAAAGCGTTTGAGCGACCGAAAAATAAAGAATAGTTAGAAATTCAATTCAACCGTTGCTTTTGGCGGCAGCACCCAGAACCTTGACTCTCATTCCGCCGGAAGGCAGTCCGGCCCTTCGAGCGGAATGCTGCCGCGCATCGAACGGAAGGACCTCACAGGGCAACATTTCACGTGCGTGCGCCGGGCTTGCAGGCAATCCCTGCGCTCGGCCGAGCGGGCGACGAGTTAGCGGTAGCGCTTCGAACTGAATTTTATGCAGGCTGTCTTGCCGCTGATTCCGACCATGTCGGTCTGCGTCTGCATTGGTTGCGCGACGCAGTCGCTCGATACGAGCGACCGCTCGCTCGACTACGCGGGCGAACTCTTCGCCCTCTTCATTTCTTCGGCCATAGCGTAGGCGCCGAGTCGTGTCCTCAATAGAAAACCAGGTTGGATTCCGGTTGGATTCCTTTGGATGGCAGAGCCGCCGCACCTCACAGAGATGAGCGCTGACCAGGATTGGTCTGGCCGCCGATCTCGCAATTTTCAGACGCTTGCCCTGCAGGATATACCGGACAAACGCAGCTTCTTCAATCCGGCCATGAACTCCCGCCTCCTCGAATGCTTCAATCGCCGCCGCCTGAGCGTGGGTGAGCCCTGGTTCCGCGCTCCCTTTAGGGAATATCCAACGCCCGCTGCCGCGGGTTTTGACCAGCAGGAACTCGATCGCGCTTCTGCGGACCCGGTAGCAGACCGCAGCGACCTGTTCGCACTCGCGTACTTTGATTATCTGCGAAAGTCGAACCCGCCTAGCCCGGGGCTGACGGTTCAGAACGACTGAGGCAATTGCAGTCACACCCGAAGAGGGAACACCCCTGACGCGCGCACTCATCTTCACAGAGTGCACTACGCCATAGGCATCTGCCTAGAAACCAGATTGGTTCTCAATACGGAGCCTTGAGTCGATGTTCAGTCCTGGAATCTTTCTGCATACTTGCATCCCTCTTGCCGGAAAGACAGTATTAGTTGTAGCGGCCCACAATCGCAACCGGGAGATTGTCTTGGAGAATATGTTTTGTCTGCGCTGTAATCGGGAATTGGGGATAGGGCATAAATGCGTAGCGATCTATTTGTTTGCGCAGACTGTTGGAATCAAGCCGCGCAAGAAATCCTCGGCCCAGCGTATATGTTTTTGTCCGCAATGCTCTGTTTCGCTTGCCATGGGGCCGCCTCCTGAGGGTGCCCTCAACCTGGCCGCATGGGATATGATCCGCGATCTGGTCGGTTCAGATCCGGCTTTAAATCAGGCGGCGTGGGAAAATTTGACTTCAGTCCTTGGCTCACCGCCCCTCACCGGCACAGATGGAGCTCGTCTCTCGGCAATGTCCGGCGGGTATTTCGAGTTTTAATCCGAACCGCCAATCGAGCGCATACTCGTTTTCCCGAATCCACAGGTCTCCTCAGCTAACCTTTTCGGACGTCCCGAAGTCTAACGAACTGATTAAGAGCAGGGGAACTTTGCGTACCCCAACTGCGTATCAAGGGTCAGATGTCAGGCGGGATTGAGACCCCTCGCCTGCGCACTACCCGGGGCCCCCATGCCTCTCTCGGAGGCTTGGGGGCACATATCTATTTCGATGCGAATGCTTCTCGACATCGTCCGGCAGTCGCTCTCCACTTTGTGGGCGCATAAGCTGCGCTCCTTCCTGACCATGTTCGGAATTGCCTGGGGAGTGGGCTCCCTGCTTTTATTAGTTGGCCTGGGAGAAGGCTTCCGCAGCGGGCAGGACAAAAACCTGGCCGAACTGGGTCAAGACATTATGTTTGTTTTTCCGGGACGCATCCCGGCGGTTGCCGGAAGCTACCAGTCGGGACAGCCCTACTACCTGACGTATGGCGACTACTTCGCGATCCGCGATCAGTCCAAATTTCTTCGCGCCGTTTCTCCCGTGCTGGAGCGCGACGACATCCGCGCCGTGAGCGACTATGGATCCACCAACGGCCAAGTCTTCGGCGTCGTTCCCGAGTACAGCCAGATCCGCAATACTCCAATCGAGCCCGGACGCTGGTTCAATGATGAAGACAACTCGCAACATCGCCGCGTGGCGGTCGTCGGATGGGAATTGCTAAAGAACATGTTTCCCGGCCAGCCCGCCGTGGGCAGCACAATTCTGCTGAACGACATGGATTTCAAGGTGATCGGAGTCATCCCGAAGATTGGCAAAGAAGGGGAAAATGGCACCAACCATCGTATCTTTGTGCCCTTCGACACCATGCGAATGCTTTTTCCACTGAAGGCTAAGAACTCGGAGAACGCCATCAGTTTCATTAACTATCGCCCGATAAAAAAAGAACTTCACATCGAAGCCAAGAACGAAGTTCATGCCATCGTCGGCCGCCGTCACGGCTTTGATTCCACGCTCGACGACGCTTTCATGGACTGGGACACCATCGATGGCGCGATTCGTGTGGCAAAGATTTTCGACGCGATGGATTGGTTTCTCGGAGTGGTTGGAGTGGTTACCCTGGGCCTGGGGGCTATTGGCGTCATCAACATTATGCTGGTTTCGGTCACCGAGCGCACGCGTGAGATTGGGCTGCGCAAGGCTCTGGGCGCGACTCACCGAAACATTATGACGCAGTTCTTTGTTGAAGGGGCCTTCCTCACCGCGTTTAGCGGCGGCATCGGACTGGCGATCTGCACCGCTTTCGTGACACTCCTGGCGCAATTGCCTTCTCCTGAAGGATTTGATACTCCGCGCATCGTGCCCGCTTCCGCCGTGGTCGCCATTGTTTCGCTATCGCTTGCAGGAATCATCGCGGGCCTTTATCCCGCGCGCAAAGCCGCACTGCTTGCTCCCGTGGAAGCGCTGCGGCAGGAGTAACTGAGTTGGAGCCTTTAAGTTTGGAGTGATCATGTTTGGCGACCTGGGCAAGCAAGCCATTAACGCGTTGAAACATAATCGCCGCCGATCCGTGCTCACCATGCTGGGCATGGCATGGGGGATTGCCACGGTGGTTCTGCTGCTGGCCTACGGTACGGGCTTTGAGAGCGGTTTGATGGTCGCCTTCCGCACTTTTGGAGGGAATCTGGTTGCCATTTTTCCCGGCCGCACTTCGGTACAGGTAGGTGGGACTAAGGCAGGCGTGCAAGTTCGCCTGACTCGTGAGGATCTCGATTACCTGCGCGCCGAGTGTCCCATGCTCACCCGCATTTCTCCCGAGGTGGATAAGCAGAGCCTGGTGTCCTTTGGCACTCGCAGCGCGAGTTACGGCGTACACGGCATTTATTCCAGCTACGAAAAAATTCGGGCCTTGGATGTCGGCGAAGGTTCCTTCTTCGGCGAGCAGGATGACTTCACTCACACCCGCGTGGCGGTCATCGGGTCGACGGTGAAGAAGAAACTATTTTCCGGCCAGAACGCGCTGGGCGAAAGCGTGCGCATCGACGGCATCTCCTACAAGGTTATCGCGGTCCTCCGGCATACCATTTCGAACGGCGACGAGGACATGAACTCTCTCGTTTATGTGCCATACAGCGCCATGAGCGACCTCAAGAATAGCTATTATCTCGACGGCATCATGATGGATTACGAAGGCGACCACATGAAGATGGTCGAGGCCGTACGCAACTCAATGGCTTTCCATCACAACTTCAGTGCTAAGGACAACCGCGCGATTTTCGTTTTCGACGCGGTGAAAGATCTCGCGGACCTTACCATCATCACCGTCGGCATCAAGCTTCTGCTGGGCTTTATCGGGCTGCTGACCCTGGGCATCGGCGGGGTGGGACTGATGAATATCATGTTGGTTTCCGTCACCCAGCGCACTCGCGAGATTGGCGTGGAGAAAGCCTTGGGCGCGCGGCGATGGCATATACTCTTTCAGTTCCTCGCCGAGGCTCTGGTGATTACCGCGCTGGGCGGGCTGTTGGGTGTGGCGCTGGCATATCTGGTTTCATGGTCAGTCGGTTCGCTGACATTGTGGAGCGCCTTCATGGAAGATGCCAGCGAGGGGGACATTCATCTGTACATCGACTCTGCGACGCTCGTGTGGTCCACAGTGATTCTCAGCTTCGTTGGAATTGTCAGCGGCATGCTACCGGCGATCAAGGCCGCGAGGCTTAATCCGATCGAAGCGCTGCGCTACGAGTAGCGCCGGGCGCCGCCGGCTCTGCGGCAAATCTTGCCTCGCGCTCGTATGGTGTGATCGTCGCTTGACGCATCTCATTCCTGCTTGACAGTGATATCGCGCCTGCAGAAAATCCATGCGCCATACGCTTACGCGATACACCAGGCGATGTTCCTGAGTGATTCGGCGCGAGCAGCAAACCCTACAAGTACGTTTTTTAGGCTCTTGGCGCCTAAGTCTGAGAATTCGTCTCTCAGATTTTCTAGGCTTTGTAACAATGTTACATGGCCCTGCGCCGGGGATTTCAAGGGGCGGAGCCCCTTGGGTAGCTTTAGCGGCTCTGGCTTTCCGATACCTGTAAAGAGGTCACCAAGGATGGACTCGATGAGTTCGAAGGCAGGGAGAGCAACTTTTCGGTCCGGTATCAACCCAATAGCACTGGTCTTGGCGAAACTCAGAATGAGATACTGCTTCCCGCTCAGCGTTGCGGGGCAAGCGCCATATCCCGGCGCAGCTTCTCTAGCGGCTCCGGCCTGCCCTTTTGCGACCTATTGCCCGCCGCAATACTGTGAGCAGCCGCTGAACGCTCTTGGGTGACCGCAATCGGTGCGCTGTCTCCCTTAATCCGGCCAACTCGTCTGCCGGAATCATCGCGACCGGCGACCCTCTTGTGGGCTTTTCGACTTACGATCACGACCTCATGATCGTTGGCCACGCGGTCGAGCACCGAAGCAAGCATCTGGCGCAGATTAGTGTAGGTCGTCTCGGTCACGTTTTCCTGTCTTATGGAAAACTGTGCAGTAACCCTGTACGCCGGAGCGTTTTACCGCGCAGCTGTGGCCGTCCGCCGATTGTCACCGGGCATCATGCCCTCGCACAAGGTGAGCCCTCATCTGCTTTACAATTCCAGTGTGCCTGAAA
>DATNLE010000417.1:0-26838 GCA_035603035.1 Candidatus Acidiferrales bacterium | reverse complement strand
GGCGAGCCGGATTTTCATCCGGGTGCATCGGTCGTCGAGTCAGCCGCGAAGGCGCTCGCCGACGGCAGAGACCGTTATTGCGCCGTGACTGGAGTTCCCGCCCTGCGCGACGAGATCTCTACCTACTTGCAGAGGACCCGCAATATTAACGTTTCCGCCGACAACATCGTCATCGCGCCGGGATGCAAGGCTGCTCTATTTTTCACTATGATGGTGCTGCTCGAACCGGGTGACGAAGTTCTCTATCCGGATCCGGGCTTCCCCGCCTATCCCTCGATCACCCTTGGACTGGGTGCAGTGCCGGTGCCTTTCGAACTATCGTCCCGCAACCATTTTCAGCCGGACCTCTGTGAAGTCGCGGCCAAGATTACGCCTCGCACGCGCATGCTCATCACTAATTCGCCCAGCAATCCGACGGGCACGGTGTACACCGACTCGGTTCAGCAAGGACTGGCCGAACTCGCGGTCAAGCACGATTTATGGGTTCTCTCCGATGAGATCTATGCGCGCATCATCTACGGCGGCGAATATCTGTCCATGTTGCGTTACACCGGCATGAAAGAGCGCGCTCTGATCATTGACGGCTTCTCGAAGAGTTTCGCGATGACAGGATGGCGGCTCGGCTACACAGTCGCGCCACCCGAAGTGGCACCCGCGCTCGCGATGATGGCCGTCAACAGCTACACCTGCGTGGCAGAATTCACTCAATACGCCGCCATCGATGCGCTTCGGGATCGTGATCGAAACACTCCCCGCATGGTTGCCGAGTTTGCTCGGCGCCGGCAACAGTTCATCCAGGACTTGAATGAGATCCCAGGATTTCGCTGCGAACATCCCGAAGGCGCGTTCTACGCCTGGGTCGACATTCGGGGTACGGGGGCCAGCGCCGAAGAGGTCTCCCGTATCCTGCTGGACGATGCCGGCGTCGCCGCCATCCCTGGCGCCGCCTTCGGCCCATCAGGACAGCATTTTGTGCGTTTCTCATTTGCTTCGTCGGTGGAAAACCTGCGGGAGGCTGCGGCTCGCATCATGAAAGTCTCCGCGACATGGCAGGGAACTCTGGTGGAAAAATAAAGATAGTGAGCAAATGCCGAAATCACGTTTGCCTAAGAAACCTAGCGACCTTACCCGGAGACCGACGGTGTAATTTTGGGGTGGCGCCGCGTTTCGAGCGCTGCGATAAACAACGGCTGCGAGGATTGAGCTAAACAGCCCGTGAGGGAATCATGAAACTGGTAAGTCAAGTCTGGCGCGCTTTCCTGCTCTGCGCCATCGTTTTTCCGGCATCTTTCGCTGCCGGCCAGGCCCGTCCCTTTCCCGGGCCTGACGTGCAAGAGATCTATCAGCGCCTGCTCCCGCAGATTGAAAAAATTCCGGCCTTTGATCACCACGCTCACCCCGGTTTTTCTGACGACCCCGACGTCGATGCCATGGCCGCACCTCCGGACGCCAGCGAAGCCCTGCGCACGCGCGACGATAATCCCGAACTCATTGCCGCAGCCAAGGCTCTGTTCGGATATCCCTATGCAGATTTGTCGCCCGAGCACTCCAAGTGGCTGGTCGCGAAAAAGGCTGAGCTGAAGAAACAATATGCGGGCACGGCGTACTTCAACATGATCCTCGACAAAATCAACACCGAGAGCTCCGTGGCCAACCGAGCCATGATGGCGGACTATCTCGATCCCAGGAGGTTTCCCTGGGTATTTTTCGCCGACTCTTTCATGTGGCCTTTCAATAACGAGCGGGAAACTGCGCGCAATCCTGATGAAGGAGTCTTCATCCCGCTGCAGGAAAAAATGCTGCATCGCTGGATGCAACAGGAGAATGTCGCGAAACTCCCCTCTGATTTTGAGGGCTATCTAAGATTCATCAGCCACGTGCTGGAAGAGAATGAAAAAAAAGGCGGGATCGCCATGAAGTTTGAGGTGGCATATTTTCGGCCTACCACCTTTGGCGACCCTACACGAGCCCAGGCCGCGGACCTTTATCAGCACTACGTCGCCAGCGGTGCTCCCAGCGAAAAGGATTACCGCACCTTTCAGGATTATATTTTCCGCTATCTCATTCAAGAGGGCGGGCGCTTGCATCTTCCGGTTCACATTCACACCGCCATTGGCATCGGCGACTATTTCAATCTCTCGCAGAGCAACATCATGAATCTGGAGAGCGTGCTGCGCGATCCGCGCTATCGCAGCACAACCTTCGTAATGATTCATGGCGGCTATCCCCTGGAGCGGGAAGCGATCTGGCTTGCCGCCATGAAGAATGTGTACCTGGATTCCTCGTTTGGCGAACTCGCGCAATATCCGTCGGCTTTCAAAGATACCCTCAAGATGTGGCTTGAAACTTTCCCCGATAAGATCACTTTCGGCACAGACTGTTTCCCTTACAATGAAGTGCTGGGGGCCGAAGAGAGCTACTGGCTGGGAGCGGAATCATCGCGTATGGCGCTGGCGGCGGCGCTCGCCGAGATGATCTCGGAAAACGAAATCAGCGAAGCCCGGGCCCTCGAACTGGCGCACGGTTACCTGCATGACAATGCGGTAAAGTTGTATGGTGACAGGGTTCATTAATTATGGCGAAAAAACCTAAGACCAAACAGTCGTCCGGCAGGAAAGCAAAAGTAAAATCAAAGACCGCGAAGCCTCACTCTCGCGCGCAACGTGCCGTAACCAAGCACGCGGCTAGCAAAGCCCCACTGCAATACATCCCGTGGCACACAATTCCACTGGAAGAGCTGAACCCGCTTCTGCAGCGGCAGTTCGTGGTCGGTCAGGAAATCATGGTCGCGCGCGTGCTGCTGAAAAAGGGATGCATCGTCCCCGAGCACAGCCATCACAACGAACAACTCACGTACATACTGGACGGCGCGCTGAAGTTCTGGATCGACGGCCAGGAAATTGTCGTCCGCGCGGGCGAGGTTCTTTGCATCCCCGCCCATATGCCTCACAAGGCCGAAGCGCTTGAAGATACGGTTGATCTCGATGTTTTCAATCCTCCGCGCGCCGATTGGATCAACAAAACTGACGAATATCTGCGGGGCGATCGGTAGTCGTCCACTTCATGCCGCTCTCCGCCACGTCTGATCGAGGTTCTCCCGTTAGCAAGGCCCCGGGCACTTTCGGCTTTCGCTGCATCGGTTGCGGTGCGCTCACCCCGGATGCTGCACAGGATTTTCGCTGCTCGCAGTGCCAGAATTTGCTGGAGATTACCGATTCGTCCTGGACGTCGTCCAGCCTTTCCGCCGCGACCCTAAAATCAATTTGGCACGCCCGCCGTTGCTCGAATGAATTGCTCGATCTCAGCGGTGTGTGGCGCTTCCGCGAGCTATTGCCCACGCCCCAGTCCGCGGACTTTGTGATTTTCCTGCGAGAGGGTAACACTCCGCTCTACCAGCTGCCGCAGTCCTCGCGCCTGACCGGCGTGTCGCGTCTTTATGCGAAACATCAGGGCATGAACCCGACTGGCTCCTTCAAGGATGCAGGTATGACGGTTGCCGCCACCTTTGCACGCCAAGCGGGGTACCACTGGGTGGCTTGCGCATCCACCGGGAATACGTCCGCATCGATGGCCGCCTATGCGGCGCGAGGTGGCATGCGCAGCCTGGTCCTTGTGCCCGAAGGGAAGATTTCCTGGAGCAAATTATCTCAAGCACTCGACTACGGCGCCCTCACCTGCCAACTCCGCACCGACTTCGATGGCTGCCTTCGACTGCTGCAAGAACTTGTGCGACGCGCCCCCGTGTACCAGTTGAACTCCATTAATCCATTTCGCATTGAAGGTCAGAAGACTCTCGCGATTGAATTGCTCGAGCAACTCGATTGGCATCCGCCCGACCACATCATCGTGCCCGGCGGCAACCTGGGCAACAGTTCTGCGATCGGCAAAGCGTTGCTCGAAATGCGGGATCTCCGACTGATCCCGCATCTGCCGAAGTTATCCGTGATTCAGGCCGAAGGGGCTAACGCGTTGGTTCGCACCCTGCGCGAAGCTGGAGGGAAGCACCTGGTCAGCGTGCCGCCTGAGACTCGTGCCACCGCCATCCGCATCGGCAATCCCGCTTCGTGGGAAAAGGCGGTAAGAGTTATTCAAGCCACCGGGGGCGCCTGCGAAGAAGTGAGCGAGGTCGAGATGGCGCAGGCGAAAGCTGAAATCGGCGGGGAAGGAATTGGCTGCGAGCCCGCCTCCGCGGTCACTCTCGCCGGACTGAAGAAATTGCTACGCCAGGGATTTGTAAAGCCGGAAGAAACTGTTGTCCTGGTGCTCACCGGAAATCTGCTTAAGGATCCTGACTTCACCATGGAGTTCCACCGCGGCGAGCTCTTTCGCGATACCGTGAATGAGCGCGACAACGCGCGACTGAAGCCGCTACGCCATCCTCCCGTCGTGCTCGATGCCAGTTTGGAAGCGGTAATCCAGACCTTGGAGCGAGCAGACAAAGCCGATCCTACGCAAGCCAATGCCTAGAAAGAAACAGAAATCAATTCCAGCGTTTCGCCTGGCGCTCCCCGCCACCTCAGCGAATCTAGGGCCGGCCTTTGATGCCGCCGCGCTGGCGATGGATTTGTTTATCACGATCAATGCCCGGCCCGCCACCGAATTTTTGATTCGCGCCCGCGGCCGCGATCTCCAAATCTGCCAGGCTTTGGAGAACCACCTGATCCTGACCACCTACCGCGAGATCCTCGAAGCGCAAGGCGCAGATGTTATTCCGTTGTCTCTTGGCATCAGAAACGACATTCCGATCGGCAAGGGCTGTGGCTCTTCTGCTGCGGCGCGTCTGGCTGGCATCGCCTTGGCCAATCATTTCGGCGGGCTGCGATGGAGCAATGCCCAGATCATCGGCGAGGCGTCGCGGCGCGAGCACCATCCTGATAACGCCTCCGCCTGCTGGATGGGAGGGCTCACCGTGGCCCGCATGTCTGGGGAAGCCGAGGCGCAAGTGGTCAGCGTCAGGCCGAAAGGGAAGTGGCCCCTGCTGCTCGCCCTCCCCGATCAGATGCTATCCACTGAAGAAGCTCGACGCGTTCTCCCGGCGCAGTATTCCCGAGCCGATGCCGTGATCAACATTCAAAACTCCATGTTGCTGCTCGTTGCCTTTATGCAAGGGCGTCACGAATTACTTGCAACCGCGCTGGAAGATCGCCTGCACCAGCCGTACCGCGCTTCACTCTGTCCGCTGCTGCCGTGCTTGCATGAGCTGACGGGGAATCCGGGAATTCTGGGTGCGGTTCTGAGTGGGGCCGGTCCGTCGGTCGTCGTCTTTCTCGATCCCCACTCACCAGCTCAGAAAACAATAAAAGTTGTTGCCGCTCATCTTGCCAGCAAGGGACTGCGCGCCGAGTTGCTTCTCACCTCGATCTCCTCAGGTGGAGCACGTAGATCAAGTCCTGCGAATCGCGAGAATGTGATGAACTAGTGATTCCGAAAACCGAAACTTTCCCCTGCTGCACGTGTTAATTTCAACGTAAGGGTTGCTGCTGCTGCGAGAACTCGGCAAGTATTTGGGGTGAAAGAATGAAGCCGAAAATGCAAGGTCCCATCTCGCATCCCAACCGGCAGGCCTTTGAAGAGATTCGGGAGTTTCTTCGCGCTGTTGAATCCTACCCTGAGCGCGTTGCCAAAGAACCTACGATCACCTTCCGGCGCCATCTATCCAGCCTCATCGCAGCGCCCGAGGACGATGCGCCTCGACGTCACTAGACGCTTGAAAGATCCCTACCGGCTGGCTGGAGGTACGATTCCGCTCATGCGCAGATATTCCACCATCTGCCCGTAGTGGTCGAAGCCATGAGCTGCAACGCTGGTCGCCAGGCCCAGCCGCGTCACTGATCCTTCTCCGAACGGACTCTTTAGTGGATCGACCAGATTCTTCTCGTTAACCGTCTCCATAGCCTTGTGAACATAGGCAAATGAATCTTTGAGGTAGCTAAGGATCTCCGCCTTGGTCTTGACCGATGCCGGGCCGGATTCGTCGCCGACATCCACTGGAACTTTTTCGCTCAGTATTGCCGCCCCAAAAATATAGTTCACCGCGGCCACGTGTTTTATTTGTTCGCCGAAGGTGCGCACCCCTTTAAACTCACCATTGGTGGGCGCGAATTCGAACTTATCTTCGGGCATGGCCTCCGCCGCGGAAGTGAACTCATGCTCGGTATTCGTGACGGAGCGGTCGAGCACCTGGGTGACCGTCCGATGCTCATCTTTCTTCGTGGTATTCTGCTTGGCGTTCTGAGCCGTACATAAGCCCACGAACGCCATCACGCAAACTCCAAGATAACTAAGCTTACGGTTTGTCAGTGCGTTCCCCATTTTGATTGTCCCCGCCTTCCTCGGTTTTCCTCTGTGTTGAAAATTATGAACTTCCTTCAGAACCCACCGTCCCAAACGGCCACTGCGAGCCCCTCCAAGCGCGAATCATGTATATCAGGAGGCCAAGCAACAATATAACCGCCGCATAGCGTATTTCCTTCTGCCAGTTATCGCGATTGAATAGAATAAAAATAAATCCCGCGATCGCCACCAACGCTGGCAGCGGATACAGCCACATGCGAAACGGGCGCGCGATCTCCGGCCGCGTAATTCGGAAGACGATCAATCCAGTCGCCTGCACCAGAAATTGCAGGATCAGGCGAATGACGACCAGAGCCGCGATCGCATCCTTAAGCCGTAAAAAGCAGAACGCTGCCGCCACGATTCCCAGTGCCAGCAATGAAACATGCGGGAAGCGGTACACCGGATGCACTTTGGCAAATGCCCGGAAATAGTTCCCGTCCAGGGCGGCTGCATAGGGCACGCGCGAATACCCCAACGTCAGGGAGAAGATAGACGCAAATGCGGTCACGATTACCATTCCGGTGACCAAGCGCGCCGCCCACATGCCATAAATCCTCTGCATGAACAACGACACAACATACAGTCCGTTGTTAGTCTGGCCTGAGCGGAGCATCTCTCGCCAGGGAATCACGGCCAGAATACACAAGTTCATCATTAGATATAGACACGCCACCAGCAGAATGGAAAGCAGCAGAGCCCGCGGAATATTCCGCGTCGGATCTTTTATTTCATCCCCTAGGTAGCAAACATTGTAGTAACCCCAGTAATCATAAGTGGCTACCAGAAGGGCTCCACCCAGGCCGGTGAAGAAACCGCGTGAGAGGGTGAACGCGCCGGGAGGAAAATCAAAGGCCCGAGCGGCGTTGAAGTGCGTCAGTCCGGCGAAGATGACCCACCCAATCGTTGCCATCACGCCTAGCCACAGTATTTTCGAAAGGCGTCCGATCACTGTGATGCGCCGATACAGCAACAAAACGGTGAAAAAACAGATGACGACCGCAAGTGCAGTTCCCGGCGTGACCACCCAACTCACCTGAAGCGGCCCTGCCCATGGGATGGGCAAAGCTGCAGTGTGCGCGGCGTAAACCGTTTCCAGGCCCGGCCAGTAATAGGCGGCGTAGCCTGCGAGTCCGATGCACCCGGTGGCAATCGAAAGCGGCGCGCTGAAGGAGAGTTGCCAGATAAACAGAAAGGAAATGAGCCGCCCCCATTTCCGCGGCCCATAAATCTCATTCAGGTAGCGGTAGGGTCCGCCCGACCCCGGTAGCGCCGCGCCCAATTCTGCAGAACCCAGCCCGTCGCACACCGCTAACAGCGCGCCCACAACCCATCCCAGCATGGCCTGCGGGCCGCCCATCGCTCCCAACACCAGCGGCATGGTGATGAACGGACCCACGCCGATCATGTCGATCATGTTGAGCGCGGTCGCGCTCCCGAGGCCCATTCCACGGATCAGGCCAGGCGAACTCGAATTTAATTTTCGAGGAGAATCCATGCGTCGGTCGGATCACACACCAGCAACGAAGCACTCACGGCAATCCAGAACGCGATTGGTTTTTGTCAGTACTACCCGCCAGACACCGATCACTACTTCCCATGCCCCGCGCTCAACAAATTCACGTAAAGCCGCACCGCTCCCGGCACTCCTGCCGGCAACTGGCGAAAGAACGCGTATCCGGCGTAGATATAAGTTCCCTTGCCATATTGAGCCCGCAGCAAACCGCCCTTTTGGGACTGCTCGCCCGGATCATGGCAGGCTAGCAGCGCCTTGAAATGCTCGTCCCATTTGTCCATGAAGTAAAGCCCGCGCTCCTGTACCCAACCGTCAAAATCGCGGGCCGTGATCGCGTTCGGATAATGAAATACTTCATCGTCGGGAGCCAGGATATCCACCGGCGCTTCCTCTACCGAAACCCGCGCGCGACTCAGTTCCGCGGAATACGGCGTGAAATGTCCACTGTTAAAATCCGCCACCCCGCTGTTGTACTGCACGACCAGTGTTCCGCCTGTGGACACAAAATCGAGAAGCTTCTTATTGTTTGCGGCCACATCTTTTTGCGTGTCGTAGGCGCGAATTCCCAACACGATCGTCCCGTAGCGATTCAACTCTGCGCTCGCGAGCTTCTCTGGCGAAAGCAGAGTCACATCCATTCCTACCTGCGTCAACACGGTGGGAATGTCGTCGCCCGCGCCCATGATGTAACCCATCTTCAAATCATGCGGCACCTGTACGTCCACAATACTTACGCGCTGCAGAGCCGGTTGATAGTAGTAGAAGCTGCCCAGATCCTCGCGCGTCACCAGAGTATAGCCTTCGCTGAACTTTTTGCCCTCGGCCTCCAGCAGGGCCCGAACCTTCGCACGCCCCTCCTGCAAGCCGGCAGGGAAGACCTTGAATTGAAAATCCTGCTTCTCCCCGCGCCGCGTAAACTTCACTCCCAATTGCGCTGGCTCCGACCGCCAACCTGGTGGCAACTCCAGGCGCAGTACTCCCGCCGTGTCACGGTTAAGATTGCTGGTCACGCCCACCGTTACGGTGGAACTCGCACCGTTGTGAGTTGAGATGACATGCGTTCCAGGTTCCAGCGCGACTGAAAACGCCGGGACGACAGCCAGCGGACGAGCTCGTCGCTGTCCGGCATCGTCCACAAACAGCGTAACCACGGTTGTGGTTATATCGTTCTCGACCGTCTTCCCTCCATCGCTAACCACATACTGCGCCCGGGCTCGCAACACGGGAGGGGGAAACGGCAAAGTCGCATATTTCTCGTCGTCGACGTGATTCACGCTTTCCGTCTCGGGATCATCGCGATGCCAATAGGGCCGAGTGTACCGGGCGTCGTTTGGCACCCGCAGCCGAAAAACCACTCGCGCGTTTTCCCCAGGCGCGACGGAAAACCGTTTCGTTTTGCTGGAAGTCGTCGCCCATCCCTCTGGCACTTCCAGCTTCAGGCCATCGATAACCAGAGGCTGTTTCGAACCATTGTGGAAATCCGCCGCCACCAGAAACTCCTGCCCAGGCGAAACCGTGGTAATCGCGTCCGCCTCTTTTCTCACGACTTCTTTTACCGGCTCACCATTCACATCAACGCGCGAAACTGTCGTTGCCTCGAACGTGGTATGCAGAGCTTTGTTAAGCGCGGTTTGCGCTTGCTCGCTTTTTTCATCCAGGCGGGAAACCATGTCAGACTTTGCAGCCGCACTGAGGCCGGATTTGCTGACCTCGGCGTTAAGCCGCTTGAACGCAGCGACCACTCCGATGAGAGGCGCTGCTGCGGCCGACGAGTCGTCTTTCTTCGCATACGTGCTGGCTTGGGCAACCTGGTTTGCAATCTCCGTCAACTCGTGCCGCAGCTCGGGAACCTTCGATTCTTCCGTCCCCAACCGCGCCGCCAGTCCCGGCAGGGAGGTGTCAATTCCATCAAAGAAGTCTTTTTCATGCCCATCTTTGTCCCGCTTCGCGGGCTCTACCGAGTCCACCAGCTTGTAGAACGTGTACCTGTCTCCCGGATCGACAGTCCAGTTCGCGGAGCCTTGCGAAAGCTGATGCCGCAGTCCCTGCATTGCAAATTGCACATACGAGCCGCCCAGATCCGCGCTGGGCTCACCGGTATTCAGCTTCAGCGTCCAGTTCGCGTCGGGGCAGGTCGCCGCCCCAAACCCGCACACATTGCCGATGTAGAGCTTCTTCGCCTGCCACGGCTGCAGTCCCTGTGCGATCTGCTCGGAAAAGCGCTTCGGGTCGGCGGCGGCGCGGAACGCCTCCTGGGTCAGGATGCTCGAAGCCTGGTGATGTCCATGTCCATCGCGATCTGTTCCGGAAAATCGGGCTACCAGCACATCCGGACGAAATGTCCGAATCACTCGCACCATGTCCCCCAGCGCGACATCGTGTCCACCCCACTTGGCGAACGTTTCCTCTGCACTTTTCGAGAATCCGAAATCGGCTACGCGCGAAAACCGCTCCTGCACTCCGTAATATTCGTCCGCCGCAAGCAATTCCAGAGTCCGAAGAACGCCCAGCACGTCCGACAGATTGCTGCCGACTTTATTTTGGCCCCCCTCGCCGCGATTCAGCGTCATCAAGAGCACGCTGGCGCCACGGCCACGCGATTCGAGCGTCAGCATTCCGCCATCTTCATCATCGGGATGCGCCACCGTCTGCATCAGGCGAGCGCTTGTGCTCAGCCGACGCAGCATCAGTCGCAAGCCGAGAGCGCCTTCATCCTGTGGAATCTCAGGAGGCGTTCCCTGATAAGGCAATTGAGGAAAGTCCGTTACTGACGTACGAGGATTTTCAGAAGCTGAGACCGCCGCCGCCGCAGGCCGCTGGCCTTCTCCAGTCTGCTGCGGAGCTGCGAGGAGCAGGGCGGGAAAGGCCACAAGAATCAATAAGAATGGAGGAGGGACTGATGCCGCTTTTACAAAATGCAAGAAGCGCCGCTCCAAGCGGCTCGCGAGCTGGCTAGGTTCCAAATATTTCACCCTACAAGGATGGGGCCTACCCCCGCTCGGACGCAAATTCTTTCCCCATATGTAATCTCGAACATTAGACGCAGGCCGCGAGGAAAAGGGGGCAGCGGAAACCAAGATCTTAGAACTACCCTACTGCCCTCGCCCTTCTTTCAGCGTCTCCTGGCAAGTGCTGGCCGCCGTCAGCACCTGATTAAAGGAAGATTCCTTCCTCAAGTCTTTCAATAGCGGATCTCCCAGCAGGGCCGAATACCCGCAATAGTTCTGCTGCACCGCCGCTTTCAGCAAGCGCAGCGCAGCATCTTTCTGGCCGCAATATGCCATTAGAGCTCCCACGTGATACCAGGCCTCGGGATCGGGCTCGGTCATCACCGACGATTCCGACTCCCGTACAATCCTATCCATGTCGGCCGGGCGCTGCGCTTGCGTGCATGCGACCAGCAAATCCCGGTGATAGAAGGGAGCCTTCGCCACACTCTTAACCGCCTCCCGCGCCTGCGTCAAATTCCCCGCGGTCAGATAAACATAAGGCGTTGCCCAGGCTGCCCATTCAGAGCCGGCATCAAGATGTACGAAATCCATAGCGCGATCAGTCTGGCCGAGCTCCATAAACGCCCAGGCGCATGATCGGAAACTGAAGTTCCCGGGATCGAGTGACCGTGCCGCGTTGCACTCCTGCACCGCCTTTTCCTGCATGCCTGCATAGCGCAGTACATAGCTCAATGCGAAGTGTGCATCGGCGCTCTGTGCCCGGCGCCGCACCAGATCGGTAGCTGCGTCATAGGCGCGGCCAAGCTCGCCGCGTTCCACCCGATTAACGATCAAATTGCTGGCGGCTTGCACGCGATTTGGATCGAGAGAGAGCGCCCGTTCATACGCGGCATTCGAGCGCTGGAACATTGCCTCTCCGCCACCGCCGTAAGTTGAATCAAAGTAATACCGCTGACCCAGAGCCTCCCATGCCGGCGCATAGTTTCGGTCTTCTCCCACCACGTGCTCCAGCACGGCGATTGCGTCTTTGTTTGGACCGGGATCGTGAGGCAGGGCGAGGCTGTGGAGATAGAGGTCGTACGCTTCCTGACTCTCGGGACGCGACGCCGTGTTCAAAGCTCCCCCGGCTACACCCAGCGCAGGCAGTAAGCCCTGCTGGACTTGCGTGCTCAATTGCGATTGCAGAGAAATCAGATCGTTCACCGATGCCGATGCGCTCCCTTGCCACAGCAGCCGGTCGGTGGAGACATCAATTGCCTCCAGGGTCACGGTCAATCGTTCGCCCTGCCGCATATAGTGCCCCGTCAGCAGCCTGCCCACGTGCAGTTGCAGCCCCACTTTGTGGGGATCCAGATCGAACTCCACATATCTTCGGGTTACTGATGAAGGCCGCACTTCGAGCGATCGCGAATAACTCAAGACGCTGGTTAATTCGTCCGCCAGGGCGAAGCGCAGGTAATCGACGCTGACGTCGCCGTTCATATTTTGCAGGGGTAGTACGGCGATGGCATTGCGCTGCTGCGCACTGGATACTTCACGGTGCTTCAACCAGTACGCGCCAACTGCCGCCAATACCGTCGCCAGCATAGCCAGACTTCCCATCAGCAACCAGAACTGCCATCGTCCGCCGGGTCGGCCGAACGTCTTGCTCGCTACCCTGAGCTTCGCGGTGTGCAGCCCGCTCCGCACCTGTCCCGATTCGCTTTCCCGCTTCAGTTGCTGCAGATCCGCCTTCATCTGCGTCGCGCTCTGGTAGCGGTCCTTCCGGTCCTTCTCCATCGCCTTGCCGATGATGCCTTCCAGTTCCACCGGCACTTTGGGATTCAATTCTCCCGGCGGAACCGGCTTCTCGTGCAAGACTGCATCCAGCGTCATCAATGAGTTTTTGCCGGAGAAAGGTTTCTTTCCCGTTGCCATCTCATACATCACCACGCCGAACGAAAACAGGTCGCTGCGGAAATCGATTTCCTCGCTCCGCGCCTGCTCCGGCGACATATAAACTGCCGTCCCCGGAATCACTCCCATCGCCGTCAACGAGTTCTCCGCCGCTTCTTCGCTGTCAGTCCCGACGGTATGCACCAGCTTGGCCAGCCCAAAATCCAATACCTTCACTTGGCCGCCGGGAGTCAAAAAAATATTCGCCGGTTTTATATCCCGATGCACGATTCCCTTGGCATGCGACGCCGCCAGGGCGTCCGCCACCTGGATACTGATATCCAGCAGCTTCTCGGTTTCCATCGGGTGTCCGGAAATGCACTGCTTGAGGCTCTCGCCCTCCAGTTTCTCCATCACGATGAAGGGATGCCCGTTGCTGTCTTCGATACCGTGGATAGTGCAGATGTTGGGATGGTTTAAAAGCGACGCGGCCCTTGCTTCCCGCTCGAATCGCTCCAGCGATTTAGGGTCGCCGGTAAGATTTTCTGGAATGAACTTCAGCGCAACGTGCCGCCCCAGCTTCAGGTCTTCAGCCTCGTATACCACACCCATGCCACCGCCCCCAAGCTTTCCCAGGATGCGGTAGTGGGATACGGTCTGGCCAATCATGAGAAGACGACACTCCCCGACGGCGGTAATGTTAGGCTTCGCCGGTGACCCTGGTCAACTGAAGTCTTTCTCTACAGTTAGATGCAACCGAATGGAATTCCCGAGCACATCCCCCGCTGCTTTCATTTCCCAAAGTGACAGCCACTGCGGCCTCTTGTGCGCCCGGCTTCGTGCGTACCTGTGTCGATGGCGAGTATTATGAATAGCGAGCACCATCGAGGTGAGCAGTTCTTATGGCGAAAGAATCCAAAAATCCTTCTTTTGAGCTGCAGAATGCCATCCGAAACCGCGCCAAGGAGCTGTACTGGCAAGGCGGCGCCCGGGAAGGTCAAGACAAGGAAAACTGGCAACAGGCCGAAGCCGAAATTTTACGTGAAACCGCTCCTCACCTCCCTCGCCCCGCGGTGGTGATTAATCTGGAAGGCGTGGTCTACACCGGGGAATATAACCTTGCTGCCGCCGACGGTTACACCCCAGGCGAATGGAAAGCGGGAGATCGCGTCCCAATTCGACTCGAAGGCGATAGACTTTTCCTTCGCCGTAAAAACGGCCGGGAACTGGAGACCAACGTCGTCAAGAGAATTGGCTAAAAACCCCATGCTGTCACCCTGAGCGCACTTTCTGCGCGAAGACCTACGCCACTGGCCGCCGCGTAGATGCCCATATTGGCCACCAAGGCGTTCTATCACCACCTCGTTTACTCGCTTAAATACAGCCCCGCCGACGCTCCCACCCACTCCATATTCCGGTTGTGGTCGACCCCCATCATGAGGCCGCGTCCCATCCGGATAATAGTTAGCACCGCCCGTAACTCTTCAAGCCATACATACATCACCCGCACCTCCGCTTTGGTTGCGCCAAACGGAGTTTCAATTATGGGTTCAAACTGCAGCCTCTCCTGCAGAATATATTCTGCACGCTTCTCCCCCGGAATGGCTTCGATATCTTCTTTTTTCGGCGCGATCACCACGCCCAGCCCGGCGAAAGAATAGAGAGGTTTCAAAGCATAGTTCTGCAAGTCGTCGGGAACCCGATGCAACTGATCAAGGAACCAAGTCTTCGGCACCGACTCATGCCGTAGATAGGGGATCGAAAACTTGCTGATGCGGAAATACCAGTTCGGATGACCCGCCCACTCGACATCAAGATCGTCTCTCCAGTCGAAGCCCAGGCTCACGTTCTTGCGCTGCAATTCGTCCACAATCGCGCGGTTATAAATTCGCCGGATCGGAACCCGCCCCCCGTTCCGCTCGTAGTAAAGCTGCGACCCATGCTTCTTGATCGCCTCGATGTCGACGGTCCTGACTCCAAGCATCTTCTCCGTCAGCAGAAAATCCGGCAGCGTTTTCTGCGCTTGTGGATGAACCTCCATCAGGATCACGTTCTCGGGATCATGATCGCCGACAATCGCTGACCGCAAAAGGTCGCGATAAGATTTTTCGTCAAGCCCACTCAAGAAATATTTCAACCCGGAACCCGAGTCTCGCTCGTTCAGTCCATACACGTCGATAGCGCTTTGCGCGAGCGTAACCTGATACGCATAGAGGGAGGGGAAGGCCTGCAACTCCACCAGCTTCGGCCGCAGCTCTCCGCCGGCATCGCGCACCAATCCAAAATCCACTTGCACGAACATTGGATGCGCCGGTTCGTTCGGAACCCTAAACTCCTCCGGAATCGATCGATTGGACCTCGCCAGATAATCCGGACTCTCCACCAGCTGGCGAATCAGAACCTTCCCGGCCGCGACCATCCGCTGCAACAGCGTCTGGGGGAAAAAGCAGGGCGTCTCCGACAGCCGGAATTGCACATGCGTCCCGCAAGCATCATCAATTCGCCGCAAGAATGTCTGATATTTTTCGGGAGTAAAACTGGCGTTGAATTGTTGTCGAAGGGTGGGAATCATGGCTTGAAGCGACTGGGCGCAGGGGTTACTCTCGGATTTCCATGCTGCGAATGAGGCCACCCTCGATCACATATACGTGCTCGACCGTCCGATCCAGCAATGTTTTCCCCGAGCGATCAAGGACTATTTGGTGTACCTCTACGACCACCCTGCCCGCTGCATCACAGTTGAATTTCACGGGCTCAACGCGCGGGTCGAGCATGCCCCACTGCCGCGTCCAATATTCGCGGACACCAACGCGGCCACGAACCGTGCCGCCTTCCATCCCATTCGGCCACAGGACGTCGGGCTGCATCGTCTCCAAAGCAGCATCGATATCACGAGCGTTGAACGCTTGGTACGCTTTTTTGAGCAACGTCACTTCGGATTCTTCGACCATCAGTTTTCGACGTGCGCCGCCTACGCTTCCAACAAGAACTTCCCATTCTGCATGATCTGCTCGTCGTCCACCCAGATATTGAATTTCCGGCCCACCACGTCAATATGTGTCGACGAATCCCACTCTGCTCCGGTATGCGCTCCGTAGGGATTTCCAAAGGCAATGTGCACGCCGGGATACTTTTCGTCCTGCAAAATCTGCCCAATCACATCTTTCAGATCAATATTCGTGCCAATGGCAAACTCCCCCACCCGATCGCTGTTCTCATCTGTGTGAGTATATTTCCAGAAATCGTCTTCCAGTTCGCGATTCTCTGAGTGCGCCTCGGTGAGCCGGTTTCCCTTGATCTGAATGGTCAGCGGGGTGGCTTGCAGGTTGCCGAATTTCGTACACAGATAGTCTCCAACCACACCGTCAATCACGAAGGTCCCATTCACCTCGCCGGGGGTTGTAAAGATTTCTCCTCCTGGCAGATTTCCCCATTTTTCCGGAGAAATAATCCCGCTCGTCTTAAGCCAGTGGTAGCTGGGATTCAAATCCGCGGTAAGGTTCGTTCCCGCTGCAGTTGTGGCCCGCACCCGCCGCGCCTTGCGCACCATCGCCACCACTTTTGCGCTCAACCGGTCCACCTTGTGAAAATCCGCCCGCATCCCTTCGAGCATGATCTGCCGGTTGATGTTCACCATGTGGGCGTGCCGGATTTTCTTCCGATTCACCACGTCAGTCATCTGCATACGTGAGCGCAGTTCGTCCCGCTGGGCCCACACGGCGAAAATTGAAACCTGGCTGGTCTCCAGATCCTCGATAATCTCTGGCGGCAAATCCTTCAGGGGTCGCTCCGCCAGATCTTCGAGAACCCACACCCGATGCGGCGAACCGAGCGCTTCCAATTCAGATACGAGGGCCGAGGCTATCCCCAACGTGACCTCGTCGGTGATCACGCAAACCTTTTCCTCCGGCTGCACGCGCAGGCAAACGCTCACCGCATTGCGCGCCCCCACTGTGTATTCAGGATCCCAGACCATGGGATCTTGAGCGCGCGCGCCCCATCCAGGTCGGGTTTGTGGCGTCTGAGTTGGACTTTTGAGTTGGTCTATGGGAAGAGTCATTACCCTACTTTTCTCGCGGCGAGCGGCTCAGTGTCGGTCAAACCAAGCTCCGTCTCTTCAATAATGTAATCGACAACTTTTTTCAAATCTCCAGTTTCCCGGTACACGCGCAGCTGCCGGTCCGCTCCGCTGCCTTCGTCCAGCATGGTGTGGATGTAGTTCAGTTCCTCGCGCGAATCCAGCTCATCAACCACATCATCAACAAATTCCAGATACTCGCGAATCAAATCCCGGGCCGGAATCTCTATCTGCTTGCCGAAATCGATGAGCTTTCCGTCCATGCCGTAGCGCGACGCCCGCCACTTGTTCTCCATGATCAGCGCCCGCCGATAGAGGCGAAATCCCTGATTCGCCGTGTGCAGCTTATACAGTTTTGCCACCGTAGCCTGAATCAGCGCCGCCAGCGCGATCGTCTCATCGGCGCGCATCGGAATATCGCACACCCGGAATTCGATAGTATTGAAGAACGGATGCGGACGAATGTCCCACCAGATTTTCTTCGCATTATCGATGCAGTTGGTCTTGATCAACAGCTTGATAAAGTTTTCGTACTCGCCCCAGCTGGGAAAATAATCCGGAATATTAGTCCGTGGGAACTTGTCAAAAACCTTGCACCGGTAGGATTTCAATCCTGTATTCATCCCCAGCCAGAACGGCGAATTCGTCGACAGCGCGAGCAGGTGGGGCAGGAAATACCGGGAGTGATTCATCATGTGGATCGCCGTCTCCCGATCCTCAATTCCGATGTGAACATGCAAGCCGAAAATCAGATTCGCCCGCGCTACCAACTGCATGTCTTCAACGATATTTTTGTAGCGATCGTCGGGATTAATTTCCTGGGTCCGCCAGTCCGAAAACGGATGCGTCGCGACCGACGCCAGCCGCAACCCGTTCTCTTTGGCCAGCCGAATAATATCGCGCCGCAGCATCTTGACTTCCGCCTTGGCTTCCTTAATGTTCTTACAAACCCCGGTGCCAACCTCCACCACCGACTGATGCATCTCCGCCTTTACGCGTTCCTGCAGAATGAGCTGGCCCTTCTCCAGGATTTCGGCATGGATGTGCGACCGCAGATCCCGTGTCTCGGGATCAATTGTCTGATATTCCTCTTCAATCCCGATGGTGAAAGTAGGTTTCATTGGTGTAAATGATTCGCGCGTCACTCCGCGCCAAGCGGCGAACCTTCGCTTTCGCCGGAAGCCACGAGAACCCTATCAGTATATCAATGCCCCAGAATGATGGACCCGATTAGCTCAGCCCCATTCGTTGTTTTCCTCGACGGTTCCGGAATGCCCGCGAAGTACTGGTCTACAGTCTTCGGAGCAACCCCGCCTTTCATCGCAGAAGCATCCTGTCTGGAGGCCTTCTTCTTCATATTGCAATTCACGTGGGCAGAGTCTTTGCAACTCAGGTGGGAGAGTGGCCCTCGGCTGCAGTTACTTCGCCACCTTCCCGCGCTTCCGTTCCGCCACCCACGCCGGTTCGCCCTTGCGCGCAGGTTTCTCCGCCGGGGGCTTTCCCGCCAAAAATGACGCCCAGCGCAACTCGCGAGCCGGATCTTCCCCAGTCACCGCCATTTTCACGGCCATCTCCGCTACTGCATTGACAATCCAATCGAAATTCTCCTGCCCGACCGATGTAATTTCCGCATCCGGCGCCGGGTTCAAAAAATCAATCGCATAAGGCACTCCACCCTCCACCGCAAATTCTACCGTGTTCAAGTCGTATCCCAACACGCGGCACAAGGTGAGCGCATCGTTCTCAATGCGTTGCTTCAGCGCCGCTGTGGACGGTGCCGGATTCCCCTTCACATACCGCTCATGATGCGGCAGCCTCGGATCGTATTTCATGATGTGCACTTTGTCCTGCCCCACCACATAGCACCGGTAATACTCCTCAAACACCACGCCATGCTGCAGAGTCATGCACAACTCGCCGGTGTTGTTGTAGTGCTGGAAAAACTCTTCCGGAGAATGCACGTGATAGACATGCTTCCATCCGCCCCCGGAATAAGGCTTCAGAAAAGCAGGAAAGCCGACGTAGTCGAACAACTCCTGCCAGTTCAGAGGAAAAATCAGGTTCCGCATTGACCGCTCTGTCGTTCCTTCCGGATGCTTGTTGTGCGGCAGAATAACCGTAGGCGGAATGGCCACGCCCAGTTTGTGCGCGAGCGCGTAGTTGAAAAATTTATCGTCCGCCGTCCACCAAAACGGATTGTTGACCACGATGGTCCCATGCAGCGCTGCGTTCTTCAAGTAAGCGCGATAGAACGGAATGTCCTGCGAGATCCGGTCGATAATCACCGCATACTTCATAGGCTCATCCATCCGAACCCCGCCCACCGCCACAAACTCCGCCGTAACATCATCCACCTTCATCGCGTTGACTTTCTCCACCAACGCCGGCGGAAACGTATTCTCCATCCCAAATAAAATCCCAATCTTCTTCACGTGTTTCTCCATTCCTGAATCGTGATGGTCATTCCCTCAGCCCGACCACTGCGAATTTTCTCGTTTTCTTGCCGGAGAATAGAAACTCGGAGGCTTGAGAGGACTCGTACCCAGCAGAAGGCGCCGAACAAAAACAACGAAGACAGAAAATGCGGTCTTTCCCATCGACCCTCCATTGATGTTGAATTCCTCCCATACTACAACTCCTTGCCGGCCGTTTTCCGCCGGGGTCACCGAAGGGCGGTGACGAGCGCTGCTCCCTAACTACTCAAAAATACTTTCCCACCATATTGAGCCATAGCGGCCAGTCATGCTTCGAGTTATCGCCGTAAATATCCAGCCAGTGCGGAATTGCCTTGCCATTCAAAATGGCTGAAAATTTCACATTCTGATCCAGGCAAATATCCCAGTCTGCCGATCCCAGCACAATTTTCATCTGCCGATAGCGGCTCAGGAACCAGTCATCGTTCTGATTGGGCAGATAGTCTGGCGGACAGTTGAAGTAGCAGTCATCGTCGTAATACCCATCCAGAAATTGATGGATATCGAAAGCTCCGCTCATGCTCACACAGTGAGTCACTACATCGGGATGCTTCAAGGCAAAATTCACCGCATGGTAAGCTCCGAAACTGCATCCCGTCATCGCCAACCTCGGCGTCTGATTCTTCCAGCGGATAAACGGCACGAACTCGTGCAGGATGTAGCGTTCGAACTGCAGATGTCGCATCACCCGAACCTTCGGATGCACGCCTCGGTTGTACCAGCTTTCGGTATCGACCGCGTCCGTGCAAAACACCTGCAGCTCGCCGCGCTCGATTTTCGGCGCGAGCACGCTAATCATCCCGCGATCCTCATACTCGAAAAACTTACCCATGGATGTAGGAAACACCAGCAGGGGAGTGCCAGCATGCCCGAACACCAGCGCGTCCATATCTCGATTCAGTTCCTGGCTGTATCTCTTGTGATATTCACGATTCATTTTTCGACGGTCCGGTGGACGAAGTATATTACCTGAACCGGAAGCGAAGACCGGAAGTATCCCATTTTTGTGCGGACCGCGATGGGGCCTGGGGCCATCCAAATGATATCGTGATACGAGATATGTCCTGGAAGGTGCCAAAACTGATTCCGCGGTCGGCCCCCGTGATTCTTGTGGTCCTCACCCTGGCAGCCGCCACCGGATTTGCGGCGGTGAGCCATCTGGTTACCCGCTACACAGCCAACCAGCAGGCGCGCGGCCGCAAACTTTACGCGCTCGGCCTGGAGTATGCCAGGGACGCCCGCTATGATGACGCCATTGCCGCGTTCCGCGCCGCCCTGACCTGCGATCCAACCAACTCTCAATACCAACTCAGTCTTGCCCGTGCGCTGCGTGACAGCAATGACCCGCAACGGCTCGACGAGGCCGAATCCTACCTCCTCGCTCTCTGGCAGCGCACTCCTCAGGACGCGGCCGTCAACCTTGCTCTCGCCCGCGTCTCCGCCCACCGCGGTTCCATTGAAGACGCCACTCGCTACTACCACAATGCCATGTACGGAGTCTGGAATTCCGATCCTGACGGCAACCGCAACCGGGCTCGCATCGAACTGATCCAGTTCCTGCTCAAGGAAAACGCGCGCGCTCAGGCCGATTCGGAACTCATCGCCCTCGCCGCAGCCTTGCCTCCCGATCCCAGCGCGCATCTTCAGGCCGCGCAACTTTTTGAGCAGGGTCAGGATTACGCCGGAGCGCTCGCCCGATATCAAGAAGTCCTGCGCCTCGATCCCGAAGACTCCGCTGCCTTGGCCGGAGCCGGTGAAACCGCCTACCACTCCGGCAATTACACAATGGCTCAGCGCTATCTCCGCAGCGCAGTGAATGCTAACCCGGCGGACTCCCAGTCGCGCCAACTTCTCGCATCCACCGATTTAATTCTCCGCGCGAACCCGTTTCAAAGTCACATTTCCGACGCCGAGCGCAACCGCCGTATCACGGCCGCCTTGAACCAAGCCGAAGATCGTCTCACCGCGTGTGCCCAGAGTGCCGGGATCGACCTCAACGGAGCTGCCAATCCGGCTGGATCTCCGCTTCCCGCACTTCAGGCTCGCTGGCTGGCCGCCAAACAGAATCTTAAGAGCCTCCGCTCTCCTGGAGAGACCGATCTCCCTGATGCCATCATGGACCTGGTTCTTCAAATCGAACAGCAAACGGCTGCGACCTGTG
Organism: Candidatus Acidiferrales bacterium; assembly: GCA_035603035.1. Classification (GTDB taxonomy): domain Bacteria; phylum Acidobacteriota; class Terriglobia; order Terriglobales; family Acidobacteriaceae; genus Sulfotelmatobacter. Next base: position 5,450 of record DATNLE010000417.1, on the reverse strand, counting down.
GACCGCCTCAGGGATTAGATCTTGCCTTATTGTTGATCTCTCAAAAACGCGAGGCTGCCGGGCAATGAGCCACCCCACTCCGATCGTGGGTGCTTCCGCGCCTTCGCCCGCGGCTCGTGCCAAGACGCCGCGCCGATTATTCTCCACCCTCGAAGGCGTCTTCAACGAAGAAGTATTTTTTCTCATCCTCTGTGTCTTTATCGGAATATTCTCCGGTCTCGCGGTTGTCTGCTTTCGGCTTGCGATTGACTGGACGCACCTCGCCCTGCTCGGTGCGCTCCCGCAAACCCATAGTTGGCGCCTCTTCGCAGTCCCTTCGCTTGCCGGACTCGTAGTCGCGGTACTCGTGATCCACGTTTTCCCTGGCATCCGCGGCAGTGGGGTGAATCAGACAAAATCCGCGCTCTACATTTTTAATGGCTTCATTCCGTTTCGCACCGCAGTCGGAAAATTCATCTGCTCCGGCATTGCCATCGGCTCCGGCCAATCGCTCGGTCCTGAAGATCCTTCGCTGCAGATCGGAGCCAGCATCGCCTCAGCCCTCGGACGCCAACTCGAAATCTCCCGGGAAAAACTTCGCCTGATGGCCCCGGTCGGCGCCGCCGCTGGATTGGCTGCCGCTTTCAATGCTCCCATCTCTGCCGTGCTCTTCGTCATCGAAGAAGTCATCGGACGCTGGAGTGCCGGCATCCTCGGTTCCGTCGTGCTCTCCGCCGTGGCCAGTGTCGTAGTGGTGCGTTCGTTCCTCGGCAGTGAGCCGCTCTTCCGAATTCCCGTCACCACCTTTAAGCGGCCCAGCGAACTCCTCGCTTACGCTGTCCTCGGAATTGTTGGCGGGCTGGCCTCGGTAGCGTTTGCTAAATCGATCGGCTATTCGCGCCCGCGCCTCAAGGCCTTTCCGCGCTGGACCCAATACTTTCAACCCGCACTCGCCGGACTTCTCATCGGACTCATTGCCTTCCTCGGCTTTCCTCAAGTCATGGGCGCCGGCTACGACTCCATGGACCAGGCCATGCACGGCCAGTACACCTGGAAAGTTCTCGCCATCCTCGCGGTTCTCAAGATTCTTGCCACCACGCTCTCATTCGTCAGCGGCACGCCCGGAGGCATGTTCGCCCCAACCCTTTTTATTGGCGCCATGCTCGGGGGCGCGGTCGGAGATATCGAGCGCATATTTTTCCCCCACCTCACGGGTTCGACTGGAACCTATGTCCTTGTCGGCATGGGCGTCCTCTTCGCAGGATTTCTCCGCGCGCCCATGACATCCGTCTTCATGGTTCTTGAAGTGAGCGGCAACTACGAGATCATCGTGCCGGTTATTGTGGCCAATACTTTTTCCTATGTCGTCTCCCGTGGATTGCAAACCATTCCCATATTTGACTTACTCACTCGTCAGGACGGATTGATTCTGCCTTCTCTCGAAGAAGAGCGCGAAGAAACTATCCTGCGCGTAGAGGACGCCATGCTCCCGGTTCCAGCCGTCATTCTTAGCGCCCAGGATTATGTCGACGCGAACTTCCGCCGCGTGCAGGATTCAGCCGATTCCACCTCCCTCGTGCGTATGAGCCCCAGTGGCTGGAACATCGTCAGCCGGGAGCAGCTTCAGCGCCTTTTCCGCGAGGGCAAGGGTGAACTCACTTTGGCCTCAGTCCTCCCAGCTCGGTCTTTACCCAGTCTCTACCCTGATCTTCCTCTTGATTCGGCGCTTCGGTATGTGAACGACTACCCGCTGATCCCGGTGGTCAATCGCGCTGACTCTAACCGTCTGGAGGGTGTTGTGACCCGCGAATCCGTATTCGAGAAATACGGCAGCCGGCCCGCGATTGCGGTTCCCAGCGAAACCTGATCAAGCCCGTTTTGCTGGTCTCGAACCTCCGCCACCTGTTCAATGCCCATCTGTACGCATGTAAGCGGTGTACTTAATGATTTCCCGCAAGTGGGCAGGCCCGGAAGGGAATCGAAGCGTGTCGTCTGAACGGGTATATGCCGGAAACCAATATTTTCCGTCCACTTGCTGGCGGTAGGTCACGAACATCGGATGCAAGTCCGCGCGCTCGTGCTTTTTCACTCGCACCTTGTCGGGTCCACTTTTGCCGCAGACTTTCACAATTTGAAAATCCTGCGCCTCTACCCATATCCGCCCTTCAAAGTATCGCTTGCCGTTCTCTTCTTTCTTCGGCTCTACGTGAAAAACGTAAGTATCCAGGTCATCCACATGCTGCTGTCCGGAATAAGTCAAGTTGTACCCCGGTAGGTCTTCGCTGGTCATCAGCAGCGGCATAAACGCGCGGATATCCTCCATGTCATCCTGTTGGAGCTGAATCCCCCGTAATGAGGGCTGAGCTGCGAAGGTCACCTCCTCGACGCGCCTGCCGTTCGCGTCAAAGGAAACGCTCGTGACTTCGTGAAACTCTCCGGTCACGCTCGTTCCGCTGAGCGTCTGCATCAGTACGTCCTGCTTGAAGGTGTAGTGAAGGCGCGCTTGTTTCGCCACGTCCTCGGCCGCTCCGAACTTCTTGATCACCTCCGGTACGGTCATAGTTTTGGGGGGAGAGAAATCCAGCAGCCCATTTCCCTCTTCGCAATTGGTCTGCCCCTGCGAACCCACTGCCAGCAGCAAAACAAACGCAAGCAGCGAAACGCGTGAAACCATGCGGCAGAGGCGTGCTCGCCAGTGGCGGAAACTCCGCGATGTCCTAATGCTCTCTCTACTCTCTAAGCCCAAGGTCGTTCGTGAACCTGACCTAAGCTGCGCCTGAAATCGCAAGCCCACTTCCTTCATGGTCCCGTAACCTCCTGGCGCCGAAAACCATATACCGGCGCTCGCAGGCTTGCAATCGCGAAGTACCGATCTCCGGGATTTGTATTTACCCTCTCTTTCCAGATATGTGCAAATCCTTGCTCCTAACCTGCTCCGGCGTCTTCTAACTTGAATCGTAGCCGCTGTGGTTTGGTATGGCGATTGCCCGTTCCACTTCTGTAAGCGTCGCCCTCGGCGCGCGATTCTGGCCTCTTAGGCGAGATGCCGCCGTTTGACCGGCGCACTCCCACGACTAGGAATTCCTATGAAGATCACCATCGTAACTTTTGCTTTGTGTTGCCTCTGCGCCACCGCGGCCTTCGGACAAGTTGGCTCGGCCCTCGGCAACGTTTCCGCTCCGGTTTCCATTCCGGATCATCCCCAGCATGCGTCTGCACATGTCATGGGGGAGGAGTCCAACCTGCTCGGATCCTCTGCCTATAGTTATGGCCAAGGCGAGCAACCTTTGTGGGAATTCGCTACCGATAGACACGACACACCTCTCGGCGATGTAGCCCGCGCCTTTCGCAAAGGCCACGTTCTCGACAAGAAGGCGGCTAAGATTTCGCAGAATGACTAAAACCGGAAACTCCTAAGGAGAGGCGCTACTCTCCCGTTCCACTCATCAGGATAGGCGACGTCGGAGTCGGCGAACCCGCTTCATTTTCAATCGTAATCGCAAACGCCTTCGCCTCGAGTCCTGCTGGCAGCGGTGGATTCACTACGCTCCCGCTTCCGTGCGCGTCCGGCTTGAACACTCCGGCGGGAACTGGACTCCCGCTCATTGGAATCAGCCACAATTCATAGGCCTTCTGCGGCGGTAACGCCGGCATATTACTCGCCAGGAAGACCAGACTGTTGCGGCTCCTCAAATAGAATGCCTTGCCCTGGGGTTGTGGCGGAGTCTTGGTCGCAACCAGGGTCACGCGCTGTGTCTCAGGCTCTATAATCGGCGCCGCAATCTTCCTCAGTTGCTCCAGCTGTCGAGCACTCTCAGCCTGGCGGGCACTGGCCGAGCCGAGGGTCGCCCGCAGCACAGTGTTTTCTTGCCATAGCGACAGAGCGAATACGATGACGGCCGCCGTAGCGGCCCATCCCAGCCATCCCCACCACGGCCGGCGTGCTACGTCGTGCGCCAGCGGCGCACGCGCCTCCCGCGCCACCGCATCAAGCAAACGCTGGCGCGCCCTCTGCGGCGGCCTCGGCCCCATCGCCGACATCGCGAGCAGCGCCGTATCCGCGCGGAGCCGTTCCAACTCCAGCCGGCAGCTTCCGCACGCGGTTAGGTGCTGGTCGAGCTTCGCCCGGTCGTCTCCACGCAGCGCATCCAGCGCGTACAGTGCAAGATCCTCGTCGTATTGTTCGTGCTCACTCATCGTCTACTCAATCAAACCCACAGCTTCCATACGCTTCAATGTGGGGACAGCCGCCCTCGGCTGTCCGCGGAGCCCGTGCTCCGCTACCTGACTCAAGTTTGAAAAGCCTTGCGCAACGCGATCAGTCCCGCCCGAATCCGCGTCTTGATCGTTCCCAAAGGCTCTCCGGTTTTCTCCGCTATCTCCGAATGACTCATGCCTTCCCAATAAGCCAGCTCCAGTGCGCTACGTTGCGCCGGAGCCATAGCGCCCATCACTCCGCGCACCTTCTCCGCCGCCCGCGAAAGCTCCGCCGCTCCGGCCAAGTCGGGCGCCACGGAGAAGACCACATCTTCAATGTCTGTTTCTGGACGACGCTTCCTGAGGGAGTCGATAGCCCGATTGCGCGTGACCACGGCCAGCCAGCTCGCTAGACTCCCGCGAGCCGCATTGAACGAGTTGGGATTCCGCCACAGTTGCAGGAAGACCTCCTGCAGAACGTCTTCCGCGGCTCCCGTATCTCCGAGCACCCGCAAAGCTACCGCGTACACTACGGAAGAGTAGCGGTCGTAGAGGTCCGCCATCGCTCCCTGATCGCCCGCCTTCAGGCCAGTAACAATGGTCAGATCCGCCGGAATGATTTGTCCTCGCGAGCTCGACAAATGCTCTTGCTCTTCCTTTCAGAAGATATACGAAAGATTGGCCTTCCTCAGATTGCCTTCAGCACCAGCCGTTCCTGAGGATGTGTGCGCCGCTCAAGAACAACCTACTGACTGAGCTTAATCGCCAACTGGCGTTCCGGCTGCGTCATCTGATTCCAAAGTTTCTGCAGGTCATCTTGCAACGGCTGATTGTCGGGCTGTTTGTGCAGAGCCAGCGCAAACCAGCGGTACGCCGTGGGCAAATCGCGCGGCGTGCAGGTGCCGCTTGAGTAAAGCGCTCCCAGCGCAATCATCGCCTTGGCATTGGACTGCGCAGCCGCGGGTTTCAAAAGCCGCAATCCACGATCGCAGTCCTGGCGCACCCCGCGGCCATAGATGTAGCGCTCTGCCTCCGGCGTAGGATCGTCTGGCGTCGCCGGAGTCGGCTTGCGCTCCCGAGCTCTCGGGGCGGGAGGCTTCGCCTCCGCCGCGGGCAGATCGGATCCAGATTTGGCTGGCTCTGCCGCGGAGTTTTCTGTCGAGTCCGCGGCTGTCTCCTTATCCCCGGAAGCATTATCCTCCGGCTTGGCCGGTGGAGGATTATCCGCAGGCGTACTCGGCGGGGCCGTAGCGTTCGCGGGGGGTGGGGGCTGC
>DATNLE010000065.1:0-16980 GCA_035603035.1 Candidatus Acidiferrales bacterium | reverse complement strand
CTCGCCCTGCTGTGCCTCTACGGTCTTCTCACGCTCACGCATTAAATCCCCATTTTTCCCGACATCCCGAGCGCAGCGAGGCCCCTAGTTCCCCTAATGTCACTCCGCTCTCAATCCGCTCTAGTACAATGCTTCCGTGAGTAATGCCGTTCGCATCGGAATTCTCGGCGACTTCAATCCTGAATTTCCTTCCCACCATGCCACGACAGATTCCTTGCAACACGCCGCTCGTAAACTAAATTCGAAAGTCGAATCCGAGTGGATCTCCACGCCGTCCCTCACTACTGCCGGCGCGGAGAAAATTCTCGAATCCTTCGACGGACTGTGGGCAGCGCCCGGCAGTCCCTACAAGAGTTTCGCGGGCATGCTCAAAGGCATCGAGTTCGCCCGCCGCCGCGACTGGCCCTTTCTCGGCACTTGCGGAGGTTTCCAGTACGCTCTGATCGAATTCGCCCGCAACGTCCTGGGTATCGTTGACGCCGACAGTGCGGAGAACAACTCCGGCTCGAAGAACATCATCATCTATCCAGTCGCCTGCGCCGTCCCAGATCGCAACCGCAATGCGCCCAAACTTTCCGGCACGATGCCCGAGATCCGACTGCGCCCCGGCTCCTACCTGCAGTCTTTTTACGGCAAGGAAAAAGAAATCGTCAGCGAAGAATTTTTCTGCAACTTCGAAGTCAATCCCGAATACGAATGGGCCACCATGGAAGCCGGGTTCCCCGTAGTGGCTCGCGGAGCCCAGGGCGAAATCCGCGCTATCGAATCCCCCACTCACCGCTTTTTCATCGCGACACTCTTCCAGCCCCAACTATCGTCCACAGAAAAAACTCCGCATCCCGTAGTCCTGGCCTTCGTGCAAGCCGCCGCCGATTGGGGACGCAAGAAGCTCGACGACAGCGTGCTCGAGTAGTGCTCTGCAGTAAAAAGCTTTTTCACGATTACCAAAGTCGCAGCACTCGCCTCGGTCCTGTCTCCTCACCTTGCGCATCTAGGGCCGCCACTGCTCTCTCGCTAGACTTCCTCCGACAACAAAATACAGGCGCGAGGTTCAATCGCGCCCCTCTACGCGCGCCGAGGAGTCGAACCCGCATGCCACTGCAGTGGATCAACTCGTTCCGCATCTCGCTCCCTACTCTCGTCAGCTATATTCCGCTCGTTGCCACCGTCGTGACCTGCATGTTCAGTGTGATTTTGGCCCGCGCAACCTTGCGTTACGTCGAGTCAACCGACAAAGGATTGGCTCTGGCTCGCGAGGGCTTCGAGCGCGAATGGTCGCCGGATCTGCACATCAAACTCGAGCGCGTCTCTGCCACCGAGGCCAACATAGTCGTCACCAACCTGGCCAAAAGTTCCGTCCTGTTGCAGTTGCTGCAGTTGCGCAGACTCTCGCATGCAGTCCCTTCCGAGCGTTGCCACCTGAACGATCCCCTGGTCGGAGGAACGACCTGGACGCAGGCGATGGGCCGGCGCATCCTGGCCTGCACCGAAAAGGACTTCGAAGGTCCGATCGCGGCGTCGATGACCTTCTATTGCGCGGGACGTATGTTCCGCACGGATTGGTTTCGTTCCCAAATACAGGTGCGCGACGGCCGCATCCTCAGCCTCGAACCCAGCAACATCCCCGCCCGCCGAACGCGTGTGGTCGAACACAGAGGCCTAGACCGCCGCCGTGAATTCGTGCAGGACGTAACCGCCTCTGCGGCTCCCGACAAACCTGATAAGAAACGCAACGAGAAGTTTTTTGTGACCGGCGCTTGAAGGAGAAAACTAGAAAAATTCAATCGCAGGATCGGTTGGTGATTTTGGGTGGCGCAGCGCTTCAAGGCTTGCGATCAGCGCCTGCCATAGCGCAGGGCTTGAGCCCCTGGAGTACTCTGTTTGCCCGACAATCCTGATTAGATCCCTGAAGCGTTTCCAACTTCCGCCGATCATGTCCGCTTTGCCAGGATCACTTCTGTATTGCCGGCTCGAGCTTGCGCGGGTTTGCTTCGGTTCGTTCCACCGCATTGCCCAGTTGCGTGCGGTGGTTAAAGACCATCCTCCGTCGGACTCGACTCTCGCAAGACTGGCAAGCGGGATGTCCTGCACGCAATGCTAGGGTCGCTCTAGACTGCTTTCGCAAATCGCAGCGACGCCGAATTCATGCAGTATCGCAGCCCGGTCGGCTTCGGACCATCGTCGAACACGTGACCCAGGTGCGCGTCACACTCGACGCAAGAAACCGCGGTGCGCACCATTCCGATGCTGCTGTCGGAGATCTCCCGCACATTTTCCTTCGCAATCGGCTCCCAGAAACTCGGCCAACCAGTTCCTGAATCAAACTTCGTCGAGGAGTTGAACAGTGCGTTGTCACAGCAGATGCAGCGGAAAATCCCGCGGTCATGCACATTCAAAAGTTTGCCGCTGTACGCCAGTTCCGTGTCGGCGTGTCGCGTAATCTCAAATACTCCCGACGGCAGCTGCTTCCTCCACTCCTCTTCCGTCTTCACCACCCGCGCAACCTTCGTCTTCGCCAGCCGCTTGCCCGAGTCGGAGAATTGCACCACCGTCACTTCTGCCGGCTCCGTCTTCGCCGCCTCCGCGATCACCTGCGGCCTGCGCAACGAAAACAAAGCCGCGCCGCCCAGTGCCGCGCCCAGCCCCGATAAAAATAGGCGCCGCCCCAAATTCACTTCCCTGCCACCGCCATCGGATTCAAACATAGCTCCTCCGCTCCGTGTCATCCGGCTTCGCTAAAGACTTTTCCGCGGATCTACTTCCCGCTGTACAAATCCGGAAATTCCTTCCGCAAATTCGCCACCTTGGGCGCATCGTTATAAACAATGTAAGGATCATTGGGATGTACCGTCGCATAATTCTGGTGATAGCCCTCCGCCGGATAAAACGCCTTCAGCGGCACCACCTGCGTCGCAATCGCCTTGGAAAAAACTTTTGCTTGATTCAACTGCGCAATGTAAGCCTCGGCAATATGTTTCTGTTCATCATTCCCGTAAAAAATCAGCGACCGATACTGCGTCCCTTCGTCCGGGCCCTGCCGGTTCACTTGCGTGGGATCGAGCGCGACCGAGAAAAACACCCGCAGCAATTCTCCATAAGTTACTTGCGAGGGATCGTAAACAATCTGCACGCTCTCCGCGTGGCCAGTCTCGCCGCTGCTCACCGCCCCATAATCCGGATTCTTTACCGTTCCGCCCGAGTATCCCGAAGTCGCGCTCACCACGCCCTTCACATGCTGAAACACCGCCTGGATTCCCCAGAAACATCCGCCCGCTACCACCGCCGTCTCCTTCCCCGGCGCGGTCGCCTTCACCTCATTCGCCAATGGAACCGGCACCGCTGCGCTCGCTCCATTCCCCGCCCGGCAAGCCACCGCGCCCGCCAGCACCGTCAACATCATCGCCACCACCCGCACCGAAGCTCTTGACATAATTCCTCCCGACGTCCCCCGCAACTCGTCTTCACTCATTAGACTTACGAGTCGCACGGAAGTTTCGGATGTCTTCCACAAGTTAGCTGGCGACAGCCGCTTCGGCTGTCCCGGGAATCACCGCGGACTGACACCCTCTCCTGGGCCGCTGAACAGTCGAGAGACTGCCCTGAACTCGCCGGAAGGGGCGGCTGTCCCAACATGATCTGCGCCAGACCTCCGTATACAACGTTATCTCTCCGGATGCTCCGCGTCTACGTCACCCGCACATCCAGCACCACTACCCAGTACTGAAACGATTGCAGCGCAAATCCGCACAGAATCAGCACAATGCCAAACGCTCCCAGTCGTCGCTCCGGCAGATTGTCGGCGAAGTATTCGATCAGCGGAACAACTGCACCGCCGATTCCGGTCACAACGCCGATCACCAAGCCTACGCGAATGGCAAACGCCCACGCGTGATCAACATGCTGCACCAGGGCGCTGCAGAGAAGCGCCGTCAGAGTGTAGCCAACCGTTCGCAGCAGGATCGCCCAGGCGTGGCGTCGCGTGATGCGCGGCCTGCCGGTCGCCGCGTAGTCCATCGCCGGACGAATGCCGCGGGAATATGCAAAGATTTGTCCCAGCGTAATCAGGACGGCGAAGGCGGCAGCAAACTCCAAACCCAGATTACGCCAGAGGCATGCGCCGAAGGCAATTCCCCGTATCGCGCTGATCCATCCTTCCCACCACAGAGAATAGTGGTCCAGCCCCCGAGCCGCGCGATTGAGCTCAATCGCGATCGTGACCCCGCTGGTCACGCCCGAAGCCAGGCCAAAAAACCACCCCAGGCCAAGCCCATAGCCGACTCCGAACACAATCGAGTACGTCATCGCCCGAGTAAGCAATCGCAGGGGACCGTGCTGTCCGCCCAACAAATCGTAGGCAAGGTAGAGACTCCCGATTACATCCAGGCAAGTCCCGGCGATGCTGACCGCGGCCACGGTGTGATGGTCCATGGCAAGATTCTAAGGGCAACGGAGACTCCTGAGCACATCGACTCGGGTACGGACAGGCGCTCTCGGCTGTTCAACTTCACTCTAAAGTTCATTTCTCCCCATAGTCATAATAAATATCCGCAAGGCGCGACAAGGAACGGGAATCGCGGTCGCGACCATCACTCTGTGGGAGATCGCGGGGCTGGCCCATGACCAGCGCATCCTGGTCGCAGGGAGCGTGGAATCGTTTGTGCGCGAGACTGTGGCGCGGGTCATTCTCAAGCCGGTGACGGCGGAAATCGCGGCTCTCGCCATGCGGCTGCCCGAGCCGTTTCCCAGAGATCCAGGCGACCGCCTGATCGCTTCGACGGCCATGGTCGAGGGCATGCGACTGGTGACCGCGGATGCGCGGATTCGGCAGTCAAAGGTGTTGGATACGGGCTGGTAGGCATTCGGAATTCGGTATGGCTCCAGCGGGCCGCTGGGCAGCCGAGGACGGCTGTCCCCACATTTTTTTCTTTCTGTCCCAACATTCTCCTAATGGTGCCCCCACGTTCATGTTGCAGCGCGGGTTGGTTCCACTTCGGCTCGGGCTATAATGTTCTGTAACGCTGGTTGGGTTTTCTCGCCTCGCTCCCCGGACGGATTCAGCCTCGTTACGAAGATCGCAGCTGAAGGAGTCGGCATGGCAATCGAGAAGTCGGAAAATATCTGGCACAATGGCAAGCTCATTCCCTGGGATGAAGCGACGATTCACGTGATGTCTCACGTGATCCACTATGGCTCCTCGGTATTCGAGGGAATCCGCTGCTACAACCCGAAATCGCGTCCCGCGATTTTCCGCGCCAATGAACACATCCAGCGCCTGCTTGATTCGGCCAAGGTCTATCGCATCGACGTGGATTACACTCGCGACCAACTGGTGAAAGCCATGCTTGAAACCGTTGGCAGTAACGGCGCGTGGCCATGCTATGTGCGGCCCATCATCCTCCGCGGCTACGGCGAGGCAGGGGTGAATCCGTTCAACTCGCCGACTGAGGTTTACATCATCAACTATCCCTGGGGAAAATATCTGGGCGGAGAGAGCGAAGGTTGCGACGCCTGCGTCTCCTCCTGGACGCGTCTTGCTCCGAACACCTTGCCGGCGATGGCCAAGGCGGGCGCCAATTACATGAACTCGCAGCTCATCAAGATGGAAGCTATCGTCAATGGCTACGCCGAAGGAATTGCTCTCGACGTGAACGGCTATGTCAGCGAAGGCTCGGGCGAGAACGTATTCCTCGCTCATCGCGACAAACTGATCACCGCGCCGCTGGGCAACTCCGTGCTCCCAGGCATCACCCGCGATTCCGTGTTGCAGATCGCGCGTGACCTGAACATTCCCATCGTCGAGCAGATGATTCCGCGCGAAATGCTCTACATTGCCGACGAAGCATTCTTCACCGGCACGGCCGCCGAGGTTACGCCCATCCGTTCCGTCGACAAGATCAAAGTCGGCAAGGGATTGGCCGGCCCGATCACGAAGGCGATCCAGAAAGAGTTCTATGCCATCGTGCGTGGCGAAAAAGACGATCGCCACGGCTGGCTGACTCCGGTGCCGGTAGATAGCAAACAACCTGTCGGAGTATAGGCAGCTTTTTGGGGAAAGAGGAAGGGTTTTCTCGGGCGCGATCATTCGCGCCCTGTCTCACCTACCGCACCAGAACACCTTGACGGGATACCTACGGAAATCGCTGTCGGCGGTCAGCACCACCATCTCTTCCGAAATCGCCTGAGCAATAATGAGGCGATCAAAGGGATCATTATGGTGCAGCGGGAGATCGTAAACCTTGACCGCATGCAAATGCGTAACGGGTAGCGGGCGAAGTCCCTGCTTCGCCATGAATGCTGGTATGACCTGCGCGGGCGGCCCGGGAAGATGCAGCTTACCCAGCCTGGCCTTGATGCTTATCTCCCAGGCAGTCGCGGCTGAAAAATAGATTTCCTCGCGCCCGTTTTCCAGGACATCGCGGCACTCCTGATTGAGCTTCTCGACTGAATCGACACTCCACAGCCAGATCATGGTGTCGAGAAGATAATTCACTTACGTCTCCGTCCCCTGGTCTTTTTGGCTTTCGATTCGGGTTTCGGAATCTCGCCACCGTAAAATGCCGCGAGCAAGTCATCGGGCAGGGGGGCATCGAAATCGTCCGCGATCCAGATTTCGCCGCGCGCGAAGCCGAGAGGACGTTTCGCTTTTGGCTCTAGCGCAACCAGGCGCGCAACCGGGACGCCGGAACGCGCGATGGTGACTTCCTCTCCCGCGGCGACGCGCTGCAGAAGGCGGGAGAGATGAGTCTTGGCTTCGTGGATGTTCACTTCCATGAAGCCAACACTAGACTAAGTCTGTGGACTAAGTCAACCGCTACCGTTGCGCGCTCACTTTCGGCGCGAGTCCAGACTCCATGGTCCGGAGCCCAACTGCGAGATGACCAGCGCGCCGCCGAGCATGGAAACGTTCTTCATAAACATGATCATCTGCGTCTGGTACGCCATGGGATCGGTCACGCTCCAGAAGTTGTGCATCAGCGGAGTGACGCCGACAAGAAAGAGCACGATGAGCCATGCTCCGATTCGAGCGCGATAGCCGAGCAGGATGCTGAGGCCGCCGGCAAGCGCGAGTAAGCCCGAGAACGGAACCGCGAGGAAAGCCAAAGGCACGCCCCGCGACGCCGCGTAAGCAATGGTTTGACCCATGAAGTGCCTCGGTCCCGACATCAAAAAGATGAGGACGAACAACAACCGGCCTAGGAGGACAACCGGGCCACTAGCTTCTCCTGAAGCGCTTGTTAGTTGCGGTCGGGCGGCTAAGGTTGAATTGCTGGCTGACATTTTGATTCTCCTTAAAAGTTGGATAAACCTCTGTTCCGATCACGCTTGAGCAAAAAGAAGTTCAGTTGATTCTCGCGGTTGCTGCGCCGTTCGCGACTACAGCTGAAGTCCCTGCGCAGCCAGGGGCCGATCGGTGGCCGAGGCGGCTAATTGAACCTGCTCCATTGCCGCGGCGCGGGCAGGCTCGGCGAGATCGCCAGGCTTTTGATTCTCGGCGTGGATGAAGGTAACGTCAGTCAATCCAATGAATCCGAGGATGTGGCGCAAATACTGCTCTTGATAATCGAATTGCGCGGTGGCAGTGCCGGGGCGATAAGCACCGCCGCGCGAAGTGAGTACCACCACCTTCTTTCCTTTCAGAACGCCTTCCGGTCCCTTCTGTCCCCAAAGAACAGTGCGGCCGACGCGTACGATCTGATCGATCCACGCTTTCAACGGAGCGGAGATCGTAAAGTTGTACATGGGCGCGCCGACCACAATCGTGTCCGCCACCAGCAACTCCTCAATCAGCGCGTCGGAAACAGAAAGAGTTTCCCGTTGCGCGGGCGTCAGAGTGGCTGGGTCGGAGTGGGCGGCGAGCGCCCACTCATCGGTGATCAGAGGCAGAGGCGTGGCCGCCAAGTCACGCTCAACAACTAGTTCCGCGGGGTTTTCCTGCTTCCAGGTTTCGATAAATGCCTGGGTCAGTTGTCGTGAAACTGAGTTGCGCCGGGCGCTGGAATCGATGCGAAGCAATGTCATGAGATCCTCCGAGAAGAATTGGATGGCAGGCACAGCACAGCGGTTACAATAAATAACCGCGAATTCTTTACATTGCAGGAACTTTGGAGTAACCTAGTATCAACATGTTACCTCCAGGTGCCCCGAAGATCCCATCCCCGTGCACTATCGGCGGGCTGCTGGAGTTGCTGACCCGACCCTGGACGCTCCACATTCTTTGGGTACTCAGCCACAACGGAGAGATGCGCTTTGGGGTGCTTCGGCGACAGGTCGAGGGAATCTCCGCGCGCGTGCTCACGGAACGGCTGCGCACGCTGGAAGCTGCGGGCTTTGTCTTCCGGCATTATGAGCAGACCATCCCCCCAGCGGTCACCTACGGCATCACCGATCGCATGAAGGACATCGAGAAGGTTTTAGCTCAGCTAGACGAGCTATCGCGAAAGTGGCATGGTGATGGCACGACGGTGGGAGCCGAACCGGAGACTACCGCAACGGGCGCTGACGCGTAGAGGAGATTACTCCACAAGATGAAGCGGCGCTCAATTCATGGGAAATAGTTGCACCAGAATATCGGGCAGCAAAGCGCGAGCCCTCAACCCGCGGCAGCAGGTCCGTCGGACTGACCAACTACCCAACACGCCGGCAGCCAAAAAGTTGGAAACTTCTTGGACCCTAAGGTGCATCTGAGCTCGGTACACTTTTCCCGGACCCGGGGGCACCCATGTAACCTGTGCCTTATGAAGGTTCGTTGTGAAATGGACTATGCGGTTCCACGCCAAAGGCAGCCTGTTTATCCTCCTACTCTACCTGGCTGCTGTCCGCCCGGGGTTGGCGCAGGAGCAAGAGCAAGCGAGACATAAGCGAATAAGCACCAACGGGGCTGATCACTTCACCCACAAAACTCCTGACCTTAAGGAGCCGCCCACCGTGCCCGGCCTCTTGAGTCCGAATGAGGGTTTGGCGATTCTGGGTGCCGCGCTGGATTCGCGCCATCATCCTTCGGATTTCTCTTCCGATTGCTCGCATTTTGTCCACGGACTCTATGAGCGCGCGGGTTTCCCTTTTGAGTACGCGAGCTCTTCGGACCTTTATGAGGGGACCGATGAGTTTCGGCAAGTCGCCACTCCGCAACCGGGTGACTTGGCTGTCTGGCGCGGGCATGCTGGGATTGTGGTGAATCCCGCCCAGCATTCCTTTTTCAGTGTGTTGCATTCAGGTCCTGGTGTCGATTCATACGATTCGCCATATTGGAAACAGCGGGGACAGCCCCGTTTCTTTCGCTATCTCAAGCCAGCGCCGAGTGGCGTCCTCAAAAGCTCGATACTGACTGCGAGCTGGCAGCCCGCCGTTTTGAGTGACGCGGAACCGTACGAGGCGGCTCCTGATGGCCGGCCGTCCGGGATATCGGAAAGGCCTTCCAGTGACGCCGCAGCCACCGCGAAACTTGCGAAAAATATGTTCGTGAACTCGGAGGCATTTCGCATTGTCATTCTCACTTCCGTTCGGCCCAAATCCGCTCAGGTGAGCTCAGCATTCTTGCAAGCATGCAATGATTCGGCGGAGCGGCTTCGTACGCGTGACCTCTTCAGGTCGGCTGAACCTCTCGTCGTCTTCGACCATTTCGAAGTGAAGAAGATGCATATCACAGGAAATCAGGGCTGGATTGAAATTCAGCTCGATGAGCTGTTTTCTCTCACCGAGGGCAAAGCGGAGATTCACAAGCAGTCGGAACGGCAACTATGGGCTCTGCGGCGCGAAGATAAAAAGAGTTGGAAGCTCACGCCTTCACGGAACGCTATATACCTGCCTCAAAACACAGCCGAGCGGGTGTTGGCACATGAACTCTCGCAGCTCACCGAGGAGACTCCCGACAACGCAAGTGGAACACAGGAGAAGGCCAACCTGGTTCGATTGCTGGATGTGCTTTTCGGGAAATAGCCAAAATACCAGCGCTCTTAATCGCACCGTGGGGATCAGTGCTGCGATAGTGGACTCCTACGAGCACTTATCAATTCAGGAAGTGCACTCTCGACCTTGCCCCGCTTTTGGCCGGGTGGCCCTGGTCTCCTGGCCAGCATGTAGGGTTACGCTTATCAAGCCGGCCGCCCACTCTGACGAGGAAACCGCTAAGTGTCCTGAGTCCCTTTGCCCGCTGCCGGGGTGACCGCCAGCGCGCGGATACGCGTGCCGCATTACTTCTCCTCGGTTACCCTAACTAGCCAAGGGCTTCGCCCTTGATATTCCATCGCACCCGGATGCTGCAACTGGACGTTACAACGTGGTTACAACGAGAACAAAATTCTCGTTTCACGGGCCATAATGACTAACCGTCTGCTGCGATCTGAAAGTCGTTGAGATGATTATCTGAAGAAAGGAGCAAACTGTCAGAGGTGCTGTCCCATCCGCACCACCTTAGAAGGCGGGGCGGCACGCTTCCGAAATGCCGACTTGAACTAAAGCCGTTGGAGCAGCGGATGCTACCCCGTGGCCAGCAATCGCATCATCGTGATGGGTTCCGGTCGCGAATAAACAGCTTCGTTGGTCGTCCCTTGTATGTCGCAGGCTGGGATTCACGATATCCGCATTTCACCGCAACACGAATGGAGAGAAGGTTCTCAGGGGCGATGATGCAAGCGGTTTGCGGGAATGGGAGTGCTTCATCACCCCAGGCAACTACTGCGCGAACCGCTTCCGTTGCGAAGCCTCTGCCCTGCACTTGTGAGACCAAAGCCCACCCGATTTCCGGCACGCCTTTGAGGGATGGATGCAGCGAGCGCTTGTAGTCAGCGAAACCAACTTCTCCTACAAAATTGCCAGTTGCCTTGTCCTCAGCCACCCAGTAACCGAAGCCGAGTATCAACCAGTGTCCAAAATAACGCAGAAACCTCGCCCAAGATTCCTCCTCGGTGTACGGTTTCCCGCCGATGTGCCGAGTCACGTTGGGGTCGGCCCACATCGCGGCGCAATCTAGGAAGTGGTCAATGGCATGGCCGCGGAGTCGGAGGCGCTCTGTTTCAATGGTCGGCACTGCGACTGTAGTTTGGAATGAGCTTGGCATTGGTGGAGTTTACCCATGTGTATACCCTGCAGCAAGCAAGGGAACGGGAACGCAGCGACGGAGCGTGGCTCAGTTGACAATAATCTGTTTTTCGACAGTCAGCCGAAATTGGGAAATCCGGACAGTCTCACATGAAGCACTTACGTTTTCTCCAGGCGATCAGGATCGCGCGGCAATGCCAATGCCAGGACGAGGGCTGTTCCGGCGTAGATCAATGTGTCAAAGACGTAATTGATCGCCTCCATGATTTCCGGCGTTGTTCCACCGTGGGCGAGGATCCAAATGGGCAGATAGAGGAATAAGGTGAGGACGGTCATCAGAGCGCCAATCGAGGTTGCGGCCATCCGCGATTTTTTGTTCAGGGCCAAGCCGATTCCAGCGGCCAGTAGGATCGCTCCTGTGAGGTATCCCCATACGCTGGGGAATGGAACCCATGAGGGCGTCATCTTTTCCAAAGGAAAACCGGGCGCAAACTCTGGATGAAGAAAAAATTCTACGGCAAAAAAGATCGCAGCAACCGCTATCACGATGCGCCCAAATAAAATCATCCATTTCGATTGTTGCGGCGACGAGGCGCGACTATGCAGTCCAGCAAGAGCCCATGCGCCTCCGGCAAAAGAGAGATCTCTTAGCGCGATGGCCCACGCGAATCGATTTTTGGGATTCGCGAGCGCATTCGGTATATGCATCATGCAGACAAATAGAAAGAACATCAATCCGAGCAGGGTGGACGACAAGCGTACGAACTTCCTCACTGTAAGACTGGTAGCTGCTGCGAACAGCGCGCATCCGACGAAATACGCCCAGAACAAGTGCGCCGGCATCCAGGACGGGACCATATCCGGGACTCCCATCGGGCCGCCAAAATGCTCGGGCGCGAATACAGCGAGCGGGACCGCAATGAAGATGCAGCCCAAGGTGATGAGCTTGTCCCAGCCGCGAGCCGCGCTGATCTCTTTTCGAAGTATAAAAACTCCGGCGACAAGATAGATAAGCCCGGCAAAACACATCCAGAAATTTACTGATGAAAGCATCAGAACCTCTTTCGCGAAGGTGCTGCGGCAGAGACATTATCCCGGTGCCTAGGGTTGCGAGAAGAGGTGGACATCCTCGCCCAGTGATGGATCGAGAATCGTGCAGCTCCCTTAATCGAGAAAGAACCCGCCGGCGCCGAGCCAGAATTCCGCAAGTAGTTTGAGATTCTGTTTGTAGGTACGTGTAACCCTATATTCCTGCCTGTCCTTCAGCCGTAGACCATATTCTCCCGTCGAGTACGGCATGATCTCTTCCACAAACGTGGCATTCACCAGCATAGAGCGATGGATCCGAATGAATCCATGTGGCTGGAGCTTCTCGGCCACCGTCGATATTGACTCATGCAGGAGATGGGAAGTCGAGGCGCGCTGCAGCAATACGTAATTCCCCTCAGCCTTAACGCTAACCACGTCACCAAGATTGATAAAGAGAATCTTTCCCTTTACTTTGATGGCAACCCGGGGGGACTCTCGCTTTGCAGGTGCCTGCCACCTCGGAAGAGCTTCCATCAACCTCGTCGCGGGCTCTCTTGGGATCGGGGGGAAATGAGTGGGTGCTGAGAGATTCATGGCAAGCGCTTCTTATAAGCGTCGGTCGATGTGGACACCGCTTGGTGGTAGAGTGCACTTAAAAATGGTCGGAGACAATAGCCACTTGACGGGATTTTGACATAACCATTACGATCCGAGGAAATGAAGAGGGTAGCTTCCGGGATTCTCCCGATGATCGCGGTCAGCCGGAAGGCCCCGAAGGCTCTTCATCGGCAGATTTATGACGCCTATCGCGCGGCAATTGTCGGTGGCAGCCTCCGGCCAGGGCAACGAATTCCGTCGACCCGAGTGCTTGCCTCCGAAATTTGCGTTTCGCGCTTTCCCGTTCTCAATGCGTACGCCCAGCTGCTTGCCGAAGGCTATCTCGAGAGCCGCGTGGGTGCAGGAACCGTCATTGCCCGTTCCCTTCCGGACCAACTGACGTCGAGCGAGCCCGCCGGCAGCGCCCACGCGCCACCCCTTTCTGGACCTCGCCCGGTCGCGAGTCGCTGTTCGATCCTTCCCCGTGTTACTTGCCTCCCCTGGCTGCAGAGTTGGGGAGCATTTCGTGTAGGGCAGGTGGCATTCGACCAATTTCCCGTCCACGCATGGTCCAACCTGGTCTCGCGCCGTTGCCGAAGTATAGACGCGCGTGCATTCGATTACGGCGATCCAATGGGTTCCCTGGTGCTTCGCGAAACCATCGCAAGCTATCTGAAAACCGCGCGGTCGTTGCACTGCGAAGCCGAGCAGGTCATGATCGTCGCAGGTTCTCAGCACGCGCTTGAGATTTCGGCTCGGGTCCTGCTCGATCCTGGTAATCGTGTGTGGGTGGAACAACCCGGTTACCGCTTGGCGCGAGAAGTCTTTGCGCTGAGCGGTTGTCATCCCGTGCCCGTGCCGGTTGACAAGGAAGGTCTGAATGTTGCCGCCGGCATCAAGCAATGTCGCAAAGCGCGAGCCGCATTCGTTACGCCCTCTCATCAGTTTCCCCTGGGCGTGACCATGAGCGCCTCACGGCGCCTGCAGTTGGTGGATTGGGCACAGAACTCAGGCTCCTGGATCATCGAGGATGACTATGACAGCGAATTTCGCTACGAAAGCCTGCCGATCGCATCCTTGCAGGGGCTGGACTCCAACTCTCGCGTCATCTACATCGGAACCTTCAGCAAAGTCTTGTTTCCGTCTTTGCGCGTCGGATATATCGTCATTCCTTCCGACCTGGTTGAGAGTTTTCTTGCTATCCGCCGGGTCATGGACCTTAGCCCCCCACGCTTCTATCAGGAAGTGCTCTCGGAATTTATTCGGGAAGGGCATTTTGCGCGCCACATCCGAAGAATGCGGGTTCACTACGGCGAGCTGCGGACCGCGCTGGTTGCCAACCTCAGGAGAGAACTGGGTCCCTTGGTCGAGGTGCTTGGGGACGAAGCTGGCATGCATGTGGCTGTGAGGCTCGAAAACGGGAGTCGCGATCTGGAAATCGCTGAACGCGCCGCCCGCTTGAACCTTTCACTATGGCCGCTGTCTCCTTCCTATATGGGCGAGGCGTCGCGCTCGGGCTTCATCCTGGGTTTTGGCGGTACGAGGTTGACGGAGATTCCCAACGCTGTGCGCAAGCTCCGCAACCTGCTTGTTATGAAGTGAGAAGTTCCGGGTTGTGGAACATGGTCACGATCAAAATCTGTTAAATGGCTGTATCAGGCCGATTTCAACAGGGGTCTCGTTCTGGTCTCCGAGTCAAGCGAAGCCAGCGCATGCAACCAGCTGAATATTCGGTAAAGGCGCAATGGAACCACTGGGACTGATTAGATCCCCAGCTTCTTCACTTCCTCGTTGTAATACTTGCGATAGAGGATATCCCACTCCTGTGAGCCTTCGAGGATGGTGCGCTTCTGGCTTTCGATCTTTTGCCGGGCGGCTTGATCAATTCGTTCTTCGTGGTTGAGCAGCTCTTCGAGAATCTTGCGGGTCTCCTGCCGGATGGTGTTCGGGTCATCGATGAAATCGACTTCGTCCATCGCTTTGAGCGCGTCGGCGACTGCGCGTGCCAGCACATTTACCTTGTCGCGGCTCAGTCTCACAGCACCGCCTTGTACTTGCGCACCAGTTCGCTTTTTACTTTGCGAAACATCTCCTGGTAGTTGGCGCCGGTCTTATTCATCTCTTCCGAGTAGGCTTCGAGGATCACCCGCACTTCATCATTGATGCGGTCCTCCAGCGTGAGTTCTTCCAGCAACGCTGCGTGAACGCGCTCGGTCACCTTGGGCGCAGCCGTGGTTTCGATAGCCTTGCCGGCAATCAGTTTCTTGGT
Organism: Candidatus Acidiferrales bacterium; assembly: GCA_035603035.1. Taxonomy (GTDB): domain Bacteria; phylum Acidobacteriota; class Terriglobia; order Terriglobales; family Acidobacteriaceae; genus Sulfotelmatobacter. The sequence goes on along the minus strand of DATNLE010000065.1, from coordinate 2,048 downwards.
AACTTCGCGGGCCAGGTAGCCCACATATTCTTTGGAAAGAAGCATGAGCGGATAGAATGTCCTGTGTCAGCAGGGGTTTTAGTTTGTGAAACAAAGAGTGTAACACGGCCTTCACGCAAGGCGCGGAGATCAACGCGATCGTCCACGTCGATCGTCTAATCGGCTAGCATACATCTGGGAGACGCCTAGCCGGGAGGTTGCGTAATTCATGATTCGCCGATGTGACGATCGCGATTTTGAGTTGATTTGGACCATCATTAATGACGGTGCGCAGGCTTACAAAGGAACTATCCCTCCGGATCGCTGGACAGAACCCTATATGTCTCGGGAGGAACTTCAACGTGAAATCGATGACGGTGTTGTGTTCTGGGGCTTTGAAGAGGCCGGGAACCTGGTAGGCGTAATGGGTCTTCAAAAGGTCCAAGACGTGACCCTCATTCGCCACGCCTATGTTTGCACCAGCAGTCAGAAGCGCGGGATTGGCGGGGACTTGCTGTCTCATTTGCAGGGGCGGATAAGCGGTCCCGTGCTGATCGGCACCTGGGCGGGCGCGCTTTGGGCGATCCGCTTCTACGAGAGACATGGCTTTCAGATGGTTGGTCCGCAGGAGAAAAATCGGCTGCTCAAAAAGTATTGGACTGTGCCCGAACGCCAGATTGAAACCTCCGTGGTTCTGGCGGATTCGAATTGGCAGGATCTCCGCTCAACCGCGTAGCTTTCGCAGGTCGAGCCATCACTGCCGCTGGCACCTTCCCGGCCAAACAGCTTACAATGAACCGTAAGCAGAATTCGCCCATGTCGCCAACGCCAGAAGATCTGACTATCCTCAAAGATGACATGATCGCCTTCATCGAAGGCCATGGTATGCGCCGATTCCACGGCTACGTGGATTACGACGAGGTGCAATGTGTCATGTGGGAGACGGGCAATAATCCTGACGGCTGGAAGGATTTCGTCGAGTTGGCCAAAAGCGCCGGCGCTCCATTCCTCACCATGCACTCATGGAAGCTGGAGCGCGAGGAGTTGGATGAGTTGGTGGAGCGCCTCTCCCACTCGGAATTCAGTGACGGCGACGATGTCGAGGATGCCCGCTGGCTGCGCGCCCACGTCGGCATGGTTGGATTTCTGCAACTCGGATGGGCCTATCAGGGATCAATGTTTCTTTGTGAGTCCAGCACCGATTGGTACGACCGCTACCAGCACCTTCTCGAAGTCTCCGAGGATTTCGGCGGCATCCCCATCGACGAACCGGATCAGGACGACGAGACCTAGTCGTGCGACAGAATGCCCGCTGGGAACTAGCCGCTGAAGATCCAGCGCGAGTACAAGCCCTCGCTGAAGCCCTTCGTGATGTTTCTTGTCTTGCCTCCATTGCTTCGAATCGGACCGCCGACCCCGGGCATCGCAATCCTCTGCACACTCTAGCGCGCTTGCTTCTCCGTCGCGGGTTGACTGACGCCGACTCCGCAGCACGCTTTCTGGCGCCTTGTGTCGACCATCTTCATCAGCCCGGGCAGATGACCGGCCTGCGCTGTGCGGTGGACCGCATCGAGGCGGCCATCGAAGGCAAAGATCCCATCCTGATCTACGGCGATTACGACGTTGACGGCACCATGGCCGTCATCATTTTGAAGACTGCCATTGAACTCTGCGGCGGCACCGCTGACTTCCACGTCCCGCACCGCATTCGCGAAGGCTACGACATGCGCGACGATGTCATCGAGGGCGCCGCCGCCGCCGGCATTCGCCTCATCATCAGCGTCGATATGGGCATTCGCGCCTTCGCACCCGCCGAAACCGCGCACCGCCTCGGCGTGGACTTGATTGTTACCGACCATCACTTGCCCGGACCGGACGGCGTCCCCAAGGCGCACGCGGTGGTTAATCCCAATCAATCCGGATGCGACTATCCCTACAAGCAACTTTGCGGCGCCGGCGTCGCGTTCAAAGTCGCGCACGAATTGATGCAGCGCCGCCTGCCGGAAAAAGATCAAAGGCGATTGTTATTGTCTTTCATGAAAATTGTCGCGATCGCCACCATCGCCGAC
>DATNLE010000387.1:0-7092 GCA_035603035.1 Candidatus Acidiferrales bacterium | reverse complement strand
GCTGTCGACACGGCCGGTATCGCGGTCATAGCGGACGCCGAGGCTCAGCGTGAGGTTTGGCTTGACTTTCCAGCTGTCGCCTACGTAGAGACCGAGACGGTTATCCGGTCCCAGTCCGCCAGCCGGGAAGCCTAAAGCCGGGTTTTCGGTACTGAAGCCCTGCCCGTTGCCGAACCTGATCTTGTTGACGGGGTAGTTCAACGGATTGGCGGAGCCACCCGGGTAAGGTCCGGCAGCGGCGAAAGCCAAGCACGATTCGGTTCCGGAGGGGCCGCAATTCGACAACGTCGTATCAAAGGTAACCCTCGGCGCGGTGCCGAAGAAATCGGCAAAGCCGCCACCCTGAATATGGTTGAGCGAGGCTCCATAGCGAATGGTATGGGAGCGCAGCACCTTGCTGCCGTCGTACTTCACTTCGTTGTTTTGCTGGACCGTGCTCTGGGGAGCCAACAGGTTTGGTCCAAACAAGGACTGGTTCGTGTCGCCAATCTCCAACCCGGTGCTGCTAAATGGTAGAGCGGGGTTGCCTGAAGTTACGTCCTTGATCAGGTTCTGGAACTTCAGGTACGAGTAGCGAAAGCTGTGGGAGAAGCTGCCCGTGGTGAAGTCCACGCCCGCCACGTGCGTCCGGGTGTAGTCCTTGTTGTCGTACACCTGGAAACCGAAATTGAAGGTCGCAAACAGCGAGTTCGCGAAGTAGGAGTAACGGTAGAACGCCTTGGCGCCGTTGCCGAAGTTGTAATCGATCTTGCCCAAGAGGTCACTTTCGCGGAAGGGCTGACTGAAGCCGCCGGTGGAACTCGCAAACGGTGTGCCTGTCAAATCGACCGCCGCAAACGAATCCTGCTTGGTGCGTTCGCCGTCCAGGAAAAAAAACAACTTGTTCTTGATGATCGCTCCGCCCACGCTGCCGCCGAACTGCGCACGCTGATCCGGATAGTCGTGGCCGCCGGGTGCATTGGCTGAGAAACTGTGGTCACGAATGAAACCGAACGCCTCGCCGTGGAGGTTGTTAGTTCCGGACTTGGTGGTCACGTTGACTGCGCCCGAAGAGGTCAAATCCTGCGAAAGGTCAAGCGAAGACTGCCCAAGCTGGAATTCATCGATGGCGCTGGCCGGAATGTTAGCCGTGGTGGTTCCGACGGTTTCGTCGCTTATGTCGACCCCGTCCACATTGATGCGGGCGGTGCGGCCGAAACGGCCGCCGAATGAAATCGAAGAGTAACCGGCCTTGGTCGGATCGAAGTTCTGGCCGTCCTGAATTTGCACGCCGGGTTCGAGCTGCGCCAGATCCAGGAAATTACGGCCGTTCACCGGCAGATTTGCAATCTGGTCCGAGTTCAGAACGCCCTGCACCTCGGCCTGCTCGGTGTTGACTGCGACCACGCTGGCCTGCACGTCAATGACCTGGCTCTCCTGGCCAACTTGCAGCTTGATATTGGCGGAGGCAGTGTTGCCCACTTCCACTGTAATGGTTTCGTTGACGCTGCTGAAGCCCTTGGCTGAAACTTGTACCCTGTAAGTGCCCGGGTCGAGAGAGCCCGACGCGTAGGCGCCCCCAGCGTTGGTGGCCACATTGAGAGCCTGATTTGTTCCGGTGTTGGTGATGACTACTTTGGCGCCGCTCACAGCCGCGCCCGTGGGATCGGTGACGGTTCCGGTAATGCTGCCTGTGCCCACCGTTGACTGGGCCCATCCGGATACGGCGAAAGCCAGCATGAGCAACGCAAGTGCAATCACAAAGAACGATCCATGCGTTTCGCCTCTGTTCCACGTTGGTCTTGCTTCATTTGTACAACTCATTTTGTTTCTCCTTGAAGTTCTCTGGATCAGCCCTAGAAAATCGAGGACTCTCCGCGCACATACACCATTTGCAACAGCATTCGGATGCCCATGGGCTCATAGGTTTGAGCACCGGCGAACGGGCATGCTGAAATAGGGAATCGGCGTACAAGCGCAGTCAACAGGCGTACGGGATTAGCGGATTGCGCAAAGCGCTGGAGTGCCCGGGTTGACGACGGAATCTACCAAATAACAGAGTTCAGCGATAAACGGCTACCAAAAACCGGAGTGCGATCGAGCCGGCGATAGGTTTCGCTTGACTCTGCGACGGTGAGCATACATACTGGTTGGTATGTCATCCCGCAAGCAGTCGAAACGTAGGGCGAACCGGCTGCACGATCCTGAGCGTACGCGGGAGCGCTTGCTGCAGGCGGCGTCCCGCGTGGTCTACAGATCAGGTTTCCAGAGTGCCAGCCTGGAAGCAATTCTGGCGGCAAGTGGCGTGACCAAGGGAGCGCTGTACTACCACTTCGACAGCAAGGAAGCTCTGGGATACGCCATCGTCGACGAGATCATCGCCCCCGACCTCTGCGGCAAGTGGTTGCGTCCTCTAGAGGGAGGCATGGACCCTATCGATACTTTGATCGGCATTGTTCAAGGTGAATCAGTTCGGCCCGAGGACGTAAGGGGCGGCTGCCCCCTGAACAATCTGGCTCAGGAAATGTCTCCCCTTGACGAGGGATTTCGCAGGCGGCTGGCGGGGGTGTTCCATGCCTGGCGGGAGGGCATTGCGGCCGCTTTGCGAGAAGGACTGACCCAGGGAATAGTTCGCCGCGACGTGAGACCCGCTGAGGCGGCTGGCTTTCTGATCGCGACGCTCGAAGGCTATGTCTCCCTGGCAAAGAATGCTCAGGATGCCAACCTGATGAAAGCGGGGATCAGAAACATCGTGGACTGGCTGCGGTCTTTGCGCCCGCCGGGCAACGCAGGAGCGGCTGATCGCATCGTTGTAAACTAGGTAACGATACTATTACATACCAACCGGTTCGTATGCCAATGAGTTTTCGACTGCGTCGGTAAATGCAGGACAGCACGATGAACACTCTAAAGATGGCCGGGCGGGCGGTCTCGAGTCCAGAAGGCGCTAGCGAGGCTTTCAATGGACGCGGGGCGCAGCATTCATGTGCAGCTTTGGTCATAGCACGCGAAGCGAGAGAACCGACAGCGAACTCGACCGAGACTTCCCCGGGGTTGCGGGCGAAGCCACAGTCTTTCCGGGTGGCCATCAAAGTCAACGGAACGATTCTCTTTATCAACCTGGGCGAGGTGGTCTCCATTCAGGCTCAGGGTAAATGCGTGCTGCTGCAACGGAACGGGAGTTCCTATCTACTACGTGAGTCTATTTCGGCGGTGGCAGGTAGGCTCGCAACCCATGGGTTCATCCGCATCCACCGATCTGTGCTCGTGAACCCCTCGTTTGTAGAAGAAATCACGCCGCTTTCGACGGGAGAGTATTGCCTTCGAGTCAACGGCGGAAAGGAATACACGGTCACCCGCACTTACAAGAAAAATCTGAAATCCCTCGCGGAATTCGGGATCGGCACGGGCGCGTTCTTCGCCGGATAAACCGGATAGCGCTGCGTCTCTCTAGCGAAGAATTCGTAAGATGCAGCTGCTGCAGGCAGGACAAAGAAAACTGGTTAGTCATCTGGAATCGCTGCGCGACGTGCATCGCCGGTCGCGGCCCGACAGGATGAGATTGAAGACTGGTGTGCGTATCACCGCGTCATGCGGCAGACGCTTGCATCTGGAGCACGTTTACGTGGTCGGGCACGATATCGGTGACATGGTGGCGTATGCCTTCGCCCGCCGCTATCCGGAGACCAGCCGCGGGGGTGATGATGCTCGACATGCCGCTGCCGGAGCCTTGGGCCGTGGGATGCAGTTAAAGCCGATCCCATTACGTGCATATCACTTTTCAGCCGACGCCGAACCTGCCTCAGCGACTGATTGCCGGGCGTGAGTTTACTTCCGCTGCTTTTGGATAAGGAGGTCTTTAGCGATGCCGATGTCGCGCACTACGCAAAGTCCTACGCTACTCCTGACCATCTGCCGCGCGCGGTTCGAGATACACCGGGCTTTTCCCGCGAACGAAAATTTTAATGCAGCGCAAAATAGTGCGATCGGGGCGCCATTGGTGCTGGCTCCCGGGGAAAACCCCCTTTTCGAGAAACTCATGCCGAGCTTTCCCAGGCTTTGCGGGTGCATGAGTGCACAGGCCAAAATCGGAGTCATCAACAACAGCGTGCATCACGTAGTGGATGAGCAACCCGAGGCCGTGGCTGAGCTCATTGAACGGGATCCTCTTTATCGCGACGATTGCCAGAGCATTCTGCGAAGGCACACGAAGAATTTACGGCGATTCAGCAGAAGGAAATGTCGGTCGGCGCGATCAATGGCACTCGCCGATCACAAGGTTTGGCCCCATACCTGTTAAGTCTGCGTCGGAAAGATTCAAGGAGAAAATCAGATGAAACGGAAGACAGTCAAGATGATCGCATTGGCGTTCTTTGCGCTGGCCCTTGCGCTGGGCGCGGCCCGGCAAGCGCGAGCACAGGACGCCAAAACTCCATATCCAAGCATGGCTCGGCTGGATCAGTACCTGATAGCGGATCGAAATGCTGAGATCGCTCTGGCCCGGACCGCGGCTCCGCCGTCCATTTCCCGCGATGCCACAGTTATGGTCCTCGGAAGCCATGCCTATGAAACAGGGGCTGAAGGCAAGAACGGCTTTGTTTGCATCGTAGAGCGCGCATGGATGAATCCATTCGACAGTCCCGAGTTTTGGAACCCTAAGAATCGCAGTCCGATTTGCCTCAATCCGCCCGCCGCCCGAACGGTGCTGCCGCTCACTTTGATGAGGACAAAATTGGTATTGGCTGGAAAATCGAAAGAAGAAGTCAAGGAGAGTGTCAAGGCCGCGATTGAGAAAAAGGAACTGCCGGCTCTCGAAGCTGGCGCGATGAGCTACATGATGTCCAAGGATGCCTATCTTACCGACTTGGGCAGCCACAACATGGCCCATCTTATGTTCTACACGCCGCTCGGCACGGCATGGGGCGCAAATCTGGTGGACTCCTCCAATCAACTGTCGGAACCGTTCCCCGGATCTCCGCTCTTACTGGCCCCATCGTTCAAAGGCAACCCGGAACCGATCCATATGTTCCTGATGGGCACTGGCGTGTGGTCGGATGGAACGACGGCTCCAATGTAGGCCGCCGCATTGGGAGAAATGCAGGGTGTCGTGCCCAAGTTTTTCCCCATTTGGTTTCGATGCGAACCTGCGCCGGTGTGCCTCAACTGATGTCTGCACGTGGAAGGGTGAGAATGCCATGAAAACTGGATTTGAGAGAGCGGAAAAGACAGTCGAGCAGTGCGGGAGGTTTCTGCTGGCCACCTTGTTTTTGTTCCCGTCACTTGCGCTTGGACAAGCGCAAGCGACGGCAAAGCCGGAGCCTGACACAATTCGACCGTTCAAAGTGCATGTTCCAAGCAGCGTTCTAATCGATCTTCGACACCGTTTGGCGGAAACCAAATGGCCCGATCAACTTCCCGGCACGACCTGGGAGTACGGCGCCGACATCAGGAAGGTCCGGGAACTCGCGGACTATTGGCAGAACGGCTACGACTGGCCTGCGCAAGAAGCGAAGATCAATCAGTTTGACCAGTTCACCACGGAAATTGATGGACAGCAGATTTATTTTATCCATCAGCGCTCGCCCCGCCCCGACGCAATACCCCTGATGCTGATTCACGGCTGGCCCGGTTCGATTCTTGAATTTCTCGCACTGATCGAGCCGCTTACCGATCCCAAAGACAAAAATAGCCCGGCATTTGACGTCATCATTCCTTCGCTCCCGGGCTTTGGATTTTCCGGGCCCACCACAACTCGGGGTTGGGGCCCACAGCGTATGGCGAAGGCTTTGGTCGCTCTGATGGATCGCTTGGGCTATTCCAAGTACGGTATCCAGGGCGGCGACTGGGGTTCTGCAGTCGCGCGCGACATGGCTTACCAAGCGCCCACGCACGTGATCGGGCTTCACCTGAACCTTATTACCGCGGACCCGCCGAACCCGGAAGCAGTCGCGCAAATGAGCGATGCGGATCGGAAACGGTTTTCGTTCTTTGACCGACAGGAGAGCAGCTTTTTTTTCCTCCAGGCCGCTGAACCGCAGACCCTTGCCTTCGCTCTGACTGACTCCCCGGTTGGGTGGTTGGCCTGGATGATAGGTAAATTTCAACTGCTTACGGACAACAACGGCGATTTTCTTACGGCGGTGGATCGCGACACATTTCTGACCGAGGTTACGCTCTATTGGGCGACCGATACGGTGGGCTCCGCCATGCGCATCTATCGCGAGAACCGGCTCACGGGAGAAGAGAGGGCGACGGCGCCACGCCTGGAGACGCCTGTGGGGTATGCGGATTTTCCGAGGGAGGTAGCTGTGCCTCCATTTCGCTGGGTTACTCAAACATACAACGTAGTGCAAAAGACTGAAATGCCAAAGGGCGGGCACTTCGCCGCTCTGGAGCAGCCCCAGCTATTAGTGCAGGACATTCGGGCCTTCTTTGCAAAACTAAATGCAAGTGGCCCACCCGCAGCGACGGGAGGTTCCAGCAGCCGTTCGTGCAGCGACTTTCCGAACTGAAATCGGTTACACCAGAACACTCTGCAGATGGTCGCACGGGCAGTCTCGAGTCAGCCAGCGTCAAGAAATATGAACTAGCGAAGCAAACAGACGACACCACCCACCGTTTGACAAGCTTGCGGGCCGCTTCATCTTACTTACGGACGCGGCATCCGCTAGTCAACGGATTCCCGCGATTCTGGATGGATCGTCGGTCAACCTCCCTTACCGTGTTAGGTAAGAGCAGCCGGTCAGGGAAGAACCAACAATTTGCCCGTTTCCGAGGCCGAACCAATTTTCATTCGGTTGGTGGCATAATACAGAGCCATGTCAGCGCTTCGTCTCGCATCGCTCTGCGCTCTGCTTTTCGTTGGCTCTCACTTGCGGGCAGGTGACGTTGCCCGCCTCCAAACGCTTCGCTACACGATCCTGAGTAATGACCGGATGGCCGGAACAGAAGGGGACGTCTACAGTCCCGGCGGTCACATCGACTCCACGTTCGAGTTTAACGATCGTGGCCGGGGTCCCAATATCGCGGCGCATTACATACTGGCCGCGGATGGGTCGCCACAGCGCACGGACATAACCGGCAACGACTACTTGAAGGCTCCCGTTGACGAAC
>DATNLE010000330.1:0-45542 GCA_035603035.1 Candidatus Acidiferrales bacterium | reverse complement strand
AATCCCGGCGCCCCCTTGAACGGCGGCCCGCAGATGGTGGAAGTAAGCCGCGACGGACGGCGCGTCTATTTCACGAACTCGCTTTACTCTCCATGGGACACGCAGTTCTATCCCGAGGGAATTCGCAGCTGGATGGTAAAGCTCGACGCCAAACCGGATGGCGGCATGGAGATTGACCCGAAGTTCTTTCTTGAATTCGGCGATCTCCGCGGCCATCAGGTTCGTCTGGAGGGCGGGGACGCTTCGTCCGATTCTTACTGTTACTCGTGAGCCACTTTCCCGCCTGGCCGTGGGCCGCGATGTTTCTTCTCGGGGCATACCATGGTATCAATCCGGGGATGGGCTGGCTATTTGCCGCCGCTCTTGGAATGCAGAAGAAGAGCGCGGTTGCGGTGTGGCAATCGCTGGTGCCGATTGCGACCGGACATTTCCTGGCTATAGGGCTGGTCGTGGCCATCGCCGTCGGTGCTGGCGCGGTGTTGCCCTTGCAATACGTCAAGATGGCCGCAGCTTGCCTTCTTTTTGGCTTTGGACTGCAGCGCTTAATTCGCAGGACCCATCCCCGCTGGGGCGGAATGCAAATCGGGTTTCGCGATCTGTGCATTTGGTCCTTCCTGATGGCTTCCGCTCACGGCGCCGGCTTCATGCTGTTGCCGATCTTGCTGAAAATGTCAGCGCTGCACACTGCCGCTGGCATGGGCAATCCTTCGCCCCATCGCCAGGGAGGTGCTTTCGAAGGACCATGGACGGCGCCCACGGCCGTGCTTGTACACACGCTGGGATATCTTCTGGTAACCGGACTGATCGCATTGGTGGTCTATGAGAAGGTTGGTCTCGAGGTTCTCCGAAGAGCGTGGGTGAATTTGGACCTGATATGGGCTATAGCTCTCATTCTGACAGCTGGCTTTACGCTGCTGCTGCCCACCTAGTAGTTTGATTTCTAAATAACATTGCAAAAACTGCTTATTGTACGATCGGTCATGACAATGCCACCGACCCTGTGGCCAGAGCCCTCAGTTTTGTATTTCCACTTGAAGACCGTTGGCCACGACGGATCGATTAAACCCCAGTCGAGGCCCAGAGCAGTACCAGCCAATGAACTCTTCGATGGCGTGTTTGTAGCTCCGACGAGAATGTGCAGACGCCAGCGTATTGAGCACGGTGGTCTTCGATTGGTCTAGTTCCGCTACGGTAAGACTCGCCAAAAAACTCGCAGACTTGCTTGGCTGTTTCTTGGGCACATAAGAGGCGGCTCCTCCACCGCCTGCCAATCTTGTGGGCACCGAGGTCCCGGCGCGAAATCGAGGAATTCCAAACCAATTCTCCCAGGCAGGAAGAGCCGGCTGTTTTTGACGACAGAGGACGCTATCATTCTCTGAAATCGACGGCGAGAGAAAGAAGCAGCGGCAGCCGGAGAGGTCGAGGACGCTCCAAACTCCCCCCAGCCGACTTCGGGTCAGCCTCGTCGAAAGTTTGTTCCGTGGCATATCTTCCGGATTGCCGTAATCCGCCCAGAACGCAGAAATCTGGAAAGTCTGGTGTCCGCACTGTTCTGTGAGTGATTTGGCATTTTGCATCAATTGAGAAACGGAAACGCGATCACGGCAACCCATCACTGTACCTGCGCGTGCCCTAGGGCAGGACCTCATAAATTACGTAGGCGAAGCGCATGGAGTCTGGAGCCCAGGAGTTGACGTTCATCGTTCCCTGGCCGCCGATGGCCTTGACGAGCGTCTTCGGGGACGCCGCGACTTCGCCATGGTTGATCGCGACGAGTTTGAGCTCGATTTGGACGGTGCGGGGGTCGTGGGTTTTTGTACCGGCGGGATAGCCGATATACACCATCTTATTGCCGTCGGGCGAGATGTGGGGGAACCAGTCTTCGAGTCCATCGCTCACCACCATCTCGGCTTTCGCATCGTTGGTACCAGCGCCATCGAAGGGGAAACGCCAGACCGCTTCCTTGCCGGATCGATCGGAGTTGATGTAGATCCACTTGCCGTCCGGAGAATAGTCCGGGCCGTCGTCATGGTGAATATTGGACGTGAGCTGCTTCTCTGCGCTCCCATCGGCGGGCATGCTGTAAATATCATATTGGCCGCTGCCGTTACGCTGGGCCACGAAGGCAAGCGTCTTGTTGTCCGGCGACCAGCCATGAAAATAGCTCGGCGACTCGGGGGCCACCAGCTTGACGTTGCTGCCATCGGCGGCTGCCAGAAAGACCTGCGATCCCTTATGTGGCGGAACCGTAGCGGAGAAAGCGATCTTCTTGCCATCGGGAGAGATGGCCTTATCGTTATTGCATTGAAAGTTGGCGGGCACAGGTAATCTTTGCGGCTCGACCATGCCGTCCTGTTTGAGGACGAGCTTATAAATGCCCCCGCCAGAGTTGGCGATGAGGTAGCTCCCGTCTGGAGACCAGTTGGGTGCCTCCCATATCGAGTCCGCAGAATAGACCAGGCGCGAGGAGCCATCGTGCAGATCGTAGATGAAGAGACGGCTGCGCAGGTGCGGCTCGGAGGGTGCTGCTTCTACGTGGGCCGCAGAAGATTGCGCCTGGAGAGCGGGAGCCGTTAGAAAGAACGCGATCAGGGTGAGTTTACAGAATTGCAATTGGATCGAGAGAACCTTCATGTCGATGACACTCCTCTTTGCGTGGAAATCGCAGGGCCGTCCCCTTATTGCTTGCGCCACACACTTAAGCGCACCGCCCTGCGAGCGTTGCTCCGGTCTACTCCACCTTAATCGCCGAGTTCTTGACAACGACGTTAGAGAGCACAGCGGTGTCCGATGTCGCGGGCAAGTGCGAACAGAAACCGATGCCCACATAGAAAGGTTCGTCGAAGTGGAGCGTGACTGGCGGGCCAAGCTGGTGCACGGGTTCCCCCTCAAGACTGACAAAGATCGCAATGGAATCGCCATGCTTTTCGATTCCGATACGCTTCGCTTTGATCCCGGCTAGAGTGCCCCCGAAGCGAAATTGGGCGTCCTTCATCATCGCGCCCTTATCCGCACGCCACGCCAGGTGGATCATGCCCACCCCATGCTCGCCGATCATGGCTTCCCTGGAATCGTCATCAAGACTCTGGCGAATGACCAGGACCGCCTTACGGTCGCCGTAGCCCTTCGCATCTGGAAACGTGACGTCGGCCGCGAGTGAAACGTCCCCCGACAGCTTCTTCCAGAGATAACGGAACTCGTCACGCGTGTACCAGATGTTATAGCCGGCGGAGTGGATGGTGTACTGTTTCGTGTTGCCGTCGTAACTTGCGTTGCCCGGTACTACGGCCGCGCCAATGTCAGACTGGCCGTCAAACACTCCAATCGGCGCATCAGAGTTCCTGCTCGGCCTATGAAAATCTGCCGGTGGCGGCACCTGGACGTGCGTAGGCGATCCCGGCTGCGCCCACTCTGGAACGGCGGGTGCGGACGGCGCCGGCGCTTGCGCATGCAGCGGATGGGGTGCTGTGCCAAGCATCAGGATGAACAGCGAGGCAAGGCCGGATCGGGTGAGTGCGAGGCGATCGAGGAAGACTTCCATAGCGAAGAACTTTAGCAGACCGCACAACTACCCGCCTCTCGAACGCCCTTTCGTGGACGAATTTCCTGCCCGCATCGGAGAAGCCATTGTCCAAGCCTTTCTGGAGCGCGGCTATAACGTCGTTGCAACTCACAACTGTCGGTAAAGCAATGTATGCAAAATAGAATCGGTGCGAGAACAGCGGACCGTCTACATCGGGAACGACTGCTTGAGAGGGACCGACTCAGACGAGTCGCCGACGTAGATGACGAATTCGCCGGGATCGATGCGCCAAGTCTTTGCGTCCACGTCGTAGTAGCTGAAGGCGCGCTTGTTCAGGTGCAGGACGACGTGTTGTGTCTCGCCGGCATTGAGTCTGACTTTGCTGAACTGCTTGAGCTCCATTCGGGGCCGCTTCAACTTCGCACTGGGGTCCCCGACGTAGACTTGGGCAACGTCCGCGCCTGCCCGCGAGCCTGTGTTCTGGACGGTGAAAGAGACCTCAACATCATTGTCGGAATTTTTCTTGACGTTCAGATGCGAGAACGCAAAGTTCGTATAGGACATGCCGAAGCCGAAGGGAAACAGAGGTTTCTGGTTCATGGACGTGTAGAAGCGATAGCCCAGGAACAAGCCCTCATCATAACGAACGATACGGCTGTCGCCGGGTTCTTCCGCGTAGTGGGCGCTGGCTGGATCCTGGTCCAGGGTGCGCTCCCAACTGAAAGGCAGATGGCCTTCCGGCGAGTAGTCGCCGAACAGGATCTGCGCCAGTGCCGTCGATCCCTGCTGCCCGGGATACCAGTTGTGCAGCAGTGCGGGAACATTCGCAATCCAGGGCGCAGTTTCGACGGCACCGCCGGCGGTGATGGAGACGATTGTCTTCGGGTTGAGCGCGGTGACCTGCTGGATAAGTTCGTTCTGCGGCCAAGGCACGGCATAAGTCCTATCGAAGCCCTCGCTCTCGGTGGATGCGTCGAAGCCGACAGTAACGAGCACCGCATCGGCATCGCGCAGAATTTTCTGCGCATCGGGCGAGAGCACGTCTGCTGAAGCCATCAGACCGACGCCGAGGCGAGGTGTTGTACCGTTTGTCTGGTAGACCACTTCGACGGAAACCGGTTTGTTTTCGCTCAGAGCAACGGAGACGTTCCTGACTGCCATGCGATTCGAATCCTTCTGCTGGGAGAGGACCTCCTTGCCGTCGACAAGCACGCGATAGGTGTCCTGCTCGGGAGTCGCTGCGATCAGAACATGCTCCCCCGGTGCCGTGGGAAGGTACTCACCTTTGTAGTCGTAGGTCGTGAGACCGTCGCCCCTCGGGTCATTCGAACCCCCGCCTCCGAGGCCGTTCCAGGTATTGATCCGACTCAGAGCGCGATCTGTATTTTCCGTACGCGGCGGTTCTCCCTTGCCGTTTACCCCTACGGTCAGATTGCGGAACGAGGTGCGGCCGAAAATGGTTGCGAGGGGCGGAAGGCCTGGAGCATACATCACCCTGAAGCGAGTGCCGGCTGTCTGCATGAGACCAGCCACGAAGCTGTTGGCTTGGAAGGGAGTCGTTTGCGAGCTCCCACCGCCGCCGACTACAGCGACGGCAGCTTCGGGTCCAATGATAGCGAGGGTCTTCACGCGCGTGGGATCTAGCGGAAGCAGTCCGCCTTCATTCTTCAGAAGGGTGATGCTCTCGAGCGACTCCTCGAGCGTGACCCTATCCGCGTTGGGGTTGTTGAGAGGAATCGAAGAGATCGTCTGCTCGCGGTCGAGCCAGCCGAACTGTATGGCTGTACCAAGGATGCGGCGGCACTTTTCGTCCAGCACGGCCATGGTCAGTTTGCCGCTGTTGAGGCCTCCCTTCAGGGTCTCGGACGTCATCAGCTTGGCGAAGGGCATTTCCAGGTCCAGTCCGCCGTTTGCTGCCGCGAGCCCATCGTAGGTTGCCGTCCAGTCGGACATCAGGACGCCTTGGAAGCCCCAGTCGTGGCGCAGAATGTCGTTATTCAGGTGTGCGTTCTGCGTGGAATGCTCGCCATTGACGAGGTTGTAGCTGTCCATGACGGCGCCTACGTGGGCCTCGGTCACGGCTGCTTCAAAGGCCGGCAGGTAGAGTTCACGCAAGGTGCGCTCGTCGATGATGGTGTTGATGCGGTGACGGTCGTACTCCGAATTATTGGCTGCGAAATGTTTGACGGTTGCTGAGACCCCCTTGCTTTGAACACCTTCGATGTATCCCACAGCGATGCGTGCGGCAAGGAAGGGATCTTCGCCGAAGTATTCCATGTTGCGACCGTTCAGTGGAGAGCGATAGATGTTCACGCCGGGTCCCAGCAGGAAGTTAACGCCACGTGCTCGGGCGTCGTCACCGAGGGAGGCGCCGACGCGTTCGGCCAACGCCGGATCCCAGCTCGCTGCCAACGCGACTCCCGCGGTGTAGGCAGGCGCCGGCCCGAAGGTGCGCACACCGACGGGTCCGTCTGACATTTTCAGCCGCTTCAGAGAGATGGAGGGGATCGCCTGTGTGTAAAATCCGTCCACGCCACCGATCAGTTTCAGCTTATCGTCCACGGACATTTTGGCAATCAACTCGTCGACGCGTGCACGGATGGCCGGTGAGACAGGTACGGGAGACTGAGCGGGAAGCAAGACAACGCTGCAGAGCAGCGCGGCGGCGGTGAGAAGGCGCGAGAGAAACATGGGGGCGGTCCCTTGAACTGGAGTTGATCGTGGTTCGGTCCTACCTGACAGTCGAAACAAACTATGCAAACAAGCGATTGTCTCATGGCCCCCCTTATCCTTGTGCCGCGTGGGCCGCTTCGTGCCAATGAAAACGGGGCGGAGTGCCCTTGGTCATCTCTCTAGGCTGCGGAGCCGTTTGGACTACTTGATCAGGCCGCGTAGTTCGTTTGAGGATCTATGGTTGATTTAGAAACGAAGTGGTCGAATACAGCATCGGGTCGTGGAGAGTAATCACGCTCCTCGGCCAGTTCCTGGAGCCGAATGAAATACTCTAAGCCTGAATCGCAGAGTTCCTCACTATAAAAGGGCGCTGGCGCGTGCCCTTCTTGCCTTAGCTTTGATCGCAGGCCCATTCATAAAGTCGCCATTGGATGACCGCTCGCTTCCCCGGGACCCAAATGAGCACTGCGACGGGAATCTTTTGGACTTCGGATAACCACTCGGCTATTCTAGGTCGAAGTCTCCCAACCAATTGACAAGCGGCTGGCGTCAGCTTGTCATCTAGTCCATCCAGCACATTCCTCGTCTCTAAGGAATGGTATTCTCGCACATCACCGACCACCGTTTGCAGGCTCCTGTGTTTCTTTTGGGCTCGAAGGTTTATCCTCGCCTGCGCCCGGCGACGACGTAACCGTCCGTAGGTCCGCTGTTTTTGCAATCGCTGTCGCTCTAATGAAAATCGGGTGGGTAGCGATGGGTTACGGGGGACGATCTACTTATTTGAAGTAGGGTTTCCGGTAAAAGTGTGCGAATCACCAGGCAAGTATATTCTTGCCTTTCCTCGAGTTCCTGCTTGTCATCAGGGAGCGACGGCATACGCGCCCAGACTTTGCACAACGTTGGTGACGCGGTCCTGAACGCTCATGACTTTCCCTCGCCACATGCGTCGAAATTACAGCTTCTTGTCGAGTGATCGGCGCAGTTGGCACATCTGAAACAGTCGTCGAAATTCCTCGCCTCCCTTTACCCGTACCATCTTCCACATCAAACTCCCGGCAACAGCCGCCATGAAGTCTGCCACCTCAAACAACCCATCCATTGTTTGTGGCCTACTGCTTACCGTCAGTGTCTTTCCATCGAAGCTTACGCAGAGCGTTTCTGAAATTTGGGTCGATCCTTTGATTGAATCAGACTTGTTCTCAACTGTCGTCGAATTGCACGCAAGGAAACAATCTCCTTGCCATCGGAGCTTCCATTCGCCTTTGGTTTGGGAGAGCTGTTTCTGGGAGGGTGCTTTCGTGGACGCAACAGCGGAAAGAAATCCGGAGAAGTTAGGATCCGGCCTCACTCCCAGAACACACTGCAGAGAATCCCATGCCGGCGGCTGCCTCTTGGCCATTTCATCCAGAATGAAATCTCTTGCCCTCGAGTAATTCTGGAACGCAGGCCTCAGCCGCAAGGCCTCATCGTACAGGCTGAGCGCATCGTCGAATTTGCCTTGGAGCCTGAAAGTAGCGCCCAGGTTTGCCGCTGCCTCGGCACTATAGGGCATGAGCTTCCCCGCGGCGATGAGCAAGCTCTCTGCCGCCCGGAAATTGAGCTGCTCCAAACAGAAGAGGCCAGCGTTCAGATATAAATCACCGAACATATGCCCGCAAAGGAAACAGCCGGACGGGTCAGTGGGAGCTAGATCTGGGCGCAGAACAGCACCCACCGCGCAATGAACATGGGGAAGGACTTTGAGGGCCTTATTGTATTTATCAGCAATGGCCTCAAAAAATTCCCTCGGCAAGGACTCTCCGTGACCGTGCGTTGATAAATGACCGAGCATCGGCACAAGCGCGAGTCTCGTGCATGTCATGCATTCTGCTTGCGAGTTCGGAGTCAACTCCAATAGCGCCGCAGCTCCGGACCGCAGCGGCGAAGCAAAACTTGTGCCCAATACGCCATCGATTTCATCGACGGTCAAATCAAGCCACGCCGACTGGCGGGAAGGCATCTGCTGGATGCCCGAGTCCATGCCAATACCGTCTGGCGTCTCAACCTGACGAACGCTGATTTCCTGAAAACCTACGCCAAGCACACTGGGCGATCTTGCGGGGCAATACACAAAATCCGCGGCATTCCCAGCCGCTGCAAAGACCAATTTCCCTTTAACAGCAACCGCGGCTGCGGCGGGGCAAAGCTCACATGAAGGATCATCGGGATATTTCGATGCCAGCCACGTTTTGGGGTTCAAAGCTGCTTTTTCGAACTCTTCAGATTGCGTGGCTGGGTGGAATTCGCCGTTTTGGAGACGTTCAATGCCCAGGCTGAGATTGACGACGTGAGCGTCGGATTCCGCCACAGCGGCCAGCGCATCCCGAACAGCGTAAATGTCCACTCTCCCTTCTTCCATCACAACTTCATAGATGTCGAGGCGGCTCTCCGGACAGATTTCAGATATCAACAAAGCAACAGCTGTGCCATGCTCCAGATTCTGTCCTCCGGGGAACGGCACAAATTTAGCGACCTGATCAACGACTCTTTTCAAGCGAGGATGCGTCAGATCGCATGCGGAATCGATAATGGCGACCTTTCGACCCGCACCGGTTTTACCGAGTTTATGGATGTGCCGGATGGAATTCCAGAAACGCCCTGCCGAACTGAAGGCCAATCGATCCTTGGCAGCGTCGTAAGCGTCAATTACTTGCCTACAACTATTCGGCGATTCGAGCTTGCATTCGGGAAGAGCGTTCACGGCTTACCCTTAACTAATCGAAGTTGGGATCCCGAGCAGATACCTCGACGAACTTATCGGAGGACGGCGGTTTCTCGTCGGCCGACAATAATTTCGAGCCGTATCCAAACAGGTTGAATCCGTATGTCCGGAGCGTGACGGCGCCCTGACCTTGGGTCTGGTATCCATTGCTGGACATAGATTTCACCGACACACTGGCATGGGCGAGGTCGAACTGTTTTAAAGCGTCCGCGTCTCCACTGAGGGTCGCCGTCACTCCCGCCTCGTCGCTCACAAGAACTGTGAATTTCTGCGCTCGGTGAATGGTGCCCGCTAAGACATAGCCGTGAGGCCAAGTTGACCGTTGCTCCTCGAGGAACGAACGTACCTCGTGGAGGTTGTCGATCGAATATTGCGTGATGCCATTCGCGGAGAAGACTACGCCAC
This sequence comes from Candidatus Acidiferrales bacterium, assembly GCA_035603035.1. Taxonomy (GTDB): domain Bacteria; phylum Acidobacteriota; class Terriglobia; order Terriglobales; family Acidobacteriaceae; genus Sulfotelmatobacter. The sequence continues at coordinate 36,180 of DATNLE010000330.1, read as the reverse complement.
CTTTAGAACCGAACTGAACTTCGACGCTCGCATCCACATCTGCCGGCAAAGATCCGGTTGGAATTTGAGCGGAGCCACTGATTGTTCCCGCGTGAGAATCTTTGGACACAAAACGGAATGGGATAGAAAGACTGGATTGGGTCACTTTGAATTTCAGGTCTGGGTACATTTGTGCAAGCGATGTCTGCCTTTCGAATATCCCCTTATTGATGGCTCCAATATCGCCCGGTTCAACCTTCGCTCCTGGAATCCAAATGGGGAAAAGACTAAGCTCTTTGCGCACTTCTTTTGAGTATTTGCTCTGAAGGGACATGCTTTCAACTCCTCTTGGGCATGAGCAAGACGAGACTGAACAACTATTTGCGGCAGTCCGCTGTGCATTGTGACCGACAGCAACCGTAAGGATACAACAATTCGACGGCTTGCCCGTTCAATTCCTCTCAACCCGATCTCTTCGCCTGCCGACTAGCGGCACCCGCGCGCCCTCACTCCCACGGGCAATCGCGCAAGCCCGTCCAATCCCACTGCCCGCACCTATGACGATCCCAATTTCGCCCTTCAGACGCTCACTCGCAACGAACCAATCTAGCGGATTCGCACCGGGGTAGCACCGCAGCACAAGAGCAGCCGACTCTCGAGCGATCGGCCCACCTTACCCTGGGATTAGTTCCCGCTTGCCCGCTGCGGTGCCCCTGGCGAAGCGCGTCATAGCCGCCGTGGCGATCATCGTTGCAACCAACTAAAAATCCTTCCCGCGGAAGTCTTGAGAGCGCGCGTCACGGTTAATGAATATATCTATGCAACAGGAATATACTCATGGCGCGATTAATATGATGAAGAGTCCCACCTGAAAGATGCTGTGAACACAGGTTTAGGAGATTTTGTTCTTCGCGACGCCGCGTTGCCGGAACTCAGAACTCTAAGGCTTGCCCGTATCCAGGGGAGGAGCATGTGGAGTGAATCTGCGAACAACAAATTCCTGAAGAATATTACCGGCTGCGCCTCCGCCAATCCCGATGAGCGCATTTTCAAACGTCAGAGCCACCCCGTTGCGATTTTGGTCGGGATAGTAAAGATTGGAGATACCTCCCGCGGCCAATCCTCCCACAATACCCGAGTAATCCAGCTGCCAGTGCCCGTTGTCCCCTTTACAGACGACTGACATTGCAATGGCATAAAGGAGCCTCGATTTCTTGCTGCCGGTTCCCTTATAGAAATACCGGGGATCTTGCTTCCACAATGACGGCAGTATAGCGCCGCCGATAAATGTGCCGGTCACAAGGTCGGCGTAGGCCGCGCCGTAACGTTTCGCATAGCCCTGCGTGCCCTGTCCATATCCGCTGAATGCATTTTCCGCCTGCTCAATTCCAGCGATTCCGCCAGTGATCCCAAACGTGTATGGATTCAGGATTGATTTCCAGGCAAGTTGGAACTTCAGCCTCGGCGTGAGCGGGACCGCGTGGGGCAAATAGGTGACATAAAAGTTTGGGATAATGCCGAGCACTCGCTGCTTCTCCTCAACCTTAACCTCGTCTTCCGCTATTTCTGCCGGTGATTCGGTTACCTCCAGAGCCACGTTAGCGCTGGCAACGACGAGCGCAGTCTGAGGAACAACGTAGTTTTCCCCGGGATGCAGCGTCCCAGACTGCTGCAAAGGGGCGAAGCCCGCGGCTGTAAAGCTCATTTGATAGGGTCCCGGAGCTACCTCGCTGAAAAAAAATTGCCCATCGACATCTGAAAAGGTCTCCCTGTTCGCGATGAGACCTTGCGCGGCCAGGCTTATTTTCACATTCGCAATGACAGCCCCACTTGGGTCCACCACCGTGCCGCGGATGCTTCCTGTCTGCTGCTCGTCAGACGTCACATGGGGTGCGGGGGAAATAGTTTCGGGAGTGCCCGCCACAGGAGCCGGTTGCGATTGGCCCACCATCGAAACGCCGGCCCCAAAGCAGACGAGCGTGACCCATAGCGGGAAAACCCACCCCACTGCGCGAAGAAAACATCGCGGATTTCTGCCTACCGCGTTGTTGAGTAATTTTCGTGGCAAACCCCTCAAACGCACTCCTTGCGCAACAGTCTTTTCTTCTACTCTTCTACCTAATGTTTCGTGCGGGGGTGCACAAGCAGCGTTTCAGCCTACGCAAAATCCTGGGCCACCCGAAGGATCGCCACTCCGCCCGCCGCCCTCGACGTGATCTGTTCTCTAGTTATCCATATCTGATGCATGAATTCGAGGTCTGGCTCCTCGTTGGCGATCCTCCGATTTCTGATCGACAAATAAATCTCGGCGGGGCGGTCTGCCGGAGTTTGCTCCAGACCCTCCACCGCGCTCTCCGATGCGCCCAGTCGGGCCTTAACCTTTACCAGGCCGTCCAGCATACGACTTCGCGAGGGCCCGTCCGGAAGGATCTCTCGCAATCGTGCGACCACATCCGCAGCCGTAAAATCGTGCTGCACGAGTTCCGGAAAGACTTGCTCGCCGGCGAATAAATTGACCATGGAAAAATGCGGCACTTTTAGACGAAGCTTGTCCAGCAAATAAGAAGTAAGAGAGGAGGCGCAATAGGCTATGATAAATGGAGTTTGCATCGTGGCCGCCTCAACTGTCGCAGTGCCGCTGGCGACGATGCCAGTGTGCGAATGCCACAAGGCGAGCAGGGATTCGGCAACCAGCGCAGTGCTTTGTCGATTTATCAGTCTTGCAAAAAAGATCGGTCGAGCGTGGGCGCGACCGGCAGCAGACATTTGTTTTCGGGACCGAGCTGGCCGGCCGCTTCAAGAATAGTCGGCAGATTCATCCGTACTTCTTTGATGTGGCTGCCCGGCATAATCGTTAGTCTTTGCGCTTGATGACTGGCTGCGGCAGATCGGGTAGCGGATGGCCCACAAACGTCGCATCCACTCCACGTTCGCGGTAGAACTTTTCTTCGAAGGAAATGATCACGAGCGCTTTATCGATGTAGTCGCGCAGCAGGCGCCCGCGTCCCGGCCGCCACGACCAGACCTGTGGCGCAACGTAATACACTACAGGAATGCCACGCCGTCCGGAATTCGGCTTTGCACATAATCCGATAGAGCCACGTGATCGCGTGCGTTGTCTGCCGGGTCAACCACGCCGAATTCATCTACCGCAACGACATGGGTGATCTTGAGGAGCGGAATATCCATGGCAGGCATTCCTAGAATGTAGATCCTCGGCGTGACCTGCAGCGTCGAGATACGCTCGAATGCGCTGGGCCGTATTCGGTGGATGGCACGAGCGTCGCGTCTCCCGCCGGAAAACGTGACTTCGGTAAGTAGAAGTTAGTTACTTCCTGTGTCACGCTTGCGGCAACTCTATCGCAGTGTGTGTATATGTCCTGTAAGTCCAATCAGCCGCTTACTGGCACGATTTTAGTCGCGGATGACCAGGCCGCCAATCGCGAGCTGTTAGAGGAATTGCTTACCGCGGAGGGGTTCAAGGTGGCGAGTGTCTCAACCGGCGCAGCCGCCTTAGAGCAGCTGTCCCTCCTTCCGATCGACCTAGTGCTCCCTGACGTGTGCCCAATCTCACGGGCTTTGAAGTCTGCGAGAAAATCAAGGCCAATCCCGATACATACTTGATACCGGTAGTTCTGATCACAGCTCTGTCTGACAAACAAGACCGCATAGAAGGGATTAGAGGCGGAGCAGATGACTTCCTGATCCGCCCTGTGGACCGCACTGAATTATTGGCCCGCATACGCTCAGAATCACTTTCGTTTTATCACTTAGGAGAAATGTTCCTACGACGACCGCGGCAGCGCGACCCCAATCTGCCAGATGCGGATCCACAAAAAAGTCTGAGCATGAAGGTTTCGATTGACCTCATTTTTACTGAATCGCACTTCCAACCTGCGAGAACACGTTGTTGGCGCTCGAGCCGATCAGTCGGACCGTGCCCAGCGCAATTACCAGGATGACTGCAAGCATCACAGAGTATTCAGCGATGTCCTGGCCTTCCTCGTCCAACCAAGCCTTGCGCAGAAAGTGGCTCATGTGTCTCCTCTTGCTACATTGTGCGACAAGTGCGGCTGGTCGCGGAATGGCCCTGATGTATGAGGCACAGAAGTAACAAAATAGCAAAAAGGGTAAGAAGACTCGATCTGAGTCGCGGGGCGCAGCCAGCAGTGGTCCCCCCGAAGGTCTGCTCAGCGGCAGCGTAGAGCAGTTCAACAGCGAAAGGGCAGGGGCCCGAAGGGGCCACCGGCCGTGCACTCCGTAGGCCGACTTTTTCCCGCGCTAGTCCAAGGGTCGCAGCACATTGTCTGATCGTATTGCGTCCAAGATAGGGGATGAACGCAACCTTACGAACAGTCATCTGCCATACAAATGACGGTGGGCCGTCCCTGAAGGGCGATGATTGTGGGGTAGACTTACGGAATGAAACGGCGGCGCCTGGTGATTGTTTCAAACCGATTGCCGATAACCACCAAGATTGATGGCGATCAAATCACGTTTTCGCAAGCCTCCGGTGGAGTTGCGACGGGTCTCCGCGGTTGCCACGAACGTTCGGGCGGGGTGTGGATCGGCTGGCCCGGACTAACCTCACGTGTCTCAATGGCGCACCGCACCATTCTGGATCGTCAGCTCGGCGAGCGCGGGATCGTGGCGCTTTACCTCACGCGCCGGGAAGTTAAGGAATATTACGAGGACTTCTCGAATGGCGTCCTGTGGCCGATCTTTCACTACCTCGTCGACCGCGTCCCCCTCGGCCCCTCCGCATGGGAGAGCTACCGCCGTGTCAATGAGCGATTCGCGCAGATGGTCGTGGACCAGTATCAGCCGGGCGACATGATCTGGGTGCACGATTATCAACTCCTGCTCGTTCCAGGGCTATTGCGGCAGCGATTGCCCGAGGCGCGCATTGGCTTCTTTCTGCACATTCCCTTTCCTGCCGCCGAAGTTTTTCGCATCATGCCGTGGCGGCGCGAGATCCTGGAGAGTCTGCTCGGCGCTGATCTCGTCGGATTCCACACCTATTCCTACATGCAGCATTTCGCTACCGCGCTCGCCGACCTTGCGGGCTTGGAACCGGAGGATGGTCGGGTGTGGCTGGATGATCGCGAAGTGCGTTTTGGGGTGTTCCCAATGGGGATCGACGCTGAAAGATTTCGCCAGCTCGCGAACTCGCCAGCCGTAGAAGAGGAACTCCGCGCCATCAAGCTTGACGCGGGCGATCGGACGCTATTACTGGGTGTAGACCGACTCGACTACACCAAGGGTCTGCCCCGGCGTATGCTCGCGCTTGAGGCCCTGCTACAAGCAGATCCCGGTCTCCGCGATCACATTCGTTTGATCCAAGTGGCGGTGCCTTCGCGGGATGAGGTGCCGAGCTATCAAGAGTTTCGTCGCGAAATCGAGGGCCTAATCGGCCGCATCAACGGAACGTATGGCACTGTGACCTCGGTACCGATTCACTACATGCACCAGTCGATCACCCCCGAACGCTTGGTCGCACTCTACAGAGCCGCGAATGTGATGCTGGTGACTCCGCTGCGCGACGGCATGAATCTCGTGGCCAAGGAATATGTTGCTTCACGCGTCGATGATGACGGCGTCCTGGTGTTGAGCGAGTTCGCGGGCGCCAGCGAAGAGTTGCACGAAGCCGTGTTCGTGAACGCCTATGACGTGCGTGATCTCACCACGAAAATCAAGGAGGCTTTGGCACTGGGACCTGAGGAGCGGGCAACTCGGATGCGAGCCATGCGGCGACAAGTGATGTCACACGACGTGCACCGGTGGGCGAATGATTTCATTCATGCGCTCGAATCTGAACCCGAACCGCGGCGTCGCCCGACTCCCGAAGCGGCATTAAAGGACGCACTTGCAAGGATGCGCGCCGCCTCGACCCTCGCCATTCTGCTGGACTATGACGGAACGCTGGCGCCGATAGCACCTACGCCCGACCAGGCAATGCCCGACAGCCCGCTACTGAACCTCATTTCAGCGTTGGGACAGCGTCCGAATACTACGGTGGAAATTCTCAGTGGCCGTAGGCGCGACCAGGTCGAGGCCTGGTTCGGTGCATTGCCGGTCGCATTATCGGCGGAGGACGGCATCTGGTTCCGGGCCGCACCGAACGCCGCGTGGGAGGGTTCGATCGATCCCTCGGGTCTTGGTTGGTTGTCTGAGGCGCGCGGCATTCTTGAGGAGTTCACCTCGACGACACCTGGAGCCTTCATCGAGGAGAAGACAGCGTCGATCGCGTGGCATTACCGGCGGGCGGCGCGCGGCTTTGGCCAAATGCAGGCGCGGGAACTCCGGGTGCGGCTCTCGCAGGCCATGGCTGGACGTCCCGTGGATGTCGTTGAAGGTAAGAAGGTGCTCGAAGTGCGGCCGCGAGGCGTCAACAAAGCCGCGGTCGTTCAGCGGTTGTTGTCGCAGGAGCCATCCCCTGCACTCATCGCAGCGTTCGGCGACGACCGCACGGATGAAGAGCTATTTGCCGCACTGCCACCCACCGCCATAACGCTGCACATCGGTCCGGGCGCAAGTCTTGCTGCACAGCGCCTGCGCGACCCCGCCGCTGCTCGCGCGTTCTTGGCGTCACTGCTCGACTAGAGGCAAAGATATCTTTCTGTCAGCCCTCGAAGGCTAGGGAAAAACACGCAGTCGCCGGGAACAGGGTATCCTCTACAAATTCCTCCTAGGTGCCAACAATTGTCTTTCATTGCAGATCCTCAGGTCGCATTTCGTGCACATCGACAACGCGGAAGAGCCTCAATGATCTGAGCTGCTCGACACGTGCCGGTTCGCTTCAGAATTGAATCCGCGCCGAAAGCTGGATCCGCCGCATGGAGCTTCCATCCTGCGAGGCGACAATGCTGGAAATCGTTCCGGCATTGCCATCCTGGCAGTCGACACACGAGTCTGGCTGGCCTAGGTTGACTTTGTTGAACAGGTTGAAGAAATCGGCGCGGAACTGGAGGTTCAGCGATTCCTTCAATGGGATGGACTTCGATATCGACAGGTCCGTATCGATATAGCCTGGGCCAAGAAATGAATCCCGACCGATGTTGCCAAAAGTCCCGACCAGTGGGCGGGCAAACGCTCCAAACGTTGAGTTCGTTTGTCCGGGAGGCTGTAGCACGTAAGGGGATGGATTAAAGAATTGAACTTTATGGGTGGCGGGATTAAATGGACCGACATGGGTGGAAAATCCTCCCGCTCCCGACCGGTTGAGGAATCCGATTATGTCATTGTCCTGTCCACTGTTGTCGTAGCTTGGGGTCCAGGGTAGTCCGTCCTCCCAAGTGAACGAGCCGTTTAGAGAAAACCCACCGATAAGCCGGTTAACCCAGCCAGAGGCATTTCCTCCGAACATCCTGCCCTTGCCGAAGGGCAGATCGTAGTTGCCTGCGAAGACAAAAACTTCAGGTCGATTGTAGTAGCTCGGACCGTAGCCGACGCGAGGATCGATGAAGAAATAATAGGACTCATGCGTCTCGGCCTTCGACCAGGTGAAGTGACTTAAGAATTGAAGGCCACCGCTAAAACGCTTATCGACCCGTACCTGTAACGCGTTGTAGTTGCTAGTGGCTTCATTGGCGTTAAACCGCAAGTCCTGTTCCCATCCAAAGGGCTGGCCGAAACCGACGCCGAGCGTCTGCGCGGTGCCGTTGAAGTAGGGGCGGCGATCACTTTGGGTGTAGGGCAAACCTGTTGCCGGGTTGATGTCTTGCGGAGTGCATCCATAACCAAAAACGACGGGGGAACCGCAGGTATTGAATCCCGCGATCGTCTGCGTGTTCGGACTGGCCTGATTGGATGAGTCAAACATGTTGTGAATGCCGTGGCTGCCAACATATGAGACTTGCAAAGCCATCGTAGGCGTAATCTGCTGTTGCACGGCCAGGTTCCAGGCGTCGAGAGTGGGAAGGCGGACAAAGAGCGGGCGCGTCGGCACCGAGACTCCATCTGGAAGCGGAAAGTTGCCGCTGGCCGGAATTGGGGCAAAAGTGAAGCCTGGAGGTCCCGCCGGTACGGTGCCGCTGGGCAGGGGCAAGGGCTGTGTCAAATTGAAGACTGCAGCCGCGTTCGTCACCGGATTCAAGTTCTGAGAAACCTGGGTGGGGAAGGAGAACGTGAGAACCTCGCCGTAAGTATTGCCTGACCATCCTTGCCCATAAACACGGCCATAACCGGCGCGTATGACGGTATTCGGCTTGAACTGATAGGCAAAACCGATTCGCGGCGCCAGGTTCGTGAAGCTCTTCTCCACGTTCAGGTTGGTGCCGTACGGGCCGTAACCGGCAATGCGGATGTTTCCGGTATTCAGATCGAGCAAGCCGCCCTGACCCTTACCGTTCACCGTCTCCGGGAAATAAATCTCCCAACGGAGGCCGTAGTTTAGGGTGAGTTTATTGGTCACACGCCACTGATCTTGAATGTAGGAGAATATTCGTTTCTGGCGCTCCTGGGCGTTCGTGTTTTGGGTTTGGGTCCGCTGAAAGGAAGTGGTGTCGCCCAGCAGGAAAGTGGCGAATCCAAGACCGGGAGAAGTATCGCTGCCGGTGCGGATCGCCGCGAAATGGTAATTGCCGGAGCGAACATTATTGTTATCCAACCCGATGATGTGGTTTAGCCCGTAGCGAACATCCCCGCCAAATTTAATGTTGTGATTACCTACCAGATGCGACCAATTGTTTACCAATTGGAATTGACTCGCGTTCTGCTCGAACTGGTTCGCCGACGTGCCAAACTCAAGATTCCCGCCGCCGTTGGTTCCATTGCTCGCATTGTCGATGTTGAACTGCGGCAAGCCTCCATTCAACGACAAATTACCGACATTCGCGTTGGGGATGCCGAGCTGGTTGCCTAGCGGCTGGGTGAAATTGGGGCCTTCTTCATTGAGGTGGATCCGGTAGTAGCCGAAGCGAAAATCACTGAGCCAGCGGGCGGAAACAACGTAGTCGCCACCCGCCGCAACGCTTTGGTCCCGCGCATTATCTGTGCCGGCAAAACCACCATTACCGAAGCCTTGGCCACCCGCCGCGCCGAAATAGGGATCACCTGAAAGGTCTGAGCCGAAGTAAGTGTAGCGCCCAAAGAGATGAAGCTTCTCGGTCATTTTGTCATCGACGCGGGCGTCGAGCTGGTTTGTGTTGAAGGGCCCCGACCCAGAGGCGACGTAGTTGTTCACGATTCCGGCGCCGGCGACGTTCGGTGCAGGAATTAGTTTAAAGAAGTTTACCGCCGCCGCCGAGAGCCGCCCGGCCGGAATGATATTCCCTGTAAACGGCGTTCGGCCGGTAAGCGAAATCTCGTTGCTCGCTGGGTCGTATATCTGAATTGCGCCGCCCCCAGGTGCTGGAGCGAGATAATCGCTTAGGTTGCAGTCCCCGCCCGAGGTGCAACTACTCTTCGCCAAAGCAGTCGGTACGGTCGTCAGCGTCGCCGATCCGGTTCTTTCCCGCAGACCCTGGTAGTCCCCGAAGAAAAAGACTTTATCTTTAATGATGGGCCCACCGAGCGAACCGCCAAACTGATTATGGAGGGTCCCGGGTATGAAGCGGTGAGTTAGCGGATCGGGCTGGTACTCAGTAAATGGGTCGCGAGCCTGCAGGGCATCCGAGCGCCAATACTCGAATGCCGACCCATGGAAGCGATTGCTGCCCGATCTGGTCTGAGCTGTTACCAGCCCGGCGACGGCCTTGCCGAATTCGGCATCATAATTCTGCGACGTGACTTTCTCTTCAGAGATTGCGTCCAAGTTGGGATTAATGACTGCAATTCCAATGACCGGATCCTGGTTGTCGGTTCCGTCCAACTCGTAGCCGGTAGCAAATGGCAGCTGTCCATCCACCTCGATTTGCTGACTGCGCTGCGGATTCTGCGCTTCGCCGACGTTCCACCCGATATAACTGGTGCCGGGCGTTAACAGCTCAAACGCAGTGAAATTTCGGTTGAAATTGGGCAATGTCTCCACCGCCCGCTCGTTTAAAATCACATTGACGTCGACATGGTCGGCCTGTAGCAGGGGAGCTGACGAAGTGACATTAACGGTATCACTGACCGAGCCGACGGCCAGAGTGATGTCTACCTTCGGGGCCGTGTCAGCATAAACGATGACGTTTTCCGTCGTGACCTTGTTGAACCCCTTCGCTTCGGCGGCGACCGTATAGGTGTCGGGGATAAGATGCTGGACCCGATACTGTCCGCTGTCGTTGCTCCGGGCGGTTTCTGATGTGCCCTTTGCGACGTCCGTCACGGTAACCGTGGCATTGGGCACAACTGCTCCCGTGCTATCCGTGACCGTCCCAAACACCGACCCATAGACAGCCTGAGCCGATGTGAGTCGTGGATTCGCCAAGGCGAAAACTGTCAAAACCGCCAGCACCGCCCAATTCCCGATGGGTTTCGAGTGCAAAAACTTCGGCAAACCATTAACCCGTGCACAGGCCGTATCACTCGTCGTCATGCAGTAGCCTCCTCGATTTTTGCACCCACTGGCAGGGTCCACATCCAAAAAGGTTTGGGGTCCCACGAAAGTCGCGGGAACAGATTTCCGAAGAGCACGCGTCATCGAGCGATTGCAATCGGAATATCGGTGGAGTAGCATAAAAGCACTATTGCGAAGTGCCTTAAGGTGCGGGCGAGTGCAGGGAGGTTGGTTCACCCGTTCAGTTTTTTCTAACCGCAGATCATCCTCCGACTCGCATCCCCGCGGAAGTATCACTGTGTCAGTTACAAGTCACAGCACGTTGGAACGTTCCTTTCTATCTGAGAGATAGAAAGCTGCGGATTTGAACGTTACATGTCTGTTACATCGCTCCAGTTCGCCGACGATAGAGACCGTTGTCTCGACCAGATCGAAAGGCTTACTCATAGCCACGCTCTCCGCAAAGCAGAGTCGCTTTGCAAACTCCTACGATACCTCGCCGATCATGCGTTGGCTCATCCGGGTGTGCCGCTGAAGGAGTATAGGATCGCCACCGAGGTTTTCGGGCGGCCCGCCGACTTCAATCCACAAGCGGACTCGGCAATCCGTGTGCAAGCAGGTCGATTGCGCCTTAAGTTGGTCGATTATTATAGCCACGAGGGTTTGGCCGACACCATTGTCGTGGAGATGCCGAATGGGGCCTACACGCTTGATTTCCACCATCGGGAAATAGCCCGTCCCGTTGCGTTGCCTGCCCCGGTAATTTTCCCGTCGGAGCACACACCGGGCACGAGTACGAGGGGATGGACGATCGCGGTAGTGGTCTTATCATTGGTCCTTGTCGCCGCCCTGGCTGCGGTAGCAGCGCTTTCCTCAGAGCTCAATTCCATCCGGGAAAAAAGCCGGAGTGAATTGTCCTCTTCTGCGGCCTTGCGTATTTTCTGGAGTCAGTTCGTCTCGGGCGCAGGAGCGCCTTGGGTGGTCTTTAGCAATGCCGCATTCGTGGGACGGCCGGAAACTGGCATGCGCTATTTGGATCCGGTCCGCGACCCTCGCAACCTCATTTTGGACCACTACACGGGCGTGGGCGAAGTTCTCGCAGTACATGAACTCGACCAGGTCTTTAACTTGTTGAAGCATCCCGTCCTGGTAAAGCGCGGCAGTCTTTTCTCTCTGGACGATGCCAGGAATAACAATCTCATCTTCGTGGGATCCCCGGCGGAGAACCTTACGTTGTTGGATCTTCCGGGCAGCCAAGAATTCGTTTTTACACGAATCAAGTCCAGACCTCACGAGGGTGATTTGGCCATCGTGAATGTCCATCCTGAAGCGGGCGAACCGGGGGCCTTTTATCCCAGCGATCCCTCGCAGCCTCTCCTGGAAGACTATGCGATTGTTGCTCTTGTGCGGGGGTTGGATCCGGCCCGCCACGTGATGATTTTGGCGGGGACTACGACTATAGGAACCCAGGCGGCCGTCGAATATGTCTGCGGCAAGGATTCAGTAGAAGAGCTGCTGCGCCGTCTGGCTTTGCCGCCTGGCGCCGAACTCAAGCCGTTTGAAGCATTGTTGCGGGTCAAGGTGACCCGGGGAGTTCCAGTTGGCACGCAGCTGGTGGCGGTGCGCCACCGCAACCACTAAGAACGAAGAATTATTCTACCGGCTGAAGCTTGAGTTCTTCTCCGACATGGATTTTAGCCGCCATATCCATTTCTTTCCTCGCTTCTTCCTCCCGCCCTAAACTGCGGTATGCCTGCCCCAGTAGTGTGTGTGTCATGTAACTCCCAGGGTCCATCTTTTCTGCATGTTGCAAATACAGCAGTGAAGTCTGAGGGTCATTGCGTCGCAGAAGCACTTTTCCCATCAGTATGAATGGCCCGGTGCTCGAAGTATCGAGCGAAATCGCTTTGGACAGAGCTTCCTGCGCTTGCTGATATTGACCCGAGCGCGTAAAGACATCTCCCAGACGGTAGTAGACGGAGGGATTGGACGGATTGATCTCCCGCTCCTGTTCGAACTCACGCAGCGCCTGCACGGTATCTGATTTGAATAAATAAAATTCACCCAGCAAAAGATGTGCAAGCGGAAGTTTCGGCGTGAGCTCGAGCGCCTTTTTTGCAGCCTCGGCGGCGGCTTCCGGCAAGTTTGCCTGCATCAGCATCTTGCCCAACAGAAGATACGCTGCGCCCGAATTCGGGGGGACGCCGAACTGATTGGCGAAAGCCAAGCGAGCGTCGTCGAAGCGGTTTGAATTGAGGTAGCAGAGTCCAACGACATAACTAGCGTCTGCATTCGCATTGGGCATCCATTGCTTGACTCGTTCGAGAAAGGGGATGGCGGCGGCGGGACGGCCCAAACGATAAAGTGAAAGCCCTCTCATCTGCACTGATTCGCTGTCGTTCGGGTCCTCGTCTATGGCGCGCGCGAAAGCTTTTTCGGCGGAGAGCAGCTTGCCGGTGCGGTAGTAAGCGATGCCCAAGGCGTGCTGCACTCCCTTGGCCGACGCTCCTTCGGCTGCTACCAATTTTTCGAGCATCGTGATTGCTTCTTGGGTATCACCGTGCGCCAGCTTTTCCTGTGCCGCCGCCAAGGTCTGGTCGACGCGCGGCTCAGCGGACGTTATCGCCGGAGTTGCAGCGGTCACTGGCGGCGACGCTCCCTTGGGATTTGTTTCAGAGGGTAGTTCGGGAACGGATGACTGCCCCCTTGCGCCACCGGCAATGAGACACAACACCAAAACAGTGGGAAATGATCGCATGTTCTGAATTGTATTCTGCCATGCTGGCTTGCATTCGCGTTTCGCGGTGTTAGGATCCTTTGTGCGCTGGTGGCGGAAATCTCCCGGTCGTTGCTCAAGCCTTCTTGCCGGTCTTTCCCTCGCACTTCTGTCCCTGCCAACCGGCAAATCTGCTTCTTCGACTGCGGTTTCGACAAACCCAATCTCGTCGGTTCCTTATCCTGATCCTGCAGGCGGCCTTCACCCCGGCCCCGCCTGGTTCATCGATGTAGCGCAACCGGCCGGACTCCCCATGGACAATGTGAATGCAGGTGTCGAGTCAAAGAACTACATTATCGAGACAACGGGTAGCGGCATCGGAAGTTTTGATTATGACAGCGACGGTTGACCCGACATATTTCTCGTGAATGGCAATACGTTGGATGAGGCGAAGGGAACAAGCACAGAACCAAGCAGCCATCTATTTCACAACAACCTGTCAAATCGCGATGGCAGCGGCGCCAAGGTTACAGTCATTGCGGAAGGTCATAGATTTTTGCAAGAAGTGCGCAGCGGTTCGAGCTAGATCTCCAATAATGATAGGCGGCTTCATTTCGGACTTGCGAAGCAGTGGCGCGGTCGATGGCATCAAGATTCGCTCGCCAAACCGCAACCGCGAGAGTTTTCCGGGTAGAAGCGCCGATCGTTTTGTCACTTTAATTGAGGGCCGGAGCGGAACTCCGCACGGTTCGTGAAACAATCCGCGCGGTTCGAGGATCCATAAGAGTAATCAGCTAAGACTATGGGGGGGAATATGTTGCAAGTCTCCTCGCGCATTTCACGGCGCAGGTTTGCGAAGTTATCAGTGGCGGCTATGAGTGCGGCAGTAACCCCCGGACTGTGGCTCCCTCAGTCTGTTGCCGGAACTCTCGCTTCCCAGCCACCTTTGATTGAATTCGGGTATGGCGATGTTTCTCTCGGCAGTGTTCTACACCAAACTCAGCTTGAGAATACTCACGACGTGCTGATGAATATGAGTGAAGACAGTCTGCTAAAGCCTTTTCGCCAGATGGCCGGCCAGCCCGCGCCGGGTGCCGATTTGGGAGGCTGGTACAACTATGACCCAACTTATGACTGGCACAAGGACGATGCCGGTTTTGCCCCCGGTGCAACTTTCGGCCAGTGGATTTCAGCGCTGGCCCGCTATCACGCAATCACCGGCTCGGAGGAGACGCGCGAAAAGGTGCTTCGCCTGAACCGTCTGTACGCACAGACCATCTCCGGAGATTTCTACGACAAGAATCGTTTTCCCGCCTATTGCTATGACAAACTGCTGCTAGGGCTGATTGATTCGCACCAGTTTGTCGGCGACCCAGACGCCTTCTCCATCCTAGAGCTCACTACGAAGGCCGCGATACCTCACCTGCCGGGGAAAGCGATCGATCGGGAAATCGAGTGGCGTCCAGGCAAGGACCAATCATTTCGCTGGGATGAGTCCTACACCAATCCCGAGAATTTATTTTTGGCTTACCAGCGTGGCGCGGGAGATCGCTATCGTGAACTGGCGATTCAGTATCTCGACGACTCCACGTGGTTCGACCGGTTGGCTCGTGGCGAAAACGTTCTTGCCGGAAAACATGCATACAGCTATGTCAACTCCCTCAGTTCCTCGATGCAGGCTTATCTCATTCTCGGTAGCGAAAAGCATTTGCGCGCTACGAAGAATGCTTTCGACGCGCTCGCTGCGCAGAGTTTTGCCACCGGCGGCTGGGGCCCGGACGAAATGTTGCGATCGCCCACCAGTGACGATGTAAATGCGAGCCTTACCAAGACTCACAACAGCTTTGAGACCCCGTGTGGCTCCTACGCTCACTTTAAGGTAACGCGCTTTCTGTTACGCGTGACCCGGGATTCCCGATATGGCGACAGTATGGAACGTGTGATGTATAACACCGTTCTCGGGGCCAAACCCATGCGCTCCGATGGCCGCGCGTTCTATTACGCGGATTACAACTCCGCCGGCAGAAAGATTTACTCCAAGCATCGTTTTCCTTGCTGCTCGGGCACCTTGCCACAGGTGGCGGCGGATTACCGTATCAATATCTACTTTCGCGATCGTCGCGGTGTTTATGTAAGTCTCTATTTGCCTTCGAGTGTCCGCTGGGTGCAGGATGGCGCGCGTGTGTCGCTGAGCCAGGATGGCTCGTATCCTTTCGACGATTCGGTATCGGTCGAGATAATTACGTCAGCAACGAAAGAGTTTGCGCTGAACTTGCGCGTGCCGGAGTGGGCGCAAGGCGCCCGGGTTGAAGTGAACCGGAAGCGCTGGCCGGATTCGCCGGTACCAGGAACTTTCCTCACTATTTCTCGTCGGTGGCGCAGCGGCGATCGAGTCGACCTGCAACTGCCGCGAAAGATGCGTTTGGAACCCATCGATTCGCGACATCCGGAGACCGTCGCGCTGCTTTGCGGCCCGCTTGTGTTGTTCGCAATGACCGATAATAATTTGCAACCCGCATTAACGCGTGCTCAATTATTGGCGTCCACGCAAACCGGAAAGCAGCTGTGGGAAACGAGTGCCCCGGGCGGCTCGCTGCGATTGCTGCCTTATGTTGCCATCGACGAAGAACAATATTCAACTTACCTGCATGTGAAGTAGACGAGGCCGTGAGCACAATGCAAACCAACAGAGTCCATCTGCTTCTACGGAGGAAGGCCGTATTGCTCTCTTTGTACGTGCTCATCGCTTGCTCGCGCCGGCTCGAAGCGCGGCCACAAGCAACGTCCGATCATGCCCTGGCGGAGCTATCTTGGAGCACCGATGGTTCTACCGGCCTCGGGCGATTCATCTCGGTCCATGGCCGCCGCGCCGCCATCTTCGGCTATTCAGACACCGGCCTGGAATTCTGGGCTTATCCCGTACAGATCGTCAGCTCCTTTACCGTAAGATTTCGCCATCAGGGTGAAACCACCTGGATTGATGGCCAGACCATACTCCGGCGTATTATCTACAGTCCGGAAGCTGTGACCCGCATCTATGCCGGAGCCGATTTTATAATCCGCGAGAGACTTTTTGTTCCGCTCGACGAACCGGGCGCGATCATCGCCTACGAGACGGAAAGCACACGCCCGGTTGATATCGAAGCCCGTTTCAGTCCTGTACTGGACCTGATGTGGCCCGCTTCCGTGGGAGGCCAGGAAACCCTGTGGAGTTCCGCCGCTTCAGCTTATTTGCTTTCCGAACCAACCCATCGCTTTGCCGCAAGCATTGGTTCGTCCGAAATCGTGGCGCACGACGAAACACAAAACAACACCCGGCATGTCGGACGTGCGCCCGGCTTGGCCTTTACTATGCGCGCTGGCGGCGGCCACGAGAAAACGGCGCGGGTCGTTATCACCGGGAGGGGGCCGGAGGAAAATGCAAGTGCGATTGCGACGAAGCTCTTGGAAGACGAGCCCTCTCTCGAGAAAGCTGCCGTCGATCACTACTCCGATCTATTAAGCCATGCCTTGCAAATTGAAACGCCGGATGCTCTGGCGAATCGAGCATTGACGTGGTCTGAAATCGCACTCGACCAGGCCTGGGTTTGTAATCCTGACCTAGGATGCGGCCAAGTCGCCGGATACGGTCCGTCGCGGAAGGCGAGGCGTCCGCAGTATGACTGGTTTTTTGCGGGGGACGGGATGGTCGCGGTTCCCGCCCTGATCGCCGCCGGGCAGTACGACCGGGCTCGCCAGGAACTGGAGTTTATTCTCCAATATCAGGATCAGAAGACCGGCATGATCTGGCATGAGCTGTCGCAAAGCGCCGCATTGCTGGACTGGGGCAAGTATCCTTATATGTTTGTCCATGTCGACCTGACGTTTGATTTTCTCAACACCATCGGGGATTATTTTTCAGCAACCGGCGATCAGGATTTCGTGAAAACGCATTGGCTTTCAATTCAATCGGCTTACGAATACTGCCGCTCGCTCCTCGACCCTAAAGACGGCCTGCCACGGATTCCATCTGGCAAACAAGGCGTACGAGAGCAAGATCCCCTCAGTGACGAACTGGCCTTGTCTGCGAATTGGGCAGCCGCTGCGCAGGCCTTTGCGCGTCTCGCCGCTGTGGCGGGTCATGCCGCGGCGGCCTCGGAAGCGAGCACAAGTGCACAACGAGCCAGTCAAACCATCGCTCAAAGATATTGGGACGAACGCCAGCAGTTTTGGATCATCGGTTACACGCGTTCTGGAACTCCAGTCGTGGGTCGCGATATAGGTCCGGCAAATATAATTGCAGGACCCTTGTTTTCTCAGGCACAGCGCAACTCGATTATTGACCAGCTCGCCGCTTCTGATTTTCAGGCCGATTGGGGCACCCGCGGGCGAGCAGCGAGCGCCAGCACTTACGATCCAAATTCCTATGCCAGCGGAAGCGTCTGGGCGGTCAGCACCTCCAGCGTTTCTTCCGCATTTTGGGCCGGGCACCGGCCCGCTACCGCGCTGCCAATTTGGAGCGCGCTCCTGCCCTGGAGTTCGCTCGATTCTCTAGGACATATGCATGAAGCGCTGGCTGGAGATTACTACCACGAAGAAGAGGAGTCGGTGCCCGAGCAAACATGGTCGTCCGCAGCGTTCTTCACCACCACCGTGAATGGATTGCTGGGCCTCCATGTAAGCGGCAGCTTGAATCAGATCACCTTTGCCCCGCACCTGCCGCCCAGTTGGGACACGATCACCCTGCGGAATATTCACGTGGGTGCCTCGGAAATCACCATGCGCATGGCTGAATCCAGCAGCGAAGTAAGCCTCCAGATGCGTAATGAAGGCGCTCCCGTAAAAATGGAATTTAATCCGGAAATTCCTTTTGGCGCCAAGCTGAAACGGGCGCAGTTAGGGAGCCAGTCCATTGCTCCGACTCTGGAGGAGAATGAAGAAGATACTCATGCTAGAGTGAAATTCAATTTGCCTCACGGAAGCACACTGCTGACAATCGGTTACGCGGGGGGCATTATGATCTTGTCTCGTCCCCCGCAGCCCGTGATTGGAGAGCCAAGCAAAGCGATCAAGATCACCGGAGTGAATCTAAAAAACCGGCTGTATACGGTGGATTTCGATCGTCTGTCATCTGCGATTTCAAGCTTCGAAGTTCGGACGCCATGGACGATCACGGATGCGCAAGGCGCAACCTTTCAGGCGATCGCGCCGAGGATTTATCGGCTTACCATCAAGGCGGACTCCGCAGAGAAAGAGTCCCATGTCTACCGGCACGACAAAGTCACATTGATACTTGGCAGCGATAAAAAGTGACTCGTCTATAGCGCATCATTCATCTTCTACCCGCCAACTTTGGACACCTTCCTACTGACTTGATTCAGCAATATTACGAGCAGCGTGCGACTGCCTTCCAGTCCGCTGTGCGGGTCGCCCGGCATTCATAGACTCAAGCGATGGGGGGTGTAGCGTGAAGGTAGTTTTGCCACAACCACCGCATACTCGGGTCGGATGCTTGGGACGAGCTCTCCTTATCCGCAAAGCAGACAAAGATTAAAGATCAAAGATAAAGATCAAAGAGCGTGCCCGCGGCAACCCCCACACGCATGGCGATCGTCGCCGTAGGCGCGCCGAGCCCGAACCTCGCAATCTGGTGCACCGCTGCCTGCGGAGCGCGTTCCGTTTCTCGGGACTCTTGACGGATGATGCCCCGCAAGATCGCAGACTGCCCACGCTACGATTTCCTGCCAGAGTGCCACATGCCATCGACCCGCTCGGCCGCAAAACCTACAAAACCATTCACTCCCACTGCGATTTATGTCGTTCCAGCCACCAGCAAGCAGGATTCCCCCGCTGCGGGAAGATCGACCGACTGCACGCCAGCTGAACCGTTCCCATCATGTCATATTCCACCTTGTTGCCCTTCAGTGCTGTAGCCAGAAACTGATTGACCTCCACTGTGCCATACGCTGTCCCGTGGGCAACGCGGAACCGCAGTACCACCCAGTCCCCGGCATACAGCAGCTCCAGCAGGACGACCATCACGATCACGACCTGGAATAATCGCCGCCCCCAGACTCTTATCACGCGAAGCTCTCCATCAGAAACGCACGTCACGGTAGAAAACGCAGTATCTTTCCAAGTACCAGGAAACGACCAAGACAACGAGCATAGTGCCCGAAGCCCAGCAGAACACCTGAACTGGAAGTGTGGCTGTGAGTCGCGTCCTGCCTGTGCCTGGCTATTGCGCCGCACCGCGAAACACCAATCCACCTATCATGGAGATCCGGCTGGCAAGGCCAACAAGGTAGCAGAGAGCCGTAGATCCTTTGATTCATATCAGTTGACGGAAGCAGAAAATGTCATCAGTTGGTTAATTCGAACCTTTCGTCCCATGCTTTCTTGCGGAGGTCACGCTCGCATCCGTGATGAGATCGACAGCAGGGTTTTGCGCTCGCAGCTGAGCGGCGATGGCGTTGGCAATTGCGCGAGCGGCGCGTGCATTCGGGTGCCGGTCCCAAGGCAAACGCCACGCCGAATCGACCTCGATGAACAAGTAAGGTAAGCCCGCATCGTCGAGGATTCGGCGCCGCAGCATCTGTTCCGCCTGCTCTTCCTGGCCAAACTGCAGCACCACAAGAAGCGGCGTCGCGCTATGCGCGCGTGCCAGCTCATTAGTGGCGCGAAACACCTCGCGCGTCACGGTGACGCCGCGATCAACCGTCTTGTCGGTCCGGTATGGGACGAGCAGCTTGGCGAGCGACGGCAGACGCGAGCGCTGTTCTGGCGACAGCCAGACCAGACCGGGCCCGAGATGCGGTCGATCCTGATCGAGATTCCGGCCGAAGAGGTCGGTCATGAACAGTGACACCACGGCCACCGGTCGGCGAAAACGGGGCAGTTCCATCTCCAGCTTCATATACGCCTGGTCGTTGCCATAACCGTGGACGGCAAGATTCGCGGTCTGCATTCCCATCATCGCGCCGACCTGCGCCGGTATGCTCTCCTCCCACGTGAGCCCCTCGCCGAACATCACCGACTCGCCGGTGAACAGAATTGTCGGGCGCACGGAATCGACGGGTTCCGCGACACGCTGAACGCGATAGCCTGCCGGGTCAATGGCGTAGTCGACGACGCGCCCGCCGATGTCCTTGTACCCGGTACGCCCCGATACCCACGTCCAGCCGAGCCGGGGATCGACCTGGCGGCGGGGTTCGTCGGCGGGCCACAGCCATTCGGCTGGACGGAGATGCACGTAGCGTAGCAGCAACTCACTTGCGCCGAGCGCTAACCCCACCGCGATCACGACCTGGAACGCCCGGGCTGGCGTGCGCGCTGCGAAGCGTCCAGCCTGCCGCTGCGCGATGAGTGCGAGCCACACGCCCACGATGCCCATCGCCAAGCGGACCAGTGTTTCGATCACCACGTACCAATGGCGCGGCAAAAAAAACGAGGGCACGAAGTGCCTGTCCAGCCACCGCTGGTTGGCCCCGAGCGCGCAGGCCAGGAGTGCCACTCCGATCGATGCGACCAGGATCTCGGCAAGCAAGCCCGCGCCGTAATATCCGGAGGCCTGCCGGTTACCCTCTGAAACTGCGTTTTTTCGCTGGCTCATCACGCCCTTGAGAAGCATCCATCACGAAGCTGGGACCGCCCGTAATGTTTTCTGCACCGTTCACAGGTTCGGCGCACGTGCTTGTCCCTGGCAACTCCTGGAGCGCGGGCCATTCCACTAGCCAACTCGGCAAGCGGGTTCCACGTGCACGAGAATCTCGGCAACCCATTCATGACTGGCGACGCTGGCCAATCGTGACGAACAACCCACCCTCTTTGCCAAGTTGGGGAATCCAGCCCAACTGCGCCAGCCAGGCCTCCGGCAGCCAGTTGTCGGAGGCGTAGGCGAAGAGATCCCCGGGTTCCTCGCCCATCAATGCGGTGGGATAGGCGCGCATGTACTCAATTCCGTTTTCGTCGAACCATTTTTGAACTTCAGCGAGAGTATGGCGGTGCTCCTCTGGATTTTGATACTGGTCGCGCAGCCACGCCTCCCGCCTCGCCGGCTCATTCCGGCGATCGTGTAAGACCGGATCGAAAGGGATCCACCGATATCTTGACCAACGCGCCAGCACTCGCCGTAGGCGGAGTGGTATGCGAGCGAAAGAATTGTAGACACCGAGGACGATGATTCCGCCTGGGCGCACAAGCCGAGCAATTCGGGAAAAGGATGCTCGCGGATTTGGGGTGTGGTGCAGAACGCCTGATGAATACACCACATCAAACGCGCCTGAGCGGAGGCCAGGATGGTGCAGGTCGGTTTCTACGAACTGCACACGATCTAGTCCAAAACGTTTCGCCGCCGCCGCTCCGAGTTGCAGAGCACCACGGGTGAGGTCCGCGCCGACGACGACACGCTCCGCGCGCGCCAAATACAAGCTCATCTGCCCCGTGCCGCAACCGATCTCCACAATCCGCGCGTCAGCGGGAATTGCCTGATCAAGTAAACGCACGAACTCGCTGCGCTCGGCCCGCGCGCGTAGCCACGACAGGCTGTCGCGCGGAGGATACCCGGGAAACGGCGACTCCTCATAGAAGCGGCGCACCAAGTCGGTCATCGAGTCGCCCGACACGCGAAGGTTGGGGATTCCTTCGGGAGCTTCGTAGCGCGCGCCGCAAGCGCGACACGACCAGTCCGGCGCAAGCCCCTTCCGGCACGCCGGACAGGCCAGTAATTCCAGAAAGGTGTTCACCGTCAGAATATCGAATAGACGAACGGAGCTAGCGCCTCGACGGTTGCCGCGACGGCTAACACGATTCCGGTTACGGACAGAAACACCGCCAGTGGAAGCAACCACCGCTTTCCCGAGTCGCTTCGCCATAACCCACCTGCCAGCTCCGCGATCGATCCGAAAGAACTGCCTAGCATGATCACCTTGCGCTCGACCGATCCACGCTTCTTGAGCATGTGACCTCCTCTTTTGCGTTCGCCAGCGGCGAGGCGCGCTTGGTTAGGCGGGTCTGTCCAGCGACCAGCACGTCGATCCCGCTGCGGCGGAACGTTGTGTACCCTTCAACCACGCGATTGACGATGGGTTCGCCAGCCAGGTTGAACGAGGTGTTTAGCAGCACGGGAATACCCGAACGTCGTCCGTATGCCTCCAGCAGCGTGTGCAAGCGCGGCGCCATGGCGTGCTCCAGCACCTGCACGCGTGCGGTACCGTCCACGTGCGTAACCGCTGCCAGCCTCTGGCGCCACTCCTTACGCACGGGGAAGATCCCCGACATGAAGCGCGCCAGGCGCGCCCCGCCCGGCGGCAATTCGAAGTAGCGGTCGGCTGACTCGATCGGCACGACCGGCGCAAACGGCCGAAACTCCTCGCGAAACTTGATGTCGCGATTGAGCCGGTCGCGCATGGCCACGGCGTGCGGCGCAGCCAGGATGCTGCGGTGACCGAGGGCGCGCGGTCCGAGCTCGAGGGCCCCATCCATCCAGCCGACGACGCGGCCGGCAGCCAGATCGGCGGCGGTTTGCTCGATCAAGGTGCTGTCGTCCAGCTCCTCGAACCGATGCCCGTCCTCGCGGGCCAGACGTGCCAGTTCAACTCCGTCCGCTGGCGGGCCCCAAAACGGATGATCAGGCACGTCGCGGTCTGGATTGCCGAAATGGATGCGGTCGGCGTAGAGAGCGGCGCCCAACGCACATCCGGCGTCGCCGGGAGCCGACGGCACGAAGACGCGCTCGAAGCCCGACTCCGCTAAGATCCGGGCGTTGGCAACGCCGTTCAACGCTACGCCGCCACCCAGACACAAATCGGTCAATCCAGTTTCCTGGCACAGCGCCCGAGCGATACCCACCAGCGTATCCTCCAGGACTCGCTGCACGCTAGCCGCGCAATCGGCGAAGCGCTGGCCTTCGGCTGTCTCCAGATCAATCGGCTCATAGGAATTGCGCGGCGGGCCAAAGAGTTCAACGAAACGATCCGAGTAGGAGCGCTCGGTTGTGGTATGAAATTCGAAATAGTCCAGATCGAGCGTGAATGCGCCGTCCGGCGTGCGGCGGATGACCCGCCGGACCTGATCCACCATTGTCGGCCGACCGTAGCCGGCCAAACCCATCACTTTGTACTCGTCCTCATTCACCGCAAAACCAAGGTACGCCGTGAAGGTCGAATAAAGCATTCCCAACGAGTGCGGAAACCTGATTTCACGCAGGAGCGTGATCTCTGTGTTCCCATCGGGCTTGCGCTCGCCATGACCGACGGCAAGTGTGGCCCACTCACCCACTCCATCGGTGGTCAATATCGCCGCCCGGCGCGTCGGAGCGGTAAGAAAGGCTGCTGCGGCATGCGACTGGTGGTGCTCGGTAAATAAAATTCTGCTGCGCGGCACGCCTAAATGCGATGAGATGATGCCGCGAACCCAGACCTTCTCGCCCAGCGAGTTCTGCATCGCTTTCGGGAACGCCCGCCAGGAATGGGGGAAAGCGCGCAAGGCACAGGTGAGGATGCGTTCGAACTTGAGCATAGGACGCTCGTAATAAACCACGGCATCAATTGCCTCGGGCTCGAGATGGGTGTGATCGAGGCACCATTCGATCGCCGACAGCGGGAAAGATGCGTCGCCCTTGCGCCGCGACAAACGCTCCTCTTGCACAGCGCAGACCGGCATGCCGTCAATCACCAGCGCCGCCGCCGAATCGTGGTAATGCGCCGAAATCCCCAAGATCTTCATGGCAATACTCGTGCTCTAATATTGGCGCTGCAGAGAGCGATTGGATTGTGGGGAGATCGCAGTCCACCCTCGTGACTCCCGGCGCTCGACACGCTTAGCGAGCCAAGCAAACGGCGGAAGAATAACAAAATACTGAACTATCAGGATGAAACCGCCAATGACGGCGCCCAAGGCGGCCGCAAGCCGCAAATAGCTTTTCCATATGCGTCTGAGCCGTTCATACCACAACGTCCTCCCGTGACGCTGCGGTGAGACGCGAGCCAGTTGCGTAAGGGTGTAGTTCATATGAAACACCTCGTCGCGCAGGATTTCCTCGAAGATCGCGCGGGTCGGAATATCGTTTTCCAGCACATCGCGATAGACGGAGAAACGGTCGGCAGCGGTTTTTTCCGACAAATGAAGAAAAGCAAGCAGAGCCTCATCGGGTTCTTCGTCCACGCGTAGGTCGTCGACACCGTGCCCGCTCGGTGCCAGCCAGTCGGCTTGAAAGCTGGAATTCGAGCCGGGAGCGAGCGAGCGCAGAATCTCGTTGCCCCGTCGACGGAACATTACACCGTGACGGTGCTCGTCGATGGCGTGTTCCAGATAAAGACGGCGAAGGAGTGAATCCGGCGTCATCTCGGATGCCCGCACGAGGTCGCGGCCGCCGTCGGTTTCGGTCTCGCCGAAGCGCAGCAGTTTGTGCGCGCGTCGCTCCGCGTCGCACCAGATCCAGCGATGCACCGGGCGGAACATCTCGAATATCATGGCTTTCGAGTCAGGATTCCCCCAGCGTAAGCATTCACAAATTGTGCCCCCTGCGAGGACCCGGCCTGCTTTTTGGATCCGCACATCGGGCAGATAACAGCAATTGTGGCAAAACCGTTTCGCGATTTTGTCAATGCGAGGTCAACGCCATGTCACCATTTTGTAACGTCGCGGGGGGCGTGAAGTAGAGAACCGTGAAGTAGAAAAGGGTAACCGGAGCCAGCGAATCCGTCTCCGAACTTAACGGGCACGCCAGGAAGCGTCGAACCACTCCCCCCCAAAGCGTATGTTACTAGCGCCGGTCCAGGAACGGGCTATCGCGTGGTGGCTAGGAGAGGCCAGCATCCCATCCAGAAGTCGACCGCTGTGTAGCGCTGAACTTCTGCGGCCTCCTTGTTGTCGTACCAAAGAACAATTCCACAGAACCGACGCCGATGTTTGAAAACATCCTCGACCGTGGATATAAGGCACTGCTCCGATAGCTCAATTTGCCATCGGCAGGACGGGAGCAGGTTACACGGGTACATTTCTGGAGCGCACTCGATTGAGGCACACAAGATCCCTCTTACTTGCCTCTCGACACTCTATTCGTATCCATCACTTCTGAACACTCCATAACCACTGAATTGAGCCCAGATTTTTCTATAGGTGGGTCGTGGACTGGGAAGGCGCAAACCCAACGGTCTTAATTAGGAACGAGAAACGAAGCGGCGCGAGTCCGAGTTACCGGACCCACGCTGATAAGGTTCGCACGCAGAGTGCACACAGAAAACACCCGCTATAGGTTGACGTTGAGGGCAATGTTAACGCCTGGGTACACCGGGTTGCACAGGTAATACACGCCGTCAATCTCGATGACATAAACGTTTTGCGTGTAGAGCCAGTTGGCTGGCCATGCGCCGACAAATCCGAACGAATAGCCGCCGTACTGGAATCTGCGATTACCGTAGTCGCCCTGGCTGACATGGAACGTGTGTTCGCGTCCAAAATTGGCCTTGTAACGGTCGTCGGGAATGCGGCCATTTCTATTACCACCAGCCCGCTGCGCCGGCTCTACAGGCTTTCCCTCCTTCTGCGGTTGCTTGGCGTTTCTCTGTTCCGGCTTCGCGTTCCTTTCTGGCTGCTGCGCGCCTTTCTGCTCTGGCTTTACGGGTTTACCGGGTTGCGCCTTTTTCTCGTCCTGGGAGGGCCGGACTTTCTGTTCTTCCTGCTGGTCGTGCTGGTCCTGCTGTGCGTATACCGGAGCTGCGGCCCCAAGGGTCAAGGACAAAACTGCTGTGCTAATCACTACTGCTAGCTTCATGGGTGTTGCCTCCATATTTCTATCGATTGTTATGTACCGTCGTATTGCAAGCGGCGCATCGTCGTTCTAAGGAAAGCTCAGTGTCCTCGCGCTGACCGTGTTGCCGATAGAACGCGCTCTCGACACACTCGGCAGAAGTGAGCATGACAGGTCTGGATCTTTCGCGTCTGAGCAAGACAGATCATCTGTGAAGAATTGGGGGCGCGACGCCTCGACGGCAAGAGTGAAACTTTGAGTGGTCCCTGGAAGGGAAGAGCAAAAAACTGGCGGGCTTGTAATTGAGCCACGCCT
Organism: Candidatus Acidiferrales bacterium; assembly: GCA_035603035.1. Taxonomy (GTDB): domain Bacteria; phylum Acidobacteriota; class Terriglobia; order Terriglobales; family Acidobacteriaceae; genus Sulfotelmatobacter. The sequence goes on along the minus strand of DATNLE010000330.1, from coordinate 10,017 downwards.
ACATATTTTCCCCCGCGCTGCTATGGCTCCGCCTGTTGATGCCGCCTAGCCAGCGCCGCAGACCTGCGACTAAGCCGCCCGCGAGGCCGGTGTGCAAGACCGGAAATAATCACAAACGGAAAGCCAGCGTGGAGAGCAGTCTGGACGGTTTATGTAATCAGAGAGAGCTCAGAATGCAGGTCAGGCCGCGTCTTCCGCCAAGAATTTGGCGAAAGAACGAATCGGCTTCAGCTTGTCCTCCCGTAAGCCGCGCAGCTCTTCCTCACCGAGTCGCTTTTCGTACAAAAGTCTCCCAAACACGTGCCTGAGTTGCGAATAGCGATAGTCGTACTTGCGGTTGATCTCATTACGACGTTGAGTCAGGTAATATTCCAAGTCCCACAGATCCGACGGCTGCTGGATTTGGCTGGCCATCTTCTTTGCTTCCTGAATCACCTCGTGAAGCTCTCGCCCCAGGGCAGCGTCGAAGGCTTTGCGGGCGATGACCTTTTCTGACCTCGACCAAATCGGTTCGTTCTGGTAGGGATAGCTGTCGTGAGTCGCAGACGGGCTGGCCATGTTCTGGTCCTCTGTGGCGGCATTTTACTACAAGGCGCCTTCCGAAAAACCAACAGGGTGTGCGACCTGAGGTTAGCGATGGGGGTAAGTTCAAGGCGCTGACTAACGTCGGGGCAAAGGGTCGGCCTGCCGCCGAAGGCGCGGCGGCAACTGGCAACCGTCAAATAAATGCGGCCGGTGCCTGCCTCAGGTAAAGCCACACGGGAAGGTAATCCCATTCAAGAAGAACTATTTCGGCATCAGATACGATCCAGGAATGTTTTCATCCAGCGTTGCCAAAACCGCAGCATTTGCGGCCGCAAGCTTGCTTAAATGACCATCAGTAATTTGCTTAGGTGCTCTGACCCAGGCAGGCAGATGAGAAACATCGTGTTCATCCGGGACGAACTTGAGAAGCGAAGTGCGCGCCTGTTTCAAGCGTAGCAACAATACGCGAGCTTGACTCACGGTAAATCCGTAGGCCGGGGCTTGGGCCAGCACGCGTACAAACCCAAGCTCGGTGATTGAGCAACTCGCCAGGTTCGGCGAATTTTGAGATTGCACCTAAGCAGCAAGACGACCATGGGCTTCATGATTGATGAAGCCCAAAGCGACCAGAGCGTTCACATCGAGCAGATAGATCATGGGAAGTTTGCCAGTATTTCTTCAACTTCCTTGCTGCTCATGGTGGGTGCTTTCGGCCCTGCACTTAAGGCGGGCAGCCCGGTGACTGGGTCAGTCACAATTTTTATTCGGTGCGGACGTTTTCTCCGAGGCGTCAGCACAATTCGTCCATCCTCGATTTTCGCGTCCAGAGGATCACCTGGCCGAATATCAAGTCGGCGGCGCAGCGGCCCTGGCAGAACGACTTGTCCCTTGGTGGATACCTTGGTTTGCATGGTAAGACAATCTTACCTTGGTGCCCGGTCTTGGGCTACAACATAGAAGATTTTTGGAATCGACAACTAAGTTTCCCATGATCTGGGGCTCACGACGGATCATGAAAATGCGCCTACGCGGAATCAACAACTTACGGCCATTTTCGAGGAAGTCTATGGTTGGTGTGCAGGCGGCTCGGCCCATGATCGGAACTCCGGCTCGGGTTCCTGCACTGCCCCAGTCGCAGCCCATTCGACAGAGCGAACGAATATGGTGGAGAAGCCAGGCATTCCCATGGCTTTCACGTCATGTCCTAGCGTTGTGTAAACGGTTCTCCCGCGGCCGTAGTTCACCGTCCAAAGCATGGGCTCATCCTTACCTGTCGGATTGAAATCCAGATGCGGCCAATTTGTCGGGTTATTAGCGGGTTTTTGTTCCTGCGGAATTTTGTACTTCAAGTCGTCATATGCGGTGGCCAGAATGTGGACGCCCTCAGACATGTGCATATTGTGATAGAGCTCGTCGTCGGCTTCGAACGTCCCGGGAAGTCCCACTGTGATTGGGTTATGAAGGTCTGAGATCTTCACCAAGAAGGTGTGGCGTTTCCCGTGTCCCGAAGCCGGATCCTGATCTGACCAGACCCCGCCAATCATGCTCTTGTATTCCGGCCACGCCGGCTCCATGATGCCGGTCGGAACATGATGGTCTGCCAACACGACTAAGCCGCTAAACGCCCAATTGGCCCCGTGTACAGCCACCAAGCCCTTGCCTGAGCGAACAAAGTCTGCCAGCGCATTCTCTGCCGTTTGGCCCCATCGCGGACCGTTGTAATCGAGCACCACAACATCGTAAACAGCCAACGTGTCGGAGGTCATGCCAACCGGCTCTTCGTTTATCCGAACATCGAATCGTCCGGTGTTCAGGAGCAATTTCTCAAGGAAGGGAGTTGTAGTGCGCCAGTCGTGATTGTTCTGGCCGGAAAGAATCAAAACGCGAATGGCACCCTTGCGGAACAAGGGAACTCTATTCGCAACCGAAGTTTGCGACACTAGCGACCGAGTCGCGGTGACCAAAACCAAGAGCAGAATAGTTGTTTTCAGATAGACTCCTGCTTGCACTGCAGTGGGTGCAACCCCGATTGACGGCACTTAGAACAACTGCGGCATCGTGTTTCGCTACTGCTCGGGCAGGGTGAAGGCAAACAGCTTCGCCCCCGCGGCGACCAGCAAGTATTGCCGACTTTCTAGTTCGTACGTGATCGGCCCGTTGTACATGATCTCGTTAAGGCTCACATGCCAGAGCGCACGGCCTGAGGTGGCGTCGAGCGCCAAGGCATTCCCCGCACCATCGCCTCCAAAAACCAATCCGCCCGAGGTGGTCAGCAGACCGGAAACGCCCCCGACTCCCGTGAGGTAATCCCAGGCGATTTTCCCGGTCTTGCACTCGATCGCCGCGATCGACGATGGCCCGTTCCAGACAGTTTTGTCTATTCCGCCCCAGGCCTCCGGTTTAGCACTGGAGTCGGTTAGATAAAACACCGCTGCCGAACGGGTCACTCTGACGTACAAGTACCCGGTGTCAGGACTCAGACTCGGCGGAAACCAATTCGTGGCTCCCGCCTCTGAAGGAATCACCAGCGCTCCAGCCGGTTTGGGATCCTTATTTCTGTCGGGGATGGGACGTCCCTGCGCATCGAGGCCATTTGCCCAATTGTTGGGAGCAAAGGGAGCCGTGAGGATGTGCTCTCCATTGGACCGATCCAATACGAAAATATAACCGTTCCGGTTTGCCTGGACGACCAACTTTCGCGCCTGCCCATTGATTTCCAAGTCGAAAAGCACCGGGGTTTCGGCGGAATCCCAATCGTGAACGTCATGCGGGGTAGTCTGGTAGAACCAGGCCATTTTTCCAGTATCGGGATTCAACGCAACAATGGAATTTGTCCATAGGTTTTCGCCTTCCCGCCCCTGCCCGGCCATGACCGGCTGAGGATTGGCGGTGCCGAAATAGTACAGGTTCAATTCCGGATCGTAGGTCCCCGGTACCCAAATAGCCCCGCCGCCATGTTCGCGCGCTTCTTTATTCGGCCACGTCTCCGAGCCAGGCTTGCCTGCGTCTGGCGTTGAATACCAGCGCCACTGTAGCTTTCCGGTGTCCGGATCGTAGGCGTCGAGGTAGCCGCGGTTATCTGTCGATTCGATACTCGGGCTGACCAGGATGTGATTTCCGACGACGATCGGAGCTACAGTCGAGAAATAATCGAGCTTAAGGTCGGCGATTTCTACTCGCCATCGTTCTTCGCCGCTGGTTGCATCGAGTGATATCAGGTAATCATCAGGCGTGACCAGGAAGAGCCATTTCCCATACATCGCCATGCCGCGATTCCCGATGTGCGTGCCACCGCGAGTCTTCGTCTGCCACTGCCAGAGCATGCGGCCGGTACGCGCATCAACGGCCCAGGCGTGGTCCAGACCAGAAAAGTACACAACGCCGCCCACCATGAGGGGCGTCGCCTTAATCGGTGTGGTGCGGGAATCGTATGACCAGGCCAGTGTCAGGTTTTTTACGTTCGCCCCATTAATCTGCGACAGTTTGCTAAAGCGTCGTCCGGAATAGTCCCCGTTGTAGGTGGGCCAGGAAGATGCCAGGGGCTTCGAGATGGCCTTCGGGTCGAGGCCTTGGCCGACCAGCAACCCGGGAAGCGAGACGGCAATAATGACCAGCATCCAGACCTTCACTTTAGGCTCCCCAGATAGGTTGTAACGTTGTGTATGTCCCCGTCAGTAAGCTGATTCACGAGTTTGCGGTGCGCGTCGAGGGGATCTTTTACCAGTATTCGGATTTCCGAGGTCAAGGCGAAGCTGTGATAATCGCCTTGCGTGTCATACAGTGATACGTCGAACCCATCGAGATGCTCCAACCGGCCTGAATACTCCCGCCCGTTGGCCAGGGTCACGCTCACTTCGACCGCAGGCGTTGGCGTCTTGCCACCCAATGGCTTGGGTTCCGGATTAATCCAGCGTTGTTGCAGGCCATCCCCCGGATACCTCGTGGCGATACCAGCAAGATCGCCACTCGTAGAATGGCAGTTGGCGCAATGTGCCTCGAAGTAGGCCTTCCCGGCTTCGGCACTCCCTACAGCCACGTTTGCGACTCTGTAGGTAAAGCGAAGGCGGGCATCACGGTTTCGTTGATGAAGGAATGCAACTACATCCGAAATTTGCGCGTTCGTCAAGCTGAACTTAGGCATGCCCTTGTCGACGGCAGCGCCGCGGATCACAGGGCCGATCAGGTTACCGTGCTCATCGTGATTCACTAACACAGAGCGAACCAGATCGGGACCGCTATTTCCCCCCGTGGCATCGGGTCCGTGACAGAATCCGCAGTTGGATTGAAACAAGAGCTTGCCTCGGGCTACGCTGGCAGGATTCTGGTTCGCTGGCAAATTTGGCCAAATCTGGCTGAAAACATCATCGGCAGGTTTTTGATCTTTGCCTGACACTCCGGAACCTCGAACGTCAGAACGTCCAGTGCCTTGGGCTATTGCCGGTGAGATAGCGATTGCCACTAAGAGCACCCCAAGGAAGAGACACTCTCGATTCAACATTGCTCGTGTCCTCCAGTCGGCTTTGACAGGTCGTCACTTCGCACTTGCTGCCGGCGCCCGCTGCAGAATTGCCTTCAGATGCGACAGGCTATGCGCTGCCTGGTCTGAGGTACCACATTCGACGGATAGCACGCCACGGTATCTGCCTTCGCTGAGAATGGAAGCCACTCTTGTCCAGTCGATAACTCCTTCTCCGCAGGCGCAGCCAACTGGAGTACCCGTTACCTTGCCCTTCTTCTCCTGTGCTAGTCCCGTCGAAATGTCTTTCGCGTGCATATGAACCAACTTGGGAAGCACAGAGCGCAGCCCGTCGTACGGGTCCGCTCCGCCAAGGAAAGCATTGCCGGTGTCATAGTTCACCTTGAGCATCGGCGAATCCACCAGATTCGCAATTCGAAGCAAACCATCGGTAGTCTTACTGATGCTCTGATGTGGCTCAATCCCCACATAGACGCCGTGCCGCTCCGCCACCTGCAAGACTTTTCTAAGAGTGTATTTCATTACGTCGAAGCATTCCTTATCGTCCAACCATTCCGGCCGGATGCCTTCGTCTGTAGCCAGGACCTGTACGCCCATTCCTGCCGCAAAACGCGCGGCTCTTTCGAGGTACGGCACGCTTATCTCCGGCCGCATCAATGGGCAATGTGCGGAAAGCGCAGAGGCATGAACACCGTGCCGGTCCAGAATGTCCTTCATCTCCAGGGGGTCGTTGTCCATCGAAAAGGAATGAAAATAGCCAGCCTCACTCAATAACTCACGACCGTTGTGCACCATGGGTTCAACCCACTGGAATCCCAATTCTGCGGCACGTTCCACTCCTGCTTCAAATGATTTGTCCTCGGAGCGGATGAATTCCATGTTTACGCCGATCTCGATTTCCACTTCTCACCTCCGAACACTTTGTTTTTCGATTTGAACCGCTGCATCCCGCATGCTCACCCTCAACCGGCAGCACGCGCGCCCACAGCACGCTCGCCCACAGGAAGAGGATTACAGTCTGTGACGCCTAGCTGAGTCGCGTTTCGAGAAAAACCATTCCTAGGTTCATATGTGTAGGACGTTCTGAAAGGGTTGTCGTTCAGATTTCTTCACTCGCTGAAAGTTGAATGAACATTTGCAGGTTCCCGCAGCAAAGAAGCGCTGAGGCAAGTCTCCAAGCGGGCAGCGCGTAGGTTGCATTGAACCGTTTGAGGACTGGCAACTGCCGATGTTGCAGTGCCTTACGCCCAATATTGACAAGGCCGAGCTCGCGTGCCAAAGTTTTCGTTGTATATCGAAACTAATAGAATTTGAACATTGCATGCAGCCCCGTCATGCTGGCTCCGTTCCCGTTTTCAGAGAGCATGGGGCTACTTACCGGGCCGACGCCTGTCGTCCGCTCGTCGATGCCGTCAAAGCCGAGAAGGTGAAACTCGAAGCTCTTGCACGGGGGCACTATCCGGGTCGCAGGCTGCCCTCCAATGCCCTCCCTGGCATCAAGACCCTCGGCTCCTGGGACGCCGTTGTCGATCAGCCATGGGGCCTCCCCTGGCACCGCAATGAGGGGATAGAAATTGGCTTCCTCGAAACCGGAATTCTGGACTTCGCGGTTGATGATCGTGAGTACATTCTTCGCCCGGATGACCTGTCGGTTACGCGGCCCTGGCAATCACACCGGATCGGCAAGCCACACATGGGCCCCAACCATCTGCACTGGCTCATCATCGACGTAGGTGTCCGGCGCCCGAACCAGGACTGGAAATGGCCACATTGGCTTCTGCTGAGGGCGGCGGAGCTCGCGGAGCTTACCGAGAAGCTGCGCCACAACGAAAATCCCGTGTGGCAAACCTCCGCCGATGTCCGCCACTGCTTTCAATCAATGGCTCGCGCCATCGAACGGGACCGGCAAGGAAGTCATGTCTCGCGCATGGCCGTCAAGATCAACGAATTGCTGCTACTCATATTGGATCTCCTTCGCAGCCAGCACCTTCGTCTTGATCCTTTCCTCGCCGGTTCGCGCCGCACGGTTCAGTTGTTCCTGGATGACTTGGTCGCTCATGGAGACAATCTGGCCTTCGCTTGGACGGTTGAAATGATGGCCGCGGACTGCGGCTTGAAGAGCACACAGTTTGTGTACTACGTTCGCCAGTTGACTAATATGGCGCCCATGCACTACTTGAATCATCGCAGGCTTGACCAGGCAGCAAAACTGCTGCGAGAGGCTCCTTCCATGAGCGTTACCGAGGTTGCTTTCGCTTGCGGTTTCTCCTCCAGCCAGTATTTTGCAACTCTGTTCAGGCGGCGATTCAAAGCGAGCCCAAAAGAGTTCAGTTACGCAAAGTTTGACGCAAGCTGAATGATCCGTCGACACGCTTTCGGCTATCGCGATGAGGTGGGGACGCCTATATATCGCGTAGCTGGACATGAGTACCGTCAAAATGGGATGAGCAGCTCCTCCGAATCGGAGAGAGTGTTCCATGGTCCAGACGTTCTTGCCCTCAATGTAGAGAAAACATCGCGCTGAAAGTTGTGCGCAAGGCGAACCAAAGGTCACCGCTTTGCGCGTTCCAGTCCATTTTCGGCACCCCCAGAGGCGGTTTCCAACGCCGGGCCCCCGTTGGCAACGCCGCGAATGGAACACCGAGAAATGTCAGTGCAATTGGTCTCGGTCTCGGCCCGAAATGGGCCCCTTCAAGCGCGCTGGTTTGCAGTTTGACGACCGGCGCAGTTTCGCTGGACGTTGCCGAGCGCCACTGAGCAAATTCAAATAGCAGAAGCGCTACAACCGACCAGCGGACGATGCCGTGCATGGCACAACTCTGCGAGGCAGTCTCACTTCTAAGATTTTCTTCGTGAATATTTACCCTGGAAGAATTTCTTCCAGGTTGCGCCGTTGTCGGTTGACTGCTCCCATCGTTGCAGTCCGCCGTGGGTATGAAATCGCGCCCGGGAGCGACCGGCCATGCCCGGTTGGCAGGTTGCGCTTCGCGCCGCTTTATTCCTTCTAGTGCTTAAGCGTACCCCCATCGACATTTACTGAGATGTCTGGATGTCTGCACGTACTGAGATGTCTGGATGTCTGCACGCGGAGCAACAGAATCCAGGCGAAGCACCTTCCGCGCGGTGCCGCTTCCGCAATGGAAAGAACTCGGGCAGCGAATTTCGCTAAGTTCCGGATTCGGAGGAGAAGTGAGCTAAGTGACAGGGAGTTCGCCCGAGAAGACAAGAAGACAGATGAACCGTTTCACTTCGCTTAGCAGTACACGCGTAAGCAGTTTGGCGACTGGGCAAACCGGCAAATCCTCGCACCATCACCCGATTAATCCGCAGCCAGCGTCTCTTCACCACTTGATCAGCAAATTCTCAGGCAGCCAGTCTTCGTCCCCCCGTTCACGGCGGATTACTGGCGGTTTGCCCGTCATCCGACCGGAAGCAGCTCGATCGATCGCCAGATTCCACGCTGGGACTTCTCGACACCCAGGAACGCAGCGTTACGGTTGCAGGCCCGCCTTCCGCACCAACTCCTGCAAAGCGCGGATCAGAGCGCAACGAATCTAAGCGGGGTTCGACCGCAAGAACCATCAATGCCCAATCCCGTTCCTTATAGGCTCTTTGCAGAAAGTACAGAGCTTTATCTTGCTCGTTGAGAGCAAGGTGAACGACAGCAAAGTTGTAAGCGGGGACGAAATCGCGCTTGGATTTCTCCTCCAAATGCTGGAGAATCCTTCGCGCCTCGGGCTGGCGGCCTCCGGCGGCAAGACTGTAAGCAAGCTCTGTCAACCCGACGCTGCTGTCCGGCATTGTCTGCAGGACTTTCTCTGACTCTGCGATCGCCTCTGCGGACATTTGTTTCTGCGCATAGACCCGCGCCAGCCAGAAATGTGTCCGATAGTAGTCGGGATCAAGCTGGAAAGCTTTCTTGGCTTGCTCGATGGCTCGATCATTCTGCCGTCAAAGCGCACGGTGTGAATGGACTTGATGCGCGAGCCGACAAGCGTCAAGCATTTTTGTCCACCCTTGGGACTCGCTGTGGATCATCGCCCCGCTATATTCGTGCGGGAAGTTCTTGAGTGCCAGTGTCTTGGCATGAAACGAACAATGTGAATCATTTTGGCCCATATCGTGCAGGCAGTCTCGTCGAGGCAACAAATCTATTCCTCTCGAAACTTCTAAAGCCGATGGGAGCGGTCACATGATTCAGGAAGGATGCTATTTGCTAGAAGCTTCATGCTAGATGCGACAAGGACAAGCTTCGAGGAAAGTTGCTTTTCTTTCGATCCCAATTGAGGCGCTGGGGAAGACGGAGTGTATGAAAAATCCAAAATTGACGGACGTGGCTTGGCTTGGACCAAGGGACGAAATGGATCGCGCTAGTCACTACTTCGGCAAGTGCACGGAGTGCCATGAAATCATCTGCGTCGCCAAGGCCGTCACCGATGGTCCGAGCACTCAGCGAGAAACCAGTGAAATGCTCCATGAGGCGTTTCGCACACACGCTAAACTTAGACACTCCGAGGACTAAAGCCGCGCCGCTACTAATTGCCCAACCGGATGTCAGCTCCGATGGCTTTCGGGTCGCCGCACCCCCTGTAAGTCAAGAAAAAACACCGTTCTCCTGACTTTCGCAATCGTCTGTCGACTCCTAATCGTTGTCACTGCTCCGTTTGTGCTTGCTTTCCGCCAAAAGTACACGCTGGAATCCCAGGCTGCACTGCCGGACTTGCTTTGTGACGTATCGATAGAAGTTGCGCGTCGATCGAGAGGGCCACTCAAATGCACCGGTTGAATAGAGTGAGCATCCCTCTCCTCTTTCAGGTCTTCTGAACTAAGTCTGCCCATCTAAGTTTTCTTTTCTTAGCTACCCTCAACCCTATGAGGTTGCCTATGTTTGCACGCAATGTTTCGATTCATTCGAAATCCAATATGCTGTCCGATTCCACCCGAACTTTTGAGAAGGACATCCTTCCTTTGCTTCGTAAGCAGAATGGTTTTAAGGACGAAATCACTTTCGCTGG
>DATNLE010000316.1:0-14726 GCA_035603035.1 Candidatus Acidiferrales bacterium | reverse complement strand
CCACGCGATTGTGTGTGTCGAGGATCTTCGGGTAAGCAACCTGTCGAGCTCGGCGGCTGGCAGCATGCAGAGTCCGGGCAGCAAGGTGCGGGCCAAGTCCGGGCTGAATCGATCGATCCTCGACCAGGGCTGGGCTGAATTGCGGCATCAGCTGGAATACAAGCTGGCGTGGAACGGCGGCCGGCTGACCGCCGTGCCGGCGATCAATACCAGCCGGACCTGTCCGGAATGCGGGTGCACCGGTCAAGGCAACCGCAAGACTCAGGCTCGGTTCTGCTGTGTGGAATGCGGGTATGAAGCCAACGCCGATCTGGTGGCAGCAATCAATGTAGGAAGGGCTGGACTAGCCCGGATCGCCTGTGAAGTGAACGATGGAGTCAGTCGTCAGCAGCAGGAACCCACCTCGGTCGCGGCCTAGCCGCGACGCCTGGAATCCCCCTCCTTCAGGTGGACGTCAAGTACCGAATCCTGCGCACCTGCGCTCGCATCCTTTATCCTAGTATCTGCATTCCTATGACCCCGAAATCCAAGAGTTCCAACGGTGCCGCTGGCGCCGCCGTAATCGAAACTTCTCCTAAGAACGATGTCAACCTGGAGCGTGAGCGGGTCTTCAACGCCTTCCGCCAATTCGGCTACCTCGAAGGCGACCTCGATCCTCTCGGTTTTCTGACTCCACGCCCCACTCCCGAATTGCAGATTGAGAGTGAATATACGCGCGAAGCGAGCGCCATCTATTCGTCCACCATCGGCGTCGAGATCAACCACATCTATTCCCCCGAACGCCGCCGCTGGATCTATGAGCGCATGGAATCGGAAGCACCAGCCGAAGACCAGCCGCGGATTCTCGATCTGCTTATCCGCGCCGACATCTTCGAGCAGGTCATGCAGCAGCGCTATCTCGGCAGCAAACGCTTCTCCCTCGAAGGCGTCACCGCGCTCATCCCTCTCGTGGACGAACTTCTCGAAACCGGTTCGCGTCTCGGCGCAACTGAACTTGTGATGGGGATGAGTCATCGTGGCCGCCTGAATGTGATTGCCCACGTTGCCAAGCGCGTTCCCCAGGAGATCTTTGCTGGATTCGAAGACGTCAACCCGCGCAGCGTTCTGGGTTCCGGTGACGTGAAATATCACATGGGCGCGACCGGCGAGTATGTCACCCGCAGCGGCAACAAGGTTCACATCCATCTGGTGTCAAACCCGAGCCACCTCGAAGCCGTCGATCCGGTCACGGTCGGCCGCACCCGCGCCAAACAAGATCGCGCCGGCGAAGGTGGCCGCGAAAAATATCTTCCTCTGCTGGTACACGGTGATGCCGCTTTTGCCGGACAAGGCATCCTTGCCGAGACCATGAATTACGCCGACCTTCCCGGCTACACCGTCGGCGGCACGATTCACGTCATCGTCAACAATCTCCTGGGATTCACCACCAGCTATCTCGAAGAGCACTCCACGCGCTTCGCCGCCTGCATCGCGCGTCGCCAGTCGATTCCGATTTTCCACGTCAACGGCGAAGACGTCGACGCCGTGGTCCGCGTAGCTCGCCTCGCAACCGAATACCGCTATCAGTTCGGCACCGACGTGGTCATCGACCTCATCGGCTACCGCCGCCATGGTCACAGCGAAGTCGACGATCCCACCATCACTCAGCCGCTGCTTTACAAGAAGATCAAAGAGCATCCCCCGCTATGGGAAATTTATGCCGACGACATCGGCGTAACGGACGCTCCCGCGCAAGCCGCCGCCATTAAAGCGGAGCTCGAGAGCGCGCAGAAGGATGCTGGCAAGATCACGAAGAAGCCAACATTACGCGACTTGCCGAGGTATTGGGATCAGTATTACGGCGGCCTGCACAAGCCTGAGTACGAAGTAGAGACCGGACTCTCAGCGGAAGAACTCGCCGAGCTGGGTAATCGCCTCAGCCTGTATCCGGAAGGATTCCACATTCATCCCAAGGTGAAGAAGTTGCTCGAGCAGCGCGCCGAGATGAGCGCAGGCAAACGAGCAGTGGACTACGGCATGGCCGAAGCTCTCGCCTTTGCGAGCCTGGTCAAGGACGGTATTCCAGTCCGCCTTTCGGGTCAGGATTCCCGTCGCGGTACATTCAATCAGCGCCACTCGGTTCTGATCGACATCGAGAACGAGAACGAATACGTACCGCTCGAAAACATTGCGCCCGATCAGGCCCCCTGCGGAATTCATAACTCCACTCTTTCGGAACCCGGTGTCCTCGGCTTCGAATACGGATACAGCCGCGATTATCCCGAAGCCCTCGTCCTCTGGGAAGCTCAGTTCGGCGACTTCGTCAACGTTGCGCAGGCGATCATCGATCAATTCATCTCCGCCGGAGAAGCCAAGTGGAGCCTGCTCTCCGGCCTCGTCCTGCTTCTTCCCCACGGCTACGAAGGCCAGGGACCAGAACACTCCAGCGCCCGCATTGAGCGCTTCCTGCAACTCGCCGCGAAACACAACATCCAGATCGCGCAGCCCTCGAACGCCGCTCAATATTTCCATCTGCTCCGCCGCCAGGCTCTCCGCTACTGGCGCAAACCGCTGGTCGTCTTCACCCCCAAAAGCATGCTGCGCCATCCCGACGCCTCCTCGCCCATCGCCGACTTTACTCAGACCAATTTCCAGAACGTAGTTCCCGACACAGAAATCGGAGAAGCCGATCGCATCCTGGTCTGTACCGGCAAGATCGGTCACGAGCTTCGCGCCGAGCGCAAGAGGAGAAAAGACAATTCCACCGCAATCGTTTTTCTCGAACAGCTCTATCCCTTCCCGGAAGAAGAAATCGCTGCCGAATTCGCCCGCCACGGCGAAAGCGGCGACATCGTCTGGGTACAGGAAGAGCCTGCCAACATGGGCGCACTTTTTAATATGCTCCCCCGCCTGCAGCGCATCGCCGGCTCCCGCCACGTGCTGTCTGTAAAGCGCAGCTCCAGCGCCAGCCCCGCCACCGGCAGCGCCAAAGCACACGAGGTCGAACAGAAAACACTGCTGACGCTGGCCTTCACGACGTAGGGGTAGCGAACGAAAAGCCGGCCGGCCGTCGCTGGTTGAAAAAAACCTGGGATCTCTGAACGAAAAACTCCTCTGCTACACTTGCCCGTCCGCAAGGAGCCTTTCGTCATGGCCGAAAAGAAGCCTCAAATTTTCGCCAATCATGCCCGCATAGATCCGCTATTTCACTTCTTCGCATTGCCGGTCTTCCTCATCTCAGCCATTGCCGCCGTCGTCCATTTTCTGAGGCACCCCAGCTTGCACTCAGGGTGGCTTTTCGTGGTCGCGGTGGCGGCGGCGATCGCTGTCCTGAAAATTCGCACCTACGCGCTGCTGGTTCAGGACCGGGTCATTTGTTTGGAAGAGCGGCTACGCCTCACCCGACTGTCGCCCGTGCCGTTGCGTTCACGCCTTGGGGAGTTAACTGAACGACAACTCATCGCTCTCCGTTTTTCTTCCGACGCCGAAGCACCCAAGCTGGCCGAACGCGCGCTATCGGAAAAACTTGTCCCGCGGGACATCAAGGAGGCAATCCAGACTTGGCGTCCGGACTACTGGCGGGTCTGACCGGGCCTTGAAACCTTTAGCGCGCTTCTGCCGTCTGATTGTCAGGCGCATCGGTAACCGCCGGTTCGGTGCCGAAAGTAATAGACAGAGTCTGTTTCGACGTTGACCCGAGCGCGACTGCGAGGTACGATTTTTGCTAGAATTCATCGGACTTTAATGTCGCGGAGCAATCCGTATCTCTAAGAGAAATATGCGAGTTGCCACACTCCCAATGCGGATTGCCATGCTGACTGCGCTGGCCGTGGCCTCTTCCTCGTGCCATAGCGGGCAGAAGCCGGTCTCCGTGGTGCCTCCCGGAACCGCGCCGCAACTGACGGCAAAAGCGCCTGCTGCCATCCCGGAGCGACCCCAATCAGCCAAATTACAGCCCGGCGACCAGGAGCAAAATCAGCCTTCTGCCGGAGCCAGTCCCGAGGCCGCAGCCGTGAAGCCCGCTTCCGATCCGGTCGGAGATCTGGTCGCTAGCGTTGAAAAAGAATATCAGGCAGGACTCGCGAACTATCAGGCAGGCCACGCCGACGCCGCCAAGCAGAATTTTGACAACGCTTTTAACGCGCTGCTCGAAAGCAAACTCGATATTCGCTCCGACAACCGCCTGGAAAAGGAATTCGAGCGTATCGCTGAAGGCGTCAATCAGATGAGTCGGGGTGATCTGACCTCCGCCTCCGAGGCGCAGAATTCTGAACCTGCCCCGATTGACGAAACCAACGGCATCACCCCCTCTGCCGATCCCAGCGTGCGGGCCAAGGCTCAGGCCGAAGTGAAATCAACCCACTCCGACCTGCCGCTTATGATGACGGATCAGGTGGCGGGCTACATCAGTTACTTCTCCAATCGCGGGCGTGGGACTTTCGAGCGCGCCTTTGCCCGCTCCGGCCGCTACCACGACATGATGGTCCGGATCCTCAAACAAGAAGGAGTCCCGCAAGATTTGATCTACCTCGCCCAGGCCGAATCCGGATTCCAGCCGACCGCCGTTTCCCGCGCCGGTGCCCGAGGAATCTGGCAATTCATGGGAAGTCGGGGGCGCGGCTATGGCCTGCAGCGGAGCGCCTGGGTCGACGACCGCCAGGATCCCGAGAAATCCACTCGCGCCGCGGCCCACCATCTTAAAGATCTTTATGCTCAGTTCGGCGACTGGTATCTAGCCATGGCCGCGTACAACTCCGGTCCCGGTACGGTACAGGCTGCGGTGCGGCGCACCGGCTATGCGGATTTCTGGGAACTCTACCGGCGCAACGTCCTTCCCAAGGAAACCCGCAATTACGTTCCCATTATCTTGGCCGTAACCATCATGACCAAGAATCTGTCGCACTACGGTTTTGATGACGTCTCGATGGACGAGCCCACTGCCTTCGATGCCGTAACCGTCAGCTATCCCGTTGATTTACGCCTGGTTGCCGACTGTGTGGATCGAACTCCTGCGGAACTGCAGCAAATGAACCCCAGCCTTCTGCGACTGACTACCCCCAAGGAAGGGACTTTCGAACTGCACCTGCCCGCAGGCACGAAACAGCAGTACCAAACCGCCATTGTCGCAATTCCTTCCGGCATGCGGCTGTGGTGGCGCTATCCCACGGTGCATTCCGGTGACACCCTGGCTGCCCTGGCGCACACCTACCGCACAACGGCAAAGGCTATCGAGGAAGCTAATCACTTGGACGGCGCGGAGCTTCCCATTGACGCCAAGCTGATTATTCCTGTTACACCCAGCAAGCACGTCAGTGATACGGGCACTTACGCGCGCCGAATTACGCGCTACAAAGTCCGCAAGGGGGACACGGTCGAGACCGTCGCCGAGAACTTCGGTGTTTCGGCGCAGATGGTCCGGCGCTGGAACGGGTTGCGCGGCGACAGCCTGCGCGGACGGACCGTGCTCGCCTTACATCTGCCGGTTTCGCCTACCGGTGAATTGGCCGCTGCCTCCCCGAGCAGGCGTTCCTCGAAAGCCCTACACCCCGAAACCGTCAAAGGTTCCGCTGCCAAATCTGCAAGCGCTTCGGTGAAGGCATCGGAGGAGGACGGGGCAGAGCCAGCTAGCGTACTGCGCCACAAGGTAAAGTCCGGCGAAACCCTGTATTCCATTGCCACAACCTACAAAACCACCGTCGCCGCCCTGAAGCGCAACAATCAAAACGTTGCTACCCTGCGCCCTGGCATGGTCCTGGTTGTCGAGCCCGCCCGCTAGCCGACTTAAGAACTTTGGACAACTTTGCGGCAGCCAACCAGTCTCGCCTAATTCTTCTTTCCTTTGCTCGCGCACTGTGATAACAGATAAACGAACCTGCTGTGAATAGCAGTCCTTGCAAACTGCATTAAACGACGTGCTATAATCGCGCGCCGTTCGAGCATAAAGTTTCTGGTGGTCTTCTAATTTCCGTACCCGGCGGCCTTGCACGGCTGTTCCCGCGCCAGGACACCAAAACTAAGATCAGGAGGAGCAATGACGTTTTACGATCCCACACTCTACGGCCGTGATGAAGAAGAAGAATTCGGCGACACGGGCGCTTACAGCGAGTCGCTCGAAGAGGATTTTGAAGAGGAAGAGGAGGAGGAAGAAGAGGCCGGCGTCCCAGAACCCGAAATGAGCGAGCCCGCCGGTTCCGTTCCTCCGCCGCCACCCGCACCCAAACCCGCTGCTCCGGCCGGCGGCGGCCCAAAGAAACCAGCGGCCAAAAAGAAGGCACCGGCGCCAGCTAAGAAGGCACCTGCGAAAAGAGCGCCCGCCAAACCGGCAAAGAAGAAAGCGGCCAAGAAGTCCGCGAAAAAGAAGCCCGCCAAAAAAGCGGCCAGGAAACCGGCGAAACCGGCAAAGAAGAAAGCCAAGAAGGGCCGCCGGTAACCTGCTGTCTGTCTGTGATTGCGAAACCAGGACCGCGGAACCCGCTGCGGTCCTGGTTTTTCTATTCTGTCGTTCGGGCACCCCGAGGTAGGAGCCGCCGAGTTGGAGCACCGGCCACCAGGTTCGCGCTGATCATTCCCAGGTTAACCAACCCAGGTTAACCAACCCAGGTTAGCCAAGCCCAGATCCGCCATTCTCAGGTCGGTCAAGCGCAGGTCGGCCAGGCTCAGCACCCGGTACTCTACTTCTTTCCTGCCACGTTTCCCCCGACCGCTGCCCTGCACTTTCCATATAACTCGAGCAACTGCGCCGCATATTCGTCGGGCTTCGATGCTGAACCTGTGCCCTGAAACCCCACCCCGGAGGAGGTGGTTCGCCCATACCCGGTTGTCATCGCCACAAATTTCATCAAATCGAGCGCAATATCCTCATCGCGTCGCGCGCTCGCATGCAAGGTCGGTCCTTCTTCCATAAGTCCTTCTCCTGAGCCGGAAATATAAGGAATTGTTTCTTCGTCTTCTAAGTCTTCCATACTGCTGCTCCAAAAGTACTTAGCAGAGATGATAGCAGCTCACGGAAGATCCTGGCCGTCGCGCCGATTTACGGTATTGAGTAGATTGCAAGGCAGCCCGAAGGGCTTCAGCGAATCTTCAGGTCAAGGTGAATAAAATAGAGGCTGGTACAACCACCCTGTGAAACTGCTCGTCGTCGAAGATGAACCTCGCATGCTCGAACTGCTGCGCCGTGGCCTGACCGAAGAGGGCCACAACGTAACCTGCGCCTCCGATGGCCAAGAAGGTTGGGAACTCGCGCACGTCTATGAATTCGACGCAGTCGTGCTCGATATTATGCTGCCCAAGATGAATGGTTTCGACCTGGCCAGAAAGCTTCGTCAGGAGCGAATTCGAACTCCTGTGCTGATGCTGACCGCCAAGGATTCCGTTCCTGATGTGGTACGCGGCCTCGACGCGGGGGCGGACGACTACCTAACCAAACCCTTCAGCTTCAACGAACTGCTGGCACGTCTGCGCGCATTGCAGCGCCGCGCCACCTCCCGCCCGCAGAACCGGCTTCAGGTCGGCGATCTTGTCCTCGATCCGGAATCCCGCGAAGTCTCGCGCGCTGGAGTTTCTATTTCGCTTACCCGCACCGAGTACAGTCTGCTGGAACGCTTAATGTATCGCGCCGGCAAAGTGGTTCCGCGACGCACGCTGATCGAATCGGTCTGGGGCTTCGATCGCGAGATTGAAGACAACACTCTTGACGCTTTCGTCCGCTTGCTGCGCCAGAAGGTGGATCGTGAAGGACTGCCCAAGCTCATCCTCACCGTTCGGGGCGTGGGATACATGATTCGTGAGGAGGCTGCCGCATGAAGCGGATTTCTCGACTCTCCATCGGCATGCGGCTGGCGCTCTCGTATCTGGCAATTTTCCTGCTCGCTGAATTGGTATTCGGCGCAGGCATGTGGCTTATATTGCGAAAGAATCTCTACGACATCGCCGACGCCACGCTCGAGGGCCAGGCCGCGGATTTTCAACGGTTCCTCGAGGCAAGGAAGGACTTATCCACGGAGCAGTTGCAGACGGAGATCAGCGCCGACTACAAAATCGACCGTTCGCAGGACTACGTGCAGATCAGCGATGCCGCTGGCAACTCGATTTATCGCTCCCAGTTTCTTGCAGAGCACCCGCTTCCGCCGGTTTCCCTGAATCAGTTGTCGAAACCGCGCCACCAGTATCGTCGGCTAGGAAGACTTCCCTTCCGAATCCTGAGCGAGAAGATGGCTGTCGGTGGCCGGATCTTTATCGTCCAAATCGGCGGCTCGCTCGATGAAGAAATGGAGACGCTCGAGGATTTCCGCAGCTACTTGCTCCTGTTCGCGCCCGTCCTGCTGCTGGCTGCGTCGGGTGTCGGCTATTGGCTCAGCCGCAAAGCCTTGACCCCGGTTGATGCACTCGCCCGCACCGCTCGCACCATTTCCGGCCACAACCTCAGCCGCCGTCTCGAGCAATTGCATACCGGCGATGAATTGCAGCGCCTCTCCGACACGTTGAACGAAATGCTGACGCGGATCGAAACCGCTTTCCTCCGCATCACCGAGTTTACCGCCGACGCGTCACACGAACTCCGCACACCAATCGCACTGATTCATACCGAAGCGGAGTTGGCCCTGCGTCGCTCCCGCGATGAGTCCGAATACCGCGAGGCGTTGCGGCACATTCTCCTCGAAGCCGAACGCACCGCCAGACTCATCGAAGAGCTGCTCGCTCTGGCTCGCGCCGATTCCGGCGGAGAGGCGCTCGACATTCATCCCCTGGATTTGCGCCCGACCCTGCGAGAGTCCGCATTGAAGTGGAGTCAAGTCGCGGCCCTGCGTGAACTTCAATTTGAGGAGTATTCCGGCCCGCAACCTCTCAGCGTAATGGGAGATGAGAATGCCTTGCGGCGCGTAATCGACATTCTGCTCGATAATGCCTTTAAGTACACGGCTGCGCCCGGCAAGATAACACTTTCAGCCGAACAGAAAAGCGGTCGCGCCATCGTGAGCGTGAAGGATACGGGGATTGGAATTGCTCCGGAAGATCAAGCCCGGATCTTCGAGCGCTTCTATCGTGTCGATAAAGCCCGCAGCCGCGCGCTCGGTGGCGCCGGCCTGGGTCTGGCCATCGCGCAATGGATCATTCAACTGCACAAGGGATCTATCGTGGTAGAGAGCGAACCGGGAAATGGATCTGTATTCCGGATTGAAATTCCGGCCATTGAGTCGGCAGTCGAGGAGTACTCGGCTTCGCAATAATCAAGGACCGCGCTGTGGAGAAATTCGCTGATTCGCGTTTCAGCGTGCCTCGATTTGCATAAGCATTCCATACTTCGGTCTGAGCGTGATCAGCGGCTGCGGCTCAACCCGGTGACCGGGGACCAGCCGCAGTTTCCATTTCTGCGCCACTGCGGCCAGAATCAGAACACCCTCCATCCAGGCAAAGGATTCTCCAATGCACTGCCGCGCGCCCGCGCCGAACGGGAAATAAGTAAACTTCGCGCGCTGCACCTTAGCTTCCGCCCAGAACCGATCGGGATCGAAGCGCAGAGGCTCGGGGAAATACCGCGCATCGCGGTGGGTGATGAACTGGCTGATCAGAACAGTGGTTCGCGCGGGAAGAAAATAATCTCCCAAAGTGAAATCATTGCGCGCATAACGCCCCATCGCCCAAGCGGGCGGATACAAGCGCAGCGATTCCGCCATCACATTTTCGGTGTAGCGCAGGCGCGAAACCGCCTCGATCCCAGGCAGTCTGCCTTGAAGCACGCTGTCTAATTCGGCATGAAACTTGGCCTCGCAGTCCGGATTCTGCGACAGGAGATACCACGTCCATGACAGCGCATTGGCAACGGTTTCATAACCGGCAAGAAAAATGGTGATGACCTGATCCCGCAGAGACTGTCTTGACCCTTGCTCATCTGCGGGAGACGCCGCCAGCATGAGATCCAGCAAACTTCCGCGATCGACGCCGCTACAGCGGTGCGCGTCGATCATGCGGTACACCACCGCATCGATTCGCCGGCGAGCTCTCAGGAACGCGGCCAGGCCTGGCGGCCGCAGATGCACCAGCCATTCCGCGGCGGGCAACATCACCAGAAAATTATAGAGGCCCATGATGCGGTTGATGGCGGCAGCAAGCTCGTAGACTTCTGCGCGCAAATCGGTAGCGAATAGAGTGCGCGCCACCACATTGAGCGTGAGATGCATCATGTCAGTGGCGATATCACGTCGCTCACCCGCACGCCACGAATCGCGGACGCGCCCCGCCTCTTCCACAATGATGCCGGCATATTCACCAATGCGCTGGCGATGGAATGCTGGCTGCGCCGTCAGCCGTTGGGCGCGATGCGCGGCACCTTCACTCGTGATCATGCCCTCGCCCAGCAGCATCTTGGTCCGCTGCACGGTGCGCTCTTTGACGAAGTTGTCGTTCTGCACCACCAGCACCTCCCGGATGTATTCGGGATGGTTCAGGAAAACGATGTGATGCGGCCCGATCTTGTAGTGAGCGATGTCGCCATAGGTCTCAGCCAGGTGTTGAAAAAGAATAATAGGATTTGCCGGACGAAATTTGCGTAAGGCGAACCATAAGAGGTTGCGCTGAAAGCCCGGCGGAAAGCTGTAGCCGGTTCGGTCTTGCGAAGGCCGCACCTCCGATCGCCGAGCTAGGGTTGCCATCTTGCTAGTTTACGCTGGAACGTGGATTCTGGAACTGATCGGGCGACGACCGCGAGGAAGAATTTCTTTCCGCAAGAATGTGCGCTTAATTTTGTGGGGATCTACAGAAATATGATCGCCCTCGGCTCGGCTATTGCTTCTGCAGTTGATCCAGAGCGGCCAGAACTTCTTCGCTGTGCCGGCTGGGATCAACGCTGCTGTAAGTTTTCGCGATCCTCCCGGTGGGATCAATCAGGAACGTGTGGCGTGCGGAAAATTTCGTCACCCCAAGGTTGGTGAGCGAACCATACTCCTGGCTCACCCTGCCGTCGATATCGGCCAACAGCTTGAAATTCAGTCCCTCTTTTGTGCAAAACTTTTTGTGCGAGCCCACGCTGTCCACGCTTACACCAAGGATTATCGAGTTACGCTCGTTGTATTTGGCCTGATCCACCTGAAAGTTGTGGGCTTCGCGCGTACAGCCAGGGGTCTGGTCTCGGGGATAAAAATAGAGGATTACCCACTTTCCGCGATAGTCTTTCAAACTCACGGCGGTATCTTCCTGGGAAGTCAGCGTGAAATCGGGCGCAATTTTCCCAGGTACCGGAGCAGCGGCACGCGAACCCAAGAACATGCGCGGAACCACGAAGATAATGACCAAGACCAAAAGCACGAGCACCGCGATTTTCAACATTCAACCCTCCCGGCAGGCATCTGACTCGAAATCCAGTAACGCATAATTTTCCCATATACGGACGTTCAGCATTGTAGAACCTTTGACTATCGTCCTTCGCCCCAGCAAGATTTCCGATAATTGAATATCATGGAGTGTTCAGCACAATCAGACGGAGAGGTCAGACGTGGCTCAGACGGAAACTGACGGTCAAGAGGTACTGGAAACACGAGAGTGGGTTGACTCGCTGGACTATGTTCTGTCCAAGGGCGGCCCGGTGCGTGCGGGCCGGCTGATTCAGCAATTAGCGCTGCACGCGCGTCGGGCAGCGGGCGTG
Organism: Candidatus Acidiferrales bacterium; assembly: GCA_035603035.1. Classification (GTDB taxonomy): domain Bacteria; phylum Acidobacteriota; class Terriglobia; order Terriglobales; family Acidobacteriaceae; genus Sulfotelmatobacter. The sequence goes on along the minus strand of DATNLE010000316.1, from coordinate 3,109 downwards.
AACCTTCCGTTTTCGGCGACTACTCCTTACCAGAATACGATCCCGGTTCCGCAACAAGCGCCCTTCCCCGGCAGCCAGGAGATGGAACGGCGCATCAAGAGCCTGGTGCGCTGGAACGCTCTCGCCATGGTGGTGCGGGCCAACAAAATTCAGGAAGGCATTGGCGGCCACATCTCCACCTTCGCTTCGGCCGCCACTTTGTACGAGGTTGCTTTTAATCATTTCTTCCAAGCGCAAACCGAAAGCGGCGACCGCGATTTCGTTTATTTTCAGGGGCACGCCGCGCCTGGGATTTATGCCCGCGCCTATCTTGAGGGACGCATCCCGAAAGAGAAGCTGGAAAATTTCCGCCGCGAACTGAAGCCCGGCGGCGGACTGAGTTCCTATCCTCACCCTTGGCTGATGCCAAATTTCTGGGAGTTTCCCACGGTCTCGATGGGCCTGGGACCGATCCAGGCGATCTATCATGCGCGCTTCATCCGCTATCTGGAAAATCGCGGCCTGAAACAGTCCAGCGGTGGCAAGGTGTGGGCGTTCCTGGGCGATGGCGAAATGGATGAGCCGGAATCTCTCGGATCCATTACTCTGGCCTCGCGCGAAAATCTGGATAATCTGATTTTCGTCGTAAACTGCAATCTCCAGCGTCTGGATGGACCGGTGCGCGGCAACGGTAAGATCATTCAGGAACTCGAGGCTATCTTCCGCGGTGCGGGATGGAATGTCATCAAGTGCATCTGGGGTTCGGACTGGGATAGCCTGATTCGCAACGATCGTGATGGAGTGCTGGTGCGCCGTCTCGGAGAAATCAGCGACGGCCAGTATCAGAAATATTTTGTGGAGAGCGGTGCCTACTTCCGCCAGAATCTGTTCGGCAGTGACCCGCGACTTCTGAAAATGGTGGAGCATCTTTCCGACGAGCAACTCTCGCGGATGCGCTTGGGCGGACACGATCCCATCAAGGTGCACGCTGCTTATCGCGCCGCAGTCGATCACAAGGGCGCTCCGACCATCATTCTGGCCAAGACGATCAAGGGCTATGGGCTGGGGGAAGCGGGCGAGGGCAAGAACATCACCCACCAGCAAAAAAAGCTGAATGAGGAAGAACTGGAAATGTTCCGTTCGCGTTTTGGAATTCCGGTTCCGGACGAGGAACTGCACAACGCTCCCTTCTACCGGCCTTCCGATGACAGCGCCGAAATCAAGTACATGCAGGCGCGGCGTCAGCAACTCGGCGGATACATGCCGAAGCGCACGGTGCGTGCCACCCCCCTGAAACCGTTTCCGGAATCCTACTTTGAGGAATTCTACAAAGGTACGGACGGACGGGAAGCCTCCACCACCATGGTTTTCGTGCGGCTGCTGGCAAAGCTTCTGCGCGATCCGGAGCTAGGCAAACTCATCGTTCCCATCATCCCCGACGAAGCTCGAACCTTTGGTATGGAGGCATTATTCCGCCAGGTCGGAATCTACTCCAGCGTGGGCCAGCTCTACGAGCCGGTTGATATGGATACACTTCTTTATTACAAGGAAGCGAAGAACGGACAGATTCTAGAGGAAGGAATTACCGAGGCCGGGTCGATGTGCTCCTTCATCGCGGCGGGCACGGCCTATGCGAATCATGGCATCAACACGATTCCCTTCTTCATTTATTACTCGATGTTCGGGTTCCAGAGGATCGGCGATTTGATCTGGGCTGCAGCCGACATGCGCTGCCGCGGATTTCTTGTCGGCGGCACCGCGGGACGAACCACGTTGGCCGGCGAAGGTCTGCAGCATCAAGACGGCCATAGCCACGTGCTCGCCTTGCCGGTTCCGAACTTGATTGCTTACGATCCGGCGTTCGCCTATGAAATTGCCATCATTATTCAGGATGGTATCAAGCGCATGTACGTAGATCAGGAATCGATTTTCTATTATCTGACTGTCACCAACGAGCCCCTGCCCATGCCCGAGATGCCGAAGGATGGCAACGTCCGTGAAGGCGTGCTGCGCGGGCTCTACCGCTTCAAGGCCGCGGATGCGCCCGACGCCAAGCTGCGTGCTCAACTTCTGGGCAGTGGAACCATCATGTACGAAGTATTGAAGGCCCAGACGATTCTGCAGGAGAAATACGGAGTGGCGACGGATGTGTGGAGCGTGACGAGTTACAAAGAGCTTTATCGTGACGCCAACGATTGCGAACGCTGGAACCTTCTCCATCCCGGCGATGCGGTGAAAGTTCCCTTTGTCACTCAAACTTTGAAAGATGCGCCCGGCCCCTTCATCGCTGCATCTGATTACATGAAGGTGCTTCCGGAGTCTCTGGCGAAATGGGTGCCCGGACAACTGGTTTCGCTCGGAACGGACGGATTTGGCCGCAGTGAGAACCGGGCAGCCCTGCGCGATTTCTTCGAAGTCGATGCGAAGCATATCGTGCTGGCCACACTGGGGGCACTGGCGCGGGAAAAGAAAATCGGGATCGAGGTTATGAAGAAAGCGATTCATGATCTGGAAATCAATCCGGAAAAGCTGAACCCGGCCACCAGTTGACTTCTGAGACGCAAACACTTTCCGACAGGCAAGGGATGGAATCAGTGATCGAATTTAAGCTTCCCGCACTCGGCGAAAATATTGAACAGGGCGACCTGGTGCGTCTGATGATCACGCCCGGGACGGCTGTAAGCGAAGGCCAAGCCGTGATGGAACTCGAAACCGATAAAGCGGTGGTGGAAGTTCCTTCGTCCGTCAGTGGAACGGTGAAAGAGATACTGGTTAAAGAAGGCGAAAAAATCAAAGTTGGCCAATTAATTTTCACCGCGGACAACAATGGATCCACGGCGACGGTAACCGACAGTCCTCGCCCGGCGGAGCCTTCCCCGAAAGGTAATCCCAAGGCGCGACAGGAAGAACCCGCATCTGGAGCAGTTGCTGATGCCGGCGCGGACAGCCGGCAATCGCCCGCGTCAGCGCAACGCGAATCCCGACCAGCCGCGCCGCGAACTCGATCTACTGACACCGCGGCGGCTGCTGAATTCCGTCTGCAGGAGCTGGGCGAAAATATCTCAGAGGGCGATTTGGTGCGGTTGATGATTGCCCCAGGCGCCAAGGTTTCCGAAGGGCAGCCGGTCAT
>DATNLE010000308.1:0-46914 GCA_035603035.1 Candidatus Acidiferrales bacterium | reverse complement strand
GATCGGCAGGCCCTTCTCGGCCGCGAACGCGATGGCCTTGTCCCTGGTCATGCCCGAGTCCCGGACCGGCGCGGTGCAGACCACCTCGGGCGCGAGGGCGGCCAGGCCGGCCTCGAACCGCACCTGGTCATTGCCCTTGCCGGTGCAGCCGTGCGCCACCGCCGTCGCTCGTTCGCGCAGCGCCACTTCCACCTGATGTTTCGCAATGACAGGACGCGCCAGTGACGTGCCCAGGAGATACTTATGCTCGTACACCGCACCGGCTCGCAACGCGGGAAATACATATCCCGTCAAAAACTCTTCCCGGAGATCTTCCACGACCACTTTGCTGGCGCCCGTCGCATAAGCTTTCTCGACCACGGCTTCGATGTCATCGCCCTGGCCCACGTCGCCGACCATGGCAATAACGTTGTAAGCGTAATTTTCCTTAAGCCACGGAATAATGATGGAAGTGTCGAGTCCTCCGGAATAAGCCAGCACAATTTTTTCAGGCATGAGCACTCCTCGCGGGCAGACGATCGCTGCCGCCCAGCAGTAAATAAAGAATCGCTTTCTGTACGTGCAGCCGGTTTTCCGCCTGCTCGAAAATCAGAGACTGCTCCGAATCCATCACCTCGTCGGTCACTTCCAAACCGCGGTGAGCAGGAAGGCAGTGCATAAAAACTGCATGGGGCGCGGCTTCTGCCATCAATTCTCGATTCACCTGATAAGGCGGAAAAATCTGAGCGCGCTCGCCCTCCTCCTTTTCCTGACCCATGCTGACCCACGCGTCCGTGTAAACCGCATCGGCCCGGTTCACTGCCTCATGCGGGTCGCTCAGCAGATGAATTCGGGCGCCGGTGTCTTCAGCAATTTCGCGCGCAGCTCGGACAATCTGAGCATCAGGCGCATAATCGGGTGGCGTTGCCACGCGGATCGACGATCCCAGGCACGCGCACGTGAGCAGCAACGAGTGCGCCACGTTGTTGCCATCCCCTACATACGCCAGACAGCGGTTCTTCATATCTCCAAACCGCTCCTGCAAAGTTAAGTAATCGGCCAGCGCCTGGCAGGGATGCTCGCGATCGCTGAGCGCGTTAATCACCGGCACACGAGCGTGCTCTGCCACGCCTTCAATGGTCTGGTGCGAGAAGGTGCGCAACACAATCAGATCCACCCAGCGCTCCAGGTTGTGGGCCACGTCACTCAAAGTCTCGCGGGCATCAAGTCGCTCCTGCCTCTGGTCGACAAACATCGCCGTGCCGCCCAGGCCCGCCATTCCGGCCTCGAACGTCAACCGGGTTCGTAAAGAAGGTTTCTCGAAGAACATCACCATCTGCCGACCGGCGAGGGCCTGGCGAAAATCGGCCGGACGCGCCTTCATAATTCCGGCCAGATTCAAAACCGCATCGACCCCGGCGGGACCCAGATCGAGAGTCGAAACCAGGTCCGGACACCAGAATCCTTGCGGCGCTCTCGCCGGTACGGCCGCCGTCCTGCCTTGTACGTGACTGTTCAACTTTGTCTCCTTTTTCTCTGCCTGCCTATCCACGCTTTGAAATTTGAAAGAAGAGCTGATCGACGGCCTCATGAATAGGTGACCTCCGTACCACCCGACAGCTTGGTTAGATAGAACTGCGGCAACATCTCCACCTCCGTTGCCGGCAAGATTCTCACTCGTCCCACTCCTTGTTTCAGCGCCAGCCCGCAAGCGTGCAGCTTGGGCAACATGCCGCCACTGATGATCGAGCTGGCCTCCAGTTCGGCAGCCTGCTTGGTGCTGAGCCACGGCATCACGCTTCCCGACCCATCCCTTACTCCGGGCACATCCGTCAGGAAGATCAAAGTGTTGGCATGGCAAGCCGCGGCGCAGGATGCCGCCATCTCGTCGGCGTTTACGTTGTAGTATTCACCATCGGCTCCCAGCGCCAGCGAAGCCATCACCGGGACTGCTCCTTGACGCCACAGGGCTTCGATCCAGCAGGGCTCCGCGAAACAGATCTCGCCAACAAAACCCAGGTCCCGGCCGTGAACAAATTTCTTTCGCGCGCGGAACGTCATCCCATCACCACCGCAGAATCCAATCGCCGGCATGCCCGCTGCCTGAATCGCCGCCACCAGATTCTTGTTGACAATCCCACCTAACACCATGAGCGCCACGTCTCGCGTCTCCGCATCGGTGACGCGCAACCCCTCCACAAACTCGCTTTTCTTGCCCAGTCGTCCCAGCATGCGGGTGAGCGCTCCGCCGCCGCCATGAACCACGGCCACGCGGTGACCATCCTGCGCCAGTTCCGCGATGGACTGCGCACACTTTCGCAGCGTTCGAGCATTCTCGATCGCGGCTCCGCCAACCTTCACCACAATGGTCACGCCAAACCCTCCCGTTCTTCCCAGCCATACATCAGATTCATGTTCTGCACCGCCTGTCCTGCCGCGCCTTTCAGAAGATTGTCCAGGCAGGAAACCAGCACCAGGCGCCTGCCATCCTCGGCCAGGCAAAATCCAAGATCGCAATAATTGGTGTGCAGAGAAAACTGCAGCTGCGGCAGCTTGGGGGTGGTAAACACTCGCACCCAATGCTTTCCCCCATAGAAATCCCGCAGGCAGGCCTCTACTTCCTCGGGCACCATGGCCCGATTCAGATGCACGTAAATGGTCGACATGATTCCGCGCGGAATCGGCAGCAGATGGGGGGTAAAAGTGAGCTCCGCATCTTCCAGTCCGAGCTGCTCCACCATCTCTCCCAAATGCCGATGGGTGAACACCGAGTAGGCGGAAAGGTTATCGGCCACGGCAACGAAATGAGTGCGCGAGGTCGGAGCCTTGCCCGCTCCCGATACTCCAGACTTCGAGTCGGAAATAATTCCGCGCTTTCGATCGATAAGGTTTGCCTTGCGTAGCGGCGCCAGCGCCAGAATGACCGACGTCGCATAGCAACCTGGATTCGCCACCAACTGCGCGGCCGCGATACAGTCGCCATTCAACTCCGGCAGACCATAGGCAGCTTTCGCCGTTAACTCCTGGGCGGTGACCGCGTCCGCATCCTGAAACGAGTAAATCGCTCGATGCTGCGCCTGTTTCAGCCTCCAGGCACCGCTAAGGTCGACCACCCGCAGTCCGTGGGCCACGGCCTCGGGCACGAGAGACCGCGATGCTTCATGCGGCGTCGCTAAAAAAAGCAATTCCACGCCGTGATTTTTTAATTCTGCCCAGGAGAGCGTGCGCAGCGGATAGCCTCCGTTACCGGAAAGCTCCGGAAATATTTCCGCCAGGTCTTCCGGACCTTCACTGTCCTGGCGACGCAGCAACATGGGCTTGGCCAGGCGGGGATGGCGCTCGAGAATGCGCGTCAACTCCAGTCCTGAATAGCCACTGGCTCCGAGCACCGCGCTTTTGAGTTTGGCCAACATCAGGCGAGCATTTCCTCAATCCGGACGGCAACCTTCCGGGCAGAATCCTTGTCCGGACAAATGATCAGGATGGTATCGTCCCCGGCGATCGTTCCCACCATTTCCTCCCACTCCTGCTCATCCAGCGCCGCCGCCACCGGCTGCGCGCTGCCTGTGATCGTTTTCAACACCAGCAAGTTCTGTGCCGGACGCACGTCCAGCACAAACTCTCGAACCAAACGCTGCACCGGGGGTAAGGCCAGGCCAGAAACGCTATCCCCTTGCGGCAGGCTGTAGCCGCCCGCCGCCTTGCTCAAGTTCAGCTCCCGGATATCCCGCGACAGCGTGGCCTGCCCCACCTTGAACCCGCGTTTGCGCAAGGCCCGCTGCAGATCTTCCTGGCTGGCGATCGGCCCTTCGCTCAACGCTTGCAAAACTGCCCTCTGACGCAGCACTTTATTCATCATGAATATTTATTCATAATGATGAATAAATATTCTTCTATCTTACAGACCTACTCCCCCGTGTCAAGGGGAAATGACCCTGGCTCTCGCAGTTTCCGTTACCCGGGGAGGATCGGGCCTGGTGGCTGGCATGGCGAAATCGAAAGCTGCGGCGCGGCCTGCAATCCTAGTAGACTACTCGCGATTCAAATGCCGGTTGCGGGAGCAGAAGACGTCCTGAATGAATAAGCCGCCAAGCTTGATGGCCGAACTGATTGCCGAGTTCCTTGGAACCTTCGTCCTGATTCTGTTTGGCACGGGCGTGGTAGCCATGGTCGTTCTGTTTCCCGCGAACACTCCGGCGGCCACCGTTCACGGGGGATACACCAACATCACTTTGGGTTGGGGACTCGCAGTGACCATGGGAATTTACCTCTCCGGGAAAATCTCCGGCGGCCATCTCAACCCCGCCGTCACGCTCTCGCTCGCAGTGTTCCGTGGCTTCCCCTGGCGCAAGGTGGTGCCATATTCGGTCGCGCAAACTTCAGGAGCATTCCTTGCGGCTGCGCTGACCTACCGGGACTATCTGCCGGCGTTCCACCAGGTCGACCCTCAACTGGAAAGAACCGCGGGAGTGTTCACCACTTTCCCCGCATTTCCAGCCTGGACGCAGGCAGGATTCCTCGATCAAGTCATTGGCACCGCTCTTCTGCTGCTCCTCGTGCTGGCCATTACCGACGAGTTCAACGTCCCTCCCGGAGCGAACCTCGCGCCACTGATGATCGGTCTGGTCGTCGTGGCCATTGGCATGAGCTTCGGCGGTATGCATGGATATCCTATTAATCCGGCTCGCGACTTTGGCCCGCGCCTGTTCACAGCCTTGGCCGGATTCAAGAACAATGGCCTCAGTGATGGCCCTCGCGTTTGGTGGGTGCCCGTAGTTGCGCCGCTCGTGGGCGGACTCGTCGGGGCTGCCGTGTACGATTTCGGTATTCGAAGATTTTTGCGCGCGTACCAATCTTTATCTTGATTCCCTACGGCAGAAACGGGAGGCCTTTTGCGCTACATTCTCTCTCTTGATCAGGGCACGACCAGCTCCCGAGCCCTCCTGTTTGACCACGAAGGCAGGGTTCGATCCGTCGCCCAGCGCGAGTTCACCCAAATCTTTCCCCAGCCCGGACGGGTTGAGCACGATCCCGAAGAAATTGCCGCGTCCCAGATTGCAGTCGCGCTGGAGGCTTTAGCCCAAGCTGAGGTTCAGCCGAGCGATGTGGCCGCCATCGGCATCACCAACCAGCGCGAAACCGCCATCGTCTGGGATCGCACAACCGGCAAGCCCATCTACAACGCCATTGTCTGGCAGGATCGCCGCACCGCGGCATTCTGTTCAGATCTCAAAGCCCAAGGCCATGAAAATCTGATACAGCAACGCACCGGCTTGCTCATCGACGCTTACTTCTCCGCCAGCAAAATTTGCTGGATTCTGGAGCACGTGCCCAACGCCCGCCAGCTCGCCGATGCGAATCAGTTGGCCTTCGGCACGGTAGACTCTTGGCTGCTTTGGAAGCTGACAGGCGGCCGTCTGCACATCACCGACGCCAGCAATGCCTCCCGCACCATGCTTTTCAATCTTCATTCCGGAAGCTGGGATCAGGATCTTCTCTCGCTCTTCCGGATTCCAGCATCGATGTTGCCTACGGTCCGGCCGTCCGCCGAGGTTTATGGAGAAGTAAGTTCGGTCCCGGGATTGGATGGCATTCCCATTGCAGGCATCGCCGGGGATCAGCAGGCCGCGCTTTTTGGACAAAGATGCACCACCGCCGGTGTCACGAAAAATACCTACGGCACGGGATGCTTCATGTTGCAGAGCACGGGGACACGCGCCGTTCGATCGAGCAATCGTCTGCTGACCACGGTTGCGTGGAAAATCGGCGACACCACGAACTATGCGCTCGAGGGCAGCGTATTTGTCGGCGGTGCCGTGGTTCAGTGGCTGCGCGACGGTTTGGGAATCATTCGTACATCATCGGAAGTGGAGGCTTTGGCCAATTCAGTCTCCGACAATGGCGGAGTATATTTCGTTCCCGCATTCGTGGGATTGGGTGCTCCGCACTGGGATTCGGACGCTCGCGGCTCAATTTTTGGCCTTACTCGCGGCAGCAATGCGGGTCACATTGCGCGTGCTGCCTTGGAGAGCATCGCGTACCAGGTGGCTGACCTCATGGACGCGGTCGAAACCGACACCGGCACTGCTCTCGAGGAGTTGCGCGTGGATGGCGGCGCTTCGGCCAACGACGCGCTCATGCAATTTCAGGCGGACATCCTCGGAGTACCCGTCGTGCGCCCTTCGGTCACAGAGACAACCGCTCTGGGCGCCGCATTTCTCGCTGGTCTGGCCGCAGGCTTCTGGAAAAATCTGCATGTAATCTCTAACCTGCCCCAGGAGGAACGCCGATTTCGACCGCACATGCCACCGTCTCAAGTGGACCAGTTGCGGCGGCGCTGGAACCAAGCCGTCTCCCGCACCCGCGACTGGGAGCATTCATCCGCGCCAAATTCGCAAGCCAGGAAATAGTTTTTTAAAGACCGACCCAGGGCTTCCTTTAGGATGGGAACTACATCCTAAACTCGGATTGGTCGAAAAGGAGCTTTATGAAAAAAGCTATCATTGGACTTCAGGTAATGACCACGGTAGTGGGCGCAGTGGGCTTGGTATTTGCCGGATACATTCTTATTAACTCACTCCCGGATTTGCGCCGTTACATTAGAATCAGCAGCATGTAAGAGATCAGCAGCATGTAAGCCTTCGACGGCCGCAGTGCTTCTGCCGTCGTTCCCTCTGCTTTCGTGCTTTGAGGTCCCGTTTTTTCAGCTGGCACCGGGCCAGCTACGGGGCCGCTGGCGCTTCTGCGACGCCGACAAAGGTATCCGCTCCGCCGTAGTAAAACAAGTACCGTTCGCCTTTCCGCACCATTCCTTCGACGAACACCACATTGGGAACCTGCCCCACCTTCTCCCATTGCTTCTCGGGTGCGAAGATGGGAGTATCGGTCCGCGAGATCAGCGCCCGCGGATCCTTGCGGTCAAACAGGGCGACACCCGTGCGATAGACAAGCTTGTCGTCCGCACCGTTGTAGATAAGAACAATTCCCTTCGGCGTCAGAATCGGCGCAGGCCCCGGCTCAGCCACGCGCGAGTCAAACTTTCCCGCTCGCACGGGCAACACTGGGGCATCGGTGGCTTCGGTCCAATGCAACAGATCGGTCGACGACGCCAGTCCTATCTGATCGCTGTTATCGCGACTGGTCGCGAGAAAGTACATCCAATACTTGCCCTCAATTTTCTCCGGCACGATGGCTCCCGACTTGGTCCAGCGCACATTCCAGTTTCCTTTGTAGGCAGCAAGAATCACGCCTCTCCGCTCCCAGTGAACGAGATCCTTCGAAGTCGCCAGACACAGTTGCGCATCCTTCTTGTTGTAACCGGTATAGGTAAGGTAGTAAGTGTCGCCGAACTGAACCAGGCGGGGATCTTCCACGCCTCCATCTTTTTCATAGTCTTTTTCCGGCACAAATACCGGTTCGCTGCGCCGCGTAAAGTGGAGCCCGTCCTCACTCTCCGCATAGCCAAGCCGCGAAGTGCCTGCCTTGTCCTGCGCTCGATAGAGCATGACAATTTTTCCGTTGCGAAGAATTACAGAAGGATTGAACGTGCCTGCCGCCTCCCACCCTTCCCCCTGCGGCGCAATGATAGGCGTCTCGGACACGCGATGCCACGCGCCAAACGGCCAACTTGCGCTATCCTGTGAAGCCAGCGCCAGCAGCAGCGCGAACAGTCGTACGCAGTTCCTGAATTGAATTAAGTGCATCATATCGATTGCCGGCCTTCGACGTAGCTTGATTTTCTTGCGAGACCTGCCCTATGTCTGGAGTTCAACGCCAGCGTCCCGATTCTCCGCCAGTTCCCTCCTTCCTGCAACCGCTGCGCGCTGCCGGGGAAGCCTCATGCTAAGCGAAAAACATCTCGTAGTCGGCCTGGGCGAATTGCTTTGGGATTTATTACCCGCCGGAAAACAACTAGGCGGAGCGCCCGCCAACTTCGCCTACATTACCTCTCTCCTCGGGGATGAAGGGATTCCCGCCAGCCGTTTAGGCGAGCATTCTCTAGGTGCGGAAGCGATCGATCGCCTGGGAGAGCTCGGCCTCTCGACCGAATTCATTCAGAAAGATGCGCAACATCCGACCGGAACTGTGAAGGTGCAAGTGGATCAGAGTGGCCAACCACGCTTTGAAATCTCCAAGTCCGTCGCCTGGGATTTTCTCGCTTGGACGCCGCAATGGCAGGCACTGGCACAGCGAGCCCAGGCTGTATGTTTTGGATCGCTGGCGCAGCGATCGGAAGACAGCCGCACCACGATTCGTAAATTTCTGCATGGCACGCGCCCAAATGCGCTGCGGGTTTTCGATGTTAATCTTCGCCAGAACTTTTTTACGACGCAAATCCTCGCGGAATCGATGAAGCTCGCATCCATCGTCAAACTGAATCATGAAGAACTGCCGAGGATCATGCGGATGTTTGAACTTGAACAACGTGGCGAAGAGGATTCGGCGCGCCGCTTGCTGTCTGCCTACGATGTGAAACTAATTTGCGTCACGCGCGGCACCCGGGGCAGTCTCCTGGTTACCTCCGACGAGAGCAGCGAACATCCCGGCTTCACAGTGAAGGTGGCCGACACCGTGGGGGCGGGCGACGCTTTCACCGCCGCTCTGGTGCACGGCTATCTCAGGGGAACGCCGCTGACCGAAATCAATGAAACCGCAAACCGCGTCGGCGCCTGGGTGGCCAGCCAGCCGGGCGCAACGCCCGCACCACCGCCCGGCGGCCTCGAACAAAGCCTGGACGAAATCGGCTGACAGCGCAACACCGCACCCAGCGTTGCGCCTTTATAGTTTATGCTGTCAGGTTTGGCGTTGGGTGTCTGAGGGGGCGCAGGTGACCATTTCGCAGCTCGTCCTTCGTCTGCTGGTTTACGCTTCGGTTTTCTTGCCGATTACGTCGAGTTGGGCGCAACCGATTCCGGAGAACACTTATCAGGATTTGCGTTGGCGCATGATTGGCCCGTTTCGCGGAGGCCGTACCCGTGCCGCCACCGGCGTTCCCAGTCAACCAAATATTTTCTACGTGGGCCAGGTCAACGGAGGAGTTTGGAAATCGGACGACTATGGTCGCACCTGGACACCCATCTTCGACCATGAGTCGACGCAGTCCATCGGCGCCATCGCCGTAGCGCCTTCTAATCCCAACATTATTTATGTGGCGAGCGGCGAAGGCCTGCATCGCCCCGATCTTTCGGTCGGCAACGGAATTTATAAATCATCGGACGCTGGCAAGACCTGGACTCATCTTGGCCTGCGCGACGGCCAGCAAATCCCTGCGCTGGCCATCGATCCGCGTGATCCCGACAAAATCTTCGCAGCCGTGCTCGGCCATCCCTACGGTCCGAACGACGAGCGCGGCCTTTTCCGCTCGACCGATGGTGGGCAGTCCTGGCAAAAGGTGATCTACAAAGACGAGAACACCGGCGCGTCCGATGTCGAGATCGATCCCGCGAATCCCGACGTAGTCTATGCCTCCATGTGGGAGGTGCGGGAAGGTCCCTGGGAAGACAACAACGAAGTCAACGGCATCGGCGGCGGACTATTCAAGTCGAGCGATGGCGGAAACACCTGGCATGCTCTGAGCAGGGGTCTGCCGAAAGATCTCTCGCAAATCTACGTCGCCATTGCTGCCAGCGATCGCCATCGTCTCTATGCCACTCTCGGCACTGCTTCAGGCACGCTTGCGGTCTACCGTTCCGACGACGCTGGAGAAAGCTGGTACCGGGCGACTGATGACCCACGCCCTTCCGGACGCATCGGCGGCGGCGACCTGCCCGTTCCAAAAGTAGATTCCCAAAATGCGGACATCGTTTATAGCGCCAGCACCGTAACCATGAAGTCCACCGACGGCGGCAAGACCTGGTCTGGTTTTCGCGGGGCGCCGGGCGGCGACGACTATCAGAATCTGTGGATCAATCCCGACCATCCCAACATTATTCTTCTGGTCAGCGATCAAGGCGCTCTGGTGACGGTCAATGGCGGAGCGTCCTGGAGTTCCTGGTACAACCAACCCACCGCGCAGTTCTACCATGTTGCCGTAACTCCCGATTTTCCCTATCGCGTCTGCGGCGGCCAGCAGGAGAGTGGTTCCGCCTGCATCTCCAGTCGCGGCAACGACGGCGCCATCGCCTTCCGCGAATGGCATCCCGTCGGCGTAATCGAGTACGGTTATGTCGCGCCCGATCCGCTCGATCCTGACATTATTTACGGCGGCGGCAGAAGCGAGGTTTCGAAGTTTCACTGGTCCACCGGCCAGGTGCAGAACGTTACCCCGATCCCTCTTCGTAATCCGAAATATCGCACGGACCGCTCCGAGCCCACGATGTTCTCGCCGCTCGATCCGCACGTGCTTTACTTCGCCAGCAACGTGCTCTTCAAAACTACCGACGGGGGAAATTCGTGGCAGACCATCAGCAACGATCTGACTCGCGAAACTCCCGGCGTTCCAGCCAGCGTGGGCAGTCTCATTCCTAAAGGTGCGGAGAAACAGCGCGGAGTCATCTATGCTCTGGCTCCATCGTTCAAGGACATCAATACGCTTTGGGCTGGAACCGACGACGGCCTGATCTGGCAGACTCGAAACGGCGGCAGGAAATGGAACGACATTACTCCGAAAGAGCTGACGCCCTGGAGCAAGGTTACACAGATCAGCGCCTCGCATTTCGACGATGACTCCGCCTACGCGTCCGTGAGCCGTTTCCGCATCGACGACAACCGCCCTTATATCTACCGCACTCACGACGGCGGCAGGACCTGGAAGCTGATTACAGCCGGCCTTCCCGACTTTGGTCCCGTCGATACGGTTCGCGAAGATCCGGTGCGCAAAGGCCTGCTTTTCGCGGGCACGGAGAATTCAGTGTGGGTTTCCTTCGACGATGGCGACCACTGGCAGTCTCTCGAACTGAATCTGCCGCACACGGCCATGCGTGATCTTTGGATTCACGATAATGACCTCATCGTCGCCACCCATGGCCGCTCCTTCTGGATCTTGGATGACATCGCTCCGCTACGCGAGGTAGCAGCTCTTGCTGGCATAACCGGCGCCCATCTTTTTACTCCCGCACCGGCCTTCCGCATTCAGCGTGATACCAACACCGATACTCCGCCTCCTCCGGACGAACCTGCGGCCGTCAATCCGCCCGCGGGTGTGGTGATCGATTACTATTTGGCGCAGTCTTCTTCCGCCCCCGTCAGTCTTGAAATTCTTGACGCTCGCGGCCAACTCGTGCGCAGATTCTCTAGCGCGGACAAACCCGAAGCAACGGAGGAGGAGTTGAAAAAACAACTCATCCCTCTCTACTGGCTGCGACCATTCCGCTCCCTGTCCGCCGATATCGGCATGCACCGCTGGGTTTGGGATCTGCACTATCCCGCGCCTGATCCCACACGCCACGAATATCCCATCGCCGCGATCCCGGGGGATACTCCTCGTCTGCCACTGGGTCCCACGGCCTTGCCGGGAACCTATACCGCGCGGCTCACCATGGATGGCAAGAGGTATAGCGCAGCCTTCACCGTGAAGATGGATCCGCGGGTGAAGACCTCGGCAGCCGGACTGGAGAAAAAGTTCCAGCTCGAGACCCGACTGGCAGCCTTGCTTACCCAGACTTCGCAAGCGGTATTGCAAGCGGGATCGATTCGCGATCCGCTCGAAAAGCTGAGCCAGCAAGCCAGCGACCCCGTGCGCAATTCTGTTCAGGCCTTCCAAACTAAGCTCATTGCAGCTTTGGGATCACCTGCAGGTTTCGCCGCAACGCCCAGCAACGAGATCACGCTCACGCGAGTGAATGGACAAGTCGCGGTTTTGTACGGCCAGATCTGGCAAGCGGATGCCGAACCGACGGCCTCACAATCAGAAGCCGCCGCCGCAACCGAACACGATGCATCGGAGGTAATGCAACGTTGGGATCGGCTCCGCACCACAGATCTCCCCGAGCTCAATCGCGCTCTCGGAGGTGCAAATCTGCCCGAAGTGAAAATCGACTCGGACCCTCACAAAGAAGACGGCGGCTTGGATGAAGAATAGCGGTTTGCTCTATCGCGTTCGGGCGGGACAAGACTTCAGTGGTGCCGTAAGCCATGGCTGATAGGTTCGTGCTTCAGCGCCCGGGAGTTAATCGGTTTTCGGCTACGATAACCCCTCCACGGCGCTCCGCAGCTCCCGTGCGATCTGTTGGGGATCGCTGCCGGCCGCAAACTTCATCGGCCGTCCGATGCGAACTCCGATCCTCCACGGCGGCGCAAACTTCCTGCCCGCTTGCGTCACTTCAAATAATCCCACGATGCGCATGGGCAGCACCGGAATATTCAGATTATTGGCCAGCAGTCCAATCCCGGCGCGGAACGGATTTATCTTTCCATCCACCGTATGCCGTCCCTCCGGGAACACGAGCACGCTATATCCGAGATCCACAGCCTGCCCGGCGTAGCCAAAGCTCTGCCGGAATCCAGCCTCGCGCGGCAAAGGAAACAGATTCAACAGAGAAACTCCCAGCACCCACCGCATGCGATCGTAGACTCCCCCGAAGACACCTCTGCCGGAAGCAGGTGTATGTAGCGCCTCCAGTGCCTCGCCTCCGGTAGCGG
The DNA here is from genome assembly GCA_035603035.1 of Candidatus Acidiferrales bacterium. GTDB lineage: Bacteria > Acidobacteriota > Terriglobia > Terriglobales > Acidobacteriaceae > Sulfotelmatobacter. Next base: position 34,356 of record DATNLE010000308.1, on the reverse strand, counting down.
TTGCTATGCGGCGCCGGAATCGCGCCGGCAATGCCGTCTGCACGAACCCCACATCGACGCCAGCAATGTGATTGCAGACCACCAGCAGCGGCCCGCTCCAGCCTCGCAAGTTTTCCCGCCCTTCAATCCGCGGCCAGCCCAGCAGCAGCACAGCCGGCCTCATCAACAAATAATGTGCCAGCCATCGCAGCCACGTTACCGGCCACCCTAGCACCCAGGTCGGATAGTGATACTCGACGCGCTGCCGTAGCTCACCGCTCAGCATTTTTTCTATGTCAGCTACGGTGCGCGCAGCGCTGAAGCGGGTCTCGCTAAGATCCACCTGATATCGATCCTCGAGCGCACCAATCAATTCCACCCGGTCGAGTGAACTGAGGCCCAAATCAGAGGAAAGATCAGAGTCGAGCTTCGCGCCGGGATTCGTCGCCCTCGCATTTCGTCCCCTGATGCGCCCAATCAAGTCCAGCAGGGAGTTTTCCTGCCCAACATCGTTCTCGTCGGCTCCCAGAATTTCCTTCGCGGCGAACTCGGCAATCACATTTCGGCGCGGTTTCTGCGTGCTCGTGCGGGGAAAATCTTCCTGCGGCCAGCGCACCCACATGCGCATTCGCTGGAATTCGGCCAACGTCTGGTTCGCGCGTTCCACCACCTCTTCGGCGCGGGCGGAGTTGTCGGAGCGCAGAATCAGCACCGCACAGGGCTCTGCATTTCCTCCGCGCTCGATCCCCACCACGACCCCATCCTTCACTTCCGGCTGGCGCCGCAACGCAGCCTCCAAATCATCGGGAAAAATATTCAGCCCCGCCGGGGTGACGATCACTTCTTTCTTGCGGCCCTTGAAATAAAGATTCCCGGCGTCATCGAGCACGCCTACGTCTCCGGTGCGATACCACCCGTCTTTTCCCGCAACCTGGTCAACCAGGCCGCCGCCAGATCCCTCGGCCTTATCCGCCCCCCAATATCCCGCCGCCACTCCAGCTCCGCGAATCAAGATCTCCCCATCGTCCGCCAGCCGTATTTCCCGCCCCGGCAGTACTTTCCCGATGGATCCTTTTCCCAACTTGAATGGATGATTCACGCTGATCAGCGACGTCGTCTCCGTCAGTCCGTATCCCTGGATCACCGCATAACCCAGCCGTCCCCAGAACTGTTCAGTCTGGGCATCGAGCGCCGCGCCGCCACAAATAAAAGCCCAGAACTTCCAACCAAACTGACGGCGAATCGCGCGGAAAATCCACCACCGCAGCAGGAAGTGTTTTCCCTCCGACCCGCGGAATCGGCGCCGAAAATCCTCAATCGTTTTCTCGCCCCGAGCGCCCTGGTCGAGATCGCGCTCGATCTTATGTCTCACGGATTGCAAAACCCTCGGCACACTCGCCAGCACCGACACCCGCTCTCGCCGGATCGTCTTGACAATCTCGGAAGGCTTCAACTCCGCCTGAAAAATCACCGTCCCGCCCAGCAGCGGCGGCAGAAACATCCCCAGAAATTGTCCGAAGACGTGACTGAGCGGCAGCAAGTTCAAAAATCTTACTGGATGCACCCAGCGCTCATACTTCAAATATCCCTGCATCTCCCGTTCCAGCGGAGCGATATTTGACAGCACATTCCCATGCGTGATCACCACGCCCTTCGGCTCAGCAGTAGTGCCCGAGGTAAAAACAATCTGCAGCGTATCGTCGCGACCAATCGCGACATCCGGAGGAGCGGTCGACGAAGCCGCTGGCGACGACAGGCCACGCTTGCCCCGTCCCTCTCCCTGCATAGTTTGCAGGGACAGAGCCTGCCCTGAGCTTGTCGAAGGGCCCGGAGGGTTGATCTCCTCAAAGTCCACAACCGAGGCTGCGCCAGTCATACTCGCGAGCGCCGTCCGATGCCGCCGCGAACAAACCCACAACTTCGCCTCAACCTGCCCCGCCACCCGCGCCGCAAAATCGGCAGACGCGGCATCGTCCAGGGGAACCACCGTTACCCCGCACAAAGCACATGCAAAGAACGCCGCAACCCACTCCGCGCAGTTTTCGCCCCACAACATCACCCGGTCGCCCTTATGGATCTCCCTCCTCTCAAGCTTCCGGCAAAAGCCGACCGCCAGCTCCAGGACCTTCCCGTAGCTAAACCACTCCATGCGGTACCCGCAACGCTGGCCGTAAGCGCGCTCCTTCCGGTCCGCCCGGAAATTTGTGAGGAAAAATTCTGCTAAGGATTCGGCCATGGGCTGGCTTGTATCATAATATTCGGATGGCTTTCCCTCTCCGAATTTGCGCCGTCTGTTCCGAGGAGTTCGAGTTGAAGCCCGACAAACCCGGCTTCGCCAACCGCTGTCCTCTGTGCAGCGAGCCTGACGCCGCCCCCGCAAAGAAGCAGAGCACGACCGCCGACGAGCGCAAAATGCAAGTGGAAGCGAACGAAGCCCGCAGACGAGCCATGCGCGACCTCCTCTACCGCAAGGACAGCTAAAGGCTTTCGAAATGCTTCCGCCCACTCGGGAAATGGGGCCTTCCCGGAGATTTCACTCCCTGCCCACTCCCAGCGCATCCGCCACGCGATTAATGTAGTTAAACCACGACGCAATCAGCGTGATCTGCAATATCCCGCGATCGTCAAATCCCGCCGCCCGCAGCCCCTCGATATCATCCTTCCAAACCTTGGTCGCATCCTTGGTTAGCTTGACCACGTAATCCACCATCACCCGCTCCTGCGGCGTGATGGGCGCGGTCGTGTAGTCCTTTTCGAGCGCCTCTACCAACTCTTTATCCAGCGTCACCCTACGCAGAAACTCTGCGTGCGACTCGATTCAATACACGCACCGGTTGGTCACCGAGACCATGGTGGCAATCATTTCATGCTGCCGCCGGCTCAGCGGCAACTCCGGCGACATCAGCGCCCCAAACGTTCCGAACGCATGATAGAGCGCCTGCGGAATCAGCGTGTGGGAACCCACAATCGTCGCCCCTCCGGCTTCATCGGGATGCACTGGCGTGGCATATTCCACGGGATAAAGGGCGCGTTGCCCCTCCATTGCGTTGCGCAGCTTCTCATCGGTCTCGGACAGCGGTATGGTTTTAATCCATGTCATGTTCTTTAGGTTTCCTCCGTCGGGCGTGGAACCAAGTCTTGAAAGGGTGCGGCTTTAAGCCGCGCCGTGAAACTCCTGGAAAAAATAATCCCTGGCAAGGCGGCCTCAGTCTCGCCCATTCAAAGCGCAGCCGGAAGACTATACAATTCTCCATCGACGCCACATAGCGCGTTTGTACTAGATCCTTACCCTCCGGTTCCGCCCTGATTCCCTTGGTAACCCTTTCGTACACTCCCTTTTGGTAACCCTTGGTAACCATGCGATTCACCCCTTCCAGCCGTACAATTGCAGTTGTTCCAACCGGCCATCTCTAAAAAGGGAGTTTGGCCAATGTGACGTTTCTCTCGGGCCGCACTTCCTGGAGGCGTCATCAGTTTTCGTTAAAGACTTTTTCGTCTCACACCAGCGGCTGGAGTTTGCACTCTTATGGCGTTCGGTTTCGGGTTCAACAAACAGAAGGTTCTCAGCGCTGCGGAGAAGTATGTCCAGCAGGGCAAGATGCAAAATGCCATCGCTGAGTACGAAAAGATCACCAAGGCCGATCCCAAGGACCTCACCGTCACAAACACGGTCGGCGATCTTTACTCCCGCCTTGGCGATGCCAACAAGGCCACTGAATGTTTCAAGACGGTAGGCGATGCCTATGCCACGCAGGGCTTCACGGTCAAGGCCATCGCCATGTACAAGAAAATCAGCAAGCTCAAGCCTTCGCTCGAGAGCGTGCTGAAGCTGGCCGAACTTTACACTCAGCAGGGACTCTTCAATGACGCCCGCGCCCAATACCTGCAGGTTGCGGATGAGTTTCTGAAATCCGGTGAACTGGACAACGCTGTCCGGATCTTCCAGAAGATTCTGGAAATGGATCCCGAAAATACCAACATGCGCGTCCGCCTGGCGGAGGTCTACGTCCGCCTGGGAAAAAAGAACGACGCCTGGCAGATTTTCTCGGCCGCGGCCGAAACCCTGCGGGCCAAAGGCTCGCTGAGCGGCGCCGAAGAAGTTCTGCGGCGCATGCTCACGCTCGATCCTGGCAATGGTTATGCGCTGCTCATGCAAGGCCGCAATCTGCTTGAGGCGGGCGACGCCGAAGCCGCTATCGAATCTCTGCAGAAAGTTCCCGACCTCGATTCCAATCCCGATGGCCTTCGCGATCTGCTCAAGGCTTACCTGAAAAACGGACGCCTTTCAGACGCCGGCACCCTGGCCAGTAAACTCCTCACCGTCCACAATGATCTGACGGCCATCTCCACCTTTGCCGACGCTCTCATGCAGGCCGGTCAATACGAGAATGCCCTCCAGGTCTATGACCAGCATGCGGACCGCCTGCTGGCGGAGGATTCCGACAAAGTCTTAAAGAACTTGCATTCCATCATCGGGCATGTGCGCGACAATCCCGCATCGCTCGAGAAGCTTCTCGATCTCTTCCAGAAGGCCGGGGAGTCGACGCACATCACCGAAGTCATCGAGTTGCTCGCTCACGCGTCGGTGCAATCCGGAGATCTTCCCCGCGCCCGCGATCTCTACCAGAAGCTTGCCGCCATGGAGCCGGGCAATCCCCTGCACTTGAATAATTATCAGCAGGTGGTCAGCCAGCTGGGTGGACCCTCCGCCGACAAATTAATTTCGTCGGCAGAAGCCGCCGTCATGGTCGACGAATTGGAGGCCACCTGTCCGTCGGTGCATCAACATTATCCCGACGCTGTGGCCCTCGCCGTCCGCGCCGCTCTTACCGACGCCGAACTTTTCATTTCTTACAACATGCCCGCCAAGGCTCTGTCGCCGCTCATGGCTGCTCTGCCTCAGGCGCCCAGCGATCTCCGCCTGAACCAGCGACTCGCCGCCCTGCACACGCGGGCGGAGCGTTTTGGCGAGGCCGGAGTCTGCTGTCGCACATTGCAGGGCGTCTACTCCGAGGCCGGATATCCAGAAGAAGCCACGCGCTACGGTGAACTTGCCGATCGCTATGAACGGCGCTCGGCGCCTTCCGCTTCCGCCGACTCCATCGTCGAGTTGGCCGCCGCTCCGGCTGAAACAGATGCGGAAGAGATTCCATTCGCGGCTCCAAACTCCGCCCCCTGGCCTTCGGCTGCCACCCAGCCGGCGGAAGAGCTCGAATTCTCCGTCGTCGCCGAGGAAAACCTCCATCCAGATCAAGAACAGGATCAAAGCAGTCAGGACGGCCAGCCGGTCAACGACGCACCGGCGGTTGCCGAGTCTCACCCAGCTCCGGCCGAGATCGATCTTTCTTCCGAGTGGGACGACGACCTTACGATCGAAGGCGAAGAGCCTGCCCCGGAAGTCGCGGGAATCGAAATCACGGATACCGTCGCTGACCATGAAATCTCTGCTGCCGAACCAGAAACGCCAACACCCCAGCAGGGAAACCTCGACCCGGAAAAGACCACCGAAAGCGTCGAAGAGATCCGATTCTATCTCGAGCATGGCATGCCCGAGCAGGCCGCGGCAGCTTTCAAGAAGCTTCAGGCTCTCGGTATCGACGAAGCTACACTGGACGCGCTCCGGGCTGAAATCGAGTCTGCTTCGCAGCCCAACTCGGTTGTGGAAGACGGTTCCGCCGTCGAGGCCGGCTCGGAATTCACGATCGACGAACCTTCTGCCGAATTCGCGGTCGACGAAATTCCGGCGGCCGGTCACGAAGATCCGGTGGTGGTCGAAAAGGTCTCTACGGCACCGCCTGCCTCGGCCGCCCATCTGCCAGCTCCGCCGCTGGAAGCTCCGCCGGCGCTGCACGCTCAACCGTTCGCATCAGAGCCCGCTGCGCTCGCGCCTTCGGCTGTAGCTGCGCCAGGCATCCTTGACGAATTCGTCTCCGATCTCGAGTCTTCCTTGGGCGAGAATTTCCTTCCCGGAGCGCTCTCCCCTGAATCCGCGCCTGCGGTCGAGCCTGCTGCCCAATTAGCATCGCGACCCGAGCCCATCGTCCAGCCTGAACTTGAGCCTGTCGGCAACGCCGCTCCCACATCTTTCGGCGTGCCCCAGACTGCGGTCATCGGTGAATTCGTAGCCGATCTCGAAGCCTCCCTGGGTGAAGACTTCCTCAAAGATGCTCCCGTGGCCGAACCCGAGCCGGCGCCTCAGGCTCAGCCGGTCGTGCAAACCAAGGCGCCCGCCCTGGCCGTCCCCGCGCAGCAGTGGCCCGCGCCGGCGCCAGCACGTGCTTCGGCGGCGAAGGTTCCTGCGGCCGCAGCTGCGGCCGCTTCTTCTGGAACTCCCACGATTTCATCGCAAGCCTCAGCACCGGTCCCACAGCAGTCGGTGCCGGCCCCGGCTGCACCCGTTCCCCAAATTTCTCGAATCATTCCTGGCGCACCAACGGCCGCCAAATCCTCGCCCTTCGGCGAAGACGCGAGCGTCGATCTGGCGGAAATGTTCGGCGAGCTGAAACAAGATCTCGAATCCGGCTCCTCCGCCGAAGAAGCAGACCCCGAAACCCATTACAACCTGGGCATTGCATTCCGCGAAATGGGCCTGCTCGACGAAGCTATCGGAGAACTACAAAAGACCTGTCAGGCTGTCGACCGCGGACATCCTTTTCCCCAAGCCATGCAGACTTACACCTGGCTGGCCCAATGCTTTCTCGACAAAGGCGTGCCCGAAGCCGCGATTCGCTGGTATCAGAAAGCTCTTAACGCGCCCGGCATTGACGAGGAAACGCGCACCGCTCTCCATTATGAACTCGCCGGCGCCTATGAAGCCGCCGGAGACAGGCCTTCTGCCCTCAAGCACTTCATGGAAGTTTACGGCCGCAACATCGATTACCGCGATGTCGCCGAGCGCATCAAGCCCCTGAAGTCGTAGAATAGCCCGATGGGTTTTGTCTCTAATTCTCAAGCGTGTCATCCCGATCATGCTGGTCATCCCTCGCGAAGCGAGGGACCTTGGCTTTTGCCGGCGCAACCGGCGTCGCTGTCGCGTGCAAACGCCCGCTCCACTCCAGCCCTCCGGCCGCGGAGCGCTCAGTGACCTCTGATCCCAAACTGCCCGTCGAGAACGGACCCGTCGTGCCAAACCAGCCCAACTCTGCGCCGGCCGATAACGGCGCGTGGATTCTCAACCGGCCGCGTGCTGATTCCATGTCTCACGTCCAGAGTGGCCCGCAGCTCTGGCTGCACCGCTCCTCCGTCTTTCTTTTTGTGCTGATCAGCGCCGTTGCCGGCGTCCTGCTCCTGATCCTGCCCTGGACCCCCGAATGGACAGACAATTATCTTCTCCTTTCCTTTCCCTGGCTCCGTACCTTGATCTCCACCGGTTTTTTTCGTGGCCTGTGCAGCGGCCTGGGTTTGCTCGACATCTGGATTGGCTTCTGGGAAGCCCTCCATTATCACGACCATCAATAGTCCGATGCAGCGCGGGCCCCGTCGAAAGGGCTTCTGGATTTCAAGTTTCCGAATGTGAGTTTCTTACATGGTTGATAAGCTGAAACCCGCTCCTCTGGCCTACAAGAACGAACCTTTCCTCAGCAGCCCCGATGGCCGCATCCTACGCATCCTCGCGGAGTATCAGGAACCGCTCTCGCGCTTTCGCCGCGAGCAGATTCAGGACACAGTTGTCTTCTTCGGCTCGGCCCGCTTTCAGGGTGGCGACGCTGCCCGGAACAATCTGACCACAGTGGAAAAGAACGATCCACAAATTCCCGCCCTTCAATATGAAAACAGCCTGAAACGCGCCCGCGCCGCCGTCGACATGGCGCGCTACTACGAGGACGCTCGCCGCCTGGCTTTTCTGCTCACCGAATGGTCGATTCAAATCCCCGCCCGCCGCCGCCGCTTCGTGGTCACCACCGGCGGTGGTCCCGGCATCATGGAAGCCGCCAACCTCGGCGCCCATGAGGCTGGAGGCAAAAGCATCGGCCTCAACATTAATCTGCCCTTCGAGCAGAATCCCAATTCATACATCACGCCCTCGCTCAACTTCGAATTTCATTATTTCTTCATGCGAAAATTCTGGTTCGCTTACCTCGCCAAAGCGCTGGTGATTTTTCCCGGCGGCTTCGGCACCATCGACGAACTGTTCGAAATCCTCACGCTGGCGCAAACCGATAAACTCGCCAAGAAGATTCTCGTTGTCATCTACGGCAGCGAATACTGGCATCGCATCATGAACTTCCAGGCCTTCGTCGATGCCGGCACGGTTGCTGCCGAGGACCTTAACCTGTTCAAGTTTGTGGATTCCCCCGAAGACGCTTTTACTTTCCTCCGCGACGGCCTCACCGAATACCACCTGGGCGGCCCGCCCAGGAAAGAAAAAGAGGAAGCCATCCCCGAAATCGCCAAAACCAGACCGTAATACGCCAGCTGACTTTGGCCCTTGCTTGCGCTGTTGATTTGTCGCTACGGATTTTGCGCTGCTGATTTTGCGCCGTTCATCTTACATAGCGATTTTGGCGCGGTTCATCCTGGTTGGCGCTGCTGCTTCAGCGCTGCGCTATGAGCGCCCACAAAATATGGGATTTAGCTCCCGGGGGTAGTTTGCGGGCAGCCTCGCCTCTTTGCTCTAGACTGAGAAAACCGATGGCGGAAGCCACGCTGCTCTATTACATCACCGACAGCAACTCCTTCTCCGGCAACCACCAGACGCGGCGCATTCGCCTGCTCGACAAGATCTCCGAAGCCGCAAGCGCGGGCGTTGACTATATCCAGATCCGCGAAAAGGATCTCTCCATACGCGCCCTGGAGCTGCTGGCCCGAGAAGCAGTCCAATTAATCCGCGACTGCAACAGCCTAAGAACTAAGAACCGAGAACCGAAGACCGCTCTCCTGATCAACTCTCGCACCGACGTCGCCTTTGCCGCGCTCGCCAGCGGAGTTCACCTCCCCGCCGGGAATATCTCGCCACCAGACGTTCGCGAAATATGGAAGCGGGCCCGAACTACATGTGGCGCGGGCACTGCTGCCTGCGAACTCCCGTCAGCAGGTCCGCAGATCTCCCTCTCGTGTCACTCACCAGAAGAAGTAACGCAAGCCGCGTTAAACGGCGCCGACTTAGCCCTCTTCGCCCCCGTATTCGAAAAGAAGGACGCGCCCGGAACCACGCCCATCGGCCTCGAAGCTCTTCGCCAAGCCTGCCACGCCAAAATCCCGGTGCTCGCACTCGGAGGAATCACGCTGCAGAACGCCGAGGCCTGCCTTCGTGCCGGAGCCGCCGGCATAGCCGCAATCCGTCTGTTCCAGGAAAATAGCATCGCCGAAACTGTGCGCAGCTTGCGCGGATCTTAATCGTCTGCCTTTGGTAACCTTCGGCTTTTCACTGAGATCTCAGCTTTCGCAAGATCTTTGCTTTGGCAAGATCTTTGGCTTTCGGAAGATCTCTGGCTTTTTGGGTGGCCGTTAGCCTCCTGGCAGGTCTTAAGCTTTGGGGCGGCGGAGCGCTTGTGCGCTGCGAATAAGACACAATCGGGTTTGAACCGGGCTCTAGCCCCCGAGGCAGCGGCATCAGCCCGTCCACTTCGTCCCCGTCTCAAGCACATGCATGACTTTCGCTAACCTCCGAACCCGCGTCTCTTCCTGCTTCGCGCCCTCGATCCAAACTGCCATCTCTTTCTTGTGTGTAAACGGCAGCTTTTCCCAGTTTCCCTTGGCCGCTTTGTTCTTTCCCAACGCTTTCTTCAATACCGCTGGCGCATCCACTGTGCGTACCTGATCGTCCCGCTCCATCACCACCGCAACCATGTCACCAGGTTTCACTCCAGCAGCTTCGCGCAAAGTTCGATTCACCGGCATCATGTGGCAACCGCCCATCGGCATCAGCGACGAACGAAATGGAAATCCATTGATGCTCCCCCGAACAGGCACACGCGCCCGCGTTCCAAAGACTTCAGGCACGTCAATCGGCGGAGTAATCGCCGCCACCACGCCTGCTTCCCGGCCCTCGATCTTCACTTTGAACCGCAGCTTCGGTTTCGACATGCAACCCTCCAGCGCTGTTAAACTCTATTTAGCTCAGCTCCATGCGGCAACATCTCTGGTACGACGATGTCGGCAGCACATTCGCATTCCCAACCCGACCCCGCATCCTACCTTGAGCCTCGTTTGGTTTCCATCCCGGGCGCCTGGTTCCTCATGGGCTCCGCTTCCGGTCAGGATTGCGAAACCCCGGTTCACCGCGTCTGGGTTGACGCCTTTCTCTTCGCCGCCACTCAAGTCACCAACGCCGAATACGCGACCTACCTGCGGGTCACGGGATTTCCCTCTCCGCCGTTCTGGAACGACCATAATTTCAACCATCCTCAACAGCCCGTCATCGGCGTCTCCTGGTTCGAAGCCGACCACTACGGTCAGTGGCTGTCCTCACACACCGGCCGCTCGTACCGACTTCCCACAGAAGCCGAGTGGGAGCGTGCGGCTCGCGGCGATCTTGAACAGATGCATTACCCGTGGGGCAACGAGCCCCCGCAATCGCTGCCGGATTATGCAACCCGATGGCAAACCGGACCCGAACCCGTCGCCCGTTACGCTGCCAACTCCTTCGGCCTGTACAACATCTGCGACAACGTCCACGAGTGGTGCAGCGACTGGTACGATCCTGGTTACTACGCCACGTCGCCCGACCGCAATCCCCGCGGCCCCGAATTTCACTTAGGAATCAGCCAGCGCAAAGCCTCGCGCGGCGGATCATGGCGCCATCACGTCAAAGTCTCCCGCTGCTCCGCCCGCTCCAGTATCCCTCCCGAATTCCACTATGCCGATTACGGCTTTCGCATGGCGTGCGACCTATAGCCAATTTGTAGCGAGTGCCCTCTCGCCCTCGCCTTGGCGAGCCGGCGACGAGTTGTAAGCGCGGATCAGAGCCGCGTCCTGCTCCGGGCTGGTTTCAATTTCGAAGCCGCAAGCTCGCGCGGTCGGAGGAAGAGCCTACAAGCTCGTACCAGTTCCGAACGGGGATTCCCCCGTCCGCTTTGTCCGAAGCGATCCCGCGCAAATGCTGCCATCGGTAGCGATCACGGAGAAATGTGACCATCTTGGCGTCGGCGAACAACCCGATGCCCTCTTGGCCGCTCGACGGCATAGTGGTAAGGGAGCGATTCCCCTGAGGAATCGCCGCCCAGTCGTAACCGTTGATGCCGTCATAGCGGCTGAGCATAATGCCCGTCTCGCCCCTGCGCGCAGCCCCGCAATACCGGCGGGGAGTCGGCGCAAACGCCTGACAAATATACCGCGCGGCGCTGTACAATCCTCGTGACAGTAGCGGTTCTCCTGTTATTGGTGGGCTGCTCATCCCGGAACACCCTTTGGTCCAGCAGAAGGCGGCAGTGACGAGATTCGATTCCACAAAAAGCACGGAGCTGGCTTCACCCACTGCCGAGGCGCGGGTCGAGGCGTTCCGACGGAGACTCCCCTTTCTGTCTCTGGAGCTTCACGAGCGCGATCCGCGGCGGATTGTGGTTGCTGGCATTCCGGGCTTCGCCTTCACATGGCACGCGAAGGCGACGAATCGCGTCAAGAGCCTGGTTAATCAGGTTCGGTATGAAGGTTTCGCATTGCTCTAAATCGATACTTCAGGAGGGCGCCATGGAAGTCGTCACGCGTCCGAAGTGCTCAACTGCATCTGACGCCGACGATGCTTGCTCAACCGCATCGATCTGGCAGGACGTGCTCGCACAGGCAGTCACCGGAGAGTTAGTTGCGGTGCTGAACTACACTTCTCTGGCCGAGATCTGTGAAGATCCCGACGAAGTAGCCGACGCACTCGAACACGCGGAGAGCGAACGGGGCCATGCCCGAGCCTTTACCGCTGAGGGCAAGCGCCTGGGCATCGAGGTGCCGAACAACGTAGCGGCCAAGTATTGGAAGCGGCTTCGTACCGCGTTCCTTTGCCAGATCGAAGCGCGCGACTTCATCGGATGTCTCATCATGCAGGAGGTCATGCTCGAATCCTTCGCCGTCGCCAGCTACAAGCGTGTGGGTCAGGTCGCGCCGGGCAGCCTGGGCAGGACCTTCGCCGCAATTGCCGCCGAGGAAGAAGACCACATCGATCATGCCATGTCTATCCTCAGAGCCGCGCGGGCGCTTGATGTCCAGCGCTTCGATGACAAGGTGCATGAGCTTCACGTTGAGGTCATGGGCATACTCGCGCAGATGTTTGCCCGCGAAGACGGGGATGGCCACTGCGAGCTCTGCCATGCAGCTTGCGTCAAGCAATCGCTTCCCGTGGTTGGCCTCACCAGCTCCCAACTCCGCGGCGCTTCTCTGCAGCACTACCTCCGAATGCTCGACCGGCTGGGGCTGCCGGGCGAGATGACCCTCGCTTGGGCGACCCAATTGCCGGTCTAGAAAGGTGTAGCCCGCCGATGCCGATGCCTCTCGACTTTGCGCTCATCGCACATCAGGAAAGCTGGAGAGCGGCCGCCGATGTACTCGCCGTGTTGCGGGGACCCGGCCGCGCGCCCATTCCAGACGATGACCTCAAGGATATCTTCCCGTGGTTTCCACCCAGGCCGGTCTGCCACATCGACCACCGTTCCGTGCTTGGCCACAGCGTTCATGGCATCTACATCGATTCGTTCATTCCCCCGGACCGTCTTGGGTACGAGTATAGGGCCGAGAATATCAGTCGCGTCCGCGACGCCGCCGCCTGCGCCATCAAGGCCGGAGCGCGGATTGTGAGTCTCGGCGGTTTCAGCTCCATCCTCATTGAAGGCGACTCCGATCTTCTTCCGGAAAAGGGCGAGACGGTCTTCACCACCGGCAACACGTTGACGGTTGCCTTTGTCGTGCAGGGTGTCAAGAAGATGTGCGCCTTACAGGGCCGGGACATGGGCGCTGCGACGCTGCTCATCGTCGGGGCAACGGGCGATGTCGGATCCGGCTGCGCCCGCTGCCTGGCTCCCCTCGTAAATCGGGTGGTCCTCAACGCGCGAAACCTCGATCGTCTGCGCCGTCTGGCGGAGGAGTTGGGGGCCAGCGGAACGGCCGTGGACATCGCAACCGATCTGCAGCAGCTTTCCGTGCAGGCCGATATCGTGATCTGCGTGGCCAGCCTTGAGTCGCCATCGCTGCTTCTAGGGCGGCTCGGCCCCAACGCCATCGTCTGTGACGCGGGCTACCCGAAAAACCTCTCACCGGTCGACGCGTTGGAGGGTTGCACGGTGTTCTTCGGAGGGCTTGGCCAGTCGCTCGGAGGAATGAGCTTCGAACCCGATGTTCACCGCGTGCTGCATCGTCATCCATTTCCAAATGTGGGACAGGGATGTGTTATGGAAGGCATGGTGCTCGCCCTGGAGCGTAGATTCGAACCTTTTTCTCAGGGAAGAGGGTTCATCACACCTGAGCGGGTGCAGGAGATCGAAACCATTGCGGGGCGTCACGGAATCCATCTTGCGCCGCTGTACAACGCCCAAGGGCCTCTTGAAGAAGTCACCTGCGAGACGGAAGGATTAGCAGATGAGCGGCAAATCGCGGGAGCAGGTAGAGCTGTCTGATCTGCTGTTTGGGATGAGTTGGGAAGACCCCGCATCGGACCGGCGGGCCCTGACGATCCAGCCCGGCGAAACGCTTCTCACAGTCACCTCCGGCGCCTGCAACACGCTTACGCTGTTGCTGGAGGATCCCGGCAAGATCTATGCGGTCGACATCAACCCATCGCAGTCCTACCTGCTGGAGTTGAAACGAGCTGCAGTACGCCATCTCGAATACGACGAGCTGCGCGCCTTTCTCGGGCTCGCTCCCTCTGACCGGCGGCTCCACATCTTCGAGCGCCTGCGCGGCGATCTGAGTGAGGCAGCCCTTCGGTATTGGACAAGCAAGGCGGAGGCCGTGCGCAAGGGAGTCGTTAACGCGGGCAAGTACGAGTCCTTCATCCGTCTTTTTAGCCTCTTTGTTGGTGTGACACAGGGAAAGAAACGCATCGACGGATTGTTTCGCTGCCAGACGCTCGAACAGCAGCAGGACTACTTCGACAGGAAATGGAACACGGTACGGTGGCGATTGCTCTTCAAGCTGCTGGCCAACAAGCGGGTGCTCGCAAAGCGTGGACTGACCGCGGATTACTTCAAGTTCGATGATGGATCGTCATCCTTCCCGGAGAGTTTTCTTCGGCGAGCCAGGCGCGCGATGTGCGAGATCCCGGTCGAATCCAACTACTTCCTGGCGCAATATCTGCTCGCACGCTACCGAAGTGAGGAGGCGGTGCCGGCATACTTGCTGAGGGAAAACCTGCCGGTCGTGAGACAGCGGTTGGACCGCATCCAGCTGGTCACGTCACCCGCGCAGCAGTGGCTCGGCCAGCAACCCGACGCCTGCATTGACTGCTTCAGCCTCTCCAACATCTGCGAGCTCATGAGCCCCGAAGAGACCAGCCGGTTCTTCGCAGAGGTAGCACGCTCGGCCAGACCTGGCGCCCGCATCTGCTTTCGCAACTTGATCGTGCCGCGCGGCGTGCCGGAGAGCCTACAGGGCGAGATCGAGCTTCAGGAAGAACTCAGTCTTGACCTGATCGCTCGCGATCGCTCTTTCGTGTATTCGCGTGTGCGCGCTTTCGTCGTCAATGGCAAGAACAACGCTTGCAGGGCACCCTGATCCTCGAATTTCTGATCCTCGAATTCATGATCCTCGAATTATTAATAACGATGCTCAAACTAACCTGGATCGTGGTCATGGCTGCCGAGCTCTTCGCCGCCGATCCGCGCATCGGCGCCTGGAAACTGGTTTCGGCGGATTCTGCCTTGGATCCCCCGAGAGTGCTCTTCACTGCGCCTCAAGGCAAGGGCGTTCCCGTAGTAATTCCAGGCAGCACCCCACCTCGACTTTACTGCACTGCGGCCTATGGAGGGCATGACAATCACGTACAAAATATTCCGGCGTTTCATCAGATGGTGATGCGCAGGATTGATAAGTACCAATCTGAGATTGAGGAGAAGAAGAACGGGGCACTTGGTAGCGACGCTTCGTGACAAAGTCTCGAGCGACCGCAAGCAGTTAACGATCACCACGGTGCTGGGGCACGAAGAGCAGATCACTGTATGGGAGCGAAGCGGAGGCTTCGAGAATGCAGCCAACCCATTCATCGGCGAGTGGACACCCTGGTGTTTCGGAAGCAGTAAAAAGTCACGGAATCCTCATCTCCAACCGAGTCTGCCATCTCATTGGTTGAGGGTACGGAAGAATGGGTATACTTGGTGCCGTCGGGTCAGCCCCGGTCGCTGCTCAGAGAGTCTACGATTCCGGATCGATCCCCATGACAATGACAAAGACGATAGCAGATCCGCACAGTTACGATCGACGGATCTTCTGCGAAGCGGTAGCCGAGGGACGCTTTGTCCATCAATCCGACTCGACCCAGTACCCGATCCCGGGAACATTGAATGGGGCTTTGGCCGCAGCCCAGATCATTGTATCTTTCGCCCTCCTGGGAGCGGCCTCAGACGCAAAGACTTTCTGGGTAACCGGACTGTTTGCGGTTGCCTTCGCCTTTGTCATGCAACTTGGTTTCGGTCTGGCCCACGAGGCGGTGCATAGCAAGCTGCACGCCAGTTCTGCGGTAAACGATGGACTTGGGATTCTCTTGTATTCTCTGTTTCCTGGAAGTTATCACTTGTTTGAAATAGCCCACCTTGTCCACCATCGAAGGAATCGCTCCGACGCCGAACTGGAAGACTATGTTCTGCCTGGCGAGATTCGCTGGCGGAAGCGCGTCGTTTACTACTTCATACTCTGCGGGCTGTTCTGGTTTTTGACTCCGCTCGCGTTACTGACCATCGCCATGATTCCTGGCAGGTCCATTCAGATACCCGCGCCGGGAGAGAACTCTGGAGGCTTTTCGCGCTACATGCAATTCCTCAATAGCGTGAATCCCATGCGAATACGCCGGGATCTGTTGGTGACTGTTGTGGTTTGGACGTTGGCTGCACTGCTTCTGCACTTCAAGCTCTCCCATCTCGCCGTCTGTTATGCGGCGTTCGCATTTTGCTGGGCGAGCCAGCAGTACATCTATCATGTGCGGACCCCCCGCCACGTGGTTCTCGGAGCGGTAGACCTGCATCTTTGGCGGCCGTTCGAACTGCTTTATTTACATTTCAACTATCACTTGACTCATCATGTGGCCGCTTGGGTTCCGTGGATCTATCTTCCGAAGATCGCCGCTGAGCAACCCCGGCGTGGTTATCTGGCGACATACCTCGCACAGTGGCGTCCGCCACAGCCGCTTGAAAAGGCCTGGCCACCGTACTTCCAAGCGTCCGGCCCCCTTCCGTTAAGTCACGGAGCGCAGCTCGTCCCCGATAGCGAGTCGCATGCACAGCGCACCTGACTTGAATACTGACGGTCCGGGGCGGTTACGCCTTTTTGGGGTCGCTGGCTTGACTGCTGTGGTAGCGCCCTGGAGTGAAACCGAGGCCATCACGGAGGCTCTGGAAAGAACAGCGGGTCTGATCACCAGTGCCGCTGCAATCGTGATTCTGGTGTTCGCGGGCTTCGCTCTGGGAGACTTCCTGGTGATCAAGATGCTCGGCTTCACCCTGGCAGTCGCTGTATTGATGAGGTTTGACGCGACACTCGTTCGGATAGTGACCGGCCCGGCCCGGCTCAGTCCGGCTGGCGACTGGAATTGGTGGCCCTGGGATCTCGCTGGGGCGACTGCCACCGCAGCGCAGGAGAGAATCCGATGAGCACGGATCCGCTTGTCCCGTCGATGTCCGCTCCTGCCCTGTTACGCGATCGCATAGAAATTCGCCAAGCCGACCAAACCGACAACGAAGGGTTGCTGACACTCACGCGAATTACACCCATGGCCGGGGCCATCTCACTCCGCACCGACCGCGAACCCGACTTTTTCGCGTTGCTGCGGCTCCGCGGTAGAAGCAAGGTCTTCGTGGCAGCGCGAGGGCGTGAAGTGGTCGGCTGCGTATCCGTGGCGCTGCGGACCGCCTATATTTCAGAGGTCCCGGAAACCATCGCATACATAGGCGACATGAAGGTGCATCCGCGCTTTTCTGGAAGCCTGGTTGCGGTACGCCTGATCAAGGCCCTCGAGACCGATTTGCGTCTGGCCGGGATCGACGTAGGCTTTTGCGTGGCGGCGGACGGCAATCACCGGGTGATGCCGCTGTTTGAAGGTCGGCTCGGCATGCCGCGATGGATTCCCCTCGGACGATTTCTGGTTAATGGGTTGGTACCGTCGCCTTTCAAGCGCGATTCGAAACGCTACTTGATTGACGCCGCGCAGGCTGCTGATATGCCGGCCATCACCACCCTCCTCGATCGCTTCCATCGCTCTCGGCAATTCGCCCCGCAACTTCAGGAGGACGAAATCGCCCAGATACTTTCCGCTGGTCTTGAGGAGCCGTTTCCCAGAACATTCGTGGCGCGCACAGAGCAGTGCGTCGTCGCCACTCTCACCCTTTGCGATACCGGGCCGGTGAAACGCAACGTTCTTCTGAATGCACCTGCCTCGCTGAAAGCTGCACTGGCCCTGCTCCGTGTCGCCGCGGCACCGTTTCCCGGCTTCCACGTTCCCCGGATGGGGCAAGCCCTTCGGCTTCTCAGTGCACGTTATGTCGCATGCGAAAACCGACACCCTGCGGCGCTGGAAGCGCTGCTTGCTCTGGCCCGGGCCGAGGCTTTCCGCCATCGATTCACATTTTTGATGCTTGGATTACATGAGCGGGATCCGCTCAGGAGCCTGGTCCGAAGGATTCCCAGATTTACGTTCTCGTCACTCGCCTTAGCCACGAGCTTGGCCGACCCCGGGGGGCTCGAAAAACGTGTCGAAGGCATTCCGTTTGAAGATTACGCATTAGTTTAAAGACGCATCCGGGAAACCAGCGCGCCGTTCAACGATCATCCTCATAGGACAGTTCGGCCGCAGCGTGATCCGGGCTTTGGTTTCGACCCGCTGCCCGGACGCCATTCGCAGACGCCATCGGGAAGCGAGCGTCGCAATCACCAAAACCACCTCCATCCAGGCGAACCGCTCTCCCAGGCATACGCGTGCGCCGCCGCCGAACGGAAAATAAGAAAACTTCGGCCGCAATTCGATCTCCCTGGTCTGCCACCGTTCGGGAGCGAATTTCAGCGGATCGGAGAACCAGCGGGCATCGCGCTGCACCACCCACGGACTCATCAGCACGATGGATCGCGCAGGGATCATGTATTCGCCAATGGAAAAATCCTGCTTCGCCCGGCGGCCGATCGCCCATGCCGGTGGATATAAGCGAAGCGACTCGGCGAAGACGCCTTCGGTGTAACGGAGCCGGGGCAGATCGTCAAGCGCAGGCAATCGCCCGGCCAGCACTCGATCGAGTTCGGCGTGAAGTTTAGATTCGGTGTCCGGATTCTGGGAAAGAAGATGCCAAGTCCAGGTAAGCGCGTTGGCAGTGGTTTCGTACCCGGCCAACAGCAGCGTCAGCGCTTCGTCACGCACCTGCTTGTCGGTCAGGCCGCGGCAGGGCTTGCCGGAATCGCCTTCTTCGCCCCGGCTCAACAGAAGCATCGACAACAAGTCGCCGTTATCGCCGCCGCTCGCGCGGCGTTCCGCAATCAGGCGGTAAACGATTTGATCCAGGCGGTCCCGAGCGCGTTCGAAGCGCCGCACCGAAGGGAGCGGCAGCTTCTCCAGCCACTCGGAAAAGGGCATGAGCATTGCCTCGAACAGCTCGAATACCTGGCCCAATGCACCGCTGATGTCATCCGCCTCCGACTCGATATCGGCGCTGAAGAGAGCGCGCGCGACAATGGCCATGCTGAGCCGCATCATCAACTGCGACACGTCGAACTCGGCACCGGACTGCAATTGATCTCGGCAGCGTGCCGCGCAATCGACCATTGCGGCAGCGTATCCTGCGAGTCGATCGCGATGAAAAGCGGGCTGTACCAGGCGGCGCTGGCGGCAATGGAAATGGTCTTCGCTGGTCAGCAAGCCGTCGCCGAGCAACACCCGCGCGCGCTCCAGCATCCGGCTCTTGGTGAAATTCGCCTGGTTGGTGACGAGCACGTCCTCGATCCAGTCCGGGTGATTCAACAGGTAGGCGCTATGATGAACCAGGCGAAAACGTGCAATGTCACCGCAATCGTGCGCGGCCTTCTCCAAAAACACGGGAGGATTACGGAGATAGTCTCGCCAGACGCCCAGGATCGCGCGCCCCTTAATTTCGGGCGGGCGGCGAGGGATGTGATTCCCCGGAATCGTCTTCATGGGCCTTGTGCGAATCTCCGGCGGCTACCCTATGACTCACACAAGGACTTTATCATCGCCGGCGGCATTGAGCACGCGTTTCCAGATTGCTTCTTAGGCAACTGGCAGCGAAGACGTTTGGCAATCGTGTACTTCCTCTGACGCTTACCTGTGTTGTACCGGGAGGAACGAGGGCTGGTTCGGCGGCTGAGGAGGAAGCGGTTGCTGCCTCCGGCGCACGAGCGACGGCTGTTGTTGCGCTCGCACCAGAAAGTGGGCACTGGACTTTGCTTGTGATGCCTTGGCGAGGGGCCGCGGAATCCGCATTCTAGCCCTCGTCGATGTGCATTCACCCGGGAGTGCCTGACCTTCGAAGTGGATAGGAGTTTGTCGAGTCAGCGCGTGACTCGCGCTCAAGAAAAAGCGATCGGGCAGCGCGGCATGCCGGAATCGATGCGTTCAGACCACGGGCCAGAGCTGACCTCGCGGCATTTCTTGGGCTGGTGTGAGGAGCGCAAAATCCAGTTGATCCACATTCAGCCGGGACGGCCAATATCAATGCAGAACGGCCAGGTGGAGAGTTTCACTGGACGGCTGCGAAGATGAGGGTTTAAATGCCAGCCGGGTTCGGAACCTGGGTTTCGGAAGCTGGGTTTCGGAAGCAGGATTTCGGAAGCAGGATTTCGGAACCTGAGTTTCGGAAGCTGGGTTTCGAAACCTGGGTTTCGAAACCTGGGCCGACGCTAGGACGAAGATTCCTAACTGGCATCAGCACTACAACAGCGAGCGACCGCACAGTAGCCTGGGCTATCGCATGCCCGACGAGTTTCCCCAAAACGCTGCGAACCAGTATGCACTAAGTTAAGGCGCGCCTTTTTCAATACTTCTCAAAAGTGCTTCCGTGCGGGCTTGAGTTGGAGGTAAGCTACCTTGTCAGTATGAAAGCAAGAAGTTTCGCCCTTGCCGTCCACCGACTCTGGACCAGTTCATAGAGCCCAATGTTCCGGACCGATCTTCTTCGCTCCAAACGCATCCTCATCACCGGTGGCGGCACCGGCCTCGGCAAAGCCATGGCTCGCCGCTTCCTCGAACTCGGAGCTGCGGTTTATATCTGCGGCCGGCGCGAAGATGTTCTTGAAAAAACCGTCGCCGAACTTTCCGTAAACGGCCCAATCAATTCCCTCTCCTGCGATGTCCGCAACCTCGACGCCGTCGAGAGTATGGTCGAGTCCATCTGGAAAGGTGGTCCGCTGGATATCCTCGTCAACAACGCCGCGGGAAATTTCATTGCCCGCACCGAAGAGCTTTCCCCGCGCGCTTTCGAGTCGGTCATTGGCATCGTGCTCATGGGCACGCTCCACGCCACCATGGCCTGCGGTCGCCGCTGGCTCAAGGCCAGCCATCCCGGCACCGTCCTCAGCATCTCGGCAACTTACGCGCCTGTGGGATCGGCCTATGTGGTTCCCTCCGCCGTCTCCAAAGCCGGAGTCGAAGCCCTGACCCGCAGTCTCGCCGTCGAATGGGGTAATCGCGGAATCCGCATGAACGCTATCGCGCCCGGCCCCATTCCCACCCAAGGCGCCTTCTCTCGCCTCCTGCCGCGTCCCGACCTCGAAGCGCTCGCACTCGACCGCAATCCGCTGCACCGCTTCGGTACCCCGGAGGAGTTGGCGAATCTTGCCGCCTTTCTGGTAAGCGACGGCTCCGGCTACATCAACGGAGAAGTTATCCGCATGGACGGCGGAGAATTCCTGCAAGGCGCCGGAGAATTCAGTAACCTCGGCCGCGCCCTCACCGAAGAAGATTGGAAGTCGATGAAGCCCAAGAAAATCACGCCAGACCTCAAAAGTGACGAATGACTAGCGACCGTTCCGCGACGGCATCACGATTCCCTTCAGCAGCAGATTGACCAAGCTCAGCACAATCGTGCCCACAAACGCCGCGAAGAACCCGCGCACCTGAAACCCCGGCGCCAGCAATGCCGAAGCCAACTCCAACATCAGCGCATTGATCACCAGCCAGAACAATCCCAGTGTGACCAGGGTCAGTGGAAACGTCAGAATCTTCAGCACCAGCCCGATTGTTGCATTAATGAAGCCAATCACCAGGGCCGCGATCAGCGCCGCTACCGGACCGCTCACGTAGATTCCCGGCACCACGCGCGACATAATCCAAACTGCCAACGCACTCAGCACCCAATGCAGCAGCATCCTCATGTCCGCTCCCGTCTTCGCATCAATTCTCCTCGCAAGACTATACCGAAATCAGGTGGCTCACACATTCTTGGCTCAACGAATCGCACTTTCCTCAACTACCGCTTCTCCTCGTACGGTTCCAGTTTCGCCGACCCATCCGCCTCGATTATCCAGAATTTTCTCCCGCGATAATAATCCAGCAGCTCCTGATTCTTCTCCGCTCCCATGTCCCGCGCCCAGACAATCTTCGAGCCATCAATGTCGGCCCCATTGAATACCCACTCGCGATCAAGATCAAAGTCCGGCGCATATCTCACCAGCACCACATTCTCCCCGGGCCGCCCGTCCAGTTCCCGCACAATGGCCGCCCGTTCCATGTCTCCGTGCTGCCACTCCTTCTCCGGGTGAACATGCGCCACCGCCAACCCGATACGCAATAGCGCCGTCCCCACATACACCACACAAACTGCCCGCACCAAAGCCCGCCCCACAGGACGCTGGTTCCACTCAAACCACCGCAGATGCCGCATGCACTGCATTAAGAATAAATAGAGCAACGCCGCGGCCGGAGCAAAATAATGCGGCAGGAACCACACCTCAACCGCCAGCCCCATCACGAAGATCGCAAAAATCATCCACGGAACCCGCAACCGACGGTCGCGCGCCGCACAGGGCAACGCAATCAGCACAAACGGCAACGGCGGAACCAGATATACCTGCCAGAAATAATAAAGCTTCCCTCGCCCGCGACGTAAGAATCCAGGCAGTGTCTGGTACTCCGTCGCCTCGCGCAACTCCCGCTCGTATTGCGCCTGCATCTTCGCGTGATGGTAAGTCTTCTGCGGCCAAGGCCGTTGCCAAATGAAATAACGACCCATCGCGTACGTCGCCCGGTTCACGTCGTAGGCCAATCGAAATGGACTTCCCGTCACGCGGTAGTAGTAGTAACCAGTCCAGGCCGCAAGCGGCACCAGGGTCAGCACCAGCGGCAGCACGATCCTGGTCAGCAAGATCCGCAGCGGGGGCCGGCGCCTTCCGAACATCCATGCCAATAAAGCAATCGCCACCCCCCCAGCCAACAAGAACCCTTCGTAGGGGCGCGTGTTTGCCAGAATAAATAATCCAATGGCCATCACCAGCGCATGCAATTTTTTCGCGCCATGCTGGATTCTCGGCAACGCTCCAAGAATCAGCGCTCCTCCCACCGCGGGAAGGCATGCGCTCCAGTATCCATTCGTGAAGTAGCTCAGCAACCCCAGCCGGGTCACCACCAGCACTCCCCCAAGCAGCGCCCAGCGCGGCGGGATCCACCCCTGTAGCATCCAGCAAATCGCAGCGCACATCAGTGCCGACGCCAGCAATTGTCCGATCCATGGATTCCCCAACACCTCGCCCAGCGCCAGTATCAGTCCCTGTCCCGGGGGATACATCGACATATAGGTCGGCTGCCAGATCACATGGAAGGTTTCAAAGTGCACCCACATCGGGTGCGGAGGATTCGTCAACCGTCCGTGGGCGAAAGTATCGGCGGCAAGCAAATAACTGAATTCATCGTGGTAATGCGCTAATGGCACGCCGAGAAGCAGCGCGCCAGCACCGCGAATCACAAACAAAGAAAATCCCACCAGAAAGACGCACCGCCCTTTTTTGTCCGCGATCTTCTTACCAAACTGCTCGATTCGCGCCAGTCCCAGTGCCGCCCATATCTGGGGAAACTTAAGCAGCAGATAAACCACAAGGCTGACCACTCCAACCGGCTTCAGAAACTTGAGCGCCCAGGGAAGCGCGCGCGCCCGGAGACTCGCCGCCAGCTGCGCGCTCTCCATGTCGTCGAAGACCAAACCCATCACCCCGTTTTGCACCTTAGGATACCTGGTTCATCTCACGACGCCGCTGCAGTACAATCCACCTCGTGGATCCCCTCACTGACGTCGAAGTTCGCGTTCTCGGCTCGCTCATCGAAAAAGACATCACCACGCCCGACTACTATCCTCTCTCACTCAACGCTCTGGTAAACGCGTGCAACCAGAAAAACAATCGCGATCCCGTAATGACTCTCGAGGACGACTCGGTGAGTCACGCGCTGGCTACGCTGCAGGAAAAACGTCTCGCCGGTCCGGCCAGCGGCGCCGACAGCCGGGTCACTAAGTACGAACATCGTCTGCAGGAAGTTTTCAATTTCGACCGCCGCGAGATCGCTATCTTGTGCGTGCTTCTCCTCCGCGGCCCGCAAACCCCCGGCGAACTGCGCTCCCGCACCGAACGCATGTACCGCTTCGAAGCCCTGGACGATATCGTCTCTACGCTCGATCGCCTCGGCCAGCGCCAGCCTCCGCTCGCCGCCATCCTGCCGCGCCAGCCCGGCACCAAGGAATCGCGCTACCTGCAGCTATTCTCCGGCGATGCTCCACCGGCCGAACCGCTTCCCGTGCGCGCTCCGGCAACGGACAACGATCGCCTGGGCCATCTCGAAAACGAAGTCCTGGAATTGAAAAGGGAAATCGTGGAGATGCAGCAACAATTTGCCGCCTTCCGCAAACAATTCGAGTAATCCTCTGTGCTCCCCCGCCAGCGGTGTGGTAAAGCCCTTCCGTTTCCTGCCGCAAAAATTTTCGCACCCGCCGTCCCCTCAACTGATGTAGCCTGATAAAAACCGAGGGCCGAAGCCCGGCAGCCGAGCCCGCATCGGAGGTTCCTATGCATCGCCGCGAATTCCTCATCCGCTCCAGCACCGCTTTTGGAGCCACTTGGTTTGCCGCGAAAAAGCTCACGTCGAAAAATATCCTTTCCGCCCTCGCTTCCCAGCCGCCGTTATCAAAATTCTCCGCCACTGATACCGTCACTCTTGGCGGCACTGGCATCAAGACCAGCCGCCTGGCCATGGGCACCGGCACCGTAGGCTCTGGTCATCATTCCAATCAGACTGCGCTCGGCATCAAGGGACTCTCTGATCTCCTTCTCAACGGATACGATCACGGCCTGCGCTTCTTCGACGCCGCCGATTCCTATGGAAGCCATCCTCACGTCGCTGAGGCGCTCAAGCACGTGCCCCGCGACAAAGTCACTGTACTCACAAAAAGTTGGGCCCGCGATCCCGCTACAGCCCGCGCCGATCTCGATCGTTTCCGCCGCGAACTGGGCACCGATTACCTCGACATCTGCCTCATGCATTGCCTCACCGAGGCCGATTGGCCCGAGCGATTCAAAGGCGTGATGGACGTGTTCTCCGAAGCCAAGCAGAAGGGAATCATTCGCGCCCACGGTTGTTCCTGTCACAGCATCGAAGCTCTGCGCGCCGCCGCGAAATCGCCCTGGGTAGAAGTGGATCTCGCCCGCGTCAACCCCATCGGCTCGCACATGGACGCAGATCCGCAAACCGTCGTCGGCGTCCTTCGCGAAATGAAAGCCTCCGGCAAAGCCGTGATCGGCATGAAGATTCTCGGCCAGGGCGATCTAGCCCAGCGGCAGAACGAAGCCCTCAAGTACGCTCTGTCTCTCGGCATCCTCGACGCCTTCACTATCGGCGCCGAAAGCAAATCACAGCAGGAAGACCTGATCCGCCGCATCGCAGCCGCGTAGATTGCGGCCCGGAGACAACAACCAAACAGTGTGCAGGACAGCCGCCCTCGGCTGTCCTGCCCCCGGTGTCCCGTGTCCCGCGCCCCACACAGTGTCCGCCGCGCCACGATCAAGCAAAAACACGTCGTACTAACCCCCATCAAATCAACGCCCGGTCGAATGGCCCATTCTATGCACCTTCCCTGAGCGCTGCTTAGCAGCAGGAGGGGACCAACCATGACCCGCATCAACCTGTTTCCGAATACCCCATCAACTCTGAATTCCGTTGCCTGGGGCAAGACAAATTTCGCCAAACCAAATTTCGCCGAGAAAAAAAATCTCAATCCAACCACCAGCACGCTGGTCTTCGCTGCGCTGCTGATCGGCTGTTCGCTAACCGTCGGATGCTCCAGCGATCAACCGAAACCCATAAGCTCCGTCAACCAACCCGCAACGGCTCAAACCACGCCGCCCATCCCCACCAGTTCCTTGCCCGCAGCAACGCCGGTGCAGCAAGCCGCCGCCAAGCCGGTGCACAAGAAAGTCGTTCACAAAGCTCCACCAACCGTGGCCTATGTCGATAGCACGTCGGGCGTTTATTTCCAGTACCCGCGCAATTACGCTCTGAAGACCGGTGCCGCTGCCAACGAACTCGTCTTCTCCGGCCCTGTTCCCATGGATTTTGTGCAGCCCGGCGGAGTGGCGCTCGCCGCCGTTGCGGTTCCCGACTCCATCTATCCCAACTCTGACCTGGCCGCGGCCTTCTTCAACGTGAGCGTGAACCAGAATCTCACTGCTGAACACTGCAGCGAATTCTCCGTCCCGCAGCCGAACCCCGCCTCCCCCGGCGATCCCACGATCCAAGCCACCGCGCAGCTAACCACGCCGCCGATTTCAAAATCAAAATTAATGATCGGCGATATGGAACTCGATTCCGCCGAGACCAATTCCCGCGGAGAATTGAATAACGGTACTCGCGAACAGGCGTCGAAGTACTATCACGTCTTTCAAAACGGCGCCTGCTATGAGTTCGCCCTGAAAGTCGCCAACACCAAGCTCGACACGCCAACCACAACCAAACCCAGCCCCAGCCACATCGACCGCAACGAAGTCTTCCGCCGTCTCGAACAAATCCTCGCCACGGTAAAGATCACTCCCGTCAGCGCTCCCGAAGTCGACGCCGAAGTCAAACCGTCCGCGCCGCCCGGGTCCGCAGAAACGCCCGCGCAGTAATTACCCATGGGTGATACACGATGGCGCCGGTCGTGCCCGCCATGACCGGCGCCAGATCTGGAACGGACAATCCCCCCCGCTGCCGTGATTTTGATCTTGCTGTTACCCCTTCGAACTTCGCGCCCAGCCCCTAATGACGCCCCTCCACAACCGGCAGGATCGAAAACCCAATCGCTTTCAGTTCTTCCCGAAGCTGACCTATCGATCGAAATCGCAGAGCGTGAATCCCCAGGTCTCGCGCCGCCTTGACATTGATTTCGCGATCATCCACGAACAGCGATTCCTTGGCCGTAACTCCGAGCCCCCGCAAAGTGTGCTCATAAATCGCTCGGTCTGGCTTGATCAAGCGAACTTCCGCTGAAAATGTTCTGAAGTCGAACAGCTCCAGCCAGTCGAAATTCTTGTGCAGATAGGAAATCATCGCCGGATGAATATTCGAAAGCAGCGCCGTCTTGATTCCGCCATGGCGCAGTTGCCGGAGCCAACCCACCATCTCCTCATTCGGATTTCCCCACATTTGAATATCCCACTCGCAGACTTGCTGCAGTTGTTTGGCATCCATTTGTGCTCCAGCATCCTCCGCCAGCCTGATCCAATAAGCCTCCGCCGAGATATCTCCGCGGTCGAATGCACCGCGATTCTTGTCCCATAACGCCGCAAACGAATTCTCATCCACGCCAAACGTTTTCGCCAGACGATCGAATTCTTGTGCGGAGGGCCGATGACAAAGCACTTCGCCGTAATCCAAAATTACCGCCGTGATTCCCGCACCATTGCCGCTACTTTCGATTCCCATTCGCGACCCCCATCAACATTCTCCTTCGGACTTTAGCGTCTTGTCATCTCGACCCCCAGGCATCGGCGAACGAGATTGCTCTGAGCCGGTCGGCGGCAATTTGCTCTCCGTCGCCAGACGCCCGAGCTTGCCCTTTCGCGTCGAATCCGAGGCCGCTTTCCCGCATCCAACACTCAAATAAGGAGGTTCCCATGTACGTTGTTCTTGGAGCAAGCGGAAACACCGGCCACATAGTCGCAAAGACTCTTCTTGCCCGCGGCCAGAAAGTTCGCGCTGTCGGCAGAAACGCATCACACCTGCAACCCCTCGCGGCCAACGGTGCGGAAATTTCAATCGCCGATGTCAGCGACCCGGCTGCCCTCACCAAAGCCTTTCAACACGCCGACTCCGCCTACGTCATGATTCCACCCAACCCCGCCAGCAACGACGCTCTGGCGTATGCGGAGCGGGTCAGCGACGCCATCGCCATCGCCGCGAAGAATACCGGAGTCAGCAATATTGTCTCGCTCAGCAGCTTCGGAGCCGACAAGCCTTCCGGCACCGGCCCCGTAGTCGGCCTCCACAACCTCGAGCAAAAGCTGAACCGGATCGATGCTGCCAACGTGCTTCACCTGCGCCCGGCATATTTCATGGAAAACACTCTGCCGCAGGCCAGTGCGATCCGCGCCATGGATTGCACCGCCGGCCCGCTTCGCCCCGATCTCAAACTTCCCATGATTGCCACTCGCGACATCGGTGCCGCGGCCGCCGACGCTCTCTTGCAGCTCGCCTTCCGCGGCAAGCAAACGCAGGAGCTTCACGGCCAGCGCGATCTCGACTACACCGAAGTCACCGCGATCATCGGCACAGCCATCGGAAAACCGAATCTGAAGTATGTCCACCTCACCGACGACCAGATTCGCCCGGCCCTGATCCAGATGGGAATGTCCGACAATTTCGCCAGCCTCTTGCTCGAGATGACCGCTGCACTGAACTCCGGATACATGCGCCCTCTCGAACCGCGCACTGCCCGCAACACCACTCCAACCCCCTTTGAAAGTTTCGTCGCTGAGTCTTTCGTCTCCGCTTATCAACAACAAGCTGCTGCATAATCACACACGAAAGGCCACGCTCATCCAGAACGTGGCCTTTTCTTCGCTCAACTGGAGCGGAGACTCTTGTCCGCTGCTTTTGACCTTGGGTTTTGACTTGACCCTGGTTCGCTCGGGCCCGGAACTTTCACAGCGCAGAGACTAGCCTTTCTACGCCAGTCTCATGCTCACAATCACGGTGTGCGCCAGACTCTCCGCCACCGCCACATCGCCCGCATCGAAATTAAAGGGTGCGGCCGCAAAGACCATCAGCAGTCCCACTAGGTCGCGTTCAAAGCGAACCGGCGCCGCCAGAATGGATCGCACGCCCAGCCTCCGGCAACTCTCCAAATCCACGCGACGATCAATCTCGGTATCGTCGCAGCGCAAAGTCTTTCCCGCGCGAAAGCACTCTCCCGAAAGTCCCGCGTTCACATCCAACCGCGTCCCCAGCCCCCGGCGCTTTTTCCCCAACGCTCGCCCGGCAAATCACCGCGCCCTTGTGGAGGCGCGCAATCGCCGCGCTGGTGCCCCGGGTCAGCGACCGCGCACGCTCCCCATCAGCCGCAACGAAGCCGTCAAATCTTTCCCCAAAGAGCTGAACTCGTATTGCACCGTCGCCGAGACCGCCCCCACATGCCCGCTTTCCCCCGCGGTCCAGGCTTCCGCCTCCAAACTCACCGCCATGGGACGCCCCTCTGCCGCTCCCGGCGACTTCGCTCCTGCAGGCCACGCCGTCCTGCCCAACGCGAGCTTCGGCGCGATGTGGCTGGGCGCACCCGCATTCGCCGTCAACCATCGGCCCACGCGATATAGCCGGTAGTTTCAAACTGCGTCTCCGGCTCGGAAGGTTCAAGCCTCACTCGGACGCGTCCCTCCCGATCCGGCAGCTGCCCGTCGCCATCACTTTCTGTCTGCATCGACGGCCCTTCCTCACTCAAATCCAGAATCATCCCGCCGGTCACGCCGTCGAAGCTGGCCAATGCCGGCGCGTGCACCATCTGCCGCCAACATCTCCGCCGCTCTTTTGGAAATCCCTGATTCCCTTCCATACATTTCTCTGGGAAACATTTCGCTTCCGCCTGTTTCCCCAACGAATGATGGAATCCCCGGAGCTCAGAAAAAAGTGCTACCGGGGGTTCGCCCGCGGGCGTCCTACGCAGCTCGGGAATTGTGCTTTTTCGAAAGCGTCCGCAAGGTGATCGAATACCGAAGGTCCTGGACCGCAGGAATACTGTGCTGAAAATGCCAGCGTACCGGCCCCCGCATCACGTAAATCGAGCGCGGTTCAAGCATCACTGAAATAATTTTCCCTTCTCCCTGGTACGGCTTCAGCCGCAGGCGGCAAGAACTGCGAAGGGAGATTCCGATGATGGTTTCGAACTGCGGCGAATCGCGATGCCAGCCGATCGGAGTTCCCACGGAATACTCACTCACCAGCGCCTGAACAATCTCGTCCGCGGGCATACCGGCAATCACGGCCGCACGCTCCCGGATCGGACTCAGAAAATCTGGGATAACTTTATCCGTGACCGCCATGCGCCGGGTGCCGGAATCATAGCCCTCTCCATAAGCCACGACCCGCCGCTTCGCGATGTAGCCGCGAAAATCGTAAGCGCCAAATTGCAGGGTCTCGATCGTGCGCAGAAGATCGGCCTCTGCGCTCTCGCTCAAGAAGTCGGGCTGATAAAGAAAACCCTCAGGTAGCACGGTCGGATTGGCAAACTTTTTCGCCGACATGATCGCATTACCTCTTCTCAACAAAAACGTGGGTTGCCTTTTCTCCGGGGACAGTCCGGAAGGGTGCGAATCCAAGCTGGGGGAGATTAATTCCGGAAAATAGATGTTCCCCCTCGCCCAGCAGGACTGGCGACACGGCCAAATGCATTTCGTCGATCTGGCCCGCGATCAGATACTGCCGAATGACAGACGGGCCGCCGCCAATGCGGACATCTTTGCCTTTGGCCGCCTGTTTGGCTTGCTGGAGAGCAGACTCCAATCCATCGGTGACGAAGTGAAAGGTGGTGCCGCCTTCCATCGCGAGCGGAGAGCGCGCGTGATGCGTTAGCACAAAAACGGGAGTGTGGTACGGAGGATTATCGCCCCACCATCCTTTCCAGGAATCGTCTTTCGCCCAGGGACCTCGAACCGGGCCGAACATATTCCGGCCCAGGATCCAGGCGCCGACATTTTCGAAAGATTGCGCGGCGACATCGTTGTCGATGCCTTTGGTACCGCCGCTTTGGCCGTGCATCTTCTTGAATACTTCGGTCTGCAGAAACCATCCATGCAGTTCGAGCCCGCGGACTCCGAGAGGGTTCTCTAAGTCTTGGCGGGGTCCGGCCCCGAAGCCATCGATGGAAACTGAAAAGGCGGCGACTTTTACTTTGCTCATGTGGCAATTGTATTCAAGGTGAGCAATTTTCGGAGTCAGGCCAAGAATTTTTCGCGGCGGGGCCCTCCCGCAAAGGGTCCTGCCAAAGAAAGCTGGAGTCAAAAAAGCAGCCGGCAGGAGTGCCCGCTCCACACGTTCAGGGGGCTTTGTTGCGGAACTCCTCCGAGTTCCCGTAAGTGTCAGGCCAAACACAGGGTTGACAGATTGAATCCAGTCGGCGTGACTTCGCCCGCTTCACCAGCAAATTCTCAGGCGGCGCAACCCCCGATTTCACCAACGATCTCCCTCCGCCGTTTGTAAAACCAGCGTGGTCCAGGGCAGATTGCTACCGGTTAACGGTTTCCGCTAATCAACCTGTTCCCCTTCTTCAATAAAGCCGACCTCCGATGTCGGTAACTTGTCACCGCGCCTCGCCCAGAAGCCTACAAGGCGGGCCACAACACCGCCCTGATAAAAAGCTTCACGGTGAGGCCGCCAGCCATCACGACCGATGTCGTGCGAGATGGCTGCCGGCAGAAGCCCGAGTGTGGCCACCCGCATGGTCATCATGATAAGGCCGCAGACGGAGGGATGCACCCTTGGCGGGTTCGCGCGGCGCCCATCCCGCGTGTACGAAGTTGATTGATGTAGTCCAGCATATAATAGTGCAGCTGATCTCGACCGACACACCGATCAGTGCCAGAAACCCCAAGCACGAAGAGACCGAGAAGTGCGTGTGCGTCAGCAACTGGCTGAACAAGCCGCCCAGCGGAGAGAGGGCCATGACTGATTCAGTTCGCCACGAAAATCAGTTTCTAGAAATGATTTATGATCTTTAAGAGGCTCGCCCTCTTAACTAGTAGAGTGGGAGAGAAGTTCTCTCGTTTGCGGCGCATGGGGCGTGGAAATCATCCTGAAAGTGGGGGAGACTGACCACACCTCCCGCGGACGACTCGTTGAATGTCGGGATTTCCCAAGGCTCGCATACTGGCAGGGTAGCGGGAGTCTGTTCGCGGAGAATGGACTGCCAACCGTGGACGGCCAACATCGCCTCGGCGGCATCTCAATGAACAGGACTTGGAGCCATTATCAATTTGAAACTGAGTTATTCAGCGCGTGAAGGCCTACTGACCATGTCGGTCTTATTCTGTGCGGCTTTTTGCCACGGTCAAAGCGCCGCGCAGACTCAAACATCGGATCCTGTTCAATCCGCCCAACCGCCTGCGACCAGTCCTCAGAAGCAGGACAAACCCGCAGACCAACCGCCTGCTGCGAGCAATTCCCAAGATCAAAAAAGCCCCGACCAACAAAATAA
This sequence comes from Candidatus Acidiferrales bacterium, assembly GCA_035603035.1. Lineage (GTDB taxonomy): Bacteria > Acidobacteriota > Terriglobia > Terriglobales > Acidobacteriaceae > Sulfotelmatobacter. The sequence continues at coordinate 2,611 of DATNLE010000308.1, read as the reverse complement.
GAAAAAGAACAAGGACGACCGGATGTTTTACGTGATGCCGAACTACTTGACGGTAGAGAGTCAGTCGCAGGTGCCGCCGATCTCGTGGAAAGAGAAGTTCGCCATTTCAGCGAAGGGTACCTTCGACCCGTATGAGTTCGGGATCGTAGGCATTGTGGCCGCCATACGTCAGGGGGAGAATTCCTATCCCGGGTTCGGACAGGGAGCGAGCGGATATGCGAAGCGGTATGGCGCGGCTTTCGCCGATCAGGTGGATGGCAATCTCATGGTGGGCGGCGTTTTCCCCACGATCTTGAGAACAGATCCTCGCTATTTTCGACTGGGAAAGGGCGGCCTGGGACACCGCTTTGGCTATGCCATCAGCCGCGTTCTCGTCGCCCGAAAAGACTCCGGCGCTCATATGTTCAACATTCCCGAGTTTGCGGGCAATACAACTGCGATTGCCATTTCCAACCTCTACTATCCCGCTTCCGATCGTAGTTTTACATCGAGTCTTTCCGGTTTTACGGTTCAGATGGGCATTGACGCCTTCGGGAATGAGTTGAAGGAGTTTTGGCCCGATATTCACGGCTATTTGCAGAGGAGACACGCCCGCAACCAGAACGGAGCAACCGATTGACGCTTTCCAATCCGGAATTCGCACCGACTCGTTTTCTTCCGCGGCGAGGTGGCGTGTATCGAAACGCCGGTTCAAACGATCCGACTTTAGAAGATCAGCGGGAACTGCGTGGAAACCGAAGCAGGTAGGGCCCGAAAGGGAATATACATATGGGGGGAAGATTTGAAAACGATTGGACCGTTTTGCATGGTGATGGCGCTGGCGGGAACGTTGGGAGCAGCGGCTGTTCAAGCCCAGGAGCCAACGAGCGCGCTCGAACAATCACAAGGGGGAGCGCAGCGGGACGATGTTACGGTGCTCGCCCAGGCCCAGCAGCCGAGCGCCACAAGGGATGGAAAGTCCTCTGTGCCAGACGCGCCCACGCCCAGCGTCTCCCCCGCACAGGCCAACAACCCCAATGACCAGTTTGGCAAACAACCGAAGAGAATTCTTGGGATCGTCCCCAATTACCGGGCGGTCAGCGCCAACACGCAGTTGCCTCCGCTGAATCTCAAGAGCGCACTGTGGCTGGCGACGCAGGATACGTTCGACTACTCCAGTTTCATTTTCGTGGGAGCGCTCGCGGGAATTAACATGGCCGGCAAATCGCAGCCGACCTTTGGGCAAGGCGCTGAGGGCTACGGTAAATACTACTGGCACGCCTTTGTCGATAGCGGCATAGAGAACTACATGACCGAAGCGGTCGTCCCGCTGGCGACGAAAGAAGACCCGAGATACTACACCATGGGCAAAGGCAAATTCTTTAAGCGGACTGGTTATGCGGTAACTCGGCTGTTCATCACCAGGGCCAACTCGGGGAAGAGCACGTTCAATCTGTCGGAGGTCGTGGGGGCGGGAGCGGCCGCGGGCATCGGCAATGCGTATTACCCGGCACAGAACAACCAGTGGGTAAAAACGTACCAACGTTGGGGAACGCAGGTGGGCTTGGACGGCGCGTTCAACGTACTAAAAGAGTTCTGGCCGGACGTGAATCATGCGATATTTCACGGAAAATACTAGTTCCGGCTTAAGTCATAGGCTGCTGAGGACCAAATGGGCAAACCGTTTACCGAGGAAGAGTTGTCCAAGGTGCTCGCAAATCCCTTTCTATTGCCTGCGGAGTGTGCATCCCATCTTCGCACAGGACCATGACACGCTAGCGAGCGAAGAGCGAAGAGCAGTGGGTTAAGGCGTCCGCGAATCTGATTCGAGAGGTCGGCGCGGAGAAATTTCTCAGACTGCTCCTGGAGAACCTGAAGGGGAACTACTGTCAGTGACCATCAGGGCGCCGTCACGCACTCTGCCGAAAACTCAGCCGCAGCAAAAGGAACAAAGGAAAAGGCCAATCTGATTTCTCAGACTGGCCTTTATTTATGCCGGCAATGACCTACGCTCCCACACACTTGGCGCGTGCAGTACCATCGGCCCTGCGGGGCTTAACTTCCGTGTTCGGGATGGGAACGGGTGGATCCCCCGCGGTAAGATCACCGACAAGTTGAGGCGATTGCGCGGCCTCTGGGCCGCGCGCCGAAATCCTGAGCGGGTTCCGCGAAGGATCTCTACGCCATCTCGTTGTCGCTTGTGAGCGACGAACTTTCAAAGAACGTGAGGACGAAACCTCACAACTGAATAGATTGGTGTGGCTTACTTTCTTGTTGTTTGTTTCCGATTTCAACCACAATACTTCGGCTTTGCTTTTTTGCTTCGTCCTCGAAGCTGAACCAGCTTCGTCTTAGAATTTCAAAAGCGTCGGCGCACAGTTGTCAGCGCGTTTGCTCCTTTCCGCCCAGATTCTGGCGATCGAGAGAAAACTTGCCCTCGCCTCAGCTCAGTTTTTAGCTGAGGACTGAAAGCTGAGAGCTGACAGCTGTATCTGCACCGAGTAAATTTTATGGTCAAGCCGAACGGGCGATTAGTACTGGTAAGCTACGAGTGTTGCCACTCTTCCACCTCCAGCCTATCAACCAGGTAGTCTTCCTGGGCCCTTCTTATCCCTTACGGGTTGGGAGATCT